>NZ_JBIAVU010000012.1:0-314065 GCF_042894695.1 Streptomyces sp. NPDC001513
CCCGCCGCGGCGGGGGCCCCCCCCGTGCGGTGGGCCCCCCCCCCCACCCCGCTGGCGCAAAAAAAAAAAGGGGGGGGGGGGGGGGGGCCCGGGGGGGGGGGGGGGGGGGGGGGGCCGGCGCGCCCCGCCACCCCCCCCCCGACCGGGCCTTCCCGCGGAAGCGCTTTCAGCTCTTGCGGGCCAAGGGCTGCCCGGCGAAGCGCACCCCTGTCAGGCCGTGGACCATGAGGTTGCGGATGTTGGCGTGATCGGTGCTGTCCGGCGTCGTCAGCACGCTGCGATAGTGCTCACCGAATGCCTGCAGGGCCTCCTGGTCGCTCAGCCCTTCCAGCAGGGCCAGTCCCAGCGTCTTGCAGGAACCCTCGTTCTCACCCGCGGCATTTTCCAGCTCCCCGTTGCGGAACGCCTGCGGCTGATACGAGTAATGCGCGGCGACGAAGGCCAGGGTGTCGGCGAACTCGTGCGCACCCGACGCAAGGCTTGCCCGCAGTGAGTTCAGATCAGTCATGGTGGTACCCCTGGGTTGAACGGACGACCCGGTTGCCGTCCGTGACCGGAGGACACTACCTCCCTCATGGCCACTCGCCAGGAATCGGGCCACATGTCGGAACGGCGGCATCTCCGCAGGTCACGGTGGTGACCCGACCCAAGGTCAACCGCGCTGTTAGCGTTGGTCCTTGATCGAGGGGGCGGAGGCGGCATGACAGTGGACATGTTTCGTATCGGCGGGGATCTGGGTGTACGGCGGCTCGGGTTCGGAGCCATGCGGCTGCCGAGTGAGCCGGGTCCCGCCCGTGAGGGCTCTCTGGCGGTCGCCCGGCGGGCCGTCGAGCTGGGCGTCACGCTGATCGATACCGCCCACATGTACGGCTGGGGAGCCAATGAGGAACTCCTCGCCGAGGCCCTGTACCCCTACGTGGACGGGCTGACCATCGCCACCAAGGTCGGAGTCGCACGCTCGGCCTCCCCAGCCGGATGGAAGCTCGACGCCCGGCCGGATGTGCTGCGCGGGCAGGTCGAACACGCCCTCCGCAGGCTGCGCGTCGAGCGGATCGAGCTGCTCCAGCTGCACCGCATCGATCCGGCGGTGCCCCTGGCGGATCAGCTCGGTGCCCTGCGGGAACTCCGGACCGAGGGCAAGGTCGGACGGATCGGACTGTCCGAGGTCACCGTCACGGAACTGGACCGGGCGCGCGAGATCGTCGACGTCGCGAGCGTGCAGAACCGCTACAGCCTGCTCGACCGCGAGCACGAGCCGGTGCTCGCCGCGTGCGAAGCGGCGGGGATCGCGTTCCTGCCGTGGCGGCCGGTCGCCACGGCGGCGTCGGACACGTCGGCCGAGATCGCCGCCGTGGCCGCCGAACTCAACGCCACCCCGGCACAGGTCTCGCTCGCATGGCTCCTTCACCGCTCTCCGGTCATTCTCCCGATTCCGGGCACCTCTCGAATCGGCCACCTGGAGGAGAACCTCGCCGCGGCGCATCTCCACCCGGACCCGGCCGGCCTCGACCGCCTCGACCGCCTCGATCGGTTGGCCGAGTGAGCCGTTCCGGCTCCGGTCCACCTGTTGTGGTCGGTTAGTGTCGGGGCATGCGGATCTCCGTTTCCTCGGACATGGACGAACCCGTGGCTCGCGCACTCCTCGGGCAACTGCGCGACCGCGGACACGACGTGGTGACGTACGGGGCGCTGAGCCCAGGCGACGATCCGCAGTGGGCAGCCTGCTCGGAGGCGGCGGCCCGCGAGGTCGCCGCCGGGAACGCCGACCAGGCCGTCGTGTGCTGCTGGACCGGTACGGGCGCGTCGATCGCCGCGAACAAGGTTCCCGGCGTACGCGCGGCCCTGTGCACGGACGCCTACACGGCGGACGGTGCGCGCCGCTGGAACGACGCCAACGTGCTCGCGCTCAGCCTGCGCCTGACCTCGGAACCGCTCCTCACGGAGATCCTCGACGCCTGGTTCGCCGCCGAGGCGAGCGCGGACGCCGAGGACCGGGAGAACGTGGCGCGCGTCGAACGGCTCGACCACAGCAGAACCACACCCTGAGGGTCAGTGGTCGTGGCGTGCCCCGTGCTCCAGTGACCGGGGCCGGCTCGCGCCCGCGCCGGTATCGGGGCCGAGGTGCAGCGGGGTCGCGTGTTCGCCGGGCCCGGTCGCGGTGAGGGGGATGCCGAGGCTCTGGCACATCCGCTGTGCGCGGGCCAGCGCGCTGAAGGTCATGGGGGAGGGAGAGTCGGTCGGCAGTTCGACCGTCACCCGGGAGGGGCGGTGCGCGTGGACGAGGGATTCGATCTGCAGGGCGGCCGCGGACCGGTTCGTGACGTCCAGCTCCTGCAGGATCCGCACGTGCAGGGTGTCCTCGGCGATGCGGTGACTGATGACCATGCGGCGCCTCCCGCCCACCGGGATCCGGACGGCACCAGCGGTATGGGGTGCCTGGCTACCAGTGTGGGGCAGCCGATCCCGCACCGCGCGCCCCGGACATGACCTAGCGCATTTCCGCCCGGGACGCCACTGCCCGACCAAGAGGTGCGGCCGGAACCGATCGGAGGGTGAGCGCCGGTTTACCCGCCGTGCACGGCGCCGGCACCCCCTCGACCTCCCACTACGCCGCCACGCGCCGCGGCGGGGCCCCCGCCTGCGCCGGAATCGGGCGCTGACCTTGGCGCATATCGGTTCCTCCGGTCCGATGAACTCCAACGAAACCACACGTGCGGGAAGTTGGGCGTAGTTATGCTCCCGCCCACCGGTCAGAAGGTCCCCCCTTTTCGATAGTTCGAGGACGCCGATGGAGCAAAGAGACATTCCCCCCGAAACCGCCCACGTGGAGGGGAGAGTAGGCCGGCTGATGCCCACGATCGCCCTCGTGGCCGCCGCCTGCCTGGTCGGCGCTCTCGCCTCCTCCGCGGCACCGTTCGGCACCGCACTGATCGCCGTGGCCGCCGTCTGCGCGGCAGCGGTGTTCGTCGAGGCGTTACGGCGTGGCCGCGCGCTCGCCGCCGAGCGCGCCCAGGTCGCCGCCCTCCGGCACGCCCTGTCCCGGCAGGAGACCGAGGCGGCCCGCCTGTCCCAGGTGGTGCTGCCCGAGGCCATCGAGCGACTGCGCAGGGGCGAGCTGGCCGAGGAGGTGCTGACCGCCCTGGGCGGGCGCGGCGGACAGGGCGACCGCTGGGGCAACGACAAGGCCCTGACCCCGCGCTTCCGCGCCGCCCTGCAGGCCGTGCTGTCCCACGTCATCGACGCCGTCGACAACGAGGAGAGCCTGCGCGACTCGGCGCAGCGGGCCTTCGTGAACGTCGCCCGCCGCATGCAGGCGATCGTCCACCAGCAGGCCCACGAGATGCGCGAGATGGAGGACCGGCACGGCAGCAACCCCGACGTGTTCGGCGACCTCCTGCGACTGGACCACGGCACCGCCCTCATCGGCCGGCTCGCCGACTCCATCTCGGTCCTCGGCGGTGCGCGCCCCGGCCGCCAGTGGAGCAGGGCCGTCACGCTGTACAGCGTGATGCGCGGCGCGATGTCGAGGATCATCGACTACCAGCGGGTGGAGCTCCACTCCGTCACCGAGGTCGCCGTCGTCGGCCCGATCGTGGAACCGCTGATCCACACCCTGGCGGAGCTGCTGGACAACGCCACCCGGTACTCGCCGCCGCACACCCGGGTCCACCTCACCGCCGTCGAGGTGCAGTCGGGCATCGCCGTGGAGATCGAGGACGGTGGCCTCAGCATGAGCGAGGAGGCCCGCGGCCGCGCCGAGAAGATGCTCGCGCAGGCGCAGTCCGGGATCGACCTCAACGACCTGGGCGAGACGCCGAGGCTGGGCCTCGCGGTGGTCGGCCGGCTGGCACAGGCGTACGGGTTCCAGGTCTCCCTGCGCTCGTCGGCGTACGGCGGCGTACGCGCCGTCGTCATCGTGCCGCAGCACCTCATCACCACGGCGTCCTCGGCGACGGGTCTCGCCCACGGCATCGGCTCCTCCTCGGGGCCCAGGGCCGTGGCCGCCACACCGCGCGAGCACCCCTTCGACCGCTCGCCGGGCGGAGTCTCCGCGCCCCGCCACGCACCGGCTCCGGTCCCCAGGCCGGCTCCCGCCGGCGGCGGGCAGCCGGACACCGGACGCACCGCGACGGGCCTGCCGCAGCGACGCCGGAAGGACCGTGCCACCACCTTCGACGTCCGGCCGGCCGCGGAGCCGCAGCCGGCGGACGACCAGGGCCCCGGAATGTGGCTGGAGGCCTTCCACAGCGGACTGTCCGGCGCGCCCGGCCACGACGCGCCGGGCGCCGAGGGCGCGTCGGGTTCAGCGACCAAGGGGGCGTAAGCAGTGATGACTCAGCGAATCAGCAGCATGGACTGGATGCTCAAGGACCTGGCCGCCGGAGTGCCGCAAACGCGGCACGTGATCGTCCTGTCCGCGGACGGGCTCTGCGTGGCGCAGTACGGGGCCGAGACCGACACGGCCGACCGCCTGGCGGCGGCCTGCGCGGGCCTGCAGAGCCTCGCCGGGGCGGTGGCCGCGGAACTGCCCCGCTCCGAGGGCAGGATGCGCCTGGTCGTGATCGAGATGGACGGCGGGTTCTTCTACCTGATGGCCGCCGGCGACGGCTCCTACCTCGCGGTCCTCGCCGACGAGGGCGTGGACGCGGGCCTGATGGGCGCGCAGATGCGCAACCTGGTGACCCGAATGGGGGACCACCTGAGCAGCCCGCCCCGACATGACGGGCAGCCCGCGTGAATGAGCCGCCCACCACCAGCTGGGAGGACGGCAGCCCCGAACGGCTCTACGTCATCACCGGCGGACGCAGTGGACCCTCCACCGCCGTCCATCTGGACCTCGTGACCTTAGTCGTGGCCAAAGGGCACGCCCGGCCCGAGATGCAGCCCGAGCAGGCGGCCATCCTCCGGATGTGCCAGTCACCGCTGTCGGTGGCCGAGATCGCCGCGTACGCCGGCCTGCCCGTGAGCGCCGTCACCGTGCTGGTCGGAGACCTGATGGCCGCTCAGCGGGTGTACGTCCGCCCGCCCGTTCCCGCCGCGCAGCTACCCGACCTTGCTCTGATCGAGGCAGTGATCGATGGACTTCAGAAACTCTGAGCCGCCCGCCGGGCCGCGCGAGGCGGACATACTCCCGCAGACGGCCGCGGCCGCCGTGAAAGTCGTCATCGTCGGCGGCTTCGGCGTGGGCAAGACGACGATGGTCGGTGCGGTCAGCGAGATCAAGCCGCTGACGACCGAGGAGACCATGACCAGGGCCGGCGTCGGTGTCGACGACACCTGGGGCGTGGCCCGCAAGATCACCACCACCGTGGCCATGGACTTCGGCCGCATCAGCATCAACGACGAACTCGTCCTGTACCTGTTCGGAACACCAGGGCAGGAGCGCTTCTGGTTCCTGTGGCGCGGACTCTTCGAGGGCGCGCTCGGAGCGGTCGTACTCCTCGACACCCGACGGCTGGAGATCAGCTTCGACGTCATCGGACGACTGGAGGAGCGGGGCGTCCCCTTCGTCGTGGCCGTCAACTCCTTCCCCGGCGCGCCCGAGCATCCGGTGGAGGAACTGCGCCAGGCCCTCGATCTGCCCCCCGCCGTCCCGATCCTCGTCTGCGACGCCAGACGGCGGGACTCGTCCCGCGATGTCCTGCTGACCCTCATGCGCTACCTGCACTCCCAGGCAGCCACCCAGGAGGCAATGTGAGCACCACCCCCACCCCACCGCCCGAGTGCCCCGCCCACGCCGCGGCGGCGACGGCGGGCGGCCTGTACCGGCTCCACGGAGCGGAGGCCCAGGCCGACCCCCTCGCGCTGTACGAGAAGCTGAGGGCCGAACACGGCGCGGTGGCCCCCGTACTGGTGAGCGGGGACCTTCCGGCCTGGCTGGTCCTCGGCCACCGGGAGAACCTGGACGTGGCACGCACGTCCTCGCGCTTCGCCCGCGACCCCCGGGGCTGGCGCGACATGAGAGAGGGCCGGGTACCGGCCGACACCCCGCTCGGCCCCATGGTCTCCTGGGTACCGGTCTGCAACTTCACCGACGGGCCCGTTCACGAGCGGCTGCGCTCGGCCGTGGTGGAGTCCCTGGAGCGCTTCGACAAGCGCGGCATCCGCCGCTACGTGACCCGCTTCGCCAACCAGCTCGTCGACCAGATCGCGGCCGAGGGGTACGCCGACCTGGTGTCGGCCTTCTCCGACCAGCTCCCCATGCTGGTCATGACGCAGCTCATCGGGGCACCCGACGAACACGGACCCCTGCTGGTCAACGCGGCACGCGACATGCTCCAGGGCACCGAGACGGCCCTCCAGAGCGACCGCTACGTCACCGCCACGCTGGAACACCTGGTCGTGGAGCGCAAGGCCCGGCCCGCCCGCGACCTGGCGTCCTGGCTGATCGAGCACCCCGCGAACCTGAGCGACACCGAGGTGCTGATGCACCTGCGCGTCGTGCTGATCGCGGCCTACGAGACCACCGCCAACCTCATCGCGAACACGCTGCGGACCGTACTGACCGACCCCCGCTTCCGGGCCAGCCTCTCCGGAGGCCACATGACCCTGCCCGACGCCCTGGAGCAGGTCCTGTGGGACGACCCACCGATCAACACGATCATCGGGCGCTGGGCCACCGGTGACACCCTGCTCGGCGGCCAGCAGGTGAAGGCCGGCGACATGATCCTGCTCGGCCTGGCGGCGGGCAACGCCGACCCGCAGATCCGCCCGGATCCCCTGGTCTCCGTCCACGGCAACCGCTCCCACCTGGCCTTCAGCAGCGGACCGCACGAGTGCCCGGGCCAGGACATCGGGCGGGCCATCGCCGACACCGGCATCGAGGTCCTGCTGGACCGGCTGCCCGACCTCCAGCTGGCCGTTGACGCGAGCGAGCTCCAATGGCGGGGCACCCTCATGTCACGCCACCTGCTGTCGCTGCCGGTACGGTTCGCCCCGCGCTCCGTGCCGCTCCCGCAGCCCCAGGAGGAGCAGCCGGCCGGGCACCCCGTACACGCGCTCATCCCGCCGCAGCCGACGGCGGCGCCCGCGGTCGGCGGCCGCCGTCGCCGTGGCGTCAGCTGGTGGCGCCGGCTCTTCGGCCGCCGCTGAGGGCGGCCGCCCGCGCCAGGACCCCGGCCGAATTCGGCCGGGGCCCGACCTTGCTCAGTCGCGTACCCGCCGCCACCAGGAGGCGAGGGCCGGCACTTCCGGCGGCTCGGTTCCGCCGACGCTGGGGGCATCGGCGTACCGGAGCGTGAACCGGGCCTCCGCGAGCGGCAGTTCGTGCCGGTTGCGGGGGCTCGCGTACCGGGGGGCACGGCTCTGCCACGCGATGGAGCCGGCCACGTAGTGACCCAACGCGGCCAGATGGCGCCGCAGTTCGCCGTCCGGGCCGTCCGCGCCGTCCGCTGAGCCCGCTGCGTCCGCGTCGTCCTCCAGCTGCGCCCGCAGCCTGGTGAAGAGGACCATCACCCGGTCGCGCAGGGCCACCGCGAGCGGAACCGCCTCGGCGGGAGAGCAATTCTCCTGGTGGGCCAGTACGTTGACGAGGTTCACCTCGCGCGGCTCCAGGTGGTCGTCCTTGTCGTAGGAGAACAGGTCGTTGTCCGCGCTGACGACGAACCCCGCCGCGTCCGTCAATGCCGTCAGGGCGGGGGAGCAGAGCGCGTCCGCCGGCAGGCGGTCCCCGCGTGCGACGTCGGACCAGGTCAGCGAGAAACGCGTACCGTTCGCCAACGGACCCATGGCGACGAAGTCGTTCAGCCCCGGCATGGTCCCCGCCTCGGCCTGGGCGGCGCGCCAGGCAGCCCCGAGCAGCCAGTCGCGCGTCCCCTCGACGAACCGGCGCAACTCGTAGGGGGTGAGCAGGTCATGGGTGCGGTGCACCAGGTCCAGGAGCGCGCGGGTCATGGTTCCCTCGGGCAGCACCGACGCCCCGGGGTCCTCGATGGTCCGCAGCAGCCGGGCCCCGTGTTCGACGACGGCGCTCGTCCCCACCTCGTCGGAACCCGAATCCTGCCAGTCGTCCACGGCGTTGGCCCAGTAGTTCCACTCGGTGAACAGCAGCAGCGCCTCCACGTTCCCGGCGGGGATGATGCGACAGGAGAAGTCGGCGCTGTGGGTGGCGAGCCCCCACGCGCGCTCGACCGGATCGGGGTACAGGCCGAAGGCGTCCAGCCACGCGACCGCCCGGGCCTCCACCTGCTTCGCCTCGGGATGGAGGAGGTCGCGCTCCAGGGGGCAGTAGAACGACGGCAGGCGCGCACCGAGGCGCGAGGGGCGCGGCGCCGGTGAGGGTGAGGACGACACCGTCATCGGCCACCTCCCAACCGGAAGTGCAGCAGCCGCGTATGCACCGCGTGGTCACGCCAGAGGCGGAAGAACCTGCTGTGTGCGAGCGTCGACTGTTCGAGCCGTTCGCGGGTCCACGCACCGGGCTTGACGTGGGCGTCCGCCCGGAGGCGGTCGAGTTCGGCGGTGTTCCACGCCATGGACTGCACCCAGAACTCCGCCACCGAGTCCGTCACGTCCTCCTCGTGCGCGAGTTCAAAGCCGGCCGCCTCGGCCGCGGCCAGGTATTCCCCGCGCAGCCCCAGCCGCGTTCTGTAGTAGTCGTCGATGAACTCGCGCCACTCGGAGCGGCCCGCGAAGTGCTCCTGGATCCCGAACCATCCGCCGGGCTCCAGCGCCTTGGCCACGACGTCGAAGAGCCGCGTCCGGTCGGTGTAGCCGCTGCTCTCGTTGGCGTAGACGGCGTCGTACGCCCGGGTCTCGTCCAGGTCGTGCACGTCCGCCAGTACGGGATGCACCCGCCCGTCGACCCCGGCGTGCCGGGCGAAGTGCCGGACGATCGGGATGTGTTCCTCGGCGAGGGTGAGGCTGGTGACCGATGCCCCGTGTTCCTGCGCCCAGTACAGCGACGTACCGCCCAGCCCGCAGCCGATGTCCAGCAGCCGCCGGGGAGGTGCCTCGTACGCGCCCCAGGACCGGGCCGCGTGCTCGACGATCCGTTCCTGGGCGTCGAGCATGCGCTGTTTGAGCATGTTCTGCGAGACGGTGGTGTCCGGCGGGCCGTCCGGGTACAGCCCCACGTGGAAGTGGACGCGGGGACCCGGGCCGTACTTCTGGAGGATCTCCTGTGTCTTGTGGCTGTAGTAGAGCCGTATGTCGTCCACGGCTGTGCCCTGCTCGCTGCCTAAGGACGATACGAGGGGTGTGACGCGCATGGGGTGTCCGCCCTTTCGTGGGGTAGGGCTGCCACCGGGACGCGCTGTCACCGCTCTCACCGCGTCCCGAACGGCACACTGTTGAAGCACGGATCATCGTGGCACTTCAGGAGCGCCACGTCAGCCCACTGGAGCAACACGAAGCCGCATCGGCGGCGCGGGCGATCGGCCGGGTGGAGCGCCGCCCCGGGGCCTCGGAGCGCCTTCGCGAGGGGTCGTAGAGCGTCCGTTCGGGTGGCGTCTTCCCCTCACCGACCTCAAGTGCCGCGGGAAGCGCGTCGGCTCGTGCTCTGCTGTGGCCACGACCCGAAGGCGGTCGTACGCGGGCCCGCCCGCTGTTCGCGGCAGGTCCGCCCCAACAGCGAAGGAGGACTGATGTCGTGCCACCGGAAGGACCGGCCCAGCCGGCGCATGCTCGGCCAACTGCTCGCCTCAGCGGTCTTGTTGACCGTGGCCTTGCTGGACGTGTCCGGAGCTCACGCCGCTACGGTCCACTCCAGACCGAAAGCCGACTGGGATGCCATCGCCCGATGTGAATCCGGCGGCAACTGGCGGGCGAACACCGGCAACGGCCATTACGGAGGACTGCAGTTCACCCAGTCGAGCTGGAAGGCGGCAGGAGGCCGCAAGTACGCGCCGCGCGCCGACCTCGCCACGAAGGCGGAGCAGATCGCGACGGCGAGGAGACTCGCCAGGATCCAGGGCATGGGGGCCTGGACCTGCGCACGCCGCCACTGAAGACCCGCGGAACGGGGCCGATCAGGGAGCAGGGTGTCGGGGGGCGCTGGCCACCCCGGATTCCCGCCCGCCGAGTTCGGCGTCCAGGGTCTCCTGGGCGATGCGCATCGACTCGGCGTACTTCGGCTCGGACATCCGCTGCCAGGCCAGGTCCGGTGCGACGTCCTCGACCCGGCTCGTCACCCACCAGATGTTGCCGAACGGGTCGCGCACCCGCCCGCCGCGGTCCCCCCACGCGCTGTCGACGGCCCGGGTGACCACCGTGGCCCCGTGTGCCACCGCGGCGGCCATGGCGGCGTCGGCATCGGGGACGTAGACGCGCAGCAGCGCGGGCATCACCGGCCAGTCGGGCCTGCGGTCGAAGGCCAGTACGACCGTGTCGCCGACGCGGATCTCGCCGTGGCCGATGGTGCCGTCCTCGAGGGGCACGCGGGAGATCTCCTCGCCGTCGAAGGCGGCGGTGATGAAGTCGAGCAGCGCGCCCGTGTCGTCGGTGACGACCCACGGCGCGACGCTGGTGTACCCCTCGGGGGCGGTGTGCTTCATCGGAATGTCCTCTCTGCCGGTTCCTGCTGTCGTGTGTCGTGTGCCGACGTGACGACAGTAGGACCGGACCAGGTCAGGTTCCGTCCTAGACGGTCAGGCAGGGGTGTCCTGGGGCGCCACCACGGTGAAGAGCGCCCCCTCGGGATCGGCGAGGACGATCCAACGGCTCATGCTGGACGTCTGTACGGGCGAAGCGGTCCGGCCGCCCTGGCCGGCGGCGGCGTCGACCGCGGCTTCGAGGTCCGGTACGCGGAAGTGGACGTGCCACCGGGGGCGCACCTCGGGGTCGGGCGCCGCTTCGAGCGCGCCGCCGCTGATGCGGGCGACGGTGTCGCGGCCGTGGCGCAGGACCACGTGGGCGTGCTCGTAGGACACCGTGCAGCAGGACGACCGCTCGCTGCCCCAGTCGAGGACCTCCCCGTAGAAGATGGCCGCGGCGAACGCGTCGCGGGTCCGCAGCTCCAGCCAGGCCGGGGCGCTTCCCCGGCCGACGGACCAGTCGGGGACGACCTCGCCCTGCCAGAAGCCGAAGACGGCTCCGGCGGGGTCCGCCGCCAGGGCGGCTCGCCCGGTGCCGAAGGCCAGGGGGCCGACCGCCATGGTGGCGCCGCGTTCGCGGATCCGTGCGGCGGTCACATCGGCGTCGTCGACGGCGAAGTACGGCGTCCACACCACCGGCGCGTCGGCACTCCCGCCCAGCGCGCCGACACCCGCGACGGGAGCCCCGTCACGGAAGGCGACCATCATCCCGTGCCCCAGGTGCGTGGGACGGAATTCCCAGCCGAGCACGGCACCGTAGAACCGCTGGGCGGAGCCGAGATCCCGGGCCAGCAGGCTGACCCAGCACGGGGCACCGAAGATCTCGTGGCTCGACGTCGACACAGCTGTCAGCCTCATCTGCCGCTCGGGTGGGACGGGACCCCTCCACGGTAGACCCGGCCGCAGCGCCGGGCCGTGAGCCACGGTCGGAACCGGGCCGGCGGGCGCGCCGCACGGTCACCGGCCTGGCTCGGCCGATTCCGTGTGATCCTCCGAAGATCGACGCGAATCCGGATGGGGACCGTCTGACGGGGCAGCCGCACAGTCCCATCCGTTGCGCGGTCCGCCACTGCCGGGCCCGCGTTCGATCCCCGGAGGCACGCGGTGTCCAGTACGACCCTGACCCCGGGCCCCCTGCCGGTCGGCCTGTTCGCGCTGCCGGGTGTCTACCGGCCGCAGGCGGACACCCGCCTCCTCGCGGAGGCGCTCGCCCACGAGGAGCTCGGGCCGCGCACCGACGCCCTGGAGATCGGCACCGGCACCGGGGCACTGGCCCTGCACGCCGCGGGCAGGGGAGCCCGGGTCACGGCGGTCGACGTCTCCTGGCCCGCGGTGCTCACGGCGCGGCTGAACGCGTTGCGCCGGCGACTGCCCTTGCGCGTCCTGCACGGCGACTTCGCAGTACGGACCGCCGGCCGCCGCTTCGACCTGGTCGTCGCGAATCCGCCGTACGTCCCCGCGCCGGGGACCCGGCTCCCGTCGCACGGGCCGGAGCGGGCCTGGGACGCCGGCCCGGACGGGCGCCAGGTCATCGACCGGATCTGCGCGAGCGCCCCTGACCTCCTGAGACCCGGTGGTGTGCTGCTCCTGGTGCACTCGGGCCTGTGCGGAGCCGAGACGACCGTGGACCGGCTGGCCGGGGCGGGACTGGCGGCGGGGGTCATGGCGAGGGCTTCCGTGCCGTGGGGGCCGGTCCTGCGTTCGCGACGGGCCTGGCTGCACGCGCAGGGACTCGCCGACGAGGCCGAGGAATGGGAAGAGCTGGTGGTCATCCGTGCCCGGAACCTCTGAGACCGCCGCGGACCCGGCCCCCCGCCGAGTCCCCTGCCGGGAGCCCCGCCAAGACCCCCGCCGGGTGTCCGTGGATCCCGAGGGCCCGGTCCTCGTCGAGGGGCCGGTCGAGATCGTCCTGGACGACGGGACGGTCGCCCGCTCCGACCGCTTCATGGTCGCGGTCTGCACCTGCCGCCGCAGCCGTACGTACCCCTGGTGCGACACCAGCCACCGCCGACGCGAGCGGGCCGACCCGCCGCCGCCCGAGGACAGGACCCCGTGATGCCCCCGATGACCCCTCCCGGCCCCGGCACGACGGCCCCCGCCGCCGGCCCCCGCCTGGCCGAGGCGCGGGGCCCGCTGTCCGCGGCCGTGGCCGAGGCCCTGCGGTCCGGCAGCGCGCCCGCGTACGCCACCGGGTCCGTACTGAAGGCCGACCCGTGGGGTGAGGACCTCCAGCTCGCGCTCTACCTCCTCTACGAACTGCACTACCGAGGCTTCGCCGGCGTGGACGACGAACGCGAATGGGATCCGGACCTGCTGCGCCTGCGCGGAGCCCTCGAAACCCGCTTCCTCCATGCCCTGCGCACCGAGCTCGCCGACGCCCCCCGATCGGTCGAGGAGGCCTTCGCCCCGCTGCTCGTCGAGCCGGTCGACCTCTCCGGCAGCCTCAGCCACCGGCTCGAAACGGAGGGAGAACTCTGGCAGTTGCGCGAGTACGCGGCCCTGCGCTCCCTCTACCACCTCAAGGAGGCCGACCCGCACGCCTGGGTCATCCCCCGGCTCACCGGCCGGGCCAAGGCCGCCATGGTCGCCATCGAGTACGACGAGTTCGGCGCCGGCCGCGCCGACCGCATCCACGCGGAGCTCTTCGCGGCCCTGATGGCCGATCTCGGGCTGGAAACCGCGTACGGCCGCTACCTGGACCACGCACCGGCGCCCCTGCTCGCGACCGTGAACCTGATGTCCCTCCTCGGTCTCCACCGGGCGTCGCGCGGCGCGCTGGTGGGCCACTTCGCGTGCGTCGAGGTCACCTCGTCGCCCGGGTCCAGGCGCCTGGCCAAGGCCATGCGGCGCTGCGGGGCGGGACCCGCAGCCGAACACTTCTACGCCGAACACGTGGAGGCCGATGCCGTCCACGAACAGGTCGTACGCCACGAGGTCATCGCGGGGCTGCTGGCCGACGAGCCCGGCCTCGAGGCGGACGTCGCCTTCGGGTGCGCGGCGACCGTCCTGCTGGAGGACCGCCTCGCGACCCACATCCGGGAGGCCTGGGACCAGGGGCACAGCGCATTGCGCTCGCCCCTGCCGGTACGAGCGGTTCCGGCTTGAGCCTGTGCGGCTGCCGTCATGCGGGGTGGCCCGGCGGGATGTCGTCGGCGTCGCTGTAGCGCAGCAGCCCGGCGGCGAACCCGTCGCCCCCGTCCCCGTCGCCATCCCCGCTTCCGTCTCCCGGGGGGCTCTCCTCGACCGGTGCCAGCAGGAACCCCACGTGGTCGCCGCCCTCGATCTGTCCCTCGATCCTGCCGACGAACCAGGTGCGGACCTCCGCCAGCACCGGACTGCCGTCTCCGCTGGGCCACCAGGCGACCTGCGCGAGCTTGTCCACCCGGTCGCCGCTCTCGCCGCCGAACAGCTCCGCCAGCGCGTGCTGGTCCCGGCGCAGCACGTGCACGGTGAGGTGCGCGGCTCCGCGCGCCACGCGGTAGGTGCGATTGGCCGTGGACAGCCACACGACGAAGCGCGGCGGGCGGATCGAACACTGGGAGGCGAACCCCACCAGGCATCCCGCCCGCTCGCCGCCGGCCGCGACCGTGACGACGTACATCGGGCCGTCGAGTACGCCGGTGAAGGCATCGAGCCCGGTCTCGGGCATGGTCACTCCTCTCACCGCTGAGCGGCTACCCCGCCCGTCGCCTTCGAACCACACGGCTCCGCGCCGCACCGCGCGGGTTTGCACCGCAGGGACAGGGGCAGCCGAGTGAATGAATCCGACGAGGCCCCGGAATGGAGGCCGAACATGTCAACCAGCACACTCATCGCCGTCATCGTGGTCGCCGCGATCGTCGTGATCGCGCTCACCGTCGCCCTGTGGATGATGGCGCGACGACGGCATCTGCAGAACAGGTTCGGACCCGAATACGACCGTACGGTCGAGGCGGAGGGCGGCCGCATGGCCGCCGAGCGCGAGCTTCGGGCCCGCGAGGAACGCCACGACCAGCTGGAGCTCAAGGAACTGCCCGTCGAACGGCGGGACCTGTACGCGGCCGAATGGAGCACCGTCCAGGAGCACTTCGTGGACCGGCCGGAAGGCTCCGTGGAGGAGGCCGACGAACTGGTGTCGCGACTGATGCGCGAGCGCGGGTATCCGACGGACGACTACCGCGGCCGACTGCGTGACCTCTCGGTCGAACACGGCCGCACCCTGGAGCACTACCGGGCCGCCCATGACGTCAAGGTGCGCAGTACCGACGAGCGGACGACGACCGAGGAACTCCGCGGGGCGATGGTGCACTACCGCGCCCTGTTCGACGACCTCCTGACCGACCAGAGGAGCCGGTGAGATGCGCAACCACGCAAGCAACGAGGAACGCGCCGGTGAGGCCGGCATCACGACGGAGGACATCGCCCATTCGGTGCCGGCGTCGACGTCGACGCCGACGCCGGCACCGGATGCGGGCAGGGCCGACGGGCGGACGCCGCCCGTGTACCCGGGGGAGGCCACCATGGACGCGCCCGCCGACGAGCCCGCGCCCGCGACCCGTGAGAACGCCGACGAGCGCCTGAGGGACCCGGCGGCCGCCGGTACCGCTGACGAGCCGCTGCTCGGCGCCGAGGACACCGCGGACTACCGCAAGGCATGGAACGAGATCCAGGGCCGGTTCGTCGACGACCCGCAGGAGGCGGTCAGGTCGGCGGACGCCCTCGTCGCCGAAGTGATGCAGACGCTCGCCCGTACCTTCTCCACCCACAAGCAGGGCCTGGAGGGGCAGTGGGGCCAGGGCGAGCAGGTCGCGACCGAGGAACTGCGGCTGGCGCTTCAGCACTACCGTTCGTTCTTCAACCGGCTCCTGAACACCTGAAGATCCCAGCGCTGCCTGAGGAAGGCCCATTGGGCCGTTCGGGCGACGCAACGCGGCCGCCACCGGGCAGGCCTGGCCTCCGGTGGCGGGCGCAGGCGGCGGGTCAGGGCCGAGCGGCGCGGACCGGCATCACTCCGAGGACGAGGTTCTCCAGAGCCTCGGGCATACGGCCGAAGCGTGCCAGCCGTCCGTCGACGAGATACAGCCCGCCGCGCTCGTCCAAGCCGAGGAAGGAACGGCCGTGGTCGCATTCCCCCACCGGAAAGAGGTGACGGCCGATCTCCTCGCCCCGTGCCGCGAAGCGGTCGTCTTCGCCCAGCGCGAGCAGTGGGTCGATTTCGAACGCCTCCCGTGCGCTGGTGATCCCGGATCCGCGGCTGTCGACCGTCAGCCCGCCGAACTCTCCCAGGAAGTCCCCGGCGGCGGGGTGGATGCGGAAGCCGTCCGCTTCCAGTCGCTCCCGCCACTCGGTCGTGTCGACGCAACGCCCCGGATGCCAACCGGCCCCCCGCAGCACCGCCTCCACCTCGGCCGACCAGACGTGCCGCTCCTTCGGCCCGGCCGTCTGCCGGTCGCGCACCAGACGCGCCGCGTACGCGACCGCCTCGGCGGGATCGGCCGTCTCGAAGGCGGTACGGTCGCCCCGGTCCAAGCGGTCCACCACCGCAAAGCGATCCGGCTGGGCATACATCGCCGGGAGCGGTTCACGGCCCCAGTCCTCCCAGCTGTCTGATGCCGACACGCTGAGCTGCTGCATCGAGATCCACGGATACATACCGCTCAGCAACGGCTCGCGCACTGCTGCCTGCAGCAACAACCACATGGACGTGGACCAATCATCCTGGGACGGCTGCGGACGGTAGCCCTCCAAGAGCGCCGCCCAGGCCTCGGCATGACTGCGCTTCGCGCCTTCGGATCCCATGACCCGAAGGTAGTGGATCCCGCCTGAGCCCTACTCGGGCGGGATCGATGCGCCCAGATATTCGTCGGAGGGGAGCAGGTCCCTGGCTCGGCGTTCCATCAGGACCGGGAGGTAGGTGCGGACCCGGGCGTACCTGAGCTCGTCGTACGCCGTCTGGACGGAGGCCCGGACGAGGCCGGCGTCCAGTTGGGGGTGCGCCTGCATCAGCCGCTCGGCGACATTGCGGATGGCAAGGGCATCCTCCGAATCCGGCATCTCGCACCTCAGCCTTCCGTCGGGGACCGCCTGTCTCCAGTTTCGTGGAGCGGCCCGCAGCCGGGAAGTCGATCTTCCGCCGCTCTGCGGGCCGGCGGCGGCCCCCACCGGCCGGAACCCGCCCCACCCGGGTCCCGTTCCGCGCCCGGGTCGCCTCGTGGCGTGCCGGGGCGCAGGATGGAACAGGTGATGACGGTGTTGGTGGTCGGGGTGCCCGACGGCGAGCAGCTGGAGCTGCTGCGCTCGGGGATCCAGCGCAACCCGCACTTCCGGGTCGTGTCGCACGCCCACGATCCCGCCGTCGCGCTCGCGCACGCCCGCGTCCTCCTGCCCGACATCACGGTCCTGTCCCTGCCGGCCGGGCTCGACAGCCTCGACGCGGACCCGGGCGTCCTGCGCGTCTTCCGCGGGGTGCGCGCCCTGGACCCGCCGAGCGGAGTGGTGCTGCGCACGGCAGCCGCCCGCATGCCCCGGGCCGTGTCCGGCCTGGCGGTCGAGGGGGCCGTCCACGTCGTGCGCGAGGGCGACGCCGAAGCCCTGATGCGGGCCCTGCGCACGATCGGGCTCCGCCGGGCCAGCTGCGACCCCGACGAGATGCCCTGACGGGACGACTGCCACGCTGAGGGATCGGCGGAGCCGAACCGCGGTGGGGTGACGGTCAGTTCTGGGTGATCTCGGTCCACGTGCGGAGTTTTTCCGGGTTGCGGACGGCCCAGATGTGGGTGATGCGGTGGTCGGTGAGGCTGAACGCCGCCACGGTCACGGTGACGCCGGAGTGCTGGGCGACCAGGCCGGGCCGGCCGTTGACCGTGCGTTCCAGGAGGGTCAGTCCAGGGGCCTTGTCGGCGATGTGGATCAGGTACGCGGCGATCTGCTCGCTGCCCTCGACCGGGCGCAGGACGGTGCCGACCAGGCCGCCGCCGTCGGCGGTCATCTTCGCGTCGGGGTCGAGCAGGCCGACAAGTGCCTTGATGTCCTTGGCCTCCCAGGCCTCCTTGAAGTCCCGTACCAGGCCGGCCTGTCCGGCCGTCGCGGCCGCCGGGGCCTGCGCGGCGCGCATCCGGCGGCGGGCGGAGGACGCCAGCTGGCGGCAGGCCGCGGGGGTCCGGCCGACGATCCCGGCGACCTCGGGGAAGGGGTAGCGGAAGACGTCGTGGAGGATGAACGCCACGCGTTCGGCCGGTGTCATCGACTCCAGTACGACGAGGAAGGCCATGTTCACCGACTCGTCCAGGGTGATCCGGTCGGCGGGGTCGGCCGGATCACCGTCGCCGTCGCCCGCCCGCCCGCTGAACCACTCCGTACGGTCGGGCAGCGGCTCGGGTATCCACGCGCCGACGTAGCGCTCGCGCCGGGCCCGCGCCGAGCCGAGCACGTCGAGGCAGATGCGGCCGGCCACCGTCGTCAGCCAGGCGCCGGGTGACTCGATGGCCTCCCGCTGCTGCCGCGACATCGCGTACCAGCGGGTGTACGTCTCCTGCACGGCGTCCTCGGCCTCGGCCAGTGAACCCAGCAGCCGGTAGGCGAGGTTGATGAGCTGGCGCCGCTCGCCGACGACCACGCTCAGCTCCGGCTCGGACGGGGTGCTCACGGGCTTGTCCATGGTCGCGATCCGCTCCTGTGTGTTCCGGTCCGTTTCGGCTCTCTACGCCTCCACGCCTCGACGCCTCGACGAAACACCGCACGGGAGTGTGAGGTTGGACCCTCCGCCTCACACTTCGGGGGCCTGCGTCGTCGGACGGACGAGACACTACCGATCCACCGCCGCGAGGCAGACGAGGGGACCGCGCCATGGCCACACAGATGACGGCAGCACCGGGCAGGATCACGTTCCAACAGGTCGCGATCGCCCTGCAGACGGCGTCACTCTTCTTCCAGGCGGCCACCGCCGGACTGCTGCTGTCCTCGTCCCACGGCGAGCTGCTGCACGGCGTCGGAGCGCGCGTGATGTACGGCGCGTCCATGCTGTACGTGCTCGCCGCGGTCCTGGCGTGGCGGCCGGGCGGCGGTTCGCCCCGCCCGATCCTGTACGCGTCCGGCTTCCTCGTACTCGCCTCGGTGCAGGTGGTGCTGGGCATCGCACGCGTGCCGTCGGTCCATGTCCCGCTGGGCGTCCTGATGTTCGGCCTGAGCGTGCTGGACCTGGGCCGGGTGCTGTCCACCCGCCTGCCGGAACGTTCCGGCAGACGGGCGTAGGCACCGCGGACGCACCGGTGCCCTGCCCTCGGGGGATGGGCAGGGCACCGGGGTACGGGTCCTGGCGGGTCAGGTACCCAGGGCGGAGCCGCGCCACTGCTGGTTGGTGTGGCCCGGGGCGCAGTCCCAGATGCCGAGGCGGGAGCCGTTGCCGGTGGCCCAGCCCAGGGCGTCGAGGCACTTCCCGGAGTGGACGCTGCGCAGGAGGCCGCCGGGCAGCTGCTCCCACTTCTGGTTGGTGCCCTGGTGGCAGCCGTTGAGGCCGAGGAGGGAGCCGTTCTCGGTCTTCGCGTGCTGCACGTCGAGACACTTGCCGAGCGCGCGGACCGTGCCGTCGGCCTCCAGCTTCCAGAGCTGCGCCGAGGTGCCGTTGCAGTCGTAGAGCTGGATCGGGGTGCCGTCGGCGGTCTTGGCGCCCTTCACGTCCATGCACTTGCCGGAGTGCACGCCGACGATCTGCCCGGAGCCCGGGGGCGGCGGCGGGACGCAGTAGATCTCCAGGCTCACCTGGTAGTAGCCGCCGTTGCCGACCGGGGCGGCCACGGGGCCGGCCGAGCGGGCGCAGTTGGCCGCCGGGTAGCCCTCCTGTGTGGCCTGGGCGTACGCGCTGTCCCAGGCGGCGTCGGTGGCGATGTTGAGCGGGCCGTAGCCGGCGCCCAGGAAGTACTTGGGGGCGGTGGGGGCCAGGGCCGCGGCGGAGGTCGCGGTGGTCGCGGCGGTCGCGGAGGGGACTGCCGTCGCCGAGGCCGCCGCCGGTCCGGCGACGAGCGTCGCGGCGGCCAGGAAGGTCGCGGCCGTGGTCGACAGCCATCGAGCCAACTTCACGAGGGGTCCTTTCACAAGGGGGACGGAACAGGGGAACCGCCGGGCCCGCGGTGGTCACGACCCTAGTCACGGGACGCCGCCGCGAAGTCTCACCGAGGTATCAACTCCGGCCGCCGAACGTCCTGTTCCGGCCGTGACGCGAAGTGATCACCCTGGGTATCGTTCCGGGACCGTGGAGACCACCGACGATCTCGCCCGGCTTCAGGCCGCCCTGGACGCGCATGCCCTGGTCAACCTGACCGGCGGGCTGGGCAGCGGCAAGAGCCGGCTGGCCCGGCGGCTCGCGGTCGCGGCGGCCGTGGACCTCGCCGGGGACGACAGCCTCGCCGGGCACGGCGGCCTCGCCGCGGTGCGGAGGCTCGCCGCGCAGCCGGGTGGTCTGCTGCTCGTCGACAGCGTGGACGGGCCCGGCCGGGCCGAGGCGGTCGCGGCGGCGCTGGCCCAGGCCGGGGAGGTCCCCGGGCCCGCCTCGCCCGGCCGGCCCGGGCCCAGGCCCGTGCTGCTGGTCAGCAGGCTGCCCCTGCGGGCGACCGCCGACTGGGGCGGGCGGGCCCCGGTGACCGTCGCGCTCGGCCCCCGGTCGGCGGCCGCCGTCGAGGCACAGGCACGGGAGGCGGGCATCACCGACCCGGAGGCCGTGGCCCTCGTGGTCCGGCTGGCCGGCGGGGTGCCCCTGCTCGCCGACCTCGCCTGCCGTGCCCTGCACGCCGGGATCGCACCGGACGTGCCCGGCGCGGCCGCCGACCGGATGGCCGGCGAGGTGCTGGAGCGGCTCGGGCGGGAACGGTCCGGGCAGCGCTGGCGCCACGCACTGCGCCTCCTCGCGACCGTACGGACCGGGGACGAGCGGCTGCTCGCGGGCGGCCCCGCGCTGTTCGAAGCCCTGGCGGGGCTGAGTCTCGTACGCCGTGAGCGGCTCGGGCTGACGGTCCGGGAGCCGTACCGCAGCCTGTTCGAGACGGCGTACCGGTGGCGCCGACCCCAGGCCCACGAGGAGGTGCGCAGCCGGGCCGCGGGCTACCGGCGGGCGCTGCTCTCCGAGCGGACGCCGGAGCCGCGGGAGCGGGCCGGACTGGTCGAGGAAGGGCTGTTCCTGACGGGGGATCCGCTGGTGCGGACCGCCCTCTTCCCGCCGGCCGAGGAGTTCTCGCGGATCGGGCCCGCCCGGCCCGGCGAGGCCGACGACATCGGCCGGCTGATGCACCGGTGGGCCGTGCGCGGAGGCTTCGACGTGCGGCGCTCCGAACGGATCGTGGAGCGCTGGCTCGACGACGGCCCCACCGCCTTCCGGCTGGCCCGGGACCGGGAGGGCCGGCCGGTGGGGCTCGCCGCGCTGCTGCCCGTCGGCGCGGACACGGAGGCCGGGATCGAGCCGCTGCTCCAGCAGCACGCGACGGGCCTGCTCGGCGGCCCCGGCTCCGGCGGGCTGTTCCTCGGCGCCGCGTACGGTGCGGATCCGGTGGTGCACGCGCAGGTGCTGCGGGACATCCTCGGGCAGGCCGTACGGGCCGGGCACCTGGTGGTGTCCACCGCCAGCCCGGACTACCAGGCGTTGCTGCACACCCTGAGCTTCCGGCCGCACGGCGGCATCCGCGACGACGTCTACCGGTGCGGGCGCCGGCCCGAGGTCTACAGCCACGACTTCGGCGCGGCCGGACTGCCGGGGTGGATGGGCGCGCTGACGCCGGACGGGGCGGGGTCCCCGGCCGGCGGACCGGGCATACCCGCGCAAGTGCCCGTACCCGTGCCCGACGTACCGGTGCTGGTGGCGCGGGCGCTGGCCCGGCTCGGCGACCCCGCGGAGCTCGCCCGCAGTCCGCTGCTCGCCCGTCCCGGGATCGGGTCGCCCGCCGGGCTGCGGACCTGGCTGCGGGACGCGGTCGCGGAGCTGGCGGCCGCGGACGCACCGGCCGATGCGGAGGCGGGGGCGATCCTCCGCGAGTACTACCTCGGCCGGTCCCGTACGCACCATCAGGTGGCCCGGCGGCTGCACCTGAGCCGGGCCACCTATTTCCGCCGACTGCGGCGCGGGCTCGCTCTCCTGGCGGCCCGGCTGCCGGTCCGTACCGGATGACGAGACGCGTGGGCCGGTCCCTGGGACGGGGATGAGGATCGGCCATATCAGTGGCGGAATATGTACCTTAATTGGATCACGACATCGTGCTTGGATGGCGCCGCCACCGTAATTCGTTTACGGATGAACGGATTTGGCGAACCGTCGGTAACAGATCGAAGCGCCCAGGTTACGGAGAAGGGAGAAAAAGCCGACGGGTACGGAATGGGACATCCCGTGGCTCGACTTCCGCAAGATCCGTTATGTAGTGTTCCAGTTATTCACCGCCCAACGGGGGCGGACGGCAACTGCAGGCTTGGTCCGGACTATTTCCGGCGTGTGACGGGCCCGCAGAACCGGCAGACCATCGCCCCCGCCGCGCTCCCTATAGGGGGAATGCGTGTCCCGACACGGGGGATCAATCATCCGGTTCCAGCTTTTGGGGCCTTTGAGCATTGCGCACGGCCCCGAAACCGTCGTTCTCAAACCGTCCAAGCCGACCAGTCTTCTCGCCGCACTTCTGCTGCATCCCGGCGCCGTCGTGTCGACTTCCTACCTGCTGCGCGCGGTATGGGACGAAGAACCGCCCGCCACGGCCCGCGCCGCACTGCAGACGTGCGTCCTCCGGCTGCGCCGGCTATTCGCCAAGTACGGCATATCCGCGACCACCATCGAGGCCGTTCCGGGCGGTTACCGGATGCACAACGACACCGAGACCCTCGATCTCGTGCTGTTCCGCACGCTCACGTCCCGGGCCGGGTCGGCGGCCGGCCCGGGGGAGGAGCTCTACCGGCTCCGGGAGGCGCTGTCGCTCTGGCACGGCCAGCCGCTCGCCAACGTGGCCTCCCGCCTGCTCCAACAGGACGCGGTACCCGCGCTCGAACAGGAGCGGCTGCGCGTACTGGAACGGGTCTGCGACCTCGAACTGGCCGCCGGGAACTGCCATCAGGTCCTGGTCGACCTGTACGAGAGCGCCCGCCGG
Source organism: Streptomyces sp. NPDC001513 (assembly GCF_042894695.1). Lineage (NCBI taxonomy): Bacteria > Bacillati > Actinomycetota > Actinomycetes > Kitasatosporales > Streptomycetaceae > Streptomyces > Streptomyces sp. NPDC001513. The sequence goes on from NZ_JBIAVU010000012.1 coordinate 22,622, forward strand.
CACCCCGTGCGCGAACGCTTCACCGAGCAGCTCATCGAGGCGCTCTACCGCACCGGACGGCAGGCCGAGGCGCTCGCCGAATACCGCACGGTGCGCGACCGGCTGCGCGATGAGCTGGGCATCGACCCGGGCCCGGGACTGCGGCGACTGGAGCTCGCCATCCTGCGCGCCGAGGACCTGGCCCCCGCCCCGCCGGAGCCCGCGCGGGCGGTGACGACGGCCGACGCCCCCGCACTGCCCGCAGGCCCGGCCGCCACCACATTCCGGCCGGGCCGGACGGTGCTGCCCGTCCCGGCCTTCGCCGGGCGCGAGAGCGACCGCCGGGCCATGGCCGCACGGCTCACCGCCGCCGACGGACCACGCCTGGTCGTCGTCTCGGGGGCGCCCGGCATCGGAAAGTCGGCGCTGGCCTACCAGACCGCCCACGAGGTGCAGGAGGCCTTCCCCGGCGGGGTGTCCACCATCCCGCTGGCCAGGCCGGACGGAACGGCGGTAGCCGTCGAGGACGCGGCCCGGTTGCTCCCCGACGCTGACGCCGACCCCGGCGCCGGCCGGCGGCTGATCGTCCTGGACGGCGCGGCCGGCGCCTGGCAGGTGCTGCCGCTGCTGCCTGCGACGGGGGACGCGTCCGTTCTCGTGACCAGCAGGCGCGGGCTGGCGGCGGTCGTCGCCACGCACGGCGGCGCCGTGCACCGGCTCGACGTGCTGCGGCCCGCCGAGGCGCACGGGCTGCTCGCCGGGCTCGTGGGCGCCGAGCGGATCGCGGCCGAGCCCGCAGCGGCCGGACAACTCGCCTCCGTGTGCGGGCACTTCCCGCTCGCGCTGCGGATCGCCGCCGGACGGCTGCTGACCCGGCCCGGCCTGTCGGTCGCGGACTGCGCGGCCTGGCTCGCGGAGGATCCCCCCGTACGGCTGGCCCTCGCGGAGGACGCCCGCCTCTCGGTACCCGAGGTGCTGGGGCAGGCGCTCGACGCACTCGCCCCGGAGCTGCGGGAGGCGTTCCTCCGGCTGGGAGCCCGTGACGCGGACGAGGACCTGTCGGTCCGGGAGAGCGAAGCCGTACTCGAACAGCTCGTGGAGGCAGGGCTGTTGGAGGACGGACCGCCCGGTCCGTACCGCCTCCACGACTTCCTCCGCATCTACGCGCGTTGGCACGTCCGCACGCGCAAGACGACGACCGCAGCCCCCTCGGCAGCCGCTGCCGCTGCCGCAACCGCAGTCGTCTCCGCACCGCACTGACCCGCCCGTCCACACCTCCCCCCTCCTCCCTCCCTCCCTCGCCCTCACCTCCCTCGCCGATCCCGCCCAGACCGCACTCAGGGGTGTCCCCATGGCCCACGCCAGCTATCAAGCCGTTGCCGCGACCCGTCCCCGGATCCGCCGGGACGTGCTGTTCACCGAGACGCCCGACGGCGTGCTGTTCCACAACGCGGACGGCGGCTTCCGCCTCACGGCCAAGTCCGCGTACCGCTTCGCGACGCTGATCGTCCCCCACCTCACCGGCGAGCACTCGGTCGCCGACCTGTGCCGGGGCCTGGGCGAGGCGCAGCAGAAGATGGTCGGCGACCTCGTGCGGACCCTGTACGAACGGGACTTCGCCCGGCCCGTCACCGCCCCCGCCGAGCCGCCCGCCGGGCAGACCGCGCTCGCTCCGGACGTGGCCCGCCGGTACGCCCCGCAGATCGCCTACGCCGACCACTACGCCGACGACGCCGAGGCACGGTTCCTGCGCTTCCGCGAGACCCGGGTCGCCGTCCTCGGCGAGGACGACGTGGCCCGCTGGTGCGCGACGAGCCTGATACGCAACGGCTGCGCGGCCGTGGGCGTGCTGCCGGGCCTCGGCACCCCGGCGCTCGACGCGGAGGCCGCGGAAGCCGTCGCCGAAGGCTGCCCGGTCGAGCTCCGCACGCTGCCCCCGGCCGCCCGCCAGGACCTCACCTGGTCCGAACTGGCCGACTACGACCTCGTGGTCGTCACCGGCGGCCGGACCGCGCCCGCCCGGCTGCTGCCGCTGCTGCGCGCCGGGATCCCGGCCGGCCGCACCCTGCTCCCGGCCTGGTCGTACGGATCCGATGCCGTGATCGGCCCCCTCATGGCGCACGGCACCCCCGGCTGCTGGGCCTGCGCCGCGCTCCGGCTCGGTGCGGCCGCCGGCCGGGACACCGCTGCGGCGGCCGAGCTGTGGAGCGCGCTGGCCCTGCCCGGCAGCCCCGCGCCCGCCGGCCCGGAACCCGGGCGGCCGCTGGCCGCGATGATCGGCAACCTCCTCGGCTACGAGGTCTTCCGCACCACGTCGGGGGCCCTGCCCGCCGAGACCGCGGGCCAGGTGATCGTGCAGGACATGGCCTCGCTGGACGTCACGGCCGAGCCGCTCCTGGCCCACCCCCGGTGCCCGTTCTGCGCCCCGGACGCGGAGGCGGCGCGGGAGGCCGTGGCCCCCGTGGACCTCTCCGCGGCCGGCACCTCCGGGGCGCCCGCCCTGCCCACCCTGGAGACCGCGCGCGAAGCGGACGCCCTGGTGGAGGAGTTGAACCGGCGCTCCGCGCTCGTCCGCCCGTACACCGGCGTCTTCACGCGCTACGCGGACGAGCCGCTCACCCAGATCCCCCTCAAGCTCGGAGTGGTGGAACTGGGCGTCGGCCACACCGGCCCCCGAACCGTCGCGGCCTTCGACGTCCACCACGTCGCCGGGGCGCGGATGCGGGCCCTCGACGCCGCGGCCGTGGTCTACGCCGAGCACGTCGTCCCCGCGTACGGAGTCACGGACCGCGCCGACGGGGCGGTCGCGGAAGGCTCGCTGACCATCGCCTCCGGTCTGCCGGGCACGGCCGCCGCCTGGCAGCAGGCCGTGTCGCTCGTCACGAAGGAGCCCGCGCTGGTGCCCGCGGGGGCGGTGCGCCCCTTCGGGCCGCACAACGCCGACCGGCTCTTCGAGCGCACCCGCGCCGGAGCCGGCGCCGGACCCTCGCCCGCCGACGCGGCCGCCGCGGGCCTGCTGTCCGCCTTGGCCCACGACGCCCTGCTGCGGGCGGTGCGCGGGGCCGCGGCGGCGCCCGTACCGCTGTCCGACGAGACACCGGACGCCGAACTCGCCTTCCTCGTACGGTCGGCGGACCGCCTCGGGCTGGACGTCGAGCTCCTGGACCTCGGCGAGGGCGGCCGTACCGGGGTGCGGGTGCTGCTCGCCCGGGCGGGGGAGCGCTGGGCCGTGGGCGCCGGCCTGGACGGCCGGACGGCCACGGTGGCCGCCCTGCGGGACCTGCTCGGCGCCGTGCAGTACGAACGGGACGCCGCCGCGTCCGGCGGACCGGCCGACACCGGCGATCCGCTGCTGTCCGACCTCGACGCCCGCACACTGACGGTGTCCGCCGACGCCCGGCCCGCCGCCGGGAACGAGGCCGCCGGCTGGTCCGAGGTACTGGACCGGCTGCGGGCGGCGGGCCGTGACGCCTACGCCGTCCCCACCGGGGGCGCGGACCTGGCCTCGGCCGGGCTGCACACGGCCAGAGTGCTGCTCACCGCCGCCCAGGAGCCGGGCGATGACCACTGACCCGCTGACGGCCGGTCCCGAGGTCGCCGCCGCGCTCGGTCCGGGCACGGCGGCCCGCTTCACCGCACTGCTGGGCCACGCCCTGGAGGCGCTCGGGGGTCCCCGGGTGACGCTGTCGGCCCTCGGCCTCGGGGACGCCTTCACCCGGCCCGCGCCCAAGCCCAAGCCCGACCCCGCGCCCGTTCCCGCTCCCGTGCCCGTGCACCTGTACGGGCACCAGGCCGTCGTCGGTGCGCCCGGCGGCTGCGCCCGGTGCCTGGAACGCCGCTGGCAGGCGGTACGGTCCGTCGCGCTCCGCGACGCCCTGGAGCTCGGCGGCGGCACGCGGGCCGCCGGCGACTGGCCGTACGCGCACGCCTTCGCCGCCGACGCGCTGGCCGCCCTCATCGCCGCGGCGGCCGAGCCACGGCCCGGAACCCCACCCCCGGGAGTCTTCCCCGAGGTCCGGCTGCTGGACCTGCGGACCGGCTCCGTACGCCGGTACCCGCTGGTCCCCGACCCCGAGTGCCCGGTGTGCGCCACACCGGAGGAGGACACCGCGGAAGGGGCCGTGCCCGCGCTGCCGCCCGCGCCGAAGTACCGGCCCGGGGTCTTCCGCACCCGCCCCGTCGAGTCGTACGGGATCGAGGTGGCGGCCTTCGCGAACCCCCTGTGCGGGGCGCTGGGACCCACCCTCGTCCAGGACGTCTCCTCCACCTCCACCTCCGCGACCATCGGCTGCTTCTCGATGCGCTCGGGCGCGTACCTGCGCGAGACGTTCTGGGGCGGCCACACCGACTCCTTCGCGCGCAGCGCGCACGTGGGCGTGCTGGAAGGGCTGGAGCGCTACGCGGGGATGCGGGCGCGGGCCCGGACCACGAGCGTCACCGGCTCGCTGAAGCAGTTCGGCGCCGACGCGGTCGACCCGAGGGAAGTGGGCCTGTACAGCGAGGCCTTCCACCGGGAGAACCCGCGCGTACGCCCCTTCGACCCGGACCGGGAGATCGCCTGGGTGTGGGGCTGGTCGCTGCGCGACCGCGTGCCCCGCCTGGTACCGGAGATCCTGACGTACTATCACGCGCCCGGCCTGGAGAACCGGTTCGTACAGGAGAGCTCCAACGGCTGTGCCTCCGGCGGCAGTCAGGCCGAGGCCGTGTACTTCGGGCTGATGGAGGTCGTCGAGCGCGACGCCTTCCTGCTCACCTGGTACGGGCAGCAGCCGCTCCCCGAGATCGACCCGGCGAGCAGCACCCGGCCGTCGACCCGCGCGATGGTCGACCGGCTGGCGATGTACGGCTACCGGGCCCGGTTCTTCGACACCCGCATCACCTTCCCGATCCCCGTCGTGACGGCGGTGGCCGAGCGGTTCGACGGCGGCCCCGGCCGGATGTGCTTCGGCGCGGGAGCCGGCCTCGACCCGGAGTCCGCCCTGGACTCGGCGCTCTGCGAGATCGCCACGGACGCCGTCAACCTGCCCGGGCGCACCGAGCGCGACGAGGCCCGACTGCGCGCCATGGCAGCGGACTTCGACCTGGTCACGGCACTGCACGACCATCCGCTCGTGTACGGGATCCCGGAGATGGGCCGGTACGCGGACTTCCTGCTGCGCCCGCGGGGCGACGGGCGGCCGCGGACCGTGGCCGAGCTGCGCCGGCCCGACCGGTGGGGCGCGGACGCGTCCGACGACGTACGCACCGACCTGGAGCGGTGCGTCTCGGCGGTGACGGCGGAGGGCTTCGACGTGGTCGTCGTCGACCAGACGATGCCCGAACAGCGCGCCCTCGGTCTGCACACCGTGAGCGTCCTCGTCCCCGGGCTGCTCCCCATCGACTTCGGGTGGTCCCGGCAGCGGGCCCTCGGCATGCCGCGGATGCGGACGGCCCTGTTCACCGCGGGGCTGCGCGAGCGCGCGCTGGAGCCCGGCGACCTGAACCCGGCCCCCCACCCCTTCCCCTGACCCGGCCGCCGCCACCGGCGTCCCACCCGAACGTAGGAGGACCCATGGGCTACGCCCATGTCTACGCCCACGAGATCATGCACCGCGGCCGGGTCCCGATGGAGCCCGTCGACTTCGTGCCCGACTGGGCCGACCGGCCCCGCAAGGCCAAGTTCCACCCGGAAGCCGAGACGCTCCCGTTGCCGACAGCCCTGCCGGACGCGGACGCGGACGCGGAGGCCGGCGCGGAGGCGGACGCGGTGGCGCGGCGGCCCGCGGCGGGGTTCACCCTGCCGCTGCTGTCCGGAATGCTCAGGGATTCGTACGGGCTGACCGGGCGCCGTCTCGCGGTCCAGGCGAACACCGACCTGGCCGCGCTGCCGCACTACACGCAGGCGAACTGGTCGCGGGGCACGGCGTCGGGCGGCGGGCTCTACCCGCTGGGTATCCACTGGGCGGCCGGGCCGGGCGGGCCGCTGACACCGGGGCTCTACCACTACGCGCCCCACCAGCACGGACTGCGACGCCTGCTGACGGGCGACGTCACCGGGCAGGTCCGCGACGCCCTCGGACCCGGAGCCGGCGCCGCCGCGGAGGCGACGCAGTACCTCGTCCTCAGCGTCAAGTACTGGCAGAACGCCTTCAAGTACAACAGCTTCTCCTTCCACGCCGTGAGCATGGACGTGGGCGCGCTCGTGCAGACCTGGCGCCTGTGGGCGGCGCAGTACGGGCTGCGGATCGACCCGGTGCTGTGGTTCGACGAGGAGCGCCTGGCCCGGCTGCTGGGCGTGGCGCCCGAGGAGGAGGGTGTCTTCGCGGTCGTCCCGCTGACCTGGGAGGGTGGCGCCCCGCCGGCCGGCGGAAGTGGTCTCGCGGCCGACGTCGCCGTCCGCCACCGGGACGTGGAACGCTCCCGCCGGGTCCTCGTGTTCGAGACGCTGCTGCGCGTCCACGAGGCCACCGCCGGACGGGCCGCCGACCGCCCGGAGCCGGGCGCACTGGACGCGGCCGCCGCCCTCCCGCCGCGGGGCGCCGAGCCGCTGCCGCTGCCGCCGCCCCCCACGCCGCCGGCCGCCACCGGGCGGGCCCTGCGCGAACGCCGCAGCAGCTTCGGCCGGTTCGAGGCCTACCGGCCGGTCGCGGCCGAGGAGTTCGCGGCCACGCTGGCCGACTGCGCGGCCACCCGGTACGGCACGGAGGCCGAACGCCCCGACGGGCCGCCGCTCACCTCGCTGTACGCGTTCGTCAACCACGTCGAGGGCGTCGCCCCCGGTGCGTACGCCTACGACCCGGCCGCGCACACCCTGCGCCCGGTCAAGCCGGGCCCGCCCGGTCCCTTCCTCCAGCGCACCTACTTCCTCTCCAACTACAACCTGGAACAGGCCGGTGCGGTGCTCGTCCCGACGGTCCGCACCACCGCCGTCCTGGACTCCGTGGGCGACCGCGGCTACCGGCTCGTCGGCGGCACCATCGGCGCCGTCGCGCAGACCTTCTACACCACCGCCGCGGCCTTCGGACTGGGCGCCGGCGTGGCACTCGGCTTCGACAACATCGCGTACATCGAGGAGCTCGGGCTGACCGGCACCGACGAGGCACCCTTGCTGATCATGCTGCTGGGCCACGAGCGCCCGCGGCCGGCCGACTTCCGTCACGAAATCGCCTGAAGGGAGCGGGACGATGAACACCACCGAGTGGCATGCGGGCGACCGCTTCATGCTGCGGGTCGCGGGGCTGCCGCTGTCCGCCGTCGACGCCCTGCGCGTCGCAGACACCCGCCGCTGGGCCGAGGACGTGCTCACCGCCGAGGCGGCACTGCGCGAGGGCGCCGCGCGGCTCGGCGACGTGCTCCACGGGGCCGTCGGAGCCACCGACCCGGCGCCGGACGGCCCGGGCGCGGCCCGGCGCCGCGCCCTGCTGCGGCTGCGCCGCCAGATCCACAACGACCGGCTGCCGGCCAGGCCGGACGCGTCGACTGAGACGGCCGTGGAGGCCGTCGCGGCCGTGGACGAGGCCGCCGCCGAGCAGTTGGCCGGCTGGCTGCACCGGCGCCGGCTGCTCGACAAACTGCTGGCCGAGGGCCCGCCGCTGCTCACGGCGGACCTGGCCCGCAACCGGACCGCGCTGCGGGAGCTGGTGGCCGACGAACGGCTGCGGCTCGGTCTGCTGCTGGCCTCCCCGGTGCTCGAAGGACAGCTGGACGGCTACGCGCGCACGGAGGGCGTGCCGACGGGACGGGCCCGCAAGGCCGAGCGGTCGGTCCTGTCGTACGTGTACCGCACGGCCTGCAAGACGAGCCCCTTCAGCACCTTCACCGGGGTGGCCACCGGCCGCTTCACGGACGCTCCCGGAGCGGCCGATGCCGGGGCCGACGGTGGTGACGTTCGCGGCGGCGTGCGGGTGGCCGATGAATGGACCAGCCACGTCCGCCTCAACGTCGTCGTCCTCGCCCGGCTCGCGGAGCTGATCCTGGCCGATCCCGTGCGCCGCCGGGACCTCCCCCTGCGCCTGGCCTCGGGCTGGGGCCACGAGGAGGACCGGATCCGCTACGTGCGGCGCTCGGTCACCGCCGGCGACGACGCGGCCGCCGTCACCTTCGACGCGGTCAAGGACCGGCTGTTCTTCCTGCGCCGCAGCGGCACCCTCGACCGCCTCCTCGGCCTGTTCGCCGAGCGGCCCGAGCTGCGCCACCGGGAGCTGGCCGACTGGCTGGCCGCCGAGCACGCCGCCGACCCCGCGGACTGCGAGGCGTACGTCTCCGCCCTCCTCCAGCTCGGCATGGTGCGCGTGCCCTGCCTGGACACCGAGGTCCACAGCGGGGACCCGCTGCGGTCCTTCCGGCAGTCGCTGGCCTCGCTGGAGCGGCCCTGGGCGGACCGGCTCGCCGCCCTGCTCGAAGCGCCCGCCGAGGCCCTCGCCGCCTACCCCGCCGCTGGGCACACGGAGCGGGCCGGACTGCTGCGGGTGCTGCGCAGCGGGCTGCACCGGGCGCAGGAGGAACTCGGCGCACCGGACGCGGCCCTGCCGCAGACCCTGCTGTACGAGGACGTGAGCGCGGGCCGCGAACTGCCCTGCCCGCCCCGGGACTGGACGGCGCTGCGCTCGGTCGAACGGATCCTGCCCGCCTTCGACCTCACCCTGGCCCAGCGGATCACCTTCGAGGGGTTCTTCACCGCCCGGTACGGCGCCGGCGGCCGCTGCGAGGACCTCCTGGGGCTGGTGCACGACTTCCACGAGGACTTCTTCGACCAATACCTGTCCTTCACCGCGCGGCGCAAGCCCTTCGACGAGCGCGGCGCCTACGTGCCGGAGGAGAACTGGCTCGGCCTGCCGGGCATCCGGGCCCTGGACGCGGCCCGGCGGGCGTTCATCGGCCGGATGCGGGAGGCCTGGGCGGCGTACGAGGGCACGGAAGGGACCGGGGGAGCGGGCCCGGCCGTGCTCCGCCTCGACGAGGCGGACCTGGCGGCGGTCGCTGACGAACTCGACCCGGTGACACCGGACTTCGCGCCGCGCTGCCACCACCTCCAGCTCGCCCGAGATCCCGCCGACGGGACCCCGCTGACCGTGCTCAACCGCTCGTACGGCGGACTGTCCTTCCCCTTCAGCCGGTTCACGCACGTCTACGACGGGCCGGGCGGGACGGACGGCGGCTTCTCGGCGGAACTGCGGGCCACGGCACGCCGGGTCACCCCGCCGGGCGCGGTCCTGGCCGAGGTCACCGGCGGGCCGGTCACCACCAATCTGAACCTGCACGGGCAGCTGACCGACTACGAGATCGTCTGCCCCGGGGAGAGCGGCACGCTCCCGCCGGAGCGCCGGCTCCACCTCGACGACCTGTACGCCGAGCACGTGCCGCACACCGGGCGCGTGGTGCTGCGCTCGCGGCGCCTGGGCCGCGAGGTGATCCCCGTCTACCTCGGCTACCTGGTGCCGCTCGCGCTGCCCGCGATCCCGCGCACCCTCCTGCTGCTGTCCCCGTCGTCGATGTCACCGCTCGACGTCTGGGCCGGCGTGCCGGAAGGCCCGGCGACGCCCGACAACGTGACCACCCGACCCCGCGTGGTGCACGGCGACGTCGTGCTCAGCCGGTGCAGCTGGACCACCACGGCGGGCGATCTGCCGGTCCAAGGGGCGCAGGAGGCCCGGCACTTCCTCGACTGGCAGCGCTGGCGCCGCGCCCACGGCCTGCCGGAGCAGGTGTTCGCGACCGTCTCGGCCGGCCCCTCGGCCGTCGGGGCCAAGCCGCAGTACGTCGACTTCGCGAGCCTCCTCTCACTCGCGGCCTTCGAGTCGCTGCTGCGCGCACCGGGGCACCGGGTCGTCTTCCGCGAGATGCTCCCCGACCCCGACGGCCCGCACGCGCACTCGGCACGCGGCGCCCACGTGGCCGAACTGGCCGTCGAAACCCACACCTTGACCATCAGAGACCAGGAAGGCCGCACGCGATGTCCGAGATGACCCCGTCCACCCCCGGCGCAGGCGCCGAGACCCGCGGCGCCTGGCAGGCCCTGCACATCTTCTACGCCGCCAACCCGCAGCCCCTGCTGGTGCAGTGCGTCCGCCCGCTGATCGCCGGGCTCACCGCCGACGGACTGCTCGCCGGGCACTTCTTCATCAACTACTGGCTGGAGGGGCCGCACGTACGGCTGCGGCTGCGGCCGGTCACCCCCGAGGCCGGGCCCGAGGTGCGGCGGCGCACCGAGGAGGCCGTCGCCGCGTTCCTCAAGGCCCGCCCGGCCCTGTACGAGGTCGACTCAGGATTCCTCAACGAGTTCTACAACACGCTGTTCGACATCGAGTTCCCGGAGGGGGACCGGGCCGCGTTCATGGGCCCGGACGGCCGGATGAACCTGCGGCCGAACAATTCGTTCTCCCGGGAACCGTACGAGCCCGAATTCGGGAAGTACGGCGGCCCCGCCGGCGTCGAACTCGCCGAATGGCATTTCGCCCGCTCCAGCGATCTGGTCATCGACGCCCTGCACCGCATGAACCTCCACCTGCGGACCGTCCTGCTGGGCACCTCCGCCCAGCTGATGATGGTCATGGCGGGTGTCTTCCTGCCGGAGCGAGAGGAACTCACCGGATATCTCGACCGCTACTACGAGTTCTGGCACCAGGCCTTTCCGGGCACCGGGTTCATCGGATCCGAGGAGTACGACCGGACCTACGGGCAGACGGCGCCCGGGCTCGGCCGCCGCTTCGCCGCCGTGCGCGAGGCGCTCGCCTCCGGGGAGACCGGCCGGCTGCCGGCCTTCCTCGCCGGGTGGGCGGAGCACTGCCGGGAGCTGCGCGAGCGCGCCGAGGCGCTCGCCGTCGCCGGGGACCTGGTCTTCCGCTCCTGGGACGGCACGCGCGACGAGCAGGTGACGGATCCCGCCGCGGCCCTGCCGCTGCTGCTCTCCCCGTACATGCACATGACCAACAACCGGCTGCACGTCACCATCCGCGACGAGGCGTACCTGGCGCACCTGCTGGGCCGCGTACTGCGCGAGAGCGAGAGCGCCCGCGAAGGCGAGGGCCGGAGCGGGGACCGGACCGAGGGCGCGGCGGTCGCCCCGTGACCGGCCCCGCACCGACCCCCGCCCCGGGCCCCGGCACCGGCCCGGCCGGGCTGCTGGAGCACCGGCCCGCCCTGCGGCCGGAGATCCTGCTCTCCGCGCCGCTGCTCGACGGACCGGCGACCGTCCACCTGGTCAAGGACCCGGTCTCCGGGGCCTCGTTCGAGATCGGGCCCAAGGAGTTCTTCCTCGTCTCCCGGATGGACGGCTCCCGCAGCCTGGCGGAGATCGGCGCCGCGTACGGACGCGCCTTCGGGCGGCGGCTCGGCGAGGGCAACTGGCAGCAGCTGCTGGCCCTGCTCGGCACCCGCCGGCTGCTCGCCGGCGGCCCCCCGCCGCCGGCACCCGAGCCGCCCGGCAGACCGCTGCGGGGCACCCTGCTCCGCGGCACGCTGCGCCTGGTCGCGGACGCCGATGCCACCACGGCCCGGCTGCACCGCGCCCTGCGCCCGCTGCTGCACCCGGTGGTACTCGGCGTCCTGCTGCTGGGCTGCCTGGCCATGGAGGCCGTGCTCGCCGCCTCGTTCGGCGAACTCGCCGACGCCTTCGGCTGGTTGCTGCTCCATCCGGTGCCCCTGGCGGCGGTGGCCACCCTGATGTGGCTGAGTACGGCCCTGCACGAGTTCGCGCACGGCGTCGCGGCCCGGCACGTCGGCGGAACCGTCAGCGAGATCGGGCTCCGCTGGCGGCTGCCCGTCGCCATCATGTACTGCACCGTGGACAACTACCGCTTCCTGGAACGGCGTCGGCACCAGGCGGCGGTCGCCGCCGCGGGCGCCTTCGCCAACCTGCTGTTCCTGCTGCCGTTCTCCGTCTGGTGGGCGGCGCTGCCCGAGGGCGACCCCACCCGCCGGGTGCTCGCCGCGCTCCTGCTCGTCGGCAGCGTGCAGGCGCTCGTCAACCTGATCCCGCTGCCCCCGCTGGACGGTTACACGATGCTCGGCCACGGGCTGCGCGTGACACGGCTGGCGCCCGCCAGTTCGGGGTACCTGCGTCTGCGGATGCGCGACCGGGCGGCCGCGGCCGCGTACCCGCCGCGGGCCCGCCGGCTCTACCTCGGATACGGCATCGGCTCCGCCGTGCTCGTCCTGCTGCTGGCGGCCGGCCTCACGGGAGCCGTCTGGTACGCCGCCACCACCTGACCCCAAGACCCCGACAGACCCGACAGACCCGACAGACACAGAGGGACGCACCACCCATGACGACAGACAGCACCCAGCCGCCCGACTCCCCGGCCATCGCCGTCCAGGACGTACACAAACGCTACGGCGACCGCCGGGCGGTGGACGGGGTGTCCCTCGACGTGCACCGCGGCGAGTTCTTCGGACTGCTCGGCCCCAACGGGGCGGGCAAGACCACCCTCATCGAGATCATGGAGGGACTGCGGCAGGCCGACGACGGCACGGTCCGCGTGCTCGGCCGGAGCCCCTGGCCCCGCAACACCGCCCTGCTGCCCCGAATGGGCGTACAGACCCAGGCCTCGGCGTTCTTCGTACGGCAGAGCGCGCGCGAGCACCTCGTCACGGTCGCCGGCCTCTACCGCTGCGACCCGGCGGCCGCGGACCGCACGCTGGCGACCGTCGGGCTCACCGAGCAGCGCGACGTCATGGTGGAGAACCTCTCCGGCGGCCAGCGCCAGCGCCTGGCCATCGCCTCCGCCCTCGTCCACGGCCCGGAACTGATCTTCCTCGACGAGCCGACGGCCGCCCTCGACCCGCAGGCCCGCCGCGATCTGTGGGAGGTGCTGCGCGCCCTCAAGAGCGAGGGCCGCACGATCGTCTACACCACCCACCACCTCGACGAGGCCGAGGCGTTGTGCGACCGCGTCGCGATCCTCGTCGACGGGCGGATCGCCGCCCTCGACTCGCCGCACCGGCTGGTCGCCGCGGCCGGTGCCCCGTCGCGGCTGCTGCTGCCCGTGGGCCGGATCGGCGTCGAGGAGGCCGCCGCGCTGCCCGGCGTGGACCGGGCCGTCCTCCAGGGCGGCTCCCTCGTCCTGGAGACGACGGCGCCCGGCAAGGTCCTCCAGGCCGTGGACGCGCTCACCGGGCTGGACGGGGTGATGACCCGTACGGCGACCCTGGAGGACGTCTACCTCCAACTCACCGGCGCCGCGGCCCACACCGGCCCCCGCGTCGGCCCCCAGGCAGGACCCCACACGCAGACGGAGCACCAGGCATGAGCGCATACACGGCCCTGACCGCCGCCGGCTACCGGGCGCAGGTCCGGGACAAGGCGACCCTCTTCTTCACCTTCGCCTTCCCGCTGCTCTTCCTGGTCGTCTTCGGCCTGATCTTCAGCGGGCAGGACGTCGAGGAGACCGGCCGCCCCTACATCTCGTACATCGCCCCCGGCGTGATGTCGTGGGGCGTCGCCAACGCGGCCGTCTTCGGCATCGCGTTCACGCTGATGCAGTGGCGGCGCGACGACCTGCTGCGGCTGATCCGGCTGACGCCGACCCCGCTGACGACCGTCCTCGCCTCCCGCTACGTCCTGGCGCTGGGCGTGGGCGTGGTGCAGGCGGCGGTGTTCGTCGCGGTCGCTATGCTCCCCGGCTTCGGGCTGGTCCTCGACGGCCGCTGGCCGCTGGTGCTGCCCGGCCTGGTGCTCGGCATCACGGCGTTCCTCGCGATCGGGGTGATCGTCGGGACGTACGCGAACACCCCGGAGGCCGTCGCCGCCATCGCCAACTGCCTGATGGTGCCGATGGCGTTCCTGTCCGGCTCGTTCCTGCCGCTCGACATGATGCCGTCCTGGCTCCAGTCGGTCTCGCGCGTGCTGCCGCTGCGCTACCTCAACGACGCCGCGACGGGCGCGCTCACCGGCACCGGCTCCCTCACCGCCATCTGGACGGGGTGGGCGGCCCTGCTCGGCTTCGCCCTCCTCTTCGGCGCGATCGGGCTGAAGACCTTCCGCTGGAGCAACCGGACATGACGAAGCCCCCGCCCCGCCCGCTCGCCCCCGACGGCGCCCCGCTGGAGGCGGCGAGACGGGACCTCGCCCGCGCCCTGGAACCGCTCGGCGCCGTCGTGGTGACCCTGGGCGTCCACGACGCCCTGGGGCCGCGCGCTGCCGACCCCTTCGCGGCGGTCCGGCCCGGCGCGCGCGTGCACCTCAGCGCGCGGGAGGTGCTGGTCGGCCCGTGGGGCGGTGACGGCACCGCACCGGCGTGCGGCCAGTGCCTGGCCATGCGCCGCCAGCGGCTGCGCAGCCGCAGCGAGCGCGACGCACTGGAGACGGGCAGCGGACCGGGCACGCCCGCCGGTCCCGAATGGCCGCGGCTGTCCCCGTACGCGCACGACGCGGTGTACGCCCTGCACGAGGCCGTCCACGGCGGCCTCGTCGGCGCACCGGCCGGCGCGGCGGCCGACCGGGCCCTGCCCCAGGTGTCCCGGCTGGACCTGGAGACGCTCCGGATCCGGACGTACCCGCTGGCCGCCGACCCGCTCTGCCCGGACTGCGGCCCCCGGGGCACGGACGCACCGCGGCCCTTCGTGCCCGCGTCCCGGCCCACACCCGGCCCCGGCGCGCAGCGGCTGCGGGCGGCGTCCTCCTACCCGATGCCGTACACGGCGCTGGCCAATCCGGTCACCGGGGTGCTCGGCGGCGGCACCTGGCTCAACGTCACCTCGCCGACGACCGCCCCCGTCGCCGGGAGCGTCTTCATGCGCGGGTACGCGGGCCTGACGGACGTCACGTGGAGCGGGCAGGCCAACAGCTTCACCGCGAGCCGCGACCTCGCCTACCTGGAGGGGCTGGAACGCTACGCCGGAACCCACCGCCGCACCGGGAACACCCTGCTCACCGCCTCCTACGCGGAGCTGGGCGAGCGGGCGCTCGACCCGGCCGCATGCGGGTTCTACGCCCCCGAGACCTACCGCGACGACCCGCTCGTCTCCCCCTTCGACCCGGAGCGGCCGATCCCGTGGGTGTACGGGCACTCCCTGCGCGACGACCGTCCCGTGCTGGTCCCCGCCCGGCTGGTGCACTACAGCGCGGGGCTCGCCGCGGACAACTTCGTCTTCGAGTGCTCCAACGGCTGCGCCATCGGCAGCTGCCCGGAGGAGGCGCTGCTGGGCGCGCTCCTCGAACTCGTCGAACGGGACGCCTTCCTGATCGCCTGGTACGCCGGACTGCCGCTGACCGAGATCGACCTGGCGACGGTGCCGGGGACGGCGGTGCGCACGATGGCCGACCGCGCGGCGCTCCAGGGGTACGACGTGCACGCCTTCGACAACCGCATCGATCTGGCCGTCCCCGTGGTGACCGGGCTCGCGGTACGCCGCGACGGCGGCCCGGGGCTGTTCTCCTTCGGCGCCGGAGCCGCGCTCGATCCGGCGACGGCGGTGGAGGCCGCGCTCTCGGAGGTGCTCACCTACATTCCGCACCTGCCCCGCCAGGTCGAGGAGCGCCGGGACGAACTGGAGGCGATGGCAGGGGACTTCGGCCGGGTCCGGCACCTGAAGGACCACGCCCAGCTGTACGGGCTGCCCGCGATGGCGGAGCACGTGCGGCCCTACCGGGAGCCGGCGGCCGTGCGCGCGATGGACGACGCGTACCGGACCTGGACGGAGCACGGGCGACCGCGGACCGGAGATCTGCGGGACGACCTGCTGTGCGTCGTCGACGAGTTGGTCCGCGCGGGACACGACGTGATCGTCGTCGACCAGACCACGCCGGAGCAGCGGCGGATCGGGCTGCACACGGTCTGCGCGGTGGTGCCCGGGCTGCTGCCCATCGACTTCGGCTGGTCCCGGCAGCGGGCCCCCCACCTGCCGCGGCTGCGGAGCGCGCCGCGGCGCGCCGGGCTGCGGGCGGCCGACCTCACCGAGGCCGACATCCGCCGGGTCCCGCACCCCTTCCCGTAGCGTCCGTACCTTCCCTAGCTTCCGGACACGGGCGGATGCCCCGGCCCTCGCGCAGGCGAGGACCGGGGCATCCGGGTGTCCGGGTGTCCGCGACCCGACGGGTCA
The DNA here is from genome assembly GCF_042894695.1 of Streptomyces sp. NPDC001513. Classification (NCBI taxonomy): domain Bacteria; kingdom Bacillati; phylum Actinomycetota; class Actinomycetes; order Kitasatosporales; family Streptomycetaceae; genus Streptomyces; species Streptomyces sp. NPDC001513. The sequence goes on from NZ_JBIAVU010000012.1 coordinate 38,618, forward strand.
GGCGGAGCAGGAGGTGGTGCTGGTGGTCGACGAACAGGTCGAGGTGGAGCTGCAGCTCGTGGAACCGGCGAGCACGACCTCGCTGGCGTCCGAGTAGTCGGAGATCTCGAAGGTCTCCGACTCCAGCTCCAGGATCTCGTCCGCGAGCGAGGCGAGCGGCGACTTCTCCATGATGACTCCTTCGGTGTGGGGGCCGGCACCGGGCTGTGCCGTGCCTGCCCCCATCAGAACCGGCGCCGCCTGCACCGGAGCCGTCGTGCCGCTGACACTCCGCTGACATCAGGTGTCAGCGCCCTGCCGTTCCGCCTCCCGCCGCCCTGACCGACCATGGCGGCATGACCGGCCACGCCCCCGCTCCCGTACCCCCTCCCGTACCCGCACCGCTCGCCCGGCTGGACGCGCACCTGCGCGACCTGACGGCGTTCTACCTGGAACTGCACCGGGATCCCGAGCTGTCGGGAGCGGAGCGGCGCACGGCGGACCGCTTCGCCGGACGGCTGGAGTCGGCGGGCTACGCGACCACGCGCGGCATCGGCGGACACGGCGTCGCCGGGGTGCTGCGCAACGGCGAGGGGCCCACCGTCCTGCTGCGGGCCGAACTCGACGCCCTGCCCGTACGGGAGACGAGCGGGCTGCCGTACGCGGCCGACGGCGAGGCCGCGCACGCCTGCGGGCACGATCTGCACCTGGCCGCGGCGGCGGGCACCGCCGCCCTCCTGGCCGAGGCGCCGCAGACCTGGCGCGGCACCCTCGTCGTGGTCGGGCAGCCGGCCGAGGAAACCCTCGAAGGGGCCCGGGCGATGCTGGCCGACGGCCTGTACCGGCGGTGCGGGCGCCCGGACGACGTACTGGCCCAGCATGCCGCGCCGCTGCCGGCCGGGATGGTCGCGCACGGGTACGGGCCCATGACGGCCGGCAGCGTCACCTTCCGGGTGGTCGTGCACGGCCGGGGCGGGCACGCGGGCGCCCCGCACCTCGCCGTGGACCCGGTGGTCGCGGCGGCCCACGTGGTGACCCGGCTCCAGACGGTGGTGGCGCGGGAGGCCGCCCCGGCGGAGCAGGTGGCGGTGACCGTCGGCTCGTTCCGGGCCGGAGACCGCGCCAACGTCATCCCGGACCGCGCCGAACTGGCCCTCACCGTCCGGGCGGTGGGCGAGGCCTCGCTGGCCCGGGCCGCCGCGGCCGTGGAACGGATCGTGCGCGCCGAGTGCGCCGCCGCGGCCTGTCCCCGGGAGCCGGAGATCGTCCGGACCTCCGCCTCCCCGGTCACCCATCCGGATCCGGAGGCCACGGCGGCCCTGCGGGAGGCACACGCGGCCGAGTTCGGGCCGCAGCGGGTGGCGATGTGGCCGCCCTCGCTCGCGACCGAGGACTTCGCCCTGTTCGGCGACGCGGGCCTCGACGTGCACGGCGAGCGGGGCATCCGGCTCGGCTACTGGATGCTCGGCACGGTCGGCCCGGCCACCTGGTCCCGAGCCCCCGGCACGACGGCGGCCGAGAAGCTGGCCGCCCTGCCGGCCAACCACGCACCGGACTTCGCCCCCGACGCCCGCACCGCCCTGCCGGCCGGCATCCGCGCCCTGACCAGCGCGGCCCTGTCCCGCCTCGGATCGCCCTAGACGGCCTGGCGGTGGTCGTGGCCTTGCCCCCGGCCGTGCCCGCCCCCGTGCCCGTGTTGCTCGTACAGGCGGTCCGCGAGCAGGGCGTGGGCGAGGGTGCCGCCCGCGCGGACGGACGCGGTCACGAACGCCGTCTCCGCGATCTCCTCGGCGGTGACCCCGTGCCGGCGTGCGGCGGCGGTGTGCACGTCCAGGCAGTAGGAGCACTGGGTGACGAGCGCGACCGCCACCGATATCAGCTCGCGGTAGCGGCGCGGCACCGCGCCGTCCTCCCGGTCCACGGCCTGCTGGAAGGCGAGCCAGGCGGCGAACTCCGCCGGGGCGTTGGCACCCACCGATCGGGCGCGCTGCAGGTCGTCGGGGTGTGCGTACACGGTGGCTCCTGACGTTCGGGAGGCGGCGGGCCCGTCGCCCGGCGCCTGCCACCACCTCACCGCGGAGGCCGGGTCCGCGTCCAGGACCGGATCCGGCTGCACGGGTTCGGAATCGGTATCGTGGCCGGTCATGGACTTGCGAGCGTTGCGCTGTTTCGTCGCGGTGGCCGAGGAGGGCCACTTCGGGCGGGCCGCCGCACGCCTGTACCTGGCCCAGCCGCCGCTCAGCAGGCGGATCCGGGAGCTGGAGGCCGACCTGGGGTGCCGGCTGTTCGACCGGATCCCCACCGGGGCGCGGCTCACCCCGGCCGGCGAGGTGCTGCTCGCGGAGGCGCGGGACCTGCTGGAGCGCGCCGAACGCGCCCGCGAGCGGGTCCGTGCCGCGGAGGCCGTACGGGTCCTCGTACTCGGGGTGGTCGCGGGCGCCGGCCTGGAGGCCGGACCGCCGGCGCTGGCCGCGCTGCGGCGGGAGCGCCCGGAACTACGGGTCCGGCTGCGCGAGGCACCCGTCACCGACCCCTCGGCCGGGCTGCGCGAAGGTCTGGTGGACGTGGCGCTGACCCGGCTGCCCTTCGACACCACGGGGCTGACGGTGCGCCCGCTCGGTGAGGAGCCGGTGGTGGCGGCCGTTCCCGCGGCGGATCCGCTGGCGGGCCGCGCACGGGTGCGGGTGGCGGAGCTGGCCGGCCGGCCGCGCTTCCGCCTCCCGCCGGGCACCGACGCCCGCTGGCGCGCCTACTGGTTCGCCGCCGCGGAGGACGATGCGGCCGGCCCGGTGGTGGCCACCGTGGAGGAGTGCCTGCACGCCGTCCTGTGGGAGGGAGCCGTCGGGCTCCTGCCCGCCGGGGCGGCGCTGCGGCACGCCCGCCCCGGGATCGCCTTCGTACCGGTGGACGGCCACCCGCCGAGCCGTGTCGTCACCGCCCGGCGCGCGGCCGTCCCCGACCCGTCGGCCGACGCCCTCGCGGACGCCCTCCACGCCGCCGCGGCGCGATTGCGCCCGCGGCAGCCCGCCGGGCGGGTGTGACGCCTTAGGGGGTGTCTTGCCGATCAGGCCGGGCACGAGTAGGAGAAGGAGACCGCGGCCGTGTCGGGTTCCGGCGCGGACACCTCCAGCCGCACCTCTGGAGTGAGCGTGCCCGGGCCGCTGATGCTCCACGTGGTCTCCAGCAGCGCGGTCCGCCGGCCCTCGACGAGGCGCTCCTCGAGGACCCCCGAGGAGGTGCCGTCGCTGCGGTGCCACCGGTAGCGGAGGATGCCCGCTTCACCGTTCGTCCGGACGGCCGCCCGGACGCGCACCGTCTCGTCGCACCGCAGCACGGCGGTGGAGCGAGTGAGCGTGATTCCTTCGACCGCCAATGTGTGTTCCCCCAGTGGTCGGCCCGCCAGGTACAGGACGACAAGGGCGGCCACGGCTCCCAGCACCAGCGCGCCCGGTCCGGGGCGGCGGCGTCGTGACGGGGCGGGCGGTGCCGGCGGAAGCGGCGAGACACCAGGCCCGAACCGTACGGTCTCGGTGAGGGGAACGGGCATGCGGGGGAACGTGAGGGCTTCCGAGCCGGCGACCTCCCTCGACGATGCGACAGGCACTTCCCGTGTCTGAGCGTCCGGCTCGACGAGACCCCAGCCGTCGTCGAGGACGGTGGGCATGGTCTGGTGCTCCCAGGGCTCGGGGGCGGATGAGGAACCGTTTCCCCTCACAGCGGCGTCGGGACGCACTCGGCACGGACGTCCCTGCGCATCGGCAGCATCCCCGAGTCGGCTGACGGAACAACCTGGACGTTCCAGTACGCGTGGTTGCAGTCGGTCTTGAACGTGTTCGTCAGGTCGAACGCATAGGTGGTCCGTCCCGACAGCGTGAACGTCCGGACGGGGCCAGGCTGTGTAGTGGGGCTCCCCGCGTCCACGGAACCGTAGGAGGAGGACCAGATCACGGATATGGTCACCGGTCCCGTGCCATCGGTCACGATGCGGACGGGGGCGACCACCCGGCCATCGGTCGCCGCCGTCATACGGCCGATGCTCATGTGCAGCACGTGCGTCGGAGCCTCCTCCACCGGCGGCTCCACGACGGGCGGCACCACCACGGGCGGCACCAGCGGATCGGCGAAGACCGGAGGGGCCACCACCGGAGGCGCCGGGGGGTCCGTCACCGCCGGAGGCAGCCCCGTCGAGCGGACTGGCGTCGGAGCAACCCTCAGTGCCGGACGGTCCCCGGCCGTCGGCCGGTCAGGGCCCCAGGACGGCCGCGCAAGTGCCGTGGGCGGCGCCGGTTCTGCGACGGGAGGCCGGGTTTCCGGCCCGGGGGACGAGGACGAGGGTGCCGGGGTCTCCGCGACCGGCCGCGGTTCGTCCTCCGGCACATCGTCCTGCCGGGTCTGGTCGGGCAGGGCGGAACCGGCCCCCACCTTCCTGTCACTCGTGCCCTGTGTGGCGAAGACCCCGTACGAAGCCATACCGGCCAGGGCGGCCACCGCCGCCGCGATCCGCGGGCCCCGTCCCATCGCGCTGAAGTGGACGCGCGGCGACCGGCGGTGCCGGGACGTGCCGGGCAGCCGTGTGGTGGCCGCGTCGGACTGTCCGCCCCCGGACTCCCCACCACGGCCGCCGGCCAGGACGAGCGCCGCCACGAGCGCCGCGAGGGCCCGGCGGCCCCGTTCCTCCCAGTCGAGACCGAGGGTCCGGCGGGCGACGGTCTCCAGGGTCGCGAGGAACCGGTCGGCGTCCCGTGGGCGAGCCCAGGGGTCCTTCGCGAGGCCGTTGCGGATGAGGTGCTGGGTGAACCCGGGCGTCTTCTCGTACGGGATCGGCGCGCTCTTGTGCTGTACCGCGAGCTCCAGGACCGTGGGCGCGTTGTAGGGGCGTTCCCCCGTGAGGCACTCGAAGAAGGTGACGGTGGCCGCGTAGACGTCCGCGGGTGCCCCGACGCCTTCTCCGGTCCACTGCTCGGGGGCCATGTAGGCGGGCGTGCCGGCCGCACCGGTTCCCGCACCGGATGGGACTGCGATCCCGAAGTCGATCAGCTTGGACCGGCCCTCGGGGGTGACGATCACGTTCCCCGGCTTGTAGTCCCGGTGCACGACCCCGGTGCGGTGTGCCGCCGACAGGCCGAGCAGGGAGCCCTTGAGGATGAGGAACGCCGATTCCGCTGTCAGCCGCCCCTGCCCCGACAGGACCTCGCGCAGGGACGCGCCCGCCACGAGTTCCATCACGATCGCCGACCCATAGGGGTTCTGGACGTACTGGAACATACGTGCCACGTACGGGCTGTGCAGGTTCTGGAGGAGTACGGCCTCGTCGCGGAAGGAGGCGAGGTGGTGGGGGTCGCTGCGGACCCGGTCACTCAGGTACTTGATGGCGACCTGCTGCCCCGTCTCCAGGTGGACGGCCTTGAGGACCGTTCCGCAGGCCCCCTCTCCCAGGCTCTCCAACGGCTGGAAGCCCGGGATCGACCACGACGTGTTGGTGGGTGAAGGTTGCACGACTATCCCCGTGTACTGGTCGTTCGAATCAACGGCGGCTCTTGCCGGGTGACATGGGTGGAGGCTATGGAGCCGCCGTGCACGGGGGCGAGAGTAGGCGTTGCTCAACTCCGCCGGCCGTTCCGGGAGGCCGCCCGGAAAGCCCCCGTCGGCCACGGAGGCACCCCCGGTGGGTTCCCCTGCCGAGCCTCAAGGGTGTGGCTCGGCAGGGGACCGTTGACGGCCGTTCAGCGGTAGTACCGACGCCTCGGTCTGGTGGACCTCATGACGCCGTGGACCGCGTACGGAACGGCATGGTTACAGCGGGCGTGCGAGAGCGGGGTAGACGTTGTCCTTTCCGATCGTCAAGTCGCTCTGCGGCAAGTTGCTCGCGTAGCAGCTGTAGTTCACGATGCACAGGTTCACGGACCTCGCCATGTGGGAGTGGTAGGGCGATCCGAGTCCGCTGCTGATGTAGGGGATCGAACCCCCCACCGGAGCCCACAGCACGTCGGTTACCAGACCCTGCGGGTAGACCACGCTGGACTTGTCGGTGAAGTAGTCGTGCCGGTTGTACGGGCTGACCGAGATGACCCGCGTCCACTCGGCACCCGCGACGGTGTTGGCCGTGCACCAGGAGAACTTGTGGTGCCAGGTGTAGATGGTGGTGCCCAGGTAGCTGGTGTTCGTCAGCGGGTAGTCGACGGTGAGGCACTTCTGGTCGAAGTACCGAGGCGCACCGAACGCGGCCCGGGTCGTGGGCGGGACGGCCTCGGTGACGACAGGTGTACCCGCCCGCCGGGAAACGGGGACCGTCCTGGCCAACTGCGGGTCGGACTTGATGATCTGAAGGTCGGCGGCCGTCGCGTTCCCGTCGACCGCGTGCCGGATGGCGGCCGAGACCCTCTGAGGAGCGGGCTCCGAGCTCGCGAGGGCCGGCGTTGCCCCCGCTACGGCCGTGGCGAGGAGCCCGCCCGCAACTACTGCGGTCGTCAAGGCACGAGTTCTCATCCAGTCCTCCAGGTGTGCTGCTGCGGCGTGATGCGTCCGAACGGGCGCGCTACGGATGCTCCGCGTTCGCGGTCGCGTGCGCCTGAGCAGAAGTTGCTCATCCTCCGTCCGGCAGGCGGTGCCGGTCGGCGCGAGGCGTGAGCGGGGCACGGCCGCCGTCCGACACCACCTCGGCATCGTCGGGGGTGCGGTGCAGCGCGCTGCCCACGTCGGCCAGCAGGCCGGTCGAAATGAGTGGCCGCCACTCATCGGCCCGGAAGAGCGACAGGTCAGGATGGATCAGCCGTGGCCCGCAGGTCATCACGTTCTCGGCGGAGGGACGCACACGGCAGTGCAGGGCTTCGGGATGGACCGGAGCCCATCTCCGGGGTTCCGGTGCTTCCTGCCCGGGCTGACGCTGCACAAGGAGTCATCATTGGAACTCGGCACGACGCTGGCTACTGACGCCGGACGGCAGGTTGTGACATGTGAGGGCCGGCTCAGTCTCCTGGACGAGCAGGGTGCGGTGGAGTGGACCATCGAGCACCCCCCGTGGGACGGTTCGTCCTGCGCGTTCTCCGAGGACGGCAGTCTCCTCTGGGCGACGATGCCCGGCCTCGACCACCCGTGGCAAACGGACGAGGACGCGGACGAGCAGGAATGCGCTCCCGACGATGACGGCGAGGGTGAAGGGTTCGCCTCCGAGGGCGAACAAGGCGGGACGGACGCCGAGCAGAGCGCACCGGGCCCCCTGCTCGGCGGTGACGAGGTGTGGGTCATCGAGGCCGCCACCGGGCGCGTCCTTGCGACCAGTGCATTCGGCACCTGTGTGGACGCCGCAGCCATGGTGAGGCATCCCGACGGCGTGCACATGGGTCTGGGGACCTACGCTCACGACGGACCGTGCGCGACGTTCTGGGGCAGGTACACCGACGGCCGTCTCCACCTGGCCGCCGACCCCCTGCCCGGACACCTCATGGACGTCAACGCTGCCGGAACGGCCTACCTGACACTCGACATCGACGTCGTCACCACATCAGGGCAGGAGGGGGGCGAGACGCTGGCGATCCGCGCATTCCCCACCCACGATGTGCTCGCCCAACGGGCCGGCAACGGTCACCTCACACCCGGCGAACGGTTCGCCTGGGCCAAGTACCTCGACGACGAGCGAATCCTGGTCGATGTGAACCATGGGGGTTTCCAGTTCCGGCAGATGCTCTACGACGCCCGTGACCTGACGTGCCTGGGCGAAGCCGACGCGGCTGCCGCCCCCTGAGCCACCCCGTCCGCCTGCGGCTCCGCACGAGCCGGTCCGCCGCCACAGCCGGTTCGCGCGGAGATCTGCCCCCACGCTGCGCTTGCGGTACGGGTGACGACGCCCTCAGGCCGGGCACGCACCCTGTGACCTGCCCGGATGACCTGGTTTGAGTGGCCACCACTCATGCGCGGGGCGGGCCGGCCGGTCAGGCTGGTGCCGCCGTCGCCGGTCCGTATGGATCCGACGTCGAACGGCAACGCAAGAGGATCGATCCGGCAGGATCCGCCCCCGTGGCACGGGCCTGCCGGAGGTTCTGGGGAGCCTCCGGCAGGTGCTGGGCGCAACACGAGGGAAACGGGAACCGCCTTGACCGACGACATCACGCACCGGCCGTGGCCACTGGTGGGACGGCGCCCGCAGCTGCTCCTCGCCGAGGAGGTGCTGGCCCGGGGAACCGGACACGGCCTGGTCGTGTTCGGGCCCGCGGGCGTGGGCAAGTCCCGGCTCGCCCGTGAGTGCCTGCGCATCGCCGAAGAGCGCGGCTACGCCGTCGCCCGGGCGCAGGCCACGGCAGCCGCGGCAGCCGTACCCCTGGGCGCCATCTCCCACCTCGTGCCCACACCGCTGCTCCCGGACGATCCGCTCACCGCGGTCCGGCAGACCGCCGACCACCTGCGGAGCCGCGCCTCCCGTACGGGGCTGGTCCTGCTCCTCGACGACCTGCACCTCCTCGACCACACCTCCGTCCTGCTCCTGCGCCAGCTCATGGACACCGACGCGGTCGTGCTGCTGGCCACGGCCCGGACCGGGCACCCCGGTACGGCCGCCGCCGCGGGCTTCGTCGACGATCGCGTGGCACGCACCGACCTGTCGTGCCTCGACCCGCGCGAAACGCGCGAGCTGCTGGTCGCCGTGCTCGGCCACCCGGTCAGCGGCCGCACCGTGCACCATCTGCACACCACCAGCGGCGGCAACCCGCTGTACCTGCGCGAACTGGTGCGCAGTGCACTGGACCGGGGCTCGCTGGTCCACGACGGCGAGCTGTGGGACCTAGTGGAGGCGTTCACCCTCACCTGCCCCCACCTGGAGGAGTTGATCTCCGCCCGGCTCGACCAGGCACCCGCCGGCACCCGGACGGCCCTGGAGCTGCTGGCGCTTCGCGAGCCCGTACCGCTCCGCCTCCTCACCCGGACCGTGCCCGACGGCCGGCTGGACACCCTGGAGGACAGCGGACTCGTCCACGTGGTCCGCGATCACCGCCGGGTCTCGGCGCGGCTGGCACACCCGCTGTACGGAGAGGTGCTGCGGGCCCGGTTGACCGCCCTGCGCCACCGGGACCTCCTGCTCCTGCACGCCGACCTGGTGGAAGGCAGCGGTGCACGCCGCCGGGAGGACCCGCCCGTGGTGGAGACGGACTGGCTGGAGGCCACCGGGGAGATACGCCGGCCCGAGCTGCTCGCGGCGGCGGCCGGACAGGCGGCAGCGCTCGGTGACCACGCCCGGGCCCTGGAACTGATCCGAACCGTGCCACCCGCCATGCGGTCGTTCCCCCTCTGGATGCTGTACGGACGCACGCTCTACGAAGCGGGCGAGTTCACCGAGGCCGAAGAGGTCCTCGGCGGTCTGGTGACACGGGCTCCCGGCCCGCGCGAGCGCGAATGGGCGATCACCGCCAGGGCGCAAAACCTCGTAGCGGGGCTGGGCCGCACCTTCCACGAGGTGTGGCCGGTGGTCGAGGAGGACTGGCCGATGCCCCCGGACGGCACCCTGTCGGCCGGGCTCCTGGCACTGCGCGCCACCACCGCCACCCAGACGTGGAACTACACCGAAGCCGTGGACGCCTGCGCGGCCTTCACCGCGCTCCGCGATGCACAGCAGGAACATGACTCCGGGCCGGCGGCAGTGGACCCGGAGCTGCTGGTGGGGATGGCGGAGGTCATGTCCTCGGTGTTCCTCGGGCGCGGCGCGGCCGCTCGGGGGCGGATGGCCGAGGTCGAGGCGATCGAGATCCCGGAGACGGTGTCGGCGATGTCCCGCGAGACGCTGGAGCTGGCCCGCAGGACGATGCGGGTTCTGATGCTCGCCGAGTGCGGGGACCTGGACGCCGCGCTCGCGACGGGTGCCGAGTATGCCGGCAGTGCGCACGGTGACGTCCGGATGCTCCTGATCACGCGCGGCCGGGCGGCACTCCTCGCGGGCGACCTGGTACAGGCACGGCAGTTGTTCGCCGAGGTCGTCAGGGCCTCGCGCCGGCACGTCGCCTACATGCTGCCGGAGGCACTGAGTCTGCTGGCCGCCACGGCGGCCCAGCTCGGTGACATGAGCGCGGCCCGGCGGGCCCTGACCGAACGCGACCGGCTGGGTCTGCCGGAGTCCATGACGGAACTCCGGCTGGGGCCGGCGTGGCTGCTGGCGGCCGAAGGGCGGCTCGGCGAAGCCAGGGAGCTGCTGCTCGGAGCAGCGGAGGACTCGCGCAAGGCGGGGTGCCTGCAACCGGAGTCGATCCTGCTGACCGACGTCGTCCGGCTGGACGGCGCTGCCTTGGCCGTCGACCGTCTGACGGAACTTGCGGCCACCTGCTCCGGAGCGTTCTACCGGGCCCGGGCGAGGTTCGCCCGGGCCGCCGCGGACCACGACGCGGACGGGCTCGAGGAAGCGGCCTGCGCACTCGCGGACGTCGGCGCCCGGCTCGTCGCCGCGGAGGCACTGACCATGGCCGCCTCGCTCCACCATCACGAGGGGCGCGGCCGAAAGGCCCAGGCATGCACGCGTCTGGCAGAACCGCTCCTGGCGCGCTGTGTCGGAGCCCGCACCCCGGCACTGCGCACCCGAAGCCACCTCGCGGCCTTCCTCACCCCCCGCGAGACCGAAATCGCACTGATCGCCGTGGAGGGACTGCGCAGTCGCGAGATCGCGGCACAGCTGCACCTGTCGATCCGAACCGTGGAGAACCACCTGCTGCGCGTCTACAACAAACTGGGCATCAACGGACGGGCCGAACTGGCCGAGGCACTGGGCGGCGTGCGTGTGTGAATCCCCGGAGGCTTCGTGCCCGGCTGCCATGGCGCCGGGCACGAAGAAAACCGATTGTGGGGGCCGGGGCGTGTCTGACACGGTGCGGGTTTCCGAAACACCCGTGAGGTTGCCATGACGATTTACTTCTACGGCGCCGACGAAGTCCCTTATGGATGCTTCTCGAACTTCTCCGATCACGGCTTCGACCTCGACGGGGTCTGGTGGCCGACCTCGGAGCACTACTTCCAGGCGCAGAAGTTCAAGGGCACACGTCACGCGGATCTCATCCGGCGCGCTCGCACCCCGCTGCGGGCAGCGGAGCTGGGCCGTGACGCGTCCACGCCTCTGCGCAGGGACTGGGAGCGGGTCAAGGACGACGCGATGCGCCGTGCGGTGGAGACCAAGTTCCGCGCGCATGCCGATATCCGTGCCATTCTGCTGTCCACCCATGACGAGGAGATCGTCGAGGACACCACCACCGATCACTACTGGGGTCGGGGAAGGACCGGGAACGGCAAGAACATGCTCGGGCGGATCCTGGTGCGCACCCGGAGCCGGCTGCACGCTGAACTCGCCGAAGAAGGGGAACGCCCCTACAGGGGAAGGAAGTCCAGATAGACGACCCGCTCGTGTCCGTCAAGGTGGGTTTCGGTCTCCATCAGCCGCAGTCGCATCGGGGCGTCACCGAAGCGGCCCGTCGGAACCGGCACGGTGCCGCTCCAGGTGGTGCCGGCCGCCGGGCCGGTGGCGGTGAGCGTGACGGCGGAGGGGCTGATGTCCATCCAGCGCAGGTGGGGGTCGGGGACCGTGGGGGCGGCCTGTTCGACCACCGCACGGATGGTGGGCCGGGAGGTGTCCCGTGAGGTACGGGTGTAGGCGGGGCCGGTGACGGTGACGGTGAGCGTGTTGCCGCTGCGGGTCACGCCGGCCGTCCGCTCCGGGGCAAGTTGTGCCATGGGGGCCTGGACGACCTTGGACACCGAACAGTTGTCCAAGGAGTCCGGCTGGTACCGCACCAGTGCCAGGCGCAGGAAGGGAAACCAGGAAGCGGGCGGCAGCCCTGTGGACGTGCGCAGTTCGATATCGCAAAACCACAGGTCACGGCTCTGGTCGAAAGACACCGGGTGGCCTGCGACCGATACGGCCACGTCCCGGTGCTCGGGCAGGGTCACCGCCGGGGCGGCGGCGGTCGCCCGCGGGAAGGAGCCCAGCCGAGGCCAGGGTGTGACCACCGTGGAGACCACCGACGGGTCCGCCCCGAAAGCGGTGACGAAGTTGCGCAGGCCCTCGGGGGGTTCGTTGCTCCCCGCCGCCACCACGACGCCGAGCCGTTCACCGGGGCCGGAGCTCCACCAGGGCCGTTCCAGGTAGACGCGGACGGCGTTGCCGCGCCGCCGGCTCCGGCCCGTCGCGGGCCGGTCCCAGTGGAAGAGCGGGACGACCTGCCGTATGACGGGTGGGGCAGGACGCGCCGCGCTGAGGATGTTGCGGGTCTCCGGCTCGGACGTCTGGTGGATGCCGGGTGCGACCAGGCTGACGGTGAGTTCGGTGTCGTCCCTCAGGCTGCCGTTCGCGGTCCGGGTGAGCAGCCGGGCGGCGGGGTCGTAGACGTAGTCACCGGTGGCCGTCGCGGGGTCGGTGCTGCCGGGCGGCGCCGCTGACAGCGTCCGGCCGCCGCCGGTCTCCCAGAGCTTCAGTGTCGAGGCCTCACAGGGCGGAAGGGTTGCCTTGCCCTTGGCGAGCCGTACGGCGGTCTCCTCCCGGAAGTGCTCGACGTAACGACTGGTGGCGAGGGCGGTGTACGTGACGACGCGGTGCCGGGTGTCGTCGAAGTCGTGCGTGGCGTCGACGGTGATCGAGTCCGGGCCGGGGTCGGGATCGGGGTTGCGGGTGACGCGTGCGGCAAGCGGTGTCGCCTTGAAGATCCTGGGAGTCACGGGGTCGGGGGTACCGGGCCCGTTGTCCACGGGCTGCTCCCAGGAAGCCAGGACGTCGAGGTTTCCGGTGGTGCGGCGGTCGAGCAGGACGGCGCCGCCCAGGCGGACGGCCGTCGCGCCCGGCGGACGGTCCGGTGCCGTCAGATTCTTCACGTTGGGCTGCTGCAACGGAGTCCGGACCGCATGAACGGCGGTGACGCGGTGGGCGGGACTCAGCATGGGGTGACGGCCGTCGGTGGCCGCTTCCCGCAAGGAGTTCAGGGAGATGCGCCGGCTGCTGGGAGCGGAGGAGTTCCAGGCGGTGACCCAGTCCTCGATCCATTGCCAGACACCCAGGACGGCGAGATCGTCGGAGTCGAAGCGGGACGACAGCTGGAGCACGTACTCGTGCCCCGGGGCCAGCCGTATCTCGAGCTCGCGGCCGCTCCACGTCCATGCGGAGGTGTTCGCGGTGCGGGCCACCTTCAGCCGGAAGGACTGCGCTTCGGGCCAGGTGGTGACGGCCGGGGCTCTCAGGGTCGTGGTGGTGCCGGGCAGGCCGCGCACCAGGAATTCCCTGACCAGCGGATCGGGCAGGTAGGGCACGGGCAGGCTGTCGGTGTCGAAGTACCAGGAGTCCTCATGGGGTGCGGCTTCCCGCCGGGCGGCCGGCAGGTCTTCCAGCCGGGCGGCGTCACGCGCGGCGAGGGTGGCGTACAGATCCGGCCGCAGGGGGCGGCCGGCGGCGTCGCTGTCGAGCAGGCCGTGCTGCTCGGCAAGCGCCTGCGCGGCGCGTGCCGGTACGACGTGACGTTGGGACGGCTGAGCCTTCGTGTCGGTGCCGTTCTCGCTGCGGATGACCACCCGTCGTGCGGACTCTCCCGGTGTGTGCGGGGCGCGTGCGAGGACCTCCGGCCCGGGAACCGGCTCAAAGCGCCGATGCACCACGGTTGGGGTCTGCAACTCCGCCTCGTTGGCGAAGAGTTCACCCTCGGTGAAGTCGGCACTGTCGCCGCCGAGGTCCACGGCGCGGGCCCGGAACCGGTAGCCGTGTCCGAAGCGCAGCCGGGCCAGGCTCCCCCCGGGTACCGAGAAGCGCGTGGTGACGGGGAAGTCGGGGTCCTCCGCCGCGCCGTTCGCGGCCATGCTGCCGTCCCTCTGCAGGGCTCGGCCCACCCGGCCCACCGCCAGGCTCCAGCCGTTCCACCGCATCAGTGACTCGCCGAGGTACAGATCGGTGTCCTCGGCGACGCCCGAGGTGGTGGGCGCCATGGAGACCTGGCCCTCCTCGGTGACGGCGACGGATCGCCCGTCACGGTGGAAGACGTACTCGCCCTCGCGGGCCGTCAACGATCGCCACGTGGTGCCGGTCATGTCGCGCACGTCCCAGCGTTCTCCGCGCACCAGGTCCTCAGCGAACAGGTCGAGGACCGCGGACCGCGGCACGCCCTGAGCGTCGTACGCAACGGAGTTGGCCTCGGTGGCGCGGCCGAGGGCGTCGGACAGCGCGGCCGCCCGGCCGAGCCGGGCCACCGAGAGTCCCGCGGACCGCAGGGCGGGCAGGGCGAACCGGTCGGCGCCGGCGTAGCTGCGCTTGTCCCGCGGGCCGCCCGTCACCATGCGGGAGCGGGTGACGGTGTCGGCGAACTGCCGGGACAGCAGGGCGCCGCCGTCCGGGTCCACCGGCACGACCAGGAAACGCCCCTGATGACCCACCCGCAGCATGCCGTGCGCGGTGTCGCTCGTCCCGTCGTCCCGCGGCGCCGCCTCGAAGCGGTTCCCGCCGATCTGGCAGCGCGTGCGGGGCAGTACGTCGACCGGGGACCTGCCGGGCGGCAGCTTCGGCGACCAGGTGACCTCCAGCGACGCCCACGTCCTGCGGCCGGCGCCGGTCAGCAGGGCGACGGTGGCGGGGTCGGTCACCTCGAACTCCAGCACCAGGCCCAGCAGTCGCTGCAACTGCCGGTACTCGCGGGTGCCGGCCACCGCCTGGTGGAAGTCCAGGTGCTGCCGCGGCTGGGCTGCCAGTGCACCCGTCCCCGGCTTCCGGTTCCGCTGGTGGAAGCGGTCCATCTGCAGGAACGCCCTGGCGAGCCCGTCGGCGGAGCCCGCCTCCGCCGGGTTGAAGCGGATGGCCCGGCCGGACCGCAGGCTGGTCTCCAGCCCCTCCGTGATCTCTCGATGACGCCCGTACCCGCTCTTGCCGGGGCTGCCGACGGTCACCTCCTCGAAGCCGATGGCCCCGAACCCGGACTCGGCCACGAGCTCGTCGTAGGACGGGTGGGCGTCCACCGCCGTGGCGCCGAACCGTCCCCAGCGGTCGGTCAGGAAGGACAGCACGTGACCGACGGGGTAGGAGCGGACGAGCCGACGGCTGTGATCGGTGAAGGAGTGCCCGAGGACGGTGGTCGCCGGGGCGAAGAGCGCCGCCCAGCGGGCGCTGTCCGGCGTGGACACGAGTCTGGCGGGCGTGGCTCCCGTCTCCGGGAAGCGCAGGCGGAAGCTCGCGCCCGCGAGGGTGGCCGGCCAGTCGGTCCAGTCGGGGAAGTCGCGCAGGGTGCCGTTCTTGCCGTCGGTGCGCAGCCGGGGCGCGACGTGAACGGTGAACCTGACGCGCCGGGAGTCGCCGCCGCGGGGCAGCACGGTCCACATGATGCTCTGTTCGGGCATGTCAGGCTCCCACGGGTGCGAAGGCGGTGCAGTAGGACGACCAGTCCTGCTGGCTGTAGCTGTCGGAGAAGGAATGAACGGCGGCCGGCGCGGCGGCACCGGCAGCGACGGCCGTCGACCGCCGCGCGTCGCGCACCGCAGAGCGGGAAGCGCGCGCGGCGGAGCTGGTCGAACCGCCGCCGGCGAGTTCCCGCCGCACGCCGAAGCTGACCGACGTCTCGAACAGGCCCAGGTCGATCGAGATCGTCACGTGGGCCTCGCCGACCAGGCGGTCCGGCTGCGAGAAGTAGGTGAGGGCGAGGTAGCAGTCCAGCGAGGCGGAGACCAGGCCGAGTACCTCCACCCTGCCGCCCAGGCGGACGTAGGCGGATAGTTCGACCTGCTGGGCCGTGGCACCGCCGTCAGCGGCCACGGTGCGTACGCCGAAGTAGATGCCGATCTTGGCTTCGACGTGGCCGGAGACCACACCGGCCACGTCGAAGGAGGTGCCCGCGCCGGCCTCCAGAGCGGCCTCCAGGCTCTCCACGCCGTCGGCCCCCGCCTCCAGTGCGAAGAAGCCTCCACCGCCGAGGAAGGAGAGGGTCAGTGAGAACGGCGCCTCCCGGCTGTTCAGAGCGAACCGGAACCGCACCGGTGACCCGTCGAAGGGCAGGTACAGTCCCGCGAACAGCGTCATCGAGTTGAGCGCGAAGATCCCGAAGGACAGCGACGGCAGCGCGAGGGAGAGTTCCGCCTGGATCTGCCGGCCGACCACGGCCACCGACAGCGGCGAGCCGGTGCCGCCGGAGGGTGCGGGACCGGCGGCCGCAGCTGCCCTGGAGGCCCGCGCGGCGGACGGTGCCGCGCCACCGCCGGGCACGCCGGGTACGGACAAGCGGCACAGCCGAGCGACCTCCTCCAGGTACTTCAGCGGGCCGTGGAAGGACACCTCGCCCAACTCGCAGTCGATGTCCGTCTGCCGGCCCTTGGCGGCGGTGAAGCGCAGCACCCTGACGCCCACGGTGACGAAGTGGCCGGGCCCCGAGTCGCCCCAGATGTTGAGGGACACGTCGCGCAGCTCGCCCCGTACGGAATAGGTGGCCTCCAGCGGGGGCAGCAGCCGGGCGACGGACACAGCCTCCACATGGAGGCTGCCGTCCGCCCCGGGTACGAACATGCGCAGCGAACCGGGTCCCGCCTTGAGCTTCGGACGCCAGTGGAGCCGGGCCTCGACGCGTTCCGGCTTCCGGATGCCGTCCTCGACCCTGTGGAACTCCTCGGATATGACCTTCATCGCCTGTTCGGCGTTCGCGGCGCCGCCGGTGAGTGGTGCCAGGACGTCACGGAGACGGATGCCGCCGAGGATCCTGGTATCGAGTTCCCCGAACATCCGGCCGGGGTCGAAGCGCTGGAGCGCGGCCTGGGCCAGGTCACCGGCGACCGGGCCGAACACCCGGGACATTCCGTCAACGGCCAAGCCGGGTGTGACCAAGCCGCCGCTCTTGTCGGCGGCATAGGAGAGCGCCTGGGCCGTGGTGTCCCTGGCCTTGGCCAGGTACACGCCTCCCGCGTTCTTCACACGGTCGAAACCGTCCTGGAGGTAACCCTGGTAGTACTCGAGCACGGCCTCCGCGGGGTCGGTCACCAGGGCGCGGACCGCCGTGGGCAGATCGGCGGTCAGGCGTGCGACGGTGGGGAATCCCGCGGTTCCCGTGGTGGCGGGGTTCGTGGCCGTGACCGCGAACGTCAGCGTGCGCACCACCAGGCTGGTGTCGCCCGGCCTCGCGGCGGGGGCCAGGGCCAGAGTCCGGCCGTCGACGCGGCCGAGGCGCCCGGGGTCCACGGGGGTCGTCTGCGTGTTGTACAGCCTGGTGATGTCATTGCGCAGCCGCTGGCTGGCAGCGCCCTTCTCGCTGACGAAGACCACCGGAGCGGTGAACGGGACGCGTCGGCCGTCCCAGTCCACTCCCACGAAGTGCAGGGGCAGCGGCGCGGAATCGACCTTGGCCATGAAGGCGTACGCCGTGTCGGAGCCGGGGGCCGGTGGGGCCGACGAGGCGCCGTACGTGGTGGTTGCGGGGTCGTCCAGGCTTGCCGTGGTGCGGGTCAGCGCCCTGATCGTCCGGAAGGGGAGTGACTTGCCCTGGTCGGGCATGTGCGGGTGGGAGGCGTAGTCCCGCTCCGGTTCCAGCACCACGAGGAAGTCGCGCGTGCGCAGGTATCCGGCGTCCACCCCGCCGGCGTCGCGCTCGATCTGCCGTTCCGTCACCCGCATGTAGGCGGCCCGGTGTCCGAAGGGCAGGAGGTAGCCGTGCTGGACGACGCGTACTTTCTGGTCGCGTCCTTGAGTGAGGTGGTGCGACCACTCGGCCAGGCCGGAGCTGAAGCCGCTGCCCGAGGTGTCCCAGGCCCCGTGCGCGTCCAGGGTGGCGCCCAGCGCGGACAGCGACAGGGCGTCGGCCTCGATGGGCGCGGGCAGTCCGGAGGCCGGCGGGGCGGACAGGGAGAAGTCGGAGGACAACCGGACCAGGTCATAGCGGTTCCGGGGCGTGAGGGACGTCGTGTACGGACCGGCGTCCGGGACGGAGGCCGGTGAACCGAGCCAGTCCGGGAAGCGGGGATCGGGCAACCAGACGGCACGGAGCACCCGTGACGTGTCGTCCTCGGCCACCGACCAGCTGTCGTCGTCCTCGTCGTGCACGCGTGTGCCCAGCCGGGTGTGCCACAACTCGGACCAGCCGCTCGGCGACTCCGGCACGTCGGTCGTCTCCGCATGGCACCACCCACTGGTGCTGTCCGGAGAGACGATCACACCGAACGGCACCTCCAGCGCCGTTTCGTGACCGGTCGGCGCGCGGAGGTCGCCACGGAAGCCGTCCGGTGCCGTACGTCCCTGTGCGTTGGGTACGAGCCGTGGCGCGAACCCGGCCCACCGGAGCAGCGCCTCGGTCGTATAGGGGAGCGGCACGTGGTCGGTCACGTCGAAGGCGAGGCGGCTCGCCCCGCCCCACTCCAGGGACACCGGGGCCTGGCCCGGCGCGCCCGAACCGTGGAAGGACCGCTCCTGAGCCGCCTGCGGACCGAGGTCGATCACGAGATAGGCGGGCTGGCCGGGAAGCCGTTTGGTGAGCTGGGGCCTGGAGAGGTCCGCGACGTGGAGGTTCACTGTGGAGATGCGCAGGTTGAGCATGTCCTCGCGACGTCGCAAATACGTGGTCTGCACGGGCAGTTCGACCGTCCGTACGACAGGATCGGACATCACGTCCCGACCCACGACGGCGGCACCGATCACGACCCCGGCCGCTCCGGAGACGCGCAGGAACAGTCGGCGGGACATCTTCTTGTTCGGTGGTGGGTTGTGGGGCACTGTCACCCTTCCTC
Organism: Streptomyces sp. NPDC001513; assembly: GCF_042894695.1. Lineage (NCBI taxonomy): Bacteria > Bacillati > Actinomycetota > Actinomycetes > Kitasatosporales > Streptomycetaceae > Streptomyces > Streptomyces sp. NPDC001513. The sequence continues at coordinate 57,281 of NZ_JBIAVU010000012.1, forward strand.
GTTCGATGGAAGTACGGCGGCCGGGATCCGGCCGGCCGGGTGCGGGGGTCGCGCTCAGGTGCGCACATGCGGGCCGCTACAACCGCCCCTTGTGGAGCAGGACGTTCGGTGTGAAGGCGGGAACACCTGTGAGGCGGTCCCTGGTGCCGTTGCCGGTGAGCCAGTCGTGCAGGTTCTGGGGTGTGAAGGTCGGGTTGTGCGCCAGGACGATGGCGGCGACACCCGTGGCGAACGGAGTCGCCATCGACGTCCCGCTCCTCAGCCCGTTGGTCCACCGGTCCGTCGGCGTGTTCGGCAGTGTCGACCGGATGAAGTTGCCCGGAGCGTACAGATCGACGCAGGGCCCCGAGGCGCTGTCCTCCCATACCCGGTCCGTGCCGCCGATGTGGCTCGAAGCCCCCACGGTCAGCACCGACGGAACTCCTGCGGGCGTCTGGAAGCAGGCGTTCTCCCTGTCGTTGCCGGCTGCCGCCGCCACGAAGAACCGGGTGGCCAGCCGGGCGGCGCCGAGACTCACCTCGGGATCGAAATCGCCGCCGAGGGACATGTTCACCACAGCGGGCTGGATCCCGTAGTTGTAGACGTACTCCATGCCCGCGAGGACCGATTCCGGGCTCGCCGTCTTCCCGCAGCCGTCGGTGACCTTCACCCCGCGGAGATTGATGCGCTTGGCCACCCCGTAGGTGTCGGACCCGATGATGCCCGCCACATGCGTGCCGTGTCCCTCGCAGTCGTTCTCGATCTCCCCGTCGGCGTCGAAGACATTGATCGCCCTGCCGCCGAACTCCGGGTGGTCGGTGTCGATTCCGGTGTCGATGACGTACGCGTACATCCCCCGCGCGATCAGCTGGTACTGGTACTTCCTGTCGAGCGGCAGGTCCCTCTGGTCGATCCTGTCCAGGCCGGAACCGGGGTTGTCCTGGGTTTGGATGCGGTAGATGGGCGTCCGGGCACCGTCGTCCATGGTCCGGTACCGGTGGTTCTCCGAGATCTTCCTGATCTTCTCCGGGTGGTCGCGCATCGCCTCGATGTGGTGGGCGTCGGTCTTCACCGAGAACCCGTGGTAGACACCGGTGAAGACGTGCCGGGGTGTCACTCCCAGCGACGCGGCGACCTTCCTCGGGTCCTCGTCCTCCGGGACCGCCACGAGGTACACACCGTCACGGCTCTCCCCGTCCGCTCGGACGAGGGGCACCTTCTCCCTCGCGCCACGTGCTTCGGATGCTTCAGCGGAGAACGCCGACGTGGCGAGGACGGCGATTCCGGCCAGCGCGGCAGCGACAACTCTTCTCATGGTCAACAGCCCTTCTGAATGCGGCCCTCTCCCGGTGCCGGGCGACGAGGCGGGGCTCAGCAGCCCGGCGCATGGCCTACATCGGGTGATCCTGACCACTCGGGCAGCCCAGCCACAGAGCAACGCGTACTCATTCCTGCCGGACGGGGTGGGACGCCGCCAGGACGCCGGCCGCGAATGCTTTTCCGGCCGACCCGTCCAGTCGCCGCGACTTCGGAATGTGCAACAGCCCCGGCCTCGCGGCCAACTGAGTAGGCGTTACAGATGCGGTGAGATCAGCGCCGCGGACATGGTGTGATCACCGGCACGAACACACGTGCCATGAATCCGATCGGATGCAACCATGCAACGTCGAAAGAGCTTGGCGATCGCAGCCCTGGCCCTGTCGTCCTTCGCGTTCTCCCTTGTTCCGCAGACATCCGCCCATGCCGCAGACGGATGGTGCGGTGCGGGATGGCAGGCCGTCACCTCCTACCGAGGACCTGCCAGTGGTTCCTTCACTCACATGTCGACCAGGACATGCATCACGAAGGCGATGACGGGCGAGTACTTCTCCGGCAGCGCCACCGTGTTCAACGGTGCAACGACCAACGGTCAGTACAACGGTCACAATGGATCAAGGTGGGTGCAGTTCGGCAGTGCGGGCGGGAACGCAATGATCGGAGCCAAACTCGGATACGGCGACGCGACCAAGGTGATCAAGGGATCCTACGGAGACCCCACCAACAATTGCTACGCCGGCGAAATCATGCCGGGATACCAGGTGACGTGCACCTCGGACTGGGTCCTGGACAACACGCCTCTGTCTGCGAACCGCATTTCCAGCTATGTCCTGGTGGGAGCGTACTTTTGGCAGAGCGGCATGGGCGAGTGGCAGTGGGCCGACGGGTCCGCTGTCCGCGACTCCTCTTTCCTCAACTGAGCATCCGTACAGGCCGGAGTGGGCCGGGCCGGGGTGGGCCGGGCCGGGGTGGTGAGGCTCCGCGATGGGAGTGAATCCTGTGCCGACCGGATCCGGATCAAGTATCCGGCGCCTCGCGCTGCCATCCGCCGTTCTCGCTGCACTCGCCACCGTGCTCACCGCTTGTGCGGGCCATCGTGAGTCCACGGACGCGGGGCCGGCCGTCTCGGCGGCCTGTCAGACCATGGACGAGATCTTTCGACCGAGGGGAGTCAAAGGGAAGGAACAGCTCTTGGAGCATCTGCTGCGTTCCAGCCGGAAACTCGCAGCGCAGAGTGACGGAGGGCTGCGGAAGGCAGCCGAAGCCCACGCTCGATATGTGTCGCTGATGCACGCCGAAGCCCAGCAGCCTCTTGGCGTTGCGACACCACCAACGCCAAGCCGGATCACGGAGGAAGTACAGCGAGCTGGGCTGGAGGCCTATGGAACGATCCGCGAAGCGGCTTGGAACGACTGTCGTCTTCCCTATCTCGAGCCGGGACGCGACAGCCCTGACGGATCGAGGCCGGAGTAGCCCCCCCCGAGACGGCGGCGCGTCTTCCCCTCGCGGGGCGGGCTGTTGGGGAACATCCGCAGCCCGCTCGGCAGCGGCACGACAGGCCGAGACGGTGCCCCGGTGTTCGAGCAGGTCACGGCTCGGATCCGGGTGCCCCGGCCTGTCGGCAGACCGCCCGGCCCCGCGGCCCTACATGCCGGTCTTGCCCGACCTGCCGGGCTCGGCAGGCTTGCCGGGTTTGCCGTGGCCGGGGCCTCCCGGCTTGTGGGGCTTGTGGGGCTTGTCCGGGTGCTCCGCCTGCGCGAAGCACGCGTCCGCTCCACCGACCTCGAACAGCGTGGTCGAGCAATAGACCGCCTCGGGGTAGTAGGCGCCCATCACGTCGCGCGCGGTATCGGGGTTGCCGTCCGGCGGCACGTTCTGCACCGCGTGGGTGAAGCCCGGGGCCGGGACCATGTTGCGCATCAGCAGGAGATCGCGCGGTGCCGGCCGGCCGATCAGGTTGGTGCCCCAGGCGAGCCAGGTGACACCGTTGGCCGTGGTCGCGTTGCCCGGCCGGTCCGCCGGTGTGGAGACGACGTACGTGTACCGGCCGGCGGAGTCGAGAGTCGTCTGGTAGTCGGCGGCGCAGGCCACCACCGGGTAGGGCTTGGCGTAGATGTTGTTGCACATGGACCAGTACCTGAGGTCCTGCGGCCCGGTCACCGGCTCACCGCCCCGGGTGTCCGGGAACTGCGGCCCCCGGCCCCTGACCACCACGATCCGCCGTGCCTGGTAGAGCACCGGTGAGGAGACGTACTCGTTGGACGCGTTGGGGAAGAACCCGGCCTCGTACTGCGGTGGCTGGTGCGCGAAGAGCGGCTCCGGCCACAGGTCCGGGTAGGGCCCCGGCGCGACCGCGTAGACGAAGGCGGTGAGCAGGGCGTTGACGACCGTGTTCCCGCCCGGGTTGGGGCACGGCGGCAGGGTCACCGGGACACCGCCCGCACCGGTGACCGAGACGGCCGGGAGGGCAGGCGTGCCGGCCGGCTCGTTCGGGTCGGTCGGAATGTACACGCGGAAGATGAGGTAGCCGGTGCCGTTGGCATCCGGTGGGACGGCCCTCAGCGGGTTGGGCCCCTCCGTGCCGTCGGCCGTGATGGTGACGGTGTAGGTCGCGTCGTACGAGGCACCGGGGACGGTGTAGGGGTTCTGCTCGCCGTTGTCGGGCTGGATCTGCGCGTCGTAGAGGGAGTCGGGTCCTCCCGTCACGGGCGAGAACTGGTTGTCGTACGTGCTGAGGGAGAAGAAGCGGGCCTGCGCGAACGTCCCCTTGACGGTCAGCTTCATGCCAGGGGTGAACCGGTACGGGATCACCCAGTACGAGGAACTGGTGTCGGGGAAGGCCACGTTCAGGTTCTCGGCGGTGGCCAGCAACGGCCAGGCGCAGCGTGTGGTCACGCCGGGCATGGTCGGTGCGTCCACCACCAGTTCCTCCGGCATGTCCGGTGCCGGAACGGACGGTGGCGGGTGCGCGGCGGCAGTGGCCGGGCCGGTCAGGGCCGGACCGGCGGCCAGGGCTACGGCGCCCGCCAGCAGCAGGGCCTTCGTGACGAATGGCTGAAGCCGGGGCATGGATCTCCTCTACGAACGCTTTCAGTCGAGCGGGGTGACGGCCGGCGGTACGTACGTGTTGTCCGCGACGCTTCCTTCGGGGCCGTAGACGCGCAGCATGACGTTGAACGGACCGTCCGGGACGGGCAGCCAGTTCCCCGCCGGGACCCCCTCGGGTCGTTTCGGCGTCATGTACACGGTCACCGAACCGTCCGGGGCGGTGACCAGCCCGGGTGTGTAGCTCGCGACGACGTACTTCTCGGCGTCGTTCGGCACGAGAGTGACCGACTTCGGCAGGTACGAGGTCACCGACCAGAACCGCCTGGCCTGGGGCAGCTGCCCCGCCGGGAACGTGATCCGGTAGCCGTGCTCGGAGGCGTCGAGCCGGGCTCCGGACCCGTCGGTGAAGGCGTGGTAATAGGCGGCTGTGACCCGGGAGTTGCCGTACTGGAGGAACTCGCTGATGGAGGACCGGTCCAGGTACTCCGAAGCCGTCCAGATGCCGACGTTGGTGAAGTGCACCCAGTTCGTCGGACCCTGGTGCGTGAGGTAGTTCCGCACGATGCGCGCGTGGGCCTCCTGGGCGCCGCGGGCGAACGCGTCCGCCTCGTCGGGGTCCACGCCGTTGCCGAACAGCCGGTCGAACCGGTCGGCCAGGGCCTGGTCCGCAGGGCTCAGCGGAGCGGTCGTCCGGTCGTGCATGGCTCGCTGGAGCTGGCGGAGGTAGGCCAGCGGAGCCCGGCCGATCTCCCGGTCGGCGAGCTCCTTGAGCTTCGCCCCGTACACGATGACCGGCAGGACGCGCGCCTGGCCGGAGGAGGGGTCGCGCTGGTAGTCGGCCGGCGTGGCCAGGTGCAGGTTCAGCCGGAACCGCTCGGCCTCCTCGCGCATGTCGGTGCCGTCGGAGGAGTACTTGTCCGCCCGGAAGATCCACGAGCTGGCCGCCAGCGGCACCGGGATCTGCGTCACCCCGGGCGGCAGCGTGCCGGTCCACCCGGGAGGGGTGAGCGCGTACGTCCCCGGTCGCTCCGTCGACACGCCCGTGGTGAAGACGTTGCCGAACAGGTCGGTGGTGAGCAGGGAGTACGTGGCCGTGGTGGACGGCACGGTGAGGATGAGCGGCTGACCGTTGGTCATGTCCACGAAGGCCCGCACGTACAGGGTGTCGTCGTTGGGCGCGACGACCAGCCCGAACACGGGGCTCATGGTCGCGGGCCCCGTCAGGCTGTTGGCAGCCAGGTCCCGCGGGTTCTGGAGGTAGGTGAACCAACGGGGGTAGAAGTGCTCCACGTAGCTGGCGGCCGTGGCGCGGACGGTACCACCCGCCCCGTCCGCGGGCGGCTTCGGATTCGCGGTCGCGGTGCCGCCGAGCAGGAGACTGGCGGCGACGGCGAATGCCGCGAACCGCAGTGAGGGCGTCGTTCTCATAGGCCTTCCTGGTCGTCAGGAATGACATGGCGCCCTTGATCTATCAGCCCGCGCGCCGAGCCTCGCCGCGACAACGCCGCGACCGCCACGAAGACACCTCGTCCGGCTCCGTTCGATTCGTCGTGAGAGCCGCGCGGCATCGTCGTGGGTGAGTAGCCCATGCTCTCGCCGGCACCTGACGTCCCCCGTAGCGTCAGCACACGCCACCAGGAGAACGCACACGACCTGTGCGAAACAGGTACGTACTGCCACTGAAACTCGAAATAGGTACGATCATGCAGGAAAAAAGGCACCACGGGCCCTTCGACAAGCCGGCTGTGGACCGCCTCGAAACGACGCACGCCGGTAGGGCCACCCATCGCGATGTCGCCGCGTTCATCCTGTTGATCACGGAAGCGACACGCAACCCGCTGTCGGCCGAAGAGGTCTGCCGTCAACTGGGGTACGTGCCGGACCGCGCTCGCGTGCTCGGGGTACGGACCATGCTGCGCCGGCTCACCGCCCAGGGACGGCTGACGGAAGGGCCCCGTGGGCACTTCGGGCGATCAGCACATGCGGCCGAGCACCCGCCCCTCGGCGCCGCGCCGGCCTTCGGTGAGCCCGTTCTGCAGCGTGGCGTGGGTGCGCAGGGCGATGGTGGTGAGGGCGGGGGTCGGGTGCGGAAAGGGCGGCCGGGGCGAGGGTCCCGTTCTGGTCGGCCTCGTGGTACGGGACACCGGCGAGGACGGGCGAGGCCTCGTTCTCCAGGTGCGCCTGGATGAGCGCGACCACGCGCGCCCGGTTGCGCCCGGCCTTGTTGCGCTGGAACGTGCCGAGGATCTGGGTGGCGTACCGGGGCAGCGCGGTACGCGGGACATCGCGGATCCTCCTCTTGATCATTGCCGCGCCAGGCTGAGCATCACATCCGGCCGGTGTCCGGCGTGCAGGGGGGCGATCCTGCCGGTCAACCCCAACGGTGCCAGGCGGTGAGCCGTGCGCCGGTGCTCGGTCATGGCGCGGCGGCGTCCGCGGCCAGCCAGGCGCGCGGGGAATGGCCTACGCGCTGAGTGAAGGCTCGGGAGAAGGCCGCTGGGTTCGCGTAGCCGAGTTCGGCCGCGGTGTGCGCCACCGAGGCGCCGGTGCGCAGCCGGCCCTGTGCGACGGTGACCCGCCATTCCGCGAGGTAGTCGGCCGGTGGCTGTCCGACCAGTTCCTTGAAGCGGGCGGCGAAGGAGCTGCGGGACATGCGTGCTTCCTGGGCCATCGCGGCCAGCGTCCACGGCCCACCCGGTGTCTCGTGGATCGCCGTGAGCGCCCGGGCGAGGCGCTCGTCCGAGAGGCCCGTCAGGAGGCCGCGGGGCAGCGCGAGCTCGTCGGCGTGGCCGAGTATCCAGCGGTAGAGCTGGATCAGGACCACCTCGAACAGCCTGTCCGCCAGTACCCGACTCCCACACCGGACGTGGTCGATCTCCGCGAACAACAGGTCGAGGGCGGGGCCGAGCGTGTCGACGTCAGCGAGTGGCAGCACGACGACGGGAGGCAGGGTGCGCACCAGCGGGTGGGCCTGGCCGCCGTCGAAATCGAGGGTGGCGCAGGCGAAGTCGGAGTCCTCGGTGGGGGCGTTGTGGAATGCGTGCTCCAGAGGACGCGGGTAGAACAGCAGGCTCGGTCGGTCGATCCGCAACTTCTCCAGGCGCCCGCCCACACCCTGGTGGGTCACCTCCATCTCGCCGTGCCTGAGGACGTGCAGGAAGCCGCGGCCGGGCTGTGCGGCGAAGTTCGTCACGCCGCACAGCGGGCCGGTGTGGAACAGCCGAGTGCGGACACGGAACTTCTCCAGCAGGGGCGAGATCCGGTCGAGGGACACCATGGCCTCATCGTGTCAGACGATTTGGTAAGAAGTCGAGACGATATGAACCTCAGCGTCCAGGGCGCTTCGGCAGGGTGATCTTACTTCGCCTCGACCGTGGCGAAGCAGTCCTTCCTGAACCAGGAGCAGCCATGTCCCACGTCCCCCTCGTCGAGCACGAGTTCGCGACCGAAGCCGTCAAGCAGCAGTTCGACGAGATCCACGCCGCTTTCGGTGCGGTCCCGGCCATGTTCCGCGCCGTGGCCAACTCGCCCGCGGCCCTGGCCAGCATGTGGGGCTCGTTCGGCGCGTTCGCCGGCGGCACTCTCGGCCCTGCCCTCGGTGAGCAGATCGCCGTCGCGGTGGCCAACCGGAACGCGTGCGCCTACTGCCTGTCGGCGCACACCGCGCTGGGCCGCAAGGCCGGCGTGTCCCGCGAGGCGCTGGAGGCCGCGCAGACCGGTGCTTCCGACGACCCCCGTACCGCCGTACTGCTCGGCTTCGCACTCAAGTTGGTCGAGGACCGCGGGCAGGTCACGGCCCAGGACGTGCAGGCCGTCCGTGATCAGGGCTGGAACGACGAGCACATCGTCGAGGTGATCGGACAGGTCGCGCTCAACCTGTTCACCAACTACATCAACGTCGCCCTCCAGGTTCCGCTCGACTTCCCGACGGTGGCGCTGAAGCGCGGCTGAATCGACGCGGTCTGATGCGAGGCTCGAACCGCCGAGGGCCCTCATCGGGGGTTCGAGCCTCGAGACCGAATTCGCCCGGACGAGCCGGGCGGAAGATAGAGCGATCTTCATTCTATTGCGGCATCCGAATTGCTCTTGATCATTGCCGAGTTCTTCCGTGCTTATGATTCCCGCGCTATGAGAGAAAGCCAGAACTGCCGCCGAGCGTTATGTGATTCGGCCGATGTCGTCGTCCTCGGAGCCGGCCCCGCCGGCCTCCTGCTCGGGAACCTCCTGCTCGCCGCCGGGATCGACTGCGTCGTCCTCGAACGCGCCGCCCGCTCCCATGTCCAGACCCGGCCCCGGGCCGGCTTCCTCGCCCCGAACACCGTACGGATCCTGGACCGTCACGGTCTCGCCGACGGGCTGCACCGCGACGGACGTACGCACGGCACGTGCGAGTTCCGCACCGGGGACGGCCGTTTCCGCCTCGACTACAGCGCCCTCGGCCGTGGCGAGCAGCACACCGTCTACCCGCAGCAGAACCTGGTGACCGACCTCCTGACGCACTACCTCGACGCAGGCGGCCGCATCCGCTTCCGCACCGAGGCGGTCGCCGTCCACGACGCCGACGGCCCCCAGCCCTACGTCACCACCCGCGAGCCGGACGGACGCCCCACCCGTTGGGACGCCCGGTACGTCGCCGGCTGCGACGGCCGGCACGGAGCGGCCCGCCGCTCGCTCCCGCCCGACGCGGTGCGCCACCACCACGACCACGGGGTGAGCTGGCTCGGTCTGCTCGCCGAAGCCCCGCCCAGCCTCGACGCCGTCGGCTACGCCGTCCACGACCGCGGTTTCGCCGGCCACATGGCCCGCAGCCCGCAGGTCACGCGCTACTACCTCCAGTGCCGGCGCGGCGCCTCCGCCGACGCCTGGTCCGAGGAGCGGATCTGGGACGAGCTCGACCTGCGCATGCGCGCCACCGAGCACGGCCCGCTGCACCGGGGGCCGATCATCGAGCGCGGCGTCGTCGACCTGGCCTGTGACGTCGTCGAACCGCTGCGCCACGGCTCGCTCCTGCTGGCCGGCGACGCGGCGAGCCTGACCGCCCCGGCGGCCGCGAAGGGCGCGAACCTCGCCGTCCTGGAGGCGGAGCTCCTGGCCGGAGCCCTGGCCGAGGCCCTCGCCGGAGGGGACGGCACGGCCCTCGACCGCTACTCGGCGCAGAGCCTGGCGCACATCTGGCGCGCGCAGGAGTTCACCCAGTGGATGACCGGGCTGCTGCACGCGATCCCCGGCCAGGACCCGTCAGGCGGATCGTTCTTCCACGCCTCCCTGCGGCGCGCCCGCCTCGACTCCCTGCGCACGTCCCGCGCACACCAGGACTGGTTCGCCGAGAACTACGTCGGCGTGTGACCACGGCCCCACCCGGCCCCACCCGCTTCCGCCGACCCCTTCCCACCCCAGCCCACCACGCACCACCCCCCCCACGCCCCAGCACCGGCCCTAGGACACCTGCGCGATGACGACGACCCTCCCCGACGAATCGATCCTCCCCGCCGGAGCGGAACTTCCCGGCGAAACGATGCTCCTCGACGACACGGCCCGCCTGCGCGCGGCAGCCGCCTTCGTACGGGAACACGACAGTGCCACCCTGCTGCCCCTCCTGCTGCCCGGCCTGCGCGGCCCGGAACTCAAGTCGGTGGCCGCGCGGTGCCGGTTCGCCCACGCCGGTCTGCTGCTCTTCCCCTCCGACGCGCAGGACCTGCGCAGCCGGCTCGTCGAGTGCGGCCTCGCCGCCGACACCCCGGCACAGCCCAGCGTCGTCGTACGGGCGCGGCTCGCCCGGCGTCACCACCGCGACGCGGCCGAGCTCGACGTCCGGATCCTGCGCCCCCGCGTCCACGGCCCGGCCGGGGAGCGCCGCGTGGTGGAGGTGTTCACCCTGCACGTGCCCGCGCACTCGGACCTGGAACCGATCGCCGCGCACGAACGCGCCCGCGGCCACGAGGCCCATCTGGCCTTCGAGCTGGAGTCCCCGGACCCCGTGGCGCTGCACGGCCTGTGCGCGGTACTCGCCCGGCACGGCGCCCGCCCCGACGGCGGCGGGTACAACCCGCACGAGGACGGCACCGTCCTGTACTTCACCACCCCCTCGGACACGGCGTGCGGCTACCGGCGGCTCGAGCTCTACGCTCCGGGCGCCCACCGCGACGCCCTCGCCGCCCACCTCGAGGGCCTCGACGGCCTCGACGAGCGCCCGGACGCGGACGCGGACCGGTCGGCTGAAACGCTCCTCCACCTCCTCACGGGAGCGTGGACCACCCAGGCCCTCGCCGCGTTCGCACGCCTGCGCCTGCCCGAGGCCATGGAACCCGGCGCCCCCGTCGGCACCCGGGAACTCGCCCGGCGCACCGGGACCCACCCCGACAGCCTCGCCACGCTCCTGCGCTACCTCGCGATGCTCGACGTCGTGGCCGAGGACCCCGAGGGGCAGGACGGCTTCCGCCTCACCCCGCTCGGCGGCCTGCTGCTCGCGGACTCCCCGGACACGATGCGCCCGCTGGCACTGATGTACGCGGGCCCCTTCTACCGGTCCTTCGCCGCGCTCGACCACACCGTACGGACCGGGAAGCCGGCCTTCGACGAGCTCTTCGGCGAGAACCACTTCGACCACTTCGCCCGCGACCCCGAACTCGCGGACCTCTTCGACCGTTCCATGGCGGCGAGTTCGCGCATGTTCCGGCCGCTGCCCGCCCACCCGGTGATCACCGCCGCGGCCCAGGCACCCGCCCCCCGGACCGTCGTCGACGTGGCTGGCGGGAACGGCGAGCTCCTCGGCCGCATCCTGACCGCGCATCCGAGCCTGCGCGGCACGCTCCTGGAGCGCCCGCACGCCGTCGAGACCGCCCGCCGCTCGCTGGACGCCGCGGGGTGCGGCGCCCGTTGCGACTACCGCAGCGGAGACTTCGCGGACGTGCCCCACGGCGGCGACGTCTACATCCTCTCCCGCGTGCTCCACGACTGGGACGACGACAAGTGCCGGGAGATCCTGCGCCACTGTGCCCGCGCGATGCCGGCCCACGCCGACCTGCTGATCGTCGAACGCCTCCTGCCCGCCGACGGTTCCCCCTCACTGGCCACGGCCTGGGACCTCCACATGATGTGCAACGTCGGAGGCCGCGAACGCCGTGCCGATCAGTACGCCCGACTGCTCGCCGACGCCGGACTCGAACTGCTGGACCACACCCCCCTGCCCCTGGAGGCCCACGTCATGCACGCCCGCAGAGCACCTGCCTAGGACGGGCCGGGCCGGACGGGCCGGGCGGGCCGGGGCCGTTGTCAGTGGGGGCTGCCACCCTTGCGATCATGATGCGATTCGGCCCGGATCGCCGCGGCCGAGGCCCGCCTCGGCATCACCTTTCCCCCGTCGCTGCGGTCTTTTCTCGCGGTCACCGACGGCTGGCACCAGGCGGGCCACTTCGTCTGGCGGCTCGCCGGCTGCGAGGACCTCCGCTGGTGCGGCGACCCGCACGACATGCGGGGGATATGGCTGGACGGCGCCGGGGACGACGCCGACGAGGACCTGGTCCGTCTGGCGGGCCTGTGGTCCCGTTCGCTCCAACTCGCCACCGAATCCGACATGGTCGACGTCCTGCTGGACCCGGAGGACGTGGACGAGCGGGGGGAGTGGGCCGTGTACACGTGGGCGCCCTGGCGCGGGAGCCCACCGGAACGCCTCCCGTCCTTCCGCCACTTCATGGAGGACGCGTACCGGGAGTTCCACTCCATGGCCTCGGACCGGCCGGCTTTCGCGAACGAGACCACCGCGGCCCTGGACGACAGGGTCGAGCAGGCGCGGCTGGCGGCCCTGCGCGGCGCGTACGAGGAGGCACGGGAAACCCTGTCCGATGCCGCCGCGTTCGGCCGGCCGGGGGCGTCCCGGCTCCGGGACCAGATCGACGTGCTGTGCGGCACGGCCACCGGAGCCGAGGGAGGGGCCTCGCTCGCCGACCCGTACGTCGCCCACGAAGCGGTGCCGCTGACCTGCCGGGCGCAGTCGCGGTACGGCACCCATCAGTACGGCACCGATCAGGAGGAGCTGCTGACGCGGTGCTATCCCGAGGAGGACCGGCCCGCGGTGGCCGCGACCCTGCGGGCGATCGAGGAGGCGACCTTCCGGTACCGGGCGGACGGAGCGTTCGGGGAGGCCGTGGAGACGGCACGCGCGCTGGCCCGGCGGGCGCAGCCGGAGGCGGCCTGGCGGACGCTGGCCACCGCGCTGCCCGCGTGGACTCCCCGGTCCGCCGACCACATCGCCCCCGTCGGCCTGCTCGCGGACCCGTACCTGGGGCCGGTCCTCACGCCGGGGGACGCATGGCAGCCGCACCCGGGCGGAGAGCCGTGGGAGAACCGGACGGTCGCCCGGTTCGGCGCGGCAGGGGACGGCTGGGCCTTCGCCCACTCCGGTCAGGGCATCGACGCCGCCCTCCAGGAGCGGTTCGCGTCACCCGCCACGGAAGCCTCCCGCGGGACGCGGGCCCTGACGCTCACGTACGCACCGCAGGGGGACCCCGAGTCCCCCGCGGCCTTCCACTTCTCCTGCGCCGAGAACGGAGAGCAGCGCTACGGGCTGACGATCCGGGGCGAGACGCGGACCACGACCGGGAAGATACCCGCGGAGCTCACGTCCGCCGGCCTCCTCGCGGGGCGCACCGTTTCCGACGGGCCCCGCACGGCGCTCGACTCGATCGCCGCGCACTTCGGGGTCACGGTGTCCCGGGAGGCCGTGTGCCGCGGCCGCCTGGACGGCTTCGAGACCCGCAGCTGGCTCCGCGCGCCGGCCCCCGGGGAGGGCTATGCCTACTGGACCCGTTCCTGAACCGCCGGTTCGGGTCTCAGGTCCGGGGCCGGCGGGTGGCCCGCCAGGTCGGCCGGCGACGGGAGAGGCGGGGCCCCCGGCCCGTCGGCGACGGCGTGGCCAGGGCGAACGTCACCGTGATGTGCGCGCCCCCCAGGGGGCCGCGGGAGATGCGCATCGAGCCGCCCGTGGCGGACGCGGCCCGCTGTGCGATGTCGAGCCCCAGCCCGGTGGAACCGGTGCTGCTCCCACGGGACAGGGCCCGCTCCGGATCCGGGATGCCGGGCCCGCCGTCCTCCACGACCAGTTCCACCGCGTGGGCCGTGCGCACGACGTGGACGCCGAACGGGGTCCCGGACGGGGTGTGGCGGAAGATGTTGCCGATGAGTGCGTCCACCACGGCGGCCACATCGTCCTCGGAGAGGCCCACACCGGTGGGTTCCTGGGTGAGGTCGAGGCAACAGGGCCGGTTCTGCTGCTCCGCCAGGACCGCCCAGAAGGCCGTGCGGCGGCGTACCACGTCGGCCGCCTCGCAGCGGGGGCCGGACGCTCCCTTGCCGGCGGTCCGGTCGCCCGCGAGGGGTTCGGCGCCGAGCATGCCCTGGCCCATGGGTCCCACGGCCAGCGGGGTGCGGGCCGTGGCGATGATGGCCTGGAGCTCCGTCTCCAGTTCGCCGACGGCCGCCTCGACCCTCGCCGATTCGGGTGTGCCGGCCATCCGCTCCGAGGCCAGGTGCAGGGCGGTCAGCGGGGTGCGCAGCCGGTGGGACAGGTCGGCGACGAGTTCGCGTTCCACGGCGAGCAGTTCGGTCATCCGGTGGGCCATCGCGTTGAAGGCCACGCCCGCCTCGCGCAGTTCCTTGGGGCCCATCGGATCCACACGGGTGTCCAGATCGCCCTGGCCGAGCGCGCGCGAGGCCTGCGCGAGCCGCTTCGAGGACCTGACGACCTTCGCGCCGAGGCGGTCGGCGACCAGCACGGATCCGCCGATCAGTCCCACCGCCAGGAAGACCATGACCGCCCAGGACTCCTTCACCCCGCGGGTCAGTTCCGCCTCGGGAACGAAGTTCTCGATGACGGCGACCTGCTCGCCGGGCAGCACCACCGGCTGCAGGCAGATCCAGCCGTGCGGAACCTCCTGCGAGATCGACTCGCGTCCCCGCTGGGCCCGTTCGAGCAGCGCGGCGGGGGCCTTCGAACTGCCGAGGGGCCCGGTGTCCGGCAGATGGACGACCAGGTGCTCGGCCGCGTCCAGGCTCGCGGCGGACTCCCGCAGGGCCGCCGGGTCCGTGGTCAGCGCGAGGACGGGCGCCAGGGCGGCGGCCCGCTGCTCGGCCGCGGTGACGCCCTGCTCCTTGACCAGCGACATCACCAGTGCGGCCAGGGGTATGAGGAAGGAGAGGGCGACCATGGAGGTCACGGCGAGCGCCACTCCGGCCAGTGAGCGTCTCAACGCGGGGCCACCAGTTTGATGCCGACGCCGCGGACGGTCAGCAGGTAGCGCGGGGCCGCCGCCCGTTCGCCCAGCTTGCGGCGCAGGGACGACAGGTGCACGTCGACGGTCTGGTCGTCCACGTACGGCTCGCGCCACACCTCGGTGAGCAGGCGGCGCTTGGAGACGACCTGGCCGGTGTGCCGGGCGAGGAACGCCAGGAGGTCGAACTCCCGGCGGGTCAGGCGGAGCTCCCGGCCGGCCAGGTACGCGGTGCGCGCGCCCGGGTCCACGGCCAGTTCGCCCACGGTGGTGGGACGCAGCGGTTCGGCGGCCGGAGCCACCGATGCGCCCGCCGGGGCACCGGCCGGCGGGACGTGGCTCGTGCGCCGCAGGACGGCGGAGAGACGTGCGACGAGCTGCCCGCCGGAGAACGGCTTGACGAGGTAGTCGTCGGCGCCCGCGTTGAGGAGCTTGATGATCTCCGCCTCGTCGTCGCGGGCGGTGGCCACCAACACGGGCACGGAGGATATGCCGCGGATCATCCGCAAGGCGTCTCCTCCGTCCAGATCGGGCAGTCCCAGGTCGAGCACCACCGCGTCGACGGGCGACTGGGTGACCTCGCGCAGGGCGCCGAACCCGTCGCCCGCGCTGCGCACGGCATACCCGTGCTCCGCCAGGACCTCGATGAGTGACTGGCGGATGCTGGGGTCGTCTTCGACGACCAGGACGCTCGGCATGGGCACACCTTAGGGGCTCGGCCGGGGAAGGCGGACCCTAAGGGGTGTCGAAGGCCGGGCCGTCGCCGGTGACGCGCAGGCGCACGGCGCGGTCGGAGACCGGGATGGTGCAGCCGTCCTGGGAGCTGCAGCTCGCGTAGCCGAGCAGCAGGGTCGCGTCCCCGTTCCCGTCGGCGCTGACCGGGAGCGTGGTGGTGACGGGCCCGTCGGGGTAGACGGGGACCGGGGCGTCGACACCGGGCACGCTGATGGACCGTACGTCCTCGGCGGCCGTCAGCCTGCCCTCCGCCTTGAGGACCCCGGACACGGTCATCGCGGTCGGCCGGCCCACGTCCTCGATGCCGGTGGCCGGCAGGTCGATGCTGTAGAGGTGGAAACCCTTGCGCTCGGGCGTGAAGACCGCGGTGACGGTGCCCTTCGAGGCGCGCCAGTCGGACACCGAGAGCGTGACGGTGACCCCGTTCTCGCTGAAGCGCGTCGTGGGCGCGGCGGTCGCGGCGCCGGCGTCGGAGCCCTTGGCGGGCTGCTGGCCGCAGGCCGCGAGCGCGGCCAGCGAGACGAGGGCGGCCGCGATGCGGACCTTCCGGGAACGGCTGACATATGCGGAAAGGTTCATGGGTGTCTCTGCACTTCTGTGTCAGGTGTCACGGGACGAATCGGTCTTCGGGGCGGGCGAACGGCCGGCGAACGGCGGGCGAGTGGCGGGCGAGTGGCGGCCCAAGGCGCCCTCTAGAGGGCCGTGCTGAAGTTCGCGCTCCACAACTGCAGGCGGTACACCAGGTCGTTCCACACCCCGGTGGCGAGCAGCACGCCGACGAGCACGAGCATGCCGCCGCCGATCCGCAGCACCCACGGGTAGTGGCGCTTGACCAGTCCGAACGCACCCAGGGCGCGCCGGAACGCCAGCGCCGCCAGGAGGAACGGCAGGCCCAGCCCGAGGCAGTAGGCCACCATCAGCAGGGCTCCGCGGGCCGCGCTCGCCTCGGTCCACGCGAGCGCCTGGACGGCGGCCAGCGTCGGGCCGATGCACGGGGTCCAGCCGACCGCGAACACCGCCCCCAGCAGGGGCGCCCCGGCCAGTCCGAGCGCGGGGCGCCGGTGGCTGCGGAACTCCCGCTGGGTGAAGCCCGGCAGGAACCCCATGAACGACAGCCCCATGAGCACGGTGAAGACGCCGAGCACCTGGGTGACGATCTCCTGATGGGCGAGGAGGGTGCGGCCGAAGTAGCCGAACAGGGCGCCACCGGAGACGAGGACCGCGGTGAAGCCGAGGACGAACAGCAGTGCCCCGGCCGCCATGCGGCTGCGGCGCCCACCGCGCGCGTCCGCCAGGTCGGCGACCGACAGGCTGGTCACGTAGCTGAGGTAGCCGGGTACGAGCGGCAGTACGCACGGCGAGAGGAAGGAGACGAGTCCCGCGACGAACGCCACCGGGGCCGCGATCGCCAACGCGCCGTTCACCAGGGAGGGCGCGTCCGCGACGGCGAGCGTCCGGTACACGGCCGCCGCCCCCGTCACGACCCCTCCTCCACCACGCGGGCGAGCAGGGGCCGCAACTGCTCGTCGGTGACGGCGCCCCCGATGGCGACGGCGATGCGTCCCCGGCGGTCGATCACGAGCGTCGAGGGGACCGCCTGGGGGTTCAGCAGCTCGGGAGGGAAGCGGAGCAGGAGTTCGCCGGCGGGGTCGTGCAGGCTGGGGAAGTCCAGGCCGTGCTCGCGTACGAACGAACGGGCCGCCGCCCGGTCCGGGTCCCGCGTGTTGATCCCGAGGAAGCGGACCTCCTCGGCCGGGGTCTCCCGGCTGAGCCGCGCCAGGTCCTCGGCCTCCGCCCGGCAGGGGCCGCACCAGGAGCCCCAGACGTTGACGACGACGACGTGCCCCCGGAGCCCGGTGAGGCCGGCCGGCCTCCCGTCGAGGTCGTCGCCGGCCAGCGCGGGCGCGTGCTGACGGGCGCCGGGGGCCAGGACCCTCGCCCCCGTAGCGGTACTGACCCCGCCGGCCCGACCGCCCGGTGCTGCCTCGGCGCCACCGTCGTCCGTCAGGAGACCGGCGAGGAGCAGACCCGCCGCCACCGCGAGGCCCGCGCCGGCCGGAACGAGCACGGACCTGCGGAGCGGTCGTCTCATGACGCCCACTTGCGCAGGAAGGCGTTGATGCCGTCCGCGGTCAGGGAGGGGTTGCCCGTGACGTGGGTGTCGGTGCGCACCGTGCCGGAGGGGGAGACGACGACCAGAACGGGCATCGTGTACGTGCCGCCCGACGGGCTGTACTTGCGCAGGAGCGCCGAGTTGGCGGAGCTGTTGCCGCCGATGTCCACCTTGACGAGGTGGTACGAGGCTCCGAGGATCGCCGTGGTCTGCGACTGGGCGAACACCTTGTCGGCGGCCTTGCAGTTGCCGCACCAGTTCGCGCCGAAGTCGAGCAGCACCGCCCGCCCGTCGGCCTTGGCCGCCTTCAGGGCCGCCTCTATCTGCTTCTGCGCGTCGGCCGAACTGTCGTAGCCGGGGCCGGGTACGCGGGCCGGCTCGGGCGCGGCGGACGTGCGCGCCGGCTTGGAGGGCGTCCGGGAGGGCGTGGCCGAGGCGGTCGCGGCGCGCGAGGGGGACGCCGACGCGGAGGCGGACGGCGAGGCGGAGGCGGACGGGGAGGCCTCGGGGGACGCGGTCGCCGACTCCGAGGCGGAGGGGAGAGCGGCCTCGGAGGACTGTCCGGCCTTGGCCGGCGCCGCGGAACCGACGGGCTGGGAGGACGGCCCGCAGGCGGCGGTCAGACCCGCGGCGACCACGGCGACGGCGACCAGCGGCAGTCGGGTTCCCAGGGGCGCGGCGGACCGGGGCGCCGTCGTACGGCGGTCGGCGCGGGCGGGTCGGAGCAGGCGAGAACTCATGGCGAAGACACCCCAAGGCACGATGCGGACTGCGGGAAGGGCCGAATGCCTTCCGGCGCGGCGGAACCGACGGCCCGGGGGTTCGCCGGGTGTGGTTCCCCAGCGCCGAGGGCCGCTCGGCTGACGCGAGCATAGGCCCCGGCAGGGTCGGTGGAACCGCCTCGGCACGATCTTGAGGTTGCCCTAAGGAAGCGCTCACCTTCCGCTTCGCCGGGGCGCGGCGCATGGGGGCGTACAAGCCGTGAACCGCGCAAAAAGGACCGCCGTCAGAACGACGTTTCGCGGACGCTCGCCTTCGCCGACGGGACGATCGTCGCCGTGACCTCCGACCGGTGGTCGGTGCCGGAGAACGTGACGGTGAGGGTGTCGTCCGAGGTCTGCGCGGTGGTGGCCTTGAACCCGCGGCTGGGGATCGCGGAGATCAGGCACACGCCCCGGCTCCCGTACCGCACGGTGACCTTGCCGCCCTGCGAGGGCACGGTGTGCAGGCCCGCTCCGCCCTCCTCGCAGTCCACGGAGGGCTTCGGCGCGGTGGTCCGGGAGGTGCCAGGCGAGGCCTTGGCGGGGGTCGCGGCGGTGGGGGTCGGCCGCTGCGTCAGGGTGGGGGAGGGGCTCGGGGACGCGGAGGCGGACGGTTCGCTCGGCGCGGGGCTGCCCGCCTCCCAGGCCGGCGGCGTGTCGATGACCACCGGGGCGGACCGCGCGACCGGGGGCGTATGCCTGGTCGAGCCCACCACGAACTGCACCGTGGCGAGCACGGCGGTCACGCTGGTGGCGGTGCACGACAGCCATATGAACAGGTAACGCGGAATCCGGGGCACGGCCCCATAGTGGCCGACCCGCCGGCCGGCCCGTCACCCCTCCCCCCGAAGAACCCCGGAACCCCGCGCCCCCGCACCCCGCGTGCGGGCCCGCCGGGCGGCCCCGGGGAACGCCGACGTCCTCCGACCCATGGGACGGGTCGGAGGACGTGACGTGGGGGGTGGCTGGTCCGGTGCGCGCGGCTGGGCCGGCGCGGGTCTCGCTACTTCGGGGTGCCGAAGTCCTGCGTCCACCAGGGGCCGCCGTCGCCCTTGTGGACGCCTATGCCGATCTCCTTGAAGGCGCAGTTGAGGATGTTGGCCCGGTGGCCGGAGCTGTTCATCCACGCCTTCATGACCGCGTCGGGGTCGGCCTGCCCCCGGGCTATGTTCTCGCCCAGGCGGGACCACCCGTATCCGGCGGCCTCCACCCGGCTGGTCATGGTGGACCCGTCGGGGCCGGTGTGCGACATGACGCCGCTCCGGGCCATGGTGTCGCTGTACGTCCGGGCGGCGGCGCTCAGCTTGGAGTTCATGGTCAGCGCACCGCAGCCGGCGGCCGACCGCTCCTTGTTGACCAGGGCGAGGACCGCGGACTCGGCATCACCGTTGACGGTGCCGGAGCCCGAGCCCCCCGAACCACCCGACCCGCCCGAGCCCCCGGAGCCGCCGCCCGTGGTCGTGGAGGGCTTGCGCGTCGGTTCGGCGGTCCGGGGCGAGGCCGGCTTGGCCGGAGTGCTGCTCTCCGCCGTGTCGGGCTTGGGCGCGGCGGCGGATTCGGAGGCGCCGGCGTCCGGCGTGCCGGACGGGCTCGGGCTCGCCGTGGCCGTGGCGTCGGTGGTGGGCGTGGGGACGGCAGGGGAGGGTGCCGTCCCCACGCCGTCACCGGTCCCCGCGGACCCGGCCGCCTGACCGGCGATGCCGTCGGCCCGCTTGTCTCTGCCGGCATCACCGTCGGAGTCGGCCACGGCGACCCCGACCGCCACCGCCGCGGCCGCCGCGGTGACGGACAGGACGATGCGGGTGCGCACCGCCCTCTTCCGTCGTGCCTCGGCGCGGGACGGCGTTTCGGGAGTGTGGCTGCGGCTCATGAAGGTGACACCTCGCAGGAGAAGGGGAGGAGGGGGAGTCCGGCTGAGCCTAGGTCGCCGACCAGCGAAAAGAGCGCGCTGGAGGGGTTCTTCAGGTTCCCCTAAGGAAACCCGCAGGGCCAACACAGGGACGAGCCGGACAATCGCCCCAACTCGGCTTGCCCGGCACGCGCGTTGTCGAGCGGCAGGGTTCCGCTTCGGCCTCTGGAGGCGGCGGCCCGCGGGTTCAGGACTGTGCGGCCCGCGTGTTCAGGACCGTGCGGCCAGCCGGTGCAGCACGACGTCGTGCAGGGCGCCGTCCGTGACCGTGAGGGTCAGGAACGTGTGGTGCGGCTGTCTCCGACGGTCCGTCGGAGAGCCGGGGTTGAGCAGCCGGAGCCCGCTCGGGGCCGTGGAGTCCCACGGGATGTGGCTGTGGCCGAACACCAGGACGTCCGCGTCGGGGAAGCGTGCCGCGCAGCGCCGTTCGCGGCCGTCGGCCGGACCGGTCTCGTGGACCACCGCGAAGCGCAGGCCGCCGAGTTCGGCGCGGGCGATCTCGGGCAGTCTGCGGCGCAGGGCGGGCCCGTCGTTGTTGCCGTACACGGCGAGCAGGCGCCGCGACCGCGACTCCAGCACATCGAGCGTGGCCTCGTCGGTCCAGTCCCCGGCGTGGACCACCACGTCGGCTTCGTCGACGGCCGTCAGCAGCGCCTCCGGCAGGTACCGGGCCCGCGCGGGTACATGGGTGTCGGAGGTCAGCAGCAGCCTCATGGGACCACCGTAGACGAGGGCGCCGTCGCCCCGTGGAAGAACCGGAACGCGGGACCGGTGTCACTCGGCGGTGAGGTCGATGGCCTCGGCCGCCTCACGGACCTCCGGGTCCTGGTGGCGGCGCAGTGCGCGGACGGCGACGTTCCAGGGGCCCGGCCAGCTCAGGCCGGGACCGAGCGCGGCCGCGAGGGCCACCGCGAACAGCCCGTCGGTGGGCGTGCCGTCGGACAGGGCGCGTACGGCCCCCAGTGCCCGCTCCGGGTGCGGCATCGTGCGGGAGGCGTAGTGGTGCCGCCGGAACAGCTGCTCGGCGCAGCGGCCCGCCAGCGCGGGGCGGTCCGCGACGGCGCCGCTCAGCTCGCGGCAGGCCGCGGTCAGTTCGGCCTCGGACGCGGCCGGGTCGACGGCCCGCACGAGCAGGGAGGCGCGCAGGACGGCCAGCCGCGGTTCCGCCGCCAACTGCCGGGCGAGCGGGCCGCACAACCGGTCGGGCACCGTGACGGCGGACGAGCCGAGGAGGTGCTGCAGCCGATGGCGGGCGGGCAGATCGGGACCGTCGGCGCCGTCCTCCGAATCCCCGGACGCCATGGCGGCCACCAGTCGGCCGACGGCCTCGTGCAGCGCGCTGCCGGGAGCCGCTCCGCCCGACGGATGGGGCTGCTCCGTACCGGCGATGTGCAGCAGGCTCTTGCCGGCCGGCTCCCACGCGAGGGAGGAGGCCAGGTCGGTGACCATGTCCGTGAGCGTCCCGGTGACCGTGGGTGCGTACGCGGCCCAGTCCTCCAGCGCCCAGAACACGCTCTGGGTCGTGAGGTCGTCGGCGGTGGTGAGCAGGCCGGTGATCAGCCGGCCATAGCGGGACCGGTGCGCCGGGGCCACCGTGGCCGGGCCGCACAGCACGGCCCTGCGGGCGCCGTCCGGGCCGTCGGCGACGGCGGACTCCAGGAGCGACCAGGCCGGTTCGGCCGGGAGCAGGGCCGGAGCGAGGGCGACGGCCGCCGTCCGCAGATCCGGGTGCGCGGAGGCGTCGAGCGCCGCCCGGGCCAGCAGCCGCGCGGCCTCGGCGGGCGGAAGGTGACGGGCCACGAGCCGCGCGGCCGACTTGCGGACGGTGAGCTTCACCCCGCGTTCGCGGGTGAGCAGGTCGCGCAGCAGAGCGGCGAAGGCGTCCGGGCGGGCCCGGAGCGCCACCCGGTCGGCCACCGCCCAGACCGCGGCCGCGTCGTCCTCGCCCGCGCTGTCGAGCAGCAGGCGCAGGGCGGCGTCCGGGCCGTCGCCGAGGGCGGCGGCGGCCAGCGCGGCGGGATCCGCCAGCGCGGCGGGATCCGCCGGCGCGGCGGGATCCGAACCCGCTTCGTCCGCGCCGCCGTACCGCCGGACGAGGTCCCATCCGTGCCCCGGGACCCCGGCCGCCTCGCGCAGCAGCGCGGCGCGTTCGTCCAGGGACCGGCCGGGGTCGGCGAGGGCCGTCTCGGCCAGGCGTACGGCGGCCCGCTGCTGGCGGGGCAGCCACCGGTCCGCACGGCGGAAGCGGGGGAGCGCGCGGGCCGTGCCGGGGGCCGGGAAGCGGCCGGCGGGCGGCGGGTCGGCCAGGGCGTGGTCCAGCAGATCGGTGCGGTCGGCGGCGAGCACGTCGAGTACGGGGCCGAGGGCTGCCGCGGAAGGCTCCCGTTCCAGGAGTACGGCGACCCGCTCGGCCCGGGTCGCCGGGTCGGCCAGCCAGGCCGCGGCCAGGTCGGCGAACGCGCCGTCGGGGCAGCCCCGCAGGCCGTCGTCGAGGCGGTCCTGGAGCTCGGGTATCAGGCGTGCCCGGTTGCCGAACGCCTCGACCAGCGCGAGCAGCGGTGCGTGGTCGCCCCGCCCGGCCGCGGTGTCCAGCCAGGGCCGTACGGCGTCGAGCACGACGCGTTCGCGGCCGTGGCGCAGTGCCCGGTCCAGCCGGACGGCGGGTGCGAGCGAGCCGGTGTGGGCGGTGAGCGCCCCCAGCAGGTGCACGGCGAGGCCGAGGAGCTCCGCGTCCGCCGAGGCGTTGAGGAGGGTGACGGCGAGGGTGTGGACGGCGGTCCGGGCGGCCGGCGAGCAGTCGCGTGCGCGCAGGGCGTCCAGGCAGAGCCGTTGCAGGTCGTCGCGGCCGGCCCCGCCCGCGGGCCCGGTGAGGGCCGCCGCGAGCAGCGGCGCGGACAGGGCGGCGAAGGTCTCGAGGACGGACCGGCGCACCGGGTCGCGTTCGTTGCGCAGCCGGTGCGCGGCCAGGCCCAGTACGACGGCCACTTCCGCCGGATCCGCCGCGTACTCGGCGTTGGCCGCCACCTGCCGCCAGGCCAGGGCCCGGTCGTCGGCGTCGCCGGAGCCGGTGGCGGCGAGGAGTTCCGGCCGGACCTCGGCCGGCGGGAGCATGGCGAGGGCGGACCACACCTCGTACACGGACCACCGTTCGGCACGGCCCTGCGCGACCTCCGCCCGCGCCCTGGCGTGCCGTTCGGCCGCCGGGAAGAGGGCCAGTACGGCATCGGGGATGCCCAGCGACGCGGGGTGGCGGCTCGCGGCGGCGACCGCCTCGTGGAAGGCCACCCGGTCCGCGGGCGGTACGGCGCGCAGCATGGTGACGTAGGCGCCCCGGTGGGGCCAGCGGGCGGCGAGCGAGTGCAGGGACGGCGGGGCGGCCGCGACCAGCCGGCGCAGCACCGACGGGTTCGGGGTGCGCTCCCAGCGGAAGCTCTGCCGGCCGGGGTCGGCGAGCCAGCGGGCCGTCCGCTCGGCGTCCGCGTCGACCAGGGCGGCGAGCCGGTCGTGCAGCGGGTCGGGCAGGTCCCCGGGGCCGTAGCGTTCGAGGAGGTCCAGCACCCGGGCGGGGGCGGCGGGCAGGGCCGCCGCGATCCCGTTGGCGTGCTGCGGCCACCAGCCGCCGCGCAGCCGGGGGGTCAGCGCGGCGAGGTCGCGCTCGGCCTGGTCGAGCACGGCCGCCGGGTGACGGCGGGCCAGCAGGCTCCAGCCCTCGAACGCGACGGCGCCGGCGAGCTCGGGCAGCATCCGGGCGGTGAACTCCGGTGAGCAGCCCGGCAGCAGCAGGGCCGCGTCCCGGTCGCCGCGCTCGGTCCGCAGCCGCAGCAGCAGGCGCTCGGCGAGGGCGGGCCGGCTGCCGTCGCGCAGCAGCCGGGCGAGATCGGCGCGGACCACGGCGGGGGCGTTGTCGTAGGCGGCCTCGACGGCATCGTCGGGCACGGCCGAGGCGCGGGCGGCGCGCAGGGCGTAGCGCCGGACGATCGGGTCGGGGTCGGCCAGGCGCGCGGCGAGGTGGTCGGTGTCCGCCCCGGCCAGCGCGGCGAGCGCGCCGAGCCGCCGTTCGTACGGGCCGAGCCGGTCGAGTGCGGTGAGCAGGGGCCGGAGCTCGCCGCGGGCCGCCAACGCGTGCGCGGTGACGGCGGTGTGCCGGAGACGGGCCTGGTGCGGGAGGGAGTCGAGCGCGGACAGCAGCTGTTCGACGGCGGTGATCATCAGAGCGGATTGTCACAGAGACCCGGCCGTGGGTCCTACCGAATATCGGCGCGGGGCCGGCGGACCCTCCCGGTCAGCCCAGGACGAGGGGGAGCGGGAGCGGCGTGGCCGCCCTTCCCAGTTCGGCCTCCTCCGCTTCGGTCGGAGCCCGCCGCCCGGTGCCGACCAGCAGGGCGTCCTTGTCGGAGAACGACGCGGGGAAGGCCGCACCGGCGATCCGCTCCAGCAGTTCGCGCGACCGGGCGAGACCCGCGGCGGGCGGCTCGGCCGCGTCCGGGAGGTGCGCGATCAGGTCGAGGTGGTGCAGGGTCCACTCCAGCACGTACGCGGTGAGGTAGTCGTCCGTGGTGAGCACCTCGTCCCGGGTGGCGACCCGGACCGTACGATCCGCGAGTGCGGCGGCGCGGCCCGCGGCGGAACCGACGTCGTCGAGGTGGAACCTGAGCAGCCACGGCTCCCCGTACGCGGCGGCGAGACGGACGGTCAGCGCGTCGAGCGGATCCTCGCCGGTCGGGGCCTCGACGAGGTTCCAGTAGGTCACCGCGTCGCGGGTCGGTTCCGTCCCGGCCGGGGTGACGAGGGTGATCAGCACGTCCTGGGCGTCGATGATCAGATGGCACACCAGGTCCCGCACGAGCCACCCGGCGCATCCGGACGGCCGTGCGAAGTCCTCGTCACGCAGGTCGGCGACCGCCGTGCGCAAGGCCGCCCAGGAGTCCGAGAAGAGGTCCACGGCGGCAAGCCTACTGCGATCACCGGGAGATGCCGGGCCGTCAGGTGAGCGCCGCCGCCAGTGTCCCGGCGGCCTTCGCGACCAGCGCGTCGGCACGCGGCGCGGAAGCCTCCGGCCTGGTGGTCAGGACGGCCAGCACCACGGGCGGGCGTCCCGGCGGCCAGGCGACGCCCACGTCGTTGCTGGTCCCGTACGACCCGGAGCCCGTCTTGTCGCCGATCACCCAGTCGACGGGCAGGCCGGCCCGGAACCGGTCGCCGCTCGTCGTGGTGGCCCGCAACCAGCGCGTCAGGAGCTCCCGGTGCCGCGGGGTCAGCGCGTCGCCGAGCACGAGCCGCCCGTACGTCCGCCCGATGGCCCGCGGGCTGGTCGTGTCGGTCACCCGCGACGGCTCGGCCGAGTTCAGCGCGGGCTCCCACCGGTCGAGCCGCGTCGTACGGTCCCCCACGGAACGGCAGAAGTCGGTGATCGCGGTGGGGCCGCCCAACGCGCGGAGCAGCAGGTTCCCGGCGGCGTTGTCGCTCTGCGAGATGGCCGCCGAGCACAGCTCGGCCACTGTCAGCCCACCGGCGATGTTCTCGGGTCGCTCGGTCACCGAGCCGCCGCCCGCGGCCGTGACGTCGTCCGCCGTGTAGTGGATGCGCCGGGCGAGGAACGCGCCGTCACGGTCCAGGTCCCGCATCACGGCCGCCGCGGCCATCGTCTTGAACACCGAGCACATGGGGAACAGCTCGTCGGCGCGGTACAGCACCGTCCTGCCGGTGGCCGTGTCCCGCGCGTACGCCCCCAGCCGCGCCCCGTACTCGCGCTCCAGCGCGCGCAGCTGCCGGACGACCTCGCCCTCCCCACCGTCCCCGCCGTGCGACGCCGCATGCGCCACGCCCGCCGGCAGGGCCGCGGTCAGCGCCGCCCCCGCTCCCAGAGTCAGTACCGCTCGACGGGTCCGCTCCACGTCGGCTCTCCTCTTCTCTTGACGATCACGTGGCGACAAAGACGCCAAAGATGATCAATACGGTTCCGCCCGGCCGCAGGTTGTCCGGCTCTCAGGTTCTCCGGTTCTCAGTCCAGGCCGTCGAAGCTCCAGGCCCGGATGTCGCGGTAGTGGATGGGGCCCGGGCCGCGGCCGGTGTTGCTGCCGACGAGGTGGAGGCTCCGCGTCTGCCACGGGCGGCCGGTGAACGCGGCCAGCCCGGCCGCCGCCTCCACCGCGCTGATGCGGTCGTTGCGGCGGGAGCGGGCCAGGGTCAGGTGGGGGCGCAGCGGCCGCTCCTGGAAGTCGATGCCGCACGCGCGGACCGCGGCGCGCACGTCGGTGGCGAGGAGGTGCAGCCCTTCGAGCTCGCCGTCGACACCGGTCCACAGGACCCGTTCGTCGAAGTGCCCGCCGCCCCGCAGGGCCAGCTTCAGCGGCCGCCGGGCCGCGGCGAGGTCCGCGAGCGGCTCCTTGAGGAGCGGGACGGCGGCGACGGGCAGCTCGCCGAGGAAGGCCAGGGTGATGTGCCAGTCCTCGATGCGGTTCCATCGCATGTCCGGGTACGCGGCGTACGCGGGCCGCAGCTGCTCGGCCAGCTCGTCCTTCGCGTCGTCGGGCGGGGCCAGCGCTATGAAGACGCGGACGGTCTCGGAGTGGATCTTTTCGTTCACGGAGGACTTCGTACCGTGTCCGGGCGGGTCCCGTCATCTTCACGGCCCTGCGCGCGGCGCGGCGGCGGCCGCCAAAGGCAACGGCCAGAAGCAAGGGCCAAAAGCAAAGGCAAGGAGCTCGTCCGCTCCTTGCCACTCTCAACATATAGCGCACGGGGGGCCTTGCGGCAAGACCCCCGTCGTCCCGCAGAATCACCGAACTCAGCCGGAATCTGCGGAAGTCGGGGTTGTTCACGTTGCGAGTGTTGTTGTCGACGTACGGGTCGCGCGGGAGTGTCGAGCCGATGGTGGGTCTCGCGGTGGCGTTGCGGGAGCTGGGCGCGGAGGTCCGGGTGTGCGCGCCGCCGGACGCGGAGTTCGTGGAGCGGCTGGCCGGGTTCGGCGTGGAGACGGTGCCGGCCGGGCAGCCGGTGCGTCCGATGGTGAGCACGGTGACGCCGGGTTCGGCGGTGGGCCTGGCGCAGCGCGTGGCCGACCTGATGGACGCGCAGTTCGAGACGGTCGCCGCGGCGGCCGTGGGCTGTGACGTGCTGGTGGCGACGGGCCCGTTGCCGGCGGTGACCGGGGCGCGGTCCGTGGCCGAGAAGCTGGGGATCCGCTACGTGCACGCGAGCCACCAGCCGGTCGCCCTCCCGTCGCCCCACCGGCGGCCGCCCGCGCGGCGGGGCCGGCCGCTGCCGCCGGGGGTGGGCGACAACCGGGCGCTGTGGGAGCTGGACGCGCGGATCGCGAACGAGATGTTCGGCGAGGAGCTGAACGGCCGCCGGGCGTCGATCGGCCTGCCGCCGGTGGACAGCGTCCGCGACTACGCCTTCACCGGCCGGCCGTGGCTGGCCACCGACCCGGTCCTGGACCCCTGGCAGCCGACGGACCTCGACGTGGTGCAGACCGGCGCCTGGACCGGGCCCGACGAACGCCCGCTCCCCGCCGACCTGGAGGCGTTCCTGAACGCCGGCACGGCACCGGTGTACGTCGGCCTGGGCAGCACGCCCGTCGGCGCCCCGCAGGACTTCGCGCGGGTGGCCGTCGACGCGGTCCGCGCGCAGGGCCGGCGCATGGTCCTCTCCCGCGGCTGGGCGGGCCTGGACCTCGTCGACGACCAGGACGACTGCTTCCTCGTCGGCGAGGTCAACCAGCAGGCACTGTTCCGCCGGGCGGCCGCCGTCGTGCACCACGGCAGCGCGGGCACCACGACGACCGCCACCGGGTCCGGCACGCCCCAGGTGGTCCTCCCCCAGGGAGGGGACGCGCCCTACTGGGGCGGCCGGGTCGCCGACCTGGGCATCGGGACCGCGCACGAAGGCCCGGCCCCGACCACCGAGTCCCTGTCGCTCGCGCTCGGCACGGCCCTGGCGCCGCGGACCCGTGCACGGGCGGCCGCCGTCGCCGCCACGATCCGTACCGACGGGGCGACGGTCGCCGCGAAACTGCTGCTCGACGCCGCCGGCTGAGCGAGGCGACGACCCCGGGGGCGGCCCGGTTTGTATCGGGCGCGTATCAGGGAGCGCTTGGTCGTCCATCGAACGCGTGCGGCGGGCCGTGGCGGCCGGTCACGCCCGATGTCTGCCATATCGTTCCTTTCAGGTCCCGTCCGCGCGCACAAGGAGTCATCCGCCCGTGTCCTCGTCCGTCCCGCCCCCGGCACCGGTACCGGCCCCGGCCCCGGCCTCTCCGCGTCCCGTGCGCGTGCTGCTGGTGGAGGACGACGACCTGATGCGCCGGTCCTTCACCGTCGCCCTCGAGCGCTACGGCTACCGGATGGAGACCGCGGCCGACGGGCTGGCGGGGCTGGAGCTCTTCCGCGAGGAGAGTTTCGACCTGCTGATCCTGGACGTGATGCTGCCCGGCCTGGACGGCATCGGCCTGTGCCGCAGGGTCCGGGAGACCAGCCTGGTGCCGGTTCTGATGATGTCCGCCCGCGGCGACGGGCTCGACGTCGTCGCCGGTCTCGAGGCCGGCGCGGACGACTACGTGGTCAAGCCCGTGGACACGTACGTGCTCGTGGCACGCATCCGTTCGCTGCTGCGGCGGGCGACCTACGCACCCGCGCCGCCCGCCCCCGAACCCGGCGGGGCGGCCGGCGACCCCGCCTCGGACGGGCCGGCCCCGGCCGAGGGGGAGTCGCTGGTCTTCGGGGACCTGACCATCGACACCGGTGGCCTGGAGGTCTTCGTCTCGGGCAGCCCGGTGGCGCTGACCCCGACCGAACTGAAGCTGCTGCTGGTGTTCGCCGCCCACCCGGGCATCGTGCTGGAGCGCCACACCCTGCTGCGGGACGTGTGGGACTACGGCTGGGACGGCGACAGCCGCGTCGTGGACCTGTGCGTGCAGCGGCTGCGCAGGAAACTCGGCCGGGACCGGATCGAAACGGTCCGCGGCTTCGGCTACAAGCTCAGGCGCTGAGGCCGGTGCGCCCGTTCCACCGGCTGCGGCCGGCCCGCGTGTCCCTGCGCTGGAAGATCGCCGCGCTGGCCGCGGCCACGGCGTTCCTCGTCGTGGCTGCGGTGGGCGTCCTCGTGCACCTGTGGACCGCGCAGGACATCCGCGGCCGGGCCGAGGCCCAGGCCTTCAACACCGTGTACTCCGCCATGGCCACCTACCGGCGCACCGGAACGCTGATCGACGGCGCCGAGCTCGATCCGGCCGAGCTGCCCGCCGCACTGCGCCGCCCCGCCGACGGCGTCCGGCACGTCGCCCACGACGGGCACGTCGAGGGCAACGTGGGCCCCACCGTCTGGGCCGCCCAGCGCACCGTCGGCCCGGACAGTCCGGTGCTCGCCGTCCGCGTCAACATGAGCTCGGACCTCCACGAACTGCGGCGGCTCGACGTGAGCATGGCCCTGGCCTCGCTGGTCGCGCTCGCGGCGGCCGCGCCCCTGGCGGTCTACGGAGCCGGGCTGCTCGCCCGTAGGCTGCGCCGGGTCTCCGAGACCGCGGTCCGGATCTCCGCCGGGGACCTGGACGCCCGGACCGGGCCCGTGGAGGGCGGCGACGAGGTTGCCGACATCGCCGCCACCGTCGACCTCATGGCGGACAGTCTCAGCCGACGGCTGCGCACCGAGCGCCAGTTCACCGCGGACGTGGCCCACGAGCTCCGCACCCCCGTCGGCGGCCTGCTGGCCGCCGCCGACCTGCTGCCCCGCGGCGAGACGGAGGACCTGCTCCGGGCCCGGGTGCGCGATCTGCGCGGCCTGGTCGAGGACCTCCTGGAGATCTCCCGGCTGGACGCCGGCGCCGAACGTCCGGTCCGCGACCGTGTCCCGCTCGGCGCGGTCGTCTCCGAGGCCGTCGTGCGGACCGGCCTGGACACGCAGGTCATCGTCACCGCGCCCGCCGACGCCGACCCGCACGGCTCCGACCCGCACGGCTCCGACCTGCACGGCTCCGGCACCGCCCCGGCCGGGGAGACCGTGGAGACCGACCCGCGCCGCCTCGAACGGATCGTCGGCAACCTCGTCGTCAACGCCCACCGGCACGGAGAGACCCCGGTGCGGGTCACCGTCGAGGGCCGTACGGTCGTCGTCCGCGACCACGGCCCCGGCTTCCCCCGGGACCTGCTCGTCGACGGCCCGCGCCGCTTCCACACGGGCGCCGCGGGGCGCGGCTCCGGCCACGGCCTCGGCCTGACCATCGCGCTGGGCCAGGCCCGGCTCCTCGGCGCCGAGCTGCGCTTCGGGAACGCCCCGGACGGCGGCGCGGTCGCCACCCTGCGCCTGCCGGCCTGACGGCCGGGGCCTACACAACCGATACGGAGCGGAGCGGCGGCCGATACACGGCCGCCCGGGCCCCGATACGTTCCCCCGACACCCTTCGAAGTGCACGTTTCCGCACCCGAAGAGGAGTCCTCCGTGACCGCCGACGCCTTTGCCCCGCACCCGCCGCACACATCGGCCGGGGCCGCGGCCGCCACCACCGACCTGTCGAAGGTCTACGGCAGCGGCGACACCCGCGTCGTCGCCCTGGACCGGGTCAGCATCGCCTTCGGGGAGGGCGAGTTCACCGCGATCATGGGCCCCTCCGGCTGCGGCAAGTCCACGCTGATGCACTGCGCCGCCGGGCTCGACTCCTTCAGCTCCGGCTCCGTCCGCATCGGCACCACCGAACTGGGCACCCTCGACGACCAGCAGCTCACCCGGCTGCGCCGCGACCGGATCGGCTTCGTCTTCCAGGCCTTCAACCTGCTGCCGACGCTGACCGCGCTGGAGAACATCACCCTGCCGCTGAGCATCGCGGGCCGCCGGCCCGACCGGCAGTGGCTGGACCGCGTGGTCTCCATGGTCGGCCTGGCCCAGCGGCTCGACCACCGGCCCGGACAGCTGTCCGGCGGGCAGCAGCAGCGCGTCGCGGTGGCCCGCGCCCTGGTGTCCCGCCCCTCGATCGTCTTCGGCGACGAACCCACCGGCAATCTCGACTCCCGCTCCGGGGCCGAAGTCCTCGGCTTCCTGCGCGACTCGGTGCGCGAACTGGGCCAGACCGTGGTCATGGTCACCCACGACCCCGTCGCGGCCGGCTATGCCGACCGCGTGGTCTTCCTCTCCGACGGTCGCCTGGTCGACGAGATGAGCCGTCCCACCCCGGACCGGGTGCTGGACCGGATGAAGGAATTCGACACCCGCTCGCGCACCAGCTGACCCCTTCCCGCACCCGGCACCGGCACCCGCACCCGCACCGGCACGAGCACCGCACCAGCCGCCCACGCACCCGCCTGCCCGCCCGCTCGCACCGGCCGAGCCCGTCTCCCCAGGATCCGCATCCCCATGTTCCGTACCGCCCTGCGCAACGTGTTCGCGCACAAGGCCCGCCTGCTGATGACCGCGTTCGCGGTCATGCTCGGCGTCACTTTCGTCTCCGGCAGCCTCGTCTACGGCGACAGCCTCCACCGGGCCGCCTCCGCCCGGGCGACCGACGGCTACGAACGCATCGCCGTCAGCGTCTTCCCCCAGGACTCCGAGGGCTCGAAGGGCTCCCCGCACCAGGACGACGGCCCGCCGGGCATCGACGCCGGCACCGTGCAGGCCCTGGCCAAGGTCCCGGGCGTCGCCCTCGCCACGGGCCGCGTCACCGGGTTCGCGGCCGTCGCCGACCGGGACGGCCGGCTCCTCGGTCACGGCCCCTCCCACAAGGCGGGCAACTTCGCCCCGGGAGCGGCCGGCACCGACCCCGCCTACCGCTTCACCCAGGGGTCCGGCCCGGCCGGCGGCGACACGATCGCCCTCGACGAGACCACCGCCGCGCACGGCGGCTTCCGCGTGGGCGACACCGTACGCGTCGGCACACAGCAGGGCGCCGCCTCCTACACCCTGAAGGGGATCTTCCGTACCGACGGGACCACGCTGCCCGCCGGCGGCAGCCTGACGCTGTTCGACGACGCCACCGCGCAGCGTCTCTTCCTCCGGTCCGGGATCTACCGGAACGTGGACGTCACGGCCGCACCCGGCGCCGACGTGCAGCAACTCCTCGGCCGGATCGAATCGGTGCTGCCCCAGAGCGCCGGCGCGGCCACCGGGGCCCAGCTCGCCCGGATCCAGGCCAACCTCGCCACCAACGACAGCGACACCATGAGTCAGATCCTGCTGGGTTTCGCCGCGGTCGCCCTGTTCGTCGCCACCTTCCTCATCTCCAACACCTTCACCATGCTCGTCGCCCGGCGCACCCGGGAGCTGGCCCTGATGCGGGCCGTCGGGGCCTCGCGCACGCAGGTGCGCCGCATCCTGCTGACCGAGACCCTCCTCGTCGGCGCGATCGCCTCGGCGGCCGGCCTCGCCGCCGGCACCGGGACCGCCGCCCTGCTCCAGGCCGTGTTCGCCCCGGCCGACACCCCGGCCGGCCCGCTGGTCCTCACCCCGGGCACCGTGATCGCGTCCCTGCTGGTCGGCACCGCCCTGCCCATGGTCGCCGCATGGCTGCCGATCCGCCGGGCCATGGCCATCCCGCCGGTCGCCGCGCTCAGCGCGGCCGAGCCGACGGCGCCGGCGCGCACCGGCTCCCTGCGCACCGGCCTCGGCGCCGCGCTGCTGGTCACCGGCCTCGCCGCCGCGGCGTACGGGGCGCTCGGCGCGGGGCGTGACGCGCGGACCGTGATCGGCCTCGGCGCGGCCCTCACCCTGACCGGCACGATCGTCCTCATCCCGCTGCTGGCCCGGCCGTTCGTCGCCCTGGTCCGGCCGCTGCTGACCCGCCTCCACCCGGTGTACGGCGACCTCGCCGCCCGCAACACCGTGCGCGACCCGCGCCGTACGGGGGCCACGGCCGCCGCGCTCGCCATCGCCCTCACCCTCGCCTCGGGACTGTCCGTCCTCGGGGCCTCCGCCGCCCGGTACCTGGACCGGGCGACCACCCACGACTTCACCGCCGACTACCTGGTGAAGCCCGCCGAGGGCGGCATGCGGATGACGGCCGAGACCGCGGCGGCCCTGAGGAAGCTGCCCGGCGCCGCGGTCAGCCCGCTCAACCAGTCCACCGAGTACCGGCTGGCCGGCGCCCCCTCCGTCCTGACCGGCGTCGATCCCGCCACCATCGGCCGGCTGCTGCGGTACGACGTGGTCGAGGGCTCCCTCGACCGCCTCGCCCAGGGCCAGATCGCCGTGGCCGACTTCAAGGCCAGGGCGGCCGGCTGGCACGTCGGCCAGACCCTGCCCCTGCAGCGGCGGGACGGCCGGCCGGACAGCGTCACCATCGGCGCCGTCTACCGGGCGGACGAGCAGAGCAACCTGCTGCCCGGCATCACCGCACCCGACTCCCTCGTCGCCCACCACGACCCCACCCCGCACACCACCGGGATCCTCGTCGCCCTGGACGGCGGGCCCAGTCGCTCCGCGCTGGGCAGTATCACCCACGCCCTCGGGGACAACCCCGCCCTGGCCGTCCTCGACCAGGAGGGCATCCGAGCCCAGGACAGCGGGTCCATCGGTGACCAGCTCAACGTCTTCTACGCCCTGCTGAGCATGGCCCTCGCGATCGCCGCCCTCGGCATCGCCAACACCCTCGCGATGTCCGTCCTCGAACGCCGCAAGGAGATCGGCACCCTGCGCGCCCTCGGTGTGGACCGGGCCGGTGTGAGCCGGATGATCCGCCTGGAGGCCCTGGTCCTCGGCGGGCTCGGCGCGACGCTCGGCACGGCTTTGGGGGTCTTCCTCGGCTGGGCGCTCGGCCGCACCCTCCAGGAGAACGTCGCGGGCTACGCGCTGGTCCTGCCCTGGGGACGCCTCGCCCTCGGTGTGCTCGTCGCCCTGGCGGGAGCGCTGGCCGCCTCGCTCTGGCCGGCCCGCAGGGCCGCCCGCGTCGACATCCCGGCGGCGACGGCGGACCGGTGACCCCGCGCCCGGGCCCGCCGTCGAGCCGCGCTCAGGGCTCAGCGCTCAGCGCTCAGCGGGCCCGGCGCCCGCACCGGACCGGGCGAGGAGGCGCCGGAGCCAGGCGGAGCGGGCCTGGCGGGCGTCCCGGCTGAGGGCCGCCTGGGGTGCGAAGCCGTCGAAGCCGTGGAAGGCCCCCGGCCACACGTGCAGTTCGGCCTGGCCGCCCGCCTGCCAGAGTGCGTTCGCGTAGGCCACGTCCTCGTCCCGGAAGGTCTCGGCCGACCCGACGTCGATGTAGGCGGGGGGCAGCCCGGACAGGTCCGTGGCGCGGGCGGGGGCCGCGTACGGCGGCAGGTCCGCGGCCCCGTACCGCTCGCCCAGCAGTGCCTGCCACCCGGTGGCGTTGGAGGTCCGGTCCCAGATGCCGAGGCCGGCCATCTGCCGGCCGGAGAAGGTGTCGTTGCGGTCGTCGAGCATCGGGCACAGCAGCAGTTGCCCGATCGGTGCGGGCCCGCCCCGGTCACGGGTGAGCAGGGCGAGCGCCGCGGCGAGGCCGCCGCCGGCGCTCTTCCCGCCGATGACGATGCGGTCCGGGTCGACGCCCAGTTCGGCCGCGTGGCGAGACACCCAGACGAGTCCGGCGTAGCAGTCCTCCACCGGTCCCGGGTACCGCGTGTGCGGTGCCAGCCGGTACTCGACGGAGACGACGGCCAGCTCCAGCGGGAGGGCCCATTCGCGCAGCAACTGCGGGACGACCGAACGGGCATTGCCCATGACCATGCCGCCGCCGTGCATGTAGTACAGCACCGGCAGCGGGCCGGCGGTCCGGGCGGGCCGTGCGCTCACGAGCGTGACGTCCGGCTCGCCCGGTGCTCCCGGCACCCGCAGCTCGTCCACCTCGAAGAGGCCGTCGGCCCGGAGCTCCCGCAGGGTCGGCCGGGGCCGGGCCGCGACGTCCTGCTCCTGCCGGGCGGCGAGGTTCTCCGGGGTGAACGGCTCCAGCGCCGCGTTCCCCAAGGCCGCCAGCGCGGCACCGAGTTCGGGATCGAAAGGGGGCGCCTTCCACTCCGTCGGGCCGGGCTCGCCACCTGCCGGGAACACGCGCGCGGAATCCATGCCACGCAGTCAACCACCCGCCGGACGCGGGTCAGCACATGGGAGCGGGGGGCGGCGTACTCCTGTGCGCCCCCATGTGCTCCTTCGACGGCACGGGTCACTCCGCTTACGGTTCCGGGCCATGAGTGGATACGCGAAGGAACCGGCCACGCCGACGGAAATCAGCACCCGGGACTTGCCTCCCTCCGACCGTTGGTCCACGACCCCCGTCATACCGGCCCCGGTCTGCCGCTTCGAGAACTTCCTGGGCGCGGAGCGCGCCGCCGGCCTGCTGGCGTACGCGATCTCCCGGCAGCCCGACTTCAACGCGGGAACGGTCCTGGACCCCCTGTCGGGCCAGGTCTCCCACAAAGGCCGCAGCTCCCTCGTCCTCCCCGTGACCAGCTCCGTCTTCAGCCGGCACCTCGCCGACTGCCTGCCGCTCGTCCAGGAGGTCCTCGGTCACCAGGCCGCGCTGACGCAGACCCTGACGGTCCTGACGGCGCACGGCGAAGGGGGCCACTACGGCATCCACACCGACGCCTCACGGGTCCGTGACGTCAGCACGGCGGTGTCGGCGGTGTACTACCTCCACCGCCGGCCCCGCGGTTTCGAAGGCGGTCAACTCCGGTTGTACGACACCCAGTTCCACGAGAGCGGGCCGCAGCCGGCGGAGACCTACCGCACCATCGAACCCGAGCACGACACCATCGTGTTCTTCCCGGCCAGCGCCTTCCACGAGGTGGTCCCGTCCACCTGCCCCAGCGGGCAGTTCGCCGATCACCGGTTCACCCTCACGACGTGGATCAGCGGCACCGAGCCGGCGCCGGCGACTCCCGACACGCCGTTCCGGATCTGGCAGTGGATGGCCCGCGCGGCCGAACACACCCGTCCGCTCGCGGACGTCACGCGCGACCACGACGGTGCCCGGCCCATCGCCCTCCCGGCCGCGGATCCCGGCACCCGCCTCACCCTTCCCACCGCCCGCACCCCGCACGGCAGCGTGAACGAGGTGCGCGAGGGCTGAGTCGCGCCCGGGCACCGGGCCGCGAGCTTGGCCGGTTCCGCTCTTGCGGAGGGATCCCGGAGCTCTTTTGTCATTTCATAAGGTTAGGCTACCCTCACCGACGTGCAGGTAGCTGAAGAGACCGCCGCGGCGATGCGTCCCCGCGGCCATGAACTGTCCGCCACGGACGTCACCGTGGCGTACGACGGCGTGGACGTCGTACACGACGCCTCGATGACGCTGCGACCCGGCCAGGTGACCGTCCTGGTCGGGCCGAACGGCAGTGGCAAATCCACGCTGCTGCGCACGATCGCGCGGCTCCAGCGGCTGAGGACGGGCACCCTCGTCCTCGACGGCGACACCGACGGACTGGCCCTGGGCCCCCGCGAGTTCTCGCGCCGGGTCGCCCTGCTCACCCAGGGCCGCCCCACGCCGAGCGGACTGACCGTACGCGACCTCGTCGACTTCGGCCGCTACCCCTACCGCGGCCGCTGGGGCCGGGACGACCCCGGCGGCCGGGCCGCGGTGGACCGCGCGCTCGCCCTGACGGGCGTCACGGAACTCGCCGGACGCGGCGCCGAGCACCTGTCCGGCGGACAGCTCCAGCGCGTCTGGCTGGCCGGCTGCCTCGCCCAGGAGACCGGCGTGCTCCTGCTCGACGAACCCACGACCTACCTCGACCTGCGCTACCAGGTCGAACTCCTCGACCTCATACGGGACCTGGCGGACGACCACGGCATCGCCGTGGGCGCCGTCCTGCACGACCTCGACCAGGCCGCCGCCGTGGCCGACCGCATCGTCCTGCTCCACGCGGGACGCGTCATCGCCGACGGCGACCCCGCGGACGTCCTCACGCCGCAGCGGCTGACCGACACCTACGGCATCCGCATCGAGGTCGACCCCGACCCACTCACCGGCCGGCTGCGCACCCGCGCCATCGGCCGGCACCACTCGCGAAGCGAAAGGCTCAGTACCACCTCATGAGACGCCTCCTCCTCACCGCGGCGGCCGCCACCGTCGCGGCCGTCACCCTGACCGCCTGCGGGACCACCGAGCCCGCCGCCGACGACGCCGCGAAGAAGACCACCACCGAGCGCATCACCCTCACCGACGCCTCCGGCGCGAAGGTGGAGCTCGACGGCCCCGCCAAGAAGGTCGTGGGGACCGAGTGGAACGTCGTCGAGAGCCTGGTATCGCTGGGTGTCGACCCGGTCGGCGTCGCGGACGTCAAGGGTTACAAGACCTGGAACACCGCCGTTCCGCTGAAGAACGAGCCCAAGGACATCGGCACGCGCGGCGAGCCGAGCATGGACACCATCGCGGCCCTCAAGCCTGACCTCGTCATCGCCACCTCCGACCTGCCGCCGGCCGCCCTCCAGCAGCTGCGCAAGGTCGTCCCGGTCCTGGAGGTGCGCCCCGGCGACGCCGCCGACCCGATCGGGCAGATGACGAAGAACCTCGACCTCATCGCCCAGGCCACCGGCACGACCGAGAAGGCCGGCACGCTCAAGCAGCAGTTCCAGGCGAAGCTCGACGAGGGCAAGAAGAGCCTCGCCGACGCCGGTCACGCCGGAGCGCAGTTCGCCTTCGCCGACGGGTACGTCATCTCCGGCCAGACTTCCATCAGGCCCTACACCAGCGGCTCGCTCATCGGCGGGGTCAACGAGAAGCTCGGCCTGAAGAACGCCTGGACGGTCCAGGGCGACGAGGCGTACGGCCTGGCCACCACCGACGTCGAGGGCCTCACCAAGCTCGGCGACGTGCAGTTCGCCTACATCGGCAACGACGGCGACAAGGACAGCAACCCCTTCGCCGGCGTCCTGGCCCAGGACAAGGTGTGGACCTCGCTGCCGTTCGTGCAGAAGGGCAACGTGCACCGGCTGCCCGACGGCATCTGGATGTTCGGCGCGACCGAATCGATGGGCAAGTACGTCGACGCGGTCGTCTCCGCGCTGAAGAAGAAGTAGAGAAGCAACACCATGGCCGTCACCGCAACCACCTCCGCCGTCCCTCCGTCGGCGGTCACGTCCCGGACGGGCGCGGCCGCGGTGGCGGCCGCACTGGTCCTCCTCGTCGCCTGCCTCGCGGCCGTGGACATCACGCAGGGCACCGCCGCCGTCGGCGCGCCCGAAGTGTGGAAGGCGCTCACCGGCCGGGCCGACCCGGCCGACGCCTCCGTCGTCGTGGCCTCCCGGCTGCCGCGGATGGCCGCGGGGCTGCTCGTCGGAGCCCTCCTCGGCATGGCGGGCGCCGCCCTGCAGGCCGTCAGCCGCAACGTCCTCGCCTCGCCCGACACCCTCGCCGTCAACGCCGGCTCCTACCTCGCCCTCGGCCTCACCACCGTCTGCGGCTTCTCGCTCCCGCTGCTGCTCTCCTCCGGCATCGCCTTCGCCGGCGGTCTCGCCGCGGCGGCCGTCGTCCTCGCCCTGTCCGGCCTGGGCGCCGGTACCGTCCGGCTCGTCCTCGCCGGAAGCGCCCTGACCCTCGGTCTCACCGCCGTCACCGAAGGCCTGCTCCTGCTGTTCCCCCAGGAGACCGAGGGCATCTTCCAGTGGAACCAGGGCAGCATCGCCCAGAACGGGTTCGACGCCGTCCTGCAGATGGCCCCCGTAGGCATCGCCGGTCTCGTCGGGCTGCTGCTCCTCGCCCGCCGGATCGACACCCTGGCCCTCGGCGACGACGCCGCGCGCGGCCTCGGCGTCCCCGTGCGGTCCACGCGGGTCACCGCCGTGGTGCTGGCCGCCCTGCTCTCCACGGCGGCCGTCGCCCTCGCCGGGCCCATCGGCTTCGTCGGGCTGTGCGCCCCCGCCCTCGTCCGCCCGCTCACCCGAAGGTTCCGCGCGTTCGCCCGGACGCGTACGAGCCTGCCCGTCGCCGGACTCACCGGCGCGGCGCTGGTGCTCGGCTCGGACGTGCTGCTGCGGGCCGTCGTCCCGGCGGACGTGGCGGTCGCCGTGCCGACCGGCGTCGTCACCAGCCTCGTCGGCGCCGTGTTCCTGATCGTCATGGCCATCCGGATCCGGGACACGGCCGGAGCGATTCCCTCCGATCGCCTGCGCATCAGGAGCCGGAGCGTCTTCCTCACCACGACGGCCGTCCTGGTGGCCGTCCTCATCGGCCTGATCATCGCCGCCGTGCTGGTCGGCGACAGCAAACTGCTGCTGGGCGACGTGGTGAACTGGGCCCAGGGGCGGGCCGGCCGGACCGTCACCTTCGTCCTCGACTCCCGCGTGCCCCGGGTCCTCGCCGCGCTCCTCGCAGGCGCCGCACTTGCCCTGGCCGGCACGCTGGTCCAGGCCGTGACCCGCAACCCCCTCGCCGAACCGGGCGTCCTGGGCGTGTCCGGCGGCGCCGCGCTGGGCGCCGTCCTCCTCGTGACGACGGTCCCCCTGGCCGGATCGTGGAGCGTGGCCGGCGCGGCGTTCGCCGGTGCCTCGGTCGCCTCCGTCCTGGTCTTCGGGCTGGCCGCGCGCGGCGGGTTCCGGCAGAACCGGCTGGTCCTCGTCGGGTTCGGCATCGCCACCGCGACAGCCGCCCTGGTCAGTCTGCTCA
Source organism: Streptomyces sp. NPDC001513 (assembly GCF_042894695.1). Taxonomy (NCBI): domain Bacteria; kingdom Bacillati; phylum Actinomycetota; class Actinomycetes; order Kitasatosporales; family Streptomycetaceae; genus Streptomyces; species Streptomyces sp. NPDC001513. Next base: position 96,942 of record NZ_JBIAVU010000012.1, read on the forward strand.
TCATCCTGACCGACCCGTTCAACGCGACGAAGGCGCTGACCTGGCTGTCGGGCTCCACCTACGGGCGGACCCTGCCCGACGTGGTGCCCCTCGCGGCCGTCCTCGCCGTCGGGGTGGCCGTCGCGGTCGTACGCCGCACCGAACTCGACCTCGTATCGCTCGACGAGGACACCCCGCGGCTGCTCGGCATGAACCTCGGACGAGGACGCCTCGGCTTCCTCACCCTCAGCGTCCTCCTCAGCGCCACCGCGGTGGCCGCCGCCGGCACCATCGGCTTCGTCGGTCTCGTCGCACCGCACGCCGCCCGCGCCCTGGTGGGCCGGCAGCACGCGAGGGTGGTCCCCGTCGCGGTGCTGCTCGGCGCCGTCCTCGTCTGCACCGCCGACCTGGTGGGCCGGACGGTCATCGCACCGGCCCAGCTCGGGGCCGGCCTGATGACCGCCGTGATCGGCACGCCGTACTTCCTGTACCTGCTCGTACGCAGCCGTCGCTAGCCGAGACGGGCCGGCCGGTCAGGGCGTGTTGGTCAGGGCCGGCCGGTCAGGTATCCGCCCATGGCGGTGAAGTACTCGGCCGCGGGCAGCTCCCGGCCGTCCTCGGTCCGTACGCGGGTGATGGCCAGCCCGTGGTTGCGGCCGGTCCGGGCGTCGGCGCCCGCGACGATCACCACGCCCTCGCCCTCGCGGTAGAAGATCCGGCCGGGCGTGCCCCCGTACAGCCCCTCGGACACACAGGCGGACAGCACCTCCAGCCGCCTGCCCTTGTGGAAGGTGTAGGCGCTGGGATACGGCTCGGACTGGGCGCGGACCAGCCGGTCGAGGTCCTCCGCGGGCCAGGTCCAGTCGATGCGGCTGTCCTCGAGGGACCGCTTGTGGAAGAAGCTCGCCCGGGTCCGGTCCTGCTTGGTGAACTCCGTCCGCCCGGAGGCGATGAGGTCGAGGGCGCCGACGGTGACCGGGGCGATGAGGTCGACGGTCCGGTGGAAGAGGTCGGTGGCGGTGTCCGTCGGCCCCACCGGGACCGACTCCTGCCGCACGATGTCCCCGGCGTCGAGTTCGTCGTTCATCATGTGCGCGGTGACGCCCACTTCGGTCTCGCCGTTGATCAGCGCCCAGATCAGGGGCGAGAAGCCGGCGTACTTCGGCAGCAGTGAGTCGTGCACGTTCAGCGTGCCGTGGCGGGGGAGTCCGAAGACCCGCGGGGGCAGCCACGTACGCCAGTTGTTGGCGACGATGATGTCCGGATCGGCCTCCTTGAGGCGCTGGAACAGCTCCTCGTCGTCCGGCCGGTTGCGGAGCAGCACCGGGACCCCGTGCTCTTCGGCGAGGTCGGCGACGGAGTCGCTCCAGATCTTCTCGTAGGCGTGCTCGCTCTTCGGATGCGTCACCACCAGCACCACGTCGTGCTCGGAGTCCAGGAGGGCTTGCAGGGTGCGGTGCCCCCAGGTCTGGTAACCGAACATGACGACCCGCATGGGGTTCCTCCTCAGGGACAGGGGTTGGTCCCTGCCGAGTAAAGCAAGGCTTGCCTAAGTCTGCAACGGTGCCCGCAGTGCCGTAAATTGACGATCACTCAGCTTCCCGGCCGCCCGATTTGTCTATCGACAGCTCCATGGGGATCAGCTTAGCCTTACCTAAGTTTCGGTCGCGTCTCCGTCGGCGTGCCCGGTTTTCCCGCCTTCCCGATGCTCGACCAGGCCACCTGCCCCTCGGGTCCGGCGGCTGCCCTCGCACGATGGGAGTGACATGGCTCAGGCTCGTCCTGGCGACCCCCCGCTGATCCACGACCTCATAGGAATCGGCTTCGGGCCGTCCAACGTGGCCATGGCGATCGCGGTCGGCGAGCACAACGCACGCGTCGGCAGGGAAGAAGTGATCACCACTCACTTCTTCGAACAGCAGCCGCGCTTCGGCTGGCACCGGGGCATGCTCATCGACGACGCGACCATGCAGGTGTCCTTCCTGAAGGACCTGGTGACGCTCCGGAACCCGGCCAGCGAGTTCAGCTTCCTGTGCTACCTGAAGAGCAAGGGACGGCTGATCGACTTCATCAACCACAAGAACCTCTTCCCGCTGCGGGTGGAGTTCCACGACTACCTGGAATGGTCCGCGGCCAAGGTCGACGACATGGTGTCGTACGGCCACGAGGTCGTCGGGGTCACGCCGGTCGTCCGCGACGGAGTGGTGGACCACCTCGACGTGACGGTCCGCTCGGCGGAGGGACTCGCGCTCCACCGGGCCCGCAACCTCGTCATCGGCACCGGTTTACGCCCCCTCATGCCGGAAGGCGTGGAGCGCACGGACCGCATCTGGCACAACTCCGACCTCCTGACGAAGGTCGAGGGGCTGGGCGGCGCCGCCCCCTCCCGGTTCGTCGTCGTGGGTGCGGGACAGAGCGCCGCCGAGAACGTCGCCTATCTGCACCGCCGCTTCCCCGAAGCCGAGGTCTGCGCCGTCTTCTCCCGGTACGGGTACAGCCCCGCCGACGACAGCGGCTTCGCCAACCGGATCTTCGACCCGGAAGCGGTCGGCGAGTTCTTCACCGCGCCCGAGAACGTCAAGCGCAAGCTGATGGACTACCACCGCAACACCAACTACTCGGTGGTGGACATCGATCTGATCGACGACCTGTACCGGCAGATGTACCAGGAGAAGGTCCTCGGCACCGAGCGCCTGCGCTTCCTCAACGTCTCCCGGCTCACCGGCGTCACGGAGACGCCGGCCAAGGTCCACGCCACCGTGCAGTCCCTGGTCACCGGCGAGGAGACACCCCTGGAGGCGGACGTGGTCGTCTTCGCCACCGGCTACCGCCCCGCCGACCCGCTCGGCCTCCTCGGCGAGGTCGCCGACCGCTGCCTGCGCGACGAGGAGGGACGCGTGCGCGTCGAACGCGACTACCGCATCGCGACCGACCCCGCACTGCGCTGCGGCATCTACGTGCAGGGCGGCACGGAGCACACGCACGGCATCACCTCGTCCCTGTTGTCCAACACCAGCGTCAGGGTCGGCGAGATCCTGGACTCGCTCCTCGACCGGGGCCTCAAGTCCGATCCCGACGAGGTCCGGACGGTGGCCGACGGGACGGGCAGCACGGCCCGATAGCCGATACTTGGACCGGTCCGGTCCGTACACGTGACGCCTGGTGGCGCGTGCCACCGACGATGTTTCGCCGGTGGAGCGAAGGGATAACGTACAGCGACATGGGCACGACTACAGTGGAGCGTCCCGCGCCCAAGGGTGCAACGGAGGCCCGCAGGCGCCGCGTTGTGGGCTCGCTGACGCTTCTGTTGATCCTCCTGGCCGCCGTGGTGGTGTCGTTGGCCGTCGGTGCCCGCGCGCTGAGCCCGGCCGATGTGTGGCAGGGGCTGACGGCGGCGCCGGACCCGGACCGGCGGCTCACCGAGATCAGACTCATCGTGCAGACCGTACGCGTGCCCCGGACGGTCCTCGCGGTCGTGGCAGGGGTGGCCCTGGGAGTCGGCGGGGCGCTGATCCAGGGGTACACGCGCAACCCGATCGCCGACACGGGTCTGCTCGGGGTGAATGCGGGCGCCTCCTTCGCCGTGGTGACGGTGATCGCCGTGTTCGGCTTCGCCGACCCGTTCCAGTACGTCTGGTTCGCCTTCCTGGGGGCGGCGGTCGCCGGTGTCGTCGTGTTCGGGCTGGCGAGCATCGGCCGGGGGGCTGGCAATCCGCTGACGCTGGCCCTGGCCGGGCAGGGGATCACCGTCTTCCTGGCCGCCATGACCACCGCGGTCGCCCTGTCGGACAAGGCCTCGCTGAACGCGCTGCGCTTCTGGTACGCGGGCTCGGTGGCCGGCGTCGGATTCGACGTCATCTGGCCGGTGACCGCGTTCATCGCCGTCGGGCTGGTGCTGGCCCTGACCACCCTGCCCGCCGTCAACCTGCTCAACCTCGGCGACGACGTGGCGCGCGGGCTCGGCGTCAACATCGCGCTGACCCGGGCCGTCGGCATCGCCGCCATCACCCTGCTGGCGGGGGCGGCGACGGCGGCCTGCGGGCCCGTCGCCTTCCTCGGCCTCATGGTGGCCCACGTGGCCCGGTACCTGACCGGTCCGGACTACCGCTGGCTGGTGCCGTACGCGGGCCTGCTCGGCGCCATCGTCCTCCTGGTCTGCGACATCGCGGGGCGGCTGCTGGTGCGGCCGGGCGAGCTGGACGCCGGTGTCGTGGTGGCCCTGCTCGGTGCCCCGTTCTTCGCGGTCCTGGTGTGGCGCGGAAAGTTCAAGAGCGCGTGAACGGGGCGGACGTGGAAGTGGAAGCGGTGGAGGTCGCGAAGGCGTCGGTGGCGCCGGGCGTCCGGCTCGGCCGGGTGTCGTTCGTATGGCGGCCCTGGATGGTCTGCGTCACGCTGCTGCTGGCGGCGGCGACGTTCCTGGTGTTCTGCCTGTCCATCGGCGTGGGGGAGTTCCCCATCGGTCTGCCCCAGGTGATCGCCACGATCCTCGGGCGGGGCGAGCAGGTCGACGAGTTCGTGATCATGGACCTGCGGATGCCGCGGGCCCTGGCCGGGTGCGTCGTGGGCATCGCGCTGGGGGTGTCCGGGGCGATCACCCAGTCGATCGCGCGCAATCCGCTGGCCAGCCCCGACATCCTGGGGATCACCGGGGGCGCCGGTGCGGTCGCGGTGTTCCTGGTGACGGTCTCGGGCGGGACCGCCGCGGCGGTCGTCAGCTCCGTCGGTCTGTCCGGTGCGGCGCTCGCGGGCGGTCTCGGTACGGGCCTCCTCGTGTACTTCCTGGCCTGGCGGCGCGGGATCGACGGCTTCCGGCTCATCCTCATCGGCATCTCGGTGAGCGCCGTGATGGAGGCCGTCACGACCTGGCTGCTGGTCCAGGCCGACATCAGGGACGTGGCCCGGGCCCAGGCCTGGCTGATCGGCTCCCTGGACAACCGCTCGTGGGACGACATCCGGGTGGCGCTCTGGTGCACGCTCGTCCTGATGGTCGTCGTGGCGTGCGCCGCGTTCCAGTTCAAACCGATGCACCTCGGCGACGAGGTGGCCGCGGGCCTCGGCGTGCGGTACTCGGCCGTCCGGGCGGTCCTGCTGCTGTGCGCGGTCCTGCTGGCGGGCGTGGCGGTGAGCGCGGCGGGCCCGGTCCCGTTCGTCGCCCTGGTCGCGCCGCAGGTGGCCATGCGTCTGCTGAGGTGCCCGACACCGCCGATGGTGGCCTCCGGCATCGTCGGGGCCCTGCTGCTGACCGGCGCCGACCTGATCGCGCGTACGGCCCTGCCGATCACCCTGCCGGTCGGCGTGATCACCGCCGCGATCGGCGGGCCCTTCCTGGTCTACCTCCTGGTGCGGGCGAACCTCCGTTGACCGACTCGTATGCAGGCACGTCTAGTTCAGGGGGAGCTGTGGCCGTATCGCACATCACCGGGATCGCGTCCGGGGGGCAGGAGACCGCGCGGCTGGCGGCCAGAGGGGTCACGGTCGGGTACGGCGGCCGGAGCGTCATCGACGACCTCCACGTGGCGATCCCGCCGGGGGTGATCTCCACGATCATCGGCTCCAACGGCTGCGGCAAGTCGACCCTGCTGCGGACCCTCTCGCGGCTGCTCAAGCCGACGAAGGGCTCGGTCGTCCTGGACGGCGAGGACATCGCCACGCTCCGGACCCGGGACGTGGCGAAGAAGCTCGGTCTGCTGCCGCAGGCGCCGGTAGCGCCGGAGGGGCTCACGGTGGCCGACCTGGTCGCCAGGGGGCGCCATCCGCACCAGAGCTGGCTGCGCCAGTGGTCGTCGGACGACGCCGCCGTCGTGGAACGGGCGCTGGCCATGACCGGGGTGTCCGACCTGGCGGACCGGCCGGTGGACGCCCTGTCCGGCGGGCAGCGCCAGCGCGTCTGGATCTCGATGACGCTGGCCCAGGGCACCGACCTGCTGCTGCTGGACGAGCCGACCACCTTCCTGGACCTGGCGCACGCGATCGACGTACTGGATCTGGTGGACGACCTGCACGAGTCGGGATGCACCGTGGTCATGGTGCTGCACGACCTCAACCTGGCCACGCGCTACAGCGACAACCTCATCGTGATGAGGGCCGGGTCGATCCTGGCGCAGGGGCACCCGCGGGACGTCATCACCGCCGAGTTGCTGTACGAGGCCTTCGGGCTGCGTGCCAAGGTGATCGAGGATCCGGTGGGGGACCGGCCGCTCATCGTGCCCATCGGACGCACCCACGTACAGCCTGGCCGACTCGACTAGATTGGACATAGTTCCGAGGTAAGTAAGGCTAGGCTAGCCTCACTTGAGCGCGATACGGTTTGCCTGCCCTCGGGCGGGGGTGTAGTGGACGGCACGAAAGCAAGGGATTGCGGATGCTTCTCCAGCGAACGACTCGTACCAACTCCTGGGGCCGGTTGACGGCGGTGCTGACCGCCGCGGCCCTCGGTGTCGGCCTCCTGGCCGGCTGCGGTTCCGACTCGAAGGACCCGGCCGACAAGAAGGCCGACGACGCCCCGGCCACCGCGGCCGGCACCTTCCCGGTCACCGTGGAGCACGCGTTCGGATCCACGAAGGTCGCAAAGGCCCCCCAGCGGGTCGTCTCCGTCGGCTACACCGACGACCAGGCCATCCTGGCGTTCGGCATCAAGCCCGTCGGCATGGTCGACCAGTACCCGAACCCGCCGGGCACCAGCCCGGACATCAACACCCAGTGGCCCTGGGTGAAGGACAAGTGGGGCGACACCCGCCCCGAGGTCGTCATGAACAACGGCGACACGGGCCCGAACTACGAGAAGATCGCCGCGCTCCGGCCGGACCTGATCATCGCGGTCTACTCCGAGATCGACCAGGCCGCCTACGACAAGCTCTCCAAGATCGCCCCGACGGTGGGCCGCACCAAGGCCGAGAAGGAGCCGTTCAGCGCCCCCTGGCAGGACAACGCGGTCCACATCGCCAAGGCGCTCGGCCAGGAGTCCAAGGGCACCGAGCTGGTGAAGGGCATCCAGGACAAGCTCGACGCGGCGAAGAAGGCACACCCCGAGTTCGCGAACCAGACCGCCGTCGCGCTGTCCTGGTACAAGGACTCGGCGGCCCCCTTCACCTCCACCGACGTCCGCGGACGCCTGGTGACGGGCACCGGCTTCAAGTACCAGACCGAGATCGACAAGATCGCCGACGGCAAGTTCTACACCACGCTCTCCCCCGAACGCATGGACCTCATCAACGTCGACCGCATCTTCGTCATCAACGACAAGGCCGACACGGAGGCGCTCAAGAAGTTCGAGCTGTTCGCCAACCTGGCCGCGGTCAAGAACGGCAAGGTGTCGTACCTGCTCGACAGCGAGGGCCCGGCGGTCGGCGCGGCCATGTCCCAGGGCACCCTGCTGTCCCTGCCGTACGCCATCGACGAACTCGTCAAGTCGGTCGGCTAGGTGTGAGCACCACGGATACGCGCGTCGCCCCGTCGACCCTGCGCACGACGACCGGACGCGAGGCCACCCGCTGGGTCACCGCGCACTGCCGCGAAGTGCCCTGGCTGACGGCCGCCACCGTGCTCACCACGGTGGCCGGGGCGGCGCTCCAGGTACTCCCGCTGCTGCTGCTCGGCCGGGTCGTGGACGGGGTGGTGGAGGGCGCGTCGCGCTCCATCCTCGTCACGACGGGAGTCCTGATGGTCGCCGCCGCGCTCCTCGGCGCGGCGGCCACCGCCCTGTCGACCTACCTGGTCGGCAAGCTGGGCGCCGATCTGCTCGCCCGGCTGCGCGAAGGCGCCGTACGGGCGGTGCTGGGGATGCCGAGCGCACGCATCGAACAGGTCGGCCGGGGAGACGTGCTGTCCAGGGTCGGCGACGACGTTGCCGTACTGTCCCGGGGCATCCGCACGGCCGTCCCCACGGTGTTCTCGGCGGGCGTGCTGGTGGTCATCGCCACGCTCGGCATGTTCGGCCTGGACTGGCGGCTCGGCCTGGCGGGCGCCGGCGCCCTGCCCGCGTACGCGCTGGCCCTGCGCTGGTACCTGCCCCGGTCCGCCCCGCTCTACCGCAGACAGCGCGAGGTCCAGGCCGACCGCGCACAAGCCCTGATCAGCGGACTCAACGGGATCGACACGGTCCGGGCGTACCGCCTGGAGGGAGCCGTCCGCGAGAAGGTCACCAGCGAGTCGTGGCGGGTGCGCGAACTCGGCATCGAGGTGTTCCGGCTCTTCGGCCGGTTCGTCGGCCGGGAGAACCGCGCCGAGTTCATCGGACTCGTCCTCATCATCGTGGTGGGGTACGCCCTGCTGGAGGCCGATGCCGCCAGCCTGGGCGAGGTGTCCGCGGCCCCGCTGCTGTTCCACCGGCTGTTCACCCCCCTCGGCTCCATCATGTTCACCTTCGACGAGGCGCAGAAGTCGGGCGCGAGCCTGACCCGGCTGGTCGGGGTGCTGGGGGAGGACGCGGAGGACCGGCTGGTCGGCGCCCCGGGCGTCACACCGGCGGTCGACGCGCCCTACCCCGTCCGGGTGGAGGGACTCACCTTCAGCTATCCCGACACCGAGGAGCCGGTCCTCCGGGACGTCGACCTGATGATTCCGGCCGGCGGTTCGCTCGCGCTGGTGGGGGCGACCGGTGCAGGCAAGTCCACCCTGGCCGCGCTGATCGCGGGCATCGGAACCCCACAGGCCGGGTCGGTCCGCATCGGGCCGACCGACCTCGCCGGTCTGGACGAGGCCGGGGCGCGGGCCCTGGTGAGCATCCTGACGCAGGAAACGCACGTGTTCTCCGGCCCGCTCGCCGACGACCTGCGGCTGGCCGCGCCGGAGGCGACCGACGCCGAACTGGCGGACGCCCTGCGCACCGTCGGCGCCGACGGATGGGTCGACGCGCTGCCCGACGGACTGAACACCCTGGTCGGCGAGGGCGGCGAGCGCCTGGACGTCACCAAGGTCGCCCAGATCGCCCTGGCCCGGCTGGTGCTGGGCCGGTCCCCGGTGGTGGTGCTCGACGAGTCCACGGCGGAAGCGGGCAGCGAGGGCGCGGCCGAGCTGGAACGGGCGGTGCTCGCCGCGTGCGCGGGCCGGACCACGCTGTTCGTGGCGCACCGGCTGACGCAGGCGATGGCAGCGGACCGGATCGCCGTGCTGGACGCGGGACGCGTCGTCGAGCACGGCACGCACGACGAACTGGTGGCTCTGGGCGGCCGGTACGCGCGCCTGTGGCGGGCCTGGCGCGAGGGCAGCTAGCCCACCCTGATCCGGGTGGGCCGACTTACGGACTGTGAAGGGGCGTTGAGTCTTCGATGACGGAACCGACCGCTCGTCTCGTGCGGCTTTCTCCCACACGCCTGGCCGGCGTGCGCCGGCGAACAGGCGACCACTCCGACCGGACCATCGCCCACGCGTGCGCCATCGGGCTGTCGTACTGGGCGACGGGCAGCAGCCCGGACGGCATGGAACTCACCCCCGGCACCCTGTTCGCCGACGTCCTCGGCCGGGCCGCCAACGGCGGTGCCGGGGCGCCCGGCTGGGAGGTCGGCGAGGTCGGCGAGGTCGGCGAGGTCGGCCTGGGCATCTCCGTACCCGAAGGCGTCGCGGCGGCCGACGCACAGCTCGCGCTGGACGACCTGGCCGACTTCCCGGACCGCTCCCTCGGCAGCATCGCCCCGTCCAGCGCGGCGGCACGCCTCGCGAGCCTCGCCGAGTGGAACGACACCGGGGCCGACCGGGTCCGCCCGAGCATCGTGGAGATGTTCCGCGAGCAGGCCCGGACCAGGCCGGACGCCGTCGCCGTCATCGACGAGCACCGCTCACTGACGTACGGTCAGGCAGCGAAGCTCTCCGGCCAGTTGGCCCACCACCTGATCGAACGCGGCATCACGGCCGAGCAGGTCGTCGGCATCTCCCTGAGCCGCTCCGCCGACATGGTGATCGGACTGCTCGCCGTGCTCCAGGCGGGGGCCGCGTTCGTCCCCCTCGACCCGCAGTGGCCCGCCGCGCGCCGGGCCGTCGTCATCGACGACGCCCGCGTCGTCCTGCAACTGGCCGGCCCGGGCGAGCACGACCCGGGCGAACCACCGGCCGTGCCCGTCGACCTCGGCGACTGGCGGTACGGCTCCCACCCCGCGGACGGGACCGGGATCACCGTCCCCGGCAACGCGCTCGCCTACGTCATCTTCACGTCCGGTTCGACCGGCCGGCCCAAGGGCGCCATGATCCGCCACGAGGCGATCAGCGAGCGCCTGCTGTGGCAGGTCGACGAGATCCTGGGCTTCGGCCACGACGACGCCTCCCTCTTCAAGGCACCGCTGTCCTTCGACATCTCCATCAACGAGATCTTCCTGCCGCTGGTGTCCGGCGGCCGGCTCGTGGTCCTGCGCCCCGGCGGCGAACGCGACCCGCACCACCTCCTCGGCGTGATCGCCGAGCAGCGCGTCACCTTCACCTACCTGGTGTCGTCCATGCTGGACGTGCTGCTGGAGATCGCGGGCGACTCCGGGCGGCTCGACAGCCTGCGGCACGTGTGGTGCGGCGGCGAGGTGCTGACCCCGGAGCTGTACGAACGGTTCCGCACCCGGCTCGACATACCCATGTACCACGGCTACGGCCCGGCCGAGACGACGATCGGCGTCTCGCACGTCATCTACCGGGGCGCCGCGGAACGCCTGTCGACGTCGATCGGCAAGGCCAACCCCAACACCCAGCTGTACGTCCTGGACGAAGAACTGCGCCCGGTCCCGGTCGGGGTCGGCGGCGAACTGTACGTCGGAGGCTTCCTCCTGGGGCGCGGATACGTGGGCGCGCCCGGCCTGACCGCCTCCCGCTTCGTCGCCAACCCCTTCGCCGGGGACGGATCCCGGCTGTACCGGACCGGCGACCTCGCACGCTTCGCCCCGGACGGATCGCTGGACTTCCTCGGCCGCGCCGACAACCAGATCAAGATCCGCGGCATGCGCCTGGAGATCGAGGACGTCGAGGTCGGCCTCGCGGAACACCCCGACGTGCGCCACACCTGCGTCCTCGCGAAGAAGAACGCGGCCGGCGGCACCTACCTCGTGGGGTACGTGATCCCCGCCGCCGGAAGCGAGGACCTGCGGGCGGACGAGGTCAAGGCCTGGGCCGCCGGGCACATGGTGGAGTACATGGTGCCCACCCACATCGTCGTGATGAAGGAGTTCCCGCTCACCGCGAACGGCAAGCTCGACCGCGGCGCGCTGCCGGAACCCGACCTCGGGACGGGCCCGCTCGCCGCGCCGGCCACCGAGAACGAACGCCTGGTGTGCGAGGCGGTCGCGGCGCTGCTGCGACTGGACGGGGTCGGTGTCGACCAGGACTTCTTCCAGCTCGGCGGAGACAGCCTCCTGGCCATCTCCCTGCTGAGCGCGCTGCGCACCGTGGGCCTGCACGTCACCCCCCGGCAGATCTTCACCAACAGCGTCATCGGCGCGCTGGCGGCGGTGGCGAGCCGCGAGGGCGCGGCCGCCGTGGACCACGGCGACGTCGCGACCGGTTCCGTCGCCGGATCGCCCGTCGTGCGATGGCTCGGCGAGACCACCGACGCCGTCGACGGCTTCGTCCAGTCGGTGGTGCTGAACACCCCGGCCGACCTGACCGCCGAAGCCCTCGACGAGATCCTCACCGCCGTCCTCGCACGGCACGACATGCTGCGCGCCAGGCTGGTGCGCGGCGACGACTGGAGCTTCGACATCCCGGAGGCCGGCGGAGCCGCCGCGGGGTGGCAGGAGAGGGACGACCTGCCTCTCGACGCGTGCGTGGCCCTCGCCACCGCCGGGCTGGACCCGGACAACGGCGTGATGCTGCGGGCCGTCTGGCGCCGCGCGGCACGACAGCTGGTCGTGGTCGTCCACCACGTGGTGATCGACGGCGTGTCCTGGCGGATCCTGCGGGAGGACCTCGCCACGGCGTGGCAGCGCCTCGCCTCGGGCGAGCCGGTGGAACTGCCCCCGGTGGGCACGTCGTTCCGGCGCTGGACGCAATTGCTGGAGCGCACCGCGTTCGACGCCGACCGCGCCCACTACCGGCGCCCCCTGCCGGGGCCCGACGCGCCGGTGGGCAGGCGGACGCCGGCCGAGAGCGACACCGTCGAGCAGGAGCGGGTGACGACCGTCTCGGTCGGCCCCGAGGTCACGGCCGCGCTGCTGGGCGAGATCCCCGCCCTGTTCCACGCGGGCGTCAACGACGTACTGCTCACCGCGCTCGCCGTCACCCTCGCCCGGTGGCGCCGCGACCTCGGGCAGGACCAGACGTTCGCGCACATCGAACTGGAGGGTCACGGCCGCGAAGGGCACCTCGTGGCGCCGGCCGCCGGCTTCGAGCCCGAACTCTCCCGCACCGTCGGCTGGTTCACCACCCTCTTCCCGGTGACCGTCGACCCCGGACCGGCGGCCGACCTCACCGCGCCCGCGTACCTGGCGGCCGCGCTCAAGGCGGTCAAGGAGGACCTCGCCCGGGTACCGGGCAACGGCCTCTCCTACGGAGTCCTGCGGTACCTGAGCGGCGGCACCGGGTCCGACACGCCCGCGCCCCAGGTACTGTTCAATTACCTGGGCCGCTTCGACGCCGGAGCCTCCGGTGACTGGGAACTCACCGGCAGCACCGGGCAGTTGGGTGAGCGGCGCGATCCGCGGATGCGGCTGCCGCGCGCCCTGGAGTTCAACGCGATCGCCGAACCCGCCTCGGCGGCCGGCGCGTACGAGCTGACCACCACCGTCTCCTGGCCCGACGGGATGTTCACCGACGAGGACATCGCCACCATCGGACGGTACTTCCGGGAGACCCTGGCCGCCCTGGCCGCACTCGACCAGGGCGGCCACTCGCCCAGTGACTTCGCCCTGGTGGAGCTCACCCAGGCCGACGTCGACGACCTGGACGGCCCGTCGCTGCGGGACGTCCTGCCGTTGACCCCGCTCCAGGAGGGCCTGTACTTCCACTCGGTCTTCGACGACGACTCCGCCGGCAGCTACGTCGAGCAGCAACTGCTGACGCTGGAGGGGGAGGTGGACCCCGGCCGGCTCGCGGCGGCGGCCACCCGCCTGCTCACGCTCTTCCCCAATCTGGCCGCGCGGTTCACGGCCCTCGCCGACGGCCGGGTCGTCTCCGTACTGGAAAGCGGAGCGCAGGCCCCGTTCACCACGCTGGACCGCCCCGGCATCACCGACGAGGAGATCCGCGACCTCGCCGAACGGGACCGCCGCGCGGGCTTCGACCTGGCCACCGGCCCGCTGATGCGGTACACGCTCGTCCGCGCGGGCGCCGGCCGCACCGTCCTGGTGCAGACCGTGCACCACATCATCGCCGACGGCTGGTCGGTGCCGCCGATGCTCCGCGCCCTGCTGGCCGAGTACCACGCACCCGGCACGGTGTACCCGCTCGGCGGTTTCGCCGACTACGTGCACTGGCTCGCCGGGCGGGACGAGGACGAGAGCGACCGGGTGTGGCGCGAGCAGCTCGCCGAGCTGCCCGGCCCCTCACTGGTCGCCGAGGGACACACGCCGTCCGACCGGTTCGCCGACACGGCCGTGGAGCCCCAAGACGACATCGACGAGGCCGTCCGGTCGGCCGGTGTGCCGCTGAGCGTAGCGGTGCACAGCGCCTGGGCGGTGACCCTGGACGCCGTCCTGCACGGCACCGGGGACGTCGTCTTCGGCTCCACGGTGTCCGGGCGGGACGCGGACGTGCCCGGCATCGCCGACATGGTGGGCCTGTTCATCAACACGATCCCGGTACGGGCCCGGTGGGCCGCGGGCACCACGGCCCGCGAGCTGCTCGCCTCGGTACGGGAACACCAGAGCGCGGTGCTGCCGCACCAGCACGTCTCGCTGGCGCGCATCGGCCGCCAGGCCGGCGCCGGACCGCTCTTCGACACCCTGGTCGTCTTCGACGTCGCGACCGACGTGGCAGGTCTGCGGGGATCCGACGACACCCTGGCCGTCACCGGCATCGTCAACGAAGGCGCCCCGCACTACCCGTTGACGCTCGTGGTGGAACGCGCCCTCGACGGCCGGCCGCGCTTCAACCTCATCTACGACGGCGCGCTGCTGCGGGAGGCGAGCGCCCGGGCGATCCTGGAGACCTTCACCCACATCCTCACCGGTCTGCTCACCCGCCCCGACGACCTGGTGGACGACCTGGCACCCGAGGACGCCCGGCGCCCCCAGCAGATCAGCCCGACGACCCTGGGAGCGCTCTTCGACGCCGCCGCGCACCGGGACCCGGCCAGGACTGCCGTCACCCAGTGCGCCCTGGACGGCTCTGCCCGGTCCCTGACCTACGGCGAACTGGCCACGGCCAAGGACGCGTTGGCCGCGGTGCTGCGTGCGGCCGGCGTCCGCCCGGGCGAACGGGTCGCCGTCGCCGTGCCCCGCTCCCTGGAGCAGGTCGTCGCCCTGGTCGCCATCGTCACCGCGGGCGGCGCGTACGTACCGCTCGACCTCGCCTACCCGGACGAACGGCTGGAGTACATCCTCGCCGACGCCGCACCGCAGGTCGTCCTCGTGGACCGCGAACAGCGGGACCGCTTCACACGGTTGCTGGACCGGGCGGGCGTACCGGCCCGCGTACTCGTCCAGGGCGACGAGGCGACGCACGACGCCACCCCGCCCGCGGCCGAGGTCGAGACCGACTGGCACGATCCCGCGTACGTGATCTACACGTCCGGATCGACCGGCAGGCCGAAGGGGGTCGTCGTGCCGCACTCCAGCGTGGTGACCCTGCTCGCGAACACCCGGCCCGACATGGACTTCGGCCCGCACGACGTGTGGGTCCAGTTCCACTCGTACTCCTTCGACTTCGCGGTCTGGGAACTGTGGGGCGCGCTCACGCACGGCGCCGAACTGCTGGTGCCCGACTACGGGCTGACCCGTTCCCCGGTGGACTTCCACCGCCTGGTGCGCGAGCGCGGTGTGACCGTGCTCAACCAGACCCCCTCGGCCTTCTACCAGTTCATCGAGGCCGACCGGCAGGCCGGCGAGCCGCTTCCCGCACTGCGCCGGATCGTCTTCGGAGGCGAGGCACTCGACCTCGGCCGGCTGCGCGGCTGGGTCGAGCGGCACGGCACCGCCACGCCTGAGCTGGTCAACATGTACGGCATCACCGAGACCACCGTCCACGTCACCCACCGGGTCCTGACCGACGCGGACTTCGGCCACGGCGACGAGGCCAGCCCGATCGGCGCCCCGATCCCCGGCCTGGTCACCTACCTGCTCGACGACCGCCTCCGGCCCGTGCCGCCGGGCCGGGTGGGCGCCATCTACGTCGCCGGCGACCAGGTGTCGCTCGGCTACCTGGGCCGTCCGGCACTCACCGCGGGCCGGTTCGTGGCCGACCCGTTCGCGGGCGGCGGCTCCCGCATGTACCACACGGGCGACCTCGCCCGCCGCACCCTCGACGGCGACCTGGAGTTCACCGGCCGCGCCGACGACCAGGTGCAGCTCAAGGGCTTCCGCATCGAGCTCGGCGAGGTGGAGTCCGCGATCAGAGAGCTCGACGGCGTGGTCGACGTCGCCGTGACCGTGGCGGACAGCGCCGACCACCTCGTCGCGCACGTCGTGGGCCGGGTCCCCGGCGACGCCACCGCCCTCACCCGCCTGCTGTCCGCGAAGCTGCCCGCGCACATGGTGCCCGGCCTGGTCCTCCCGGTCGAGGCCCTGCCGCTGACGGTCAACGGCAAACTGGACCGCAAGGCCCTGGCCGAGCGGGCCGCACACCACGACACCCCGGTGGCCGCCACCGGCTCGGCGCTCGCCGCGCTGGTCGGCATCTTCACCGACACGCTGCCCGGTGTCGCCGTGGACGGCGACTGCGACTTCTTCCGGGCCGGAGGCGACAGCATCCTCGCCATCACCGTGGTCAACCGGGCCCGGGCGCTCGGCCTCACGATCGCCCCACGGGACGTGTTCCTGCTCAGGACACCCCGCGCCCTCGCCGAACACCTGGCGACGAGCACCCCGCAGGCGGCGGAGCCGTCCGCCGCACCCGCCCCCGCCATCCGCGAGGACGGCCCGCTGACGCCGACACCGATCATCCTGCGCCAGCGCGAACTGGGCGGCTCCCTCGCCCGGTTCGCCCAGGCCAGGGCGCTCGTGGCAGCCGAGGGCACCGACTTCGCCGACGCCCGGCGCGCCGCGGACGCCGTCGTCGCGGCCCACCCCGCCCTGCGGCTGCGGCTGCGCGTCGAGCACGGGGTGTGGGCCCTGCGCACCGAACCCGCCCGCGCGGTCACCGTCGTACGGGCGGACGCCACCGATGCCACTGATGCCATGACGGCAGCGACGGCCGCGGCGAACGAGGCCGCCGGGCGGCTCGATCCCGAGGCCGGGGACGTCATCGCGTTCACCTGGCTGGAGGCGAGCCGCACCCTGGTGGTCACCGTGCACCACCTCGCCGTCGACTCCGTGTCCTGGCTGGTCCTCCTCGACGACCTGGCCGCCGCCCTGCGCGGCACGCCCCTCGCGCCGCCGACCACCTCCTACGCCGAGTACGCGGAGACACTCGCGTACCGCTCCGCCCACGTGACCGACGACCTCGGGCACTGGATCACCACGCTCCAGGCGCCCCCGCTGCTGCCCGCAGTCTCGGGAGCGCGCGAGACCACGGTCGTGCTCCCGCCCGAGGTCAGCGAGCTCGTGACGCGTACCGCGCCCGCCGCACTCGGCGTCGGGCTCACCGAGCTGCTGTGCGGCGCGCTGCGCACCGCACTGACCCACGTACAGCCCGCGCCCACCGATCTCGCCGTCGAGCTGGAACGGCACGGCCGGGTCCCGGCGCTGGCCCACCACGACTACACCCGTACGGTCGGCTGGTTCACCTCCATCGCGCCCGTACGGCTCACCGCGCACACCGACCCCGTGGCAGCGGCCCGCGAGGTGGCCGCACGGCAGCCGGACGAGCGCGCGCACGTCGCGTACGGACAGCTCAGGTACCTCAACCCGCAGACCGCCCCCCTGCTGGACGCCTGCCCGCAGGTGCTGTTCAACTACCTCGGCCGGGGCGGCGAGTCCCAGGCCCTGCACCTCACCGGCGCGGACCAGGGCAGCCCTTACGCCGTGGAGGTCAACGCCTGGACCGACGCGGCCACCGGCAGCCTGCACGCGGCCTTCACCCTCGCCGAGGGCGTACCCGACGAGATCACCGGGCACTGGCGGCGGGCCCTGGAACGCATCGCGGACGCCGCCACGAGCGCCGAGCGCACGGCGCCGGTCACCCCGCTCCAAAGGGGTCTGTTCTTCCAGGCCCAGCTGGCGGGCCCGGCCGGCCACTACGTGGCGCAGAGCTGGTTCACCTTCGACCGGCGCCTGGACACCGACGCGCTGGCCGAGGCGATGGCGTGGGTGATCGCGAGGCACCCGGTGGTGGGCGCCGGATTCACCACCGACGACGACGGAAACGCCGTGCAGGTCCTCGCCGCGGGCCGGCGGGTCGGCGTCCGCACGCTCACCCTCGCCACGGACGCGGAGGTCGACGCCCTGCTCGCCCGGGGCCGGGACACCGGATTCGACCCGGGTGAGCCGCCGTTGATCCGGCTGACCGTGGCGCGGCGGCCCGACGGCCGTGACGGCCTCCTGCTGAGCTACCACCTGCTGCTCTGGGACGGCTGGTCCCGCGAGATCGTGCTGCGGGACCTGTTCGACGCCTACGAGGCCGCCGTCGCGGGCGAGTTGACGCCCCCGGCCCCGGCGGCCCCGAGCTTCGAGGACTACGCCCGGGCGCTCGACGCCAAGGACGCGGCCGCATCGGAACGGTTCTGGGCGGAGCACCTGACCGGCCTCCCGGGCCCGACGCTCCTCGCCGGACCGGCGCCGGCCCTCGTCGACGACCTGCCGCGCACGCTCGTGCACACGCTCTCCACCGAGGAATCGGAACTGCTGCGGGAGGCGGCCCGGGCGCACGGCGTCACCCTGAACTCCGTACTGACCGGCGCGTTCGGCCTCCTCCTGGGCGCACGCACCGGCCGCGGTGACGCCGTGTTCGGCGTGACCGTCTCCGGCCGCGAGGGCGAAGGCCTGTCCGACATCGTCGGCGTACTCCTCAACACCGTGCCCATGTGGACGCGGGCCCGGCCGGGCGACACGGCCGGCGCGTACCTGTCCGCCGTACAGGCGGCGAGGGTCGCGGCGATGGAGCACGAGCACCTCGGGCTCGGCGAGATCCAGCGGGCCAGCGGCCACGACACCCTCTTCGACAACCTGTTCGTGCTCCAGAACTTCCTGGACATGGACGCGTTCGCCGAGATGAACGCCCGGCACGGCATCACCGCGGTCCGCGCCGACGACTCCACGCACTACCCCTTCACCTGGGTCGTCACGCCCGGCGACCAGCTCACGGTCAAGCTGGAGTACCGCGACCACGACACACAGGCCGCCCGCCGGCTCCTCGACGACTACCTGCGCGTGCTCGACGACCTGGCCCGCTCCACCGGCCCGGTCGGCGCGCTCCCCGGCCTGGAGCCGCGGCCCGCCCCGGCCGACCGTACGGACATCGGCACGGACACCGTCGTCGACCGCTTCGACCGGGCGGCGGACCGTGACCCGCAGCGGGTCGCGCTCGTCGCCCACGGCCGGACCACGACCTTCGGCAGCCTCCGGGACCGCAGCCGCGCGGTGGCGGGCGTGCTCGCCCGCCGCGGCATCGGACCCGAGTCGACCGTGGCCCTCGCGATCCCCCGCTCGCTCGACTCGATCGTGGCCCTGTTCGCCGTGCTGCGCACCGGCGCCGCGTACGTGCCGCTGGAGCTGGACCACCCGGACGAGCGGATCGCGGCGATCGTCGCGGACGCCCGCCCCGACGTCATCCTCACCGTCAGCGCGGTGTCACCCCGGCTGGCCGGCGACCTGATCGCACTGGACCGGCCCCTCCCCGAGGCCGAACCGTTCGTGACGTACGCGCCGGACGACCCGGACCGCCTGCGGCACCCCGCGTACACGATCTACACCTCCGGATCGACGGGGCGCCCGAAGGGCGTGGTGACCGAATACGCCGGGCTCACCAACATGCTGATCAACCACCAGCGCCGGATCTTCGAGCCGGTGCTGGCCGAGCACGGCCACCGGGTCTTCCGCATCGCGCACACCGTGTCCTTCGCCTTCGACATGTCGTGGGAGGAGCTTTTGTGGCTCGCCGACGGCCACGAGGTGCACATCTGCGACGAGGAACTGCGCCGCGACGCCCCCCGGCTGGTCGAGTACTGCCTCGAGCACGGGATCGACGTCATCAACGTGACCCCGACCTACGCGCAGCAGCTGGTGGCCGAGGGCCTGCTCGACAACCCGTCGCGGCGGCCGGCGCTGGTGCTGCTGGGCGGCGAGGCCGTCACCCCGACGCTGTGGCAGCGCCTCGCCGAGACCGGGGGGACGGCCGGCTACAACCTGTACGGCCCCACCGAGTACACCATCAACACCCTCGGCGTCGGCACCTTCGAATGCCAGGACCCGGTGGTCGGCGTGGCCATCGACAACACGGACGTGTACGTACTGGACCCGTGGCTGCGCCCGCTGCCGGACGGGGTCCCCGGTGAGCTGTACGTGGCGGGCATCGGCATCGCCCGCGGCTACCTCGGCCAGCCCGGCCAGACCGCGGACCGGTTCGTCGCCTGCCCGTTCGGCGCACCCGGCGAGCGGATGTACCGTACCGGCGACCTCGTGCTGCGGCGGCCCGACGGGAACCTGATGTACCTCGGCCGCACCGACCAGCAGGTCAAGATCCGGGGCCACCGGGTCGAACTCGGCGAGGTCGAGGCCGCGTTCGCCGCGCACCCGGCCGTGCGGTTCGCCGCCGCGGTCGCCCAGCCCGACCCGCAGGTCGACGGCGCCCACCGGCTGGCCGCCTACCTCGTCCTGGACGGCGGTGACTTGGCGACCGTCGCCGGCGAAGTGGGGTCTGCACTGCCGGACTTCCTGCGCCCGACCCACTACGCGCAGGTCGAGGCCATCCCCCTGACCGTGAACGGGAAGGCCGACACCAAGGCGCTGCCGGAGGCGAAGCCGCTCGGCGCCCTGACGACGGCGGGGGAGCGCGGCCCGGAGACGGAGACCGAGACCGTCGTGTGCGAGTACTTCGCCGAGGCCCTTGACCTGGACGACGACGAGGTGAGCGCGGTGAGCGACTTCGTGTCCCTGGGAGGACACTCCATGCTGGCGGTGCGGCTGATCGGGCTGCTCCGCCGCGAGTACGGTCCAGTGATCACGATCCGTGATCTGTTCACCCTGCGCACCCCGGAAGCGATTGCCCGCCACCTCGATGAAAACTCCTGACAAGCAGCGGCCCCCCGTGGGGGCACCCCCGGCGGTAGGGTCCGACATCCTCCGCACCGCATTGCGCCGCAACGTCGGCGCCTTGACCTGGGGCACCGTCCTCATGGGCCTCTACCAGGCCGGTGAGACCGCCTTCCCCATCGCCCTCGGCCTGATCGTCGAGCACACGATGCGCGGGGAGCGCAGCCTCGGCGCGCTCGCCGCGTCCATCGCCGCGCTCGCCGTGATCATCACGACCGTGTCGCTGTCGTGGCGGTTCGGCATGCGCGTCCTGCAGAAGGCCAACACGACCGAGGCGCACCGCTGGCGGGTGCGCGTCGCGGACTGCGGGCTCCAGCCGGTGGCCCGGGACGTGGACCTCAAGTCCGGCGAGGTGCTGACCATCGCCACCGAGGACGCCGACCAGACCGCCGACATCATCGAGGTGGTGCCGCTGCTGATCAGTTCACTGGTCGCGGTGCTGGTCGCGGCGGTCGCCCTGGGGCTGGCCGACCTCCGGCTCGGCCTGCTGGTGATCGTGGGCACCGTCGCGATCCTGTCGATCCTGAGCGTGATGTCCAAACGGATCGGCTCCGGCACCCGCGAACAGCAGGCCCGGGTCGCACGGGCGGGCGCGAAGGTCGCCGACCTGATCACCGGCCTGCGCCCGCTGCACGGCTTCGGCGGCAACCACGCCGCCTTCCGGTCCTACCGGAAGGTCAGCACGGAGGCGAAGCACCAGGCGGTCACCGTGGCCGTGGCGAACGGCGCGTACGCGGGCACCGCCATGGCCCTGAACGCCGTCCTCGCGGCCTCCGTGACCCTGACGGCGGGCTGGCTGGCCTTCGACGGCCGGATCACCATCGGCGAACTCGTCATGGCCGTCGGGCTGGCCCAGTTCATCATGGAACCGCTCAAGATGTTCTCGGACATGCCCAAGTACGTGATGATGGCCCGTGCTTCGGCCGAGCGGATGGCCCTGGTACTGGCCGCCCCGCCGGTCACGGCCGGCGGGCCCGAGCGGCCGGCCGCGGGCGGGGACCTGGAGATCGACTGCGTCCGGTACGGGTCCCTGCGCGACCTGAAGTTCCAGGTGCCCGCCGGCGAGTTCGTCGCGATCGCCGTCTACCAGCCGCGCTGCGCGGCCGACCTCGCCTCGATCCTGGCCGTCAGGATCCCGCCGGACGCGTACGAGGGGGTGGTGCGGGTCAGCGGGGAGGACATCGCCGGCCTGTCGGTCGAGGCGGTCCGCGAGCACATGCTGGTGAACCCGTACGAGGGGGAGATCTTCGCGGGCACCCTCCGTACGAACATCGACCCGTCGGGCACCAGCCGCACGCTCCCCGAGGCCGTCGAGGCGTCCATGCTGACCGACGTCGTCGCCCTCCACCGCGAAGGGCTCGACTACGGGGTCCGGGACCGCGGCGCGAACCTGTCCGGCGGACAGCGCCAACGGCTGTCCCTGGCCCGCGCCCTCGCCGCAGACAGCGACATCCTCGTCCTGCACGATCCGACGACCGCCGTGGACGCGGTCACCGAACAGCTCGTCGCGCGCAACATCGCGGAGCTGCGCCGGGGCCGCACCACCGTGGTGATCACCGGCAGCCCGGCCCTCCTGGACGCCGCCGACCGCGTCCTCGTCCTGGACGACGGGGTCATCACGGCCGAGGACACCCACCGCAACCTCCTCGCCACCGACGCGGACTACTGCCTGGCGGTGGCCCGCTGAGCGGCGGAATCCGAAAGAGACGGCTCAGCCGAGGGCCCAGGCGACGTCCCTGAGCAGGGCGTGCCGCCAGCCCGCCCGGTCATGGCCGGACGCCGAGCGGGACACCCGTACGGTCGCACCGGCCCGTTCGCTCAGGGTCTCGACCTGCTCGCAGTGGGGCAGCATCCGGGTCTCGTGTTCCCCCACGTCGAAGGCGATCCGCAGCCCGGACAGGTCGGGGCCCTCCCGCAGGCGCGCGGCGAGGGCGCCGCCCGCCGGGCCGCCCAGGGGGTCCGCCAGGTCCGGGGCGCCGGGCGTCCACCAGAACGACGCCGACTGGCAGGCGACCCGGGACACCAGGTCCGGGAACTCCAGCGCCGCGTACAGCGCGCTCAGTCCGCCGAGGCTCTGCCCGGCGACCACCAGCCGGTCCCGGTCCGCGGGCAGACCGGTCTCCGCCACCAGCGGCAGCAGTTCGTCCCGTACGGCCTCCCACAGCGCGGGCCCGCACCCGAACTCGGCCTCCCGGTCCCGGACCGGCAGGAACACCAGCGTCACGGGGGGCATCCCGCCGGCGGCGACGGCCGAGTCGAAGGCGGTCACGGCCGGATGCAGGTACAGCCAGTCGTCCCCGTCGAGCAGCAGGACCACCGGCCCGCCACCGCCCGCCGGGTGGACCCGTACGGTGCGCCGCCCGCCGAGCCGTTCGCTCGCCCAGCGGAGCCGGGTGCGCGGGAGGGGCAGGACGTCCGAGGGGCCGATGAGGGGCCAGTGCGGCTGGGCGGGAGCGTCGGGGGTCGCGGCGATCGACAGGTCGCCGCCCGCGCCGGCCGGGTTGAAGGGGTCGGCGTGCGCCGTACCGTCGACGAGGAACCGGTAGCTCACGCGCAGCCGCGGGGGCATCGGGACCTCGGCGTACCAGCAGTCCGTACCGCCCCACCGGCGCAGGGACACCGGCTCCGACCAGCTCTCGAACCCGATGCTCGCCGGAGCGCCGCGCCACAGGAACAGGGTCGTCCAACTCCCGTCTCCGGTACGGACGGAGGCGGGTGCCCCCGCTGCCGCCCAGAACGCGTCGGTGCCGGGTTCGCCGGGCAGTCCGTACGAGGCGAGGGAGTGGTCCGTGCCGGCCCCGCGGCCGGAGACGGGATCGGTCAGGCGCATGCGGATCTCCTTGTGAGCGGCAAGGGGAAAGACTAAGCTCTTCCGAATTAGGCGAGCCTAACCTAATTACGACGTTCCCGGGAGGTACCGACCGTGAGCACCAACCCCTTCGACGACGCCGAGGGCCGCTTCCTCGTGCTGGTGAACGGCGAGGGCCAGCACTCGCTCTGGCCCTCCTTCGCCGAGGTGCCCGGCGGGTGGACGACCGTCTTCGAGGAGAACACCCGCGGGGCGTGCCTGGAGTTCATCGAGGCCAACTGGACCGACCTGCGCCCCCGTTCCCTCGTCCGGTCGATCGACGCCTGACCCGCTCCGGCCGACACCCACAGGGGGACGACACCGCCCATGCTGTGCACCAAGATCGTCAACGCCCGCTTCCTCACCATGGACCCGGACCATCCGGTCGCCCGTCAACTGGGCATCTGGCAGGGCCGGATCGTCGGCCTGGACGAGGCCGTCGCCGCCCTGCCCGCGCGCGAGGTGATCGACCTCCAGGGAGCCACGGTGCTCCCCGGGTTCATCGACGCCCACGTGCACCTGCCCTGGACCGGCTTCACCCAGAACACCACCAGCATCGCGGGCTGTACGCGCATCGACGACGCCCTCGCGATCGTGGCGGACGCCGTCGCCCGGAAGAACTCGCCCGGCGCCTGGGTGAGCATCGTCGGCTACGACCAGCGGGCGCTGGGCCGCCATCTGACCGCCGCCGAACTGGACACGGTCAGCCAGGGCCACAAGCTGTACGTGCTGCACGACTCCGGGCACGGCTGCGTCGTCAACACCGCCGTCCTGGACCTGCTCGCCGCAGACGTCCCGCACGAGAACGGCTTCCTCGCCGAGGGGGCGATGGGCGCCGCCCGAGCCCTGCGGCTGCCGTACTCCCAGGAGGAGGTGGCCGAGTCCATCGGACGAGCCGCCCGCACCTGCCTGGCCGAGGGCATCACCGCCTGCGCCGAGGCGGGCATCGGCGGCGCCCTCTTCGGCCACACCCCGGTCGAGCTGGGCGCCTACCAACTGGCCCGGGAGAAGGGCCTGCTGCCGCTGCGGGTCCAGCTGATGATCTCCGCCGACCGGCTGCGCCCGGTCGGCGCGCACGAGGCCGACGGCATCCCCAAGGCCCTCGACCTCGGCCTGCGCACGGGCTTCGGCGACGACTGGCTCTCCGTGGGCGCCCTCAAGATCTTCACCGACGGCGGCATGATGGCCCGTACCGCCGCCCTGAGCGCCCCCTACGAAGGCCTGGACCACGCAGGCCAGTTGCAGGACGACCCCGAGGTGCTCGCGCAGTCGATCGTGGACGGCCACCTCGGCGGCTGGCAGCTCGCCGTGCACGCCATCGGCGACCGCGCGGCCGACGTGGCCCTCGACGCCCTGGAACGCGCCCAGCGCCTGCGCCCCCGCCCCGGCGCCCGGCACCGCATCGAGCACGCCGGCCTGATCCGCCCCGACCAGCTCCCGCGCATCGCCCGACTGGGCGTCAGCGCGGTGGTCCAGCCCAGCTTCCTGCGCTTCTTCGGCGACGACTACGCGGCCATCATGGGCGCGGAGCGGGCGCCCTGGCTCTACCGGGGCCGGGGGTTCCTCGACCACGGCATCACCCTGGTCGGCAGCTCCGACCGCCCGGTGACCGACGGCTCCCCGCTGCGGGCCATTCAGTTCATGGTCGAGCGCGCCTCCGCATCCGGCCGGCTGATCGGCCCGGACGAGGGCATCACCGTGGACGAGGCCCTGCACGCCTACACCGTCGCCGGCGCCCACGCCTGCCACTGGGAGGACCGGGCCGGCAGCCTCACCCCGGGCAAACGCGCCGACCTGGTCGTCCTCGGCGACGACCCGCGCAGGGTAGACGTCTCGCGCATCGGCGACATCCAGGTGGTGGCAACGTACGTCGACGGCCGCGAGGCCGGAAAGTAGCCGGAGCGAAGGCCCGTCGCGCCCCACGGGCGCGGCGGGCCTTTGTCGTGTGGCGCCGCGGCCACTGCCGACAACGAGCCGCGGTGGTCTGGACCAGGCTGGATCTCATCGGTCGGCCCGGCAAACGTGGTGCGGGTCAAGATCACTGCATCGAGGTAATGAGGACGGCGTGTCAGGGTCCGCCGGTCCTACCCGCCGTTAGTGTTCCCCGGGTTCTGGACGGATTCTCGAATATTTCCCCCTTCTTTTTTCCTCTTTCACCGGTGACGTGCACGTATGCCGATCGCCGCCCTTACGAAGGAGAGCTCGACCGATGACTGTTGACACGAGCCCGGAAGCGCAGCTGGAAGCCCCCCAGCAGTCCAGCCTGAGCACGGCCGCCGCCCGCAACCTTGCCAGCACGACCAAGTCCGCCCCGCAGATGCAGGAGATCACCTCCCGGTGGCTGCTGCGGATGCTCCCCTGGGTGGAGACCAAGGGCGGCACCTACCGGGTGAACCGCCGGCTCAGCTACACCGTCGGCGACGGACGGATCGAGTTCATCCAGGAAGGCGGCAACGTCCGGGTGATCCCCCGCGAGCTCGGCGAACTGGCCGTGCTGCGCGGGTTCGAGGACGAGGAGGTGCTGTCCGCGATCGCCGGCCGGTGCGTCCAGCGCGACTTCCGGGCCGGCGAGGTGCTCGTCGAGCGCGGCACCCCCGCCGACCAGATCCACCTGATCGCCCACGGCCGGGTCAGCCAGACCTCCGTCGGCAAGTACGGTGACGCGGTCGCCGTCGCCGTACTCGCCGACGGCGAGCAGTTCGGCGAGAACGCCCTGCTGGACGCCGACGCCACGTGGGACTACACCGCCACCGCCGAAACCCCCGGCACCCTGCTCACCCTGTCCCGCGCCGAGTTCGCCGCCGTGCTGTCCTCGGCGCCGAGCCTCCAGGCCCACGTCCAGCAGTTCAGCTCGCTCCCGCACCAGCGGCAGAACAAGCACGGCGAGGCCGAGATCGCGATGTCGGCCGGCCACACCGGCGAGGCCGAACTGCCCGGCGCCTTCGTCGACTACGAGCTCAAGCCCCGCGAGTACGAGCTCTCCATCGCGCAGACCGTACTGCGGATCCACACCAGGGTCGCCGACCTCTACAACGGGCCGCACAACCAGACGGAGGAGCAGCTCAGGCTCACCATCGAGGCGTTGCGCGAGCGCCAGGAGCACGAGCTCATCAACAACCGGGAGTTCGGCCTGCTCCACAACGCCGCCTTCAAGCAGCGGATCCAGACCCACTCCGGCCCGCCCACTCCGGACGACCTCGACGAGCTGCTCTGCCGGCGCCGCGGCTCCAAGTTCTTCCTCGCCCACCCCCGGACGATCGCGGCCATCGGGCGCGAGTTCAACTCCCGCGGGCTCTACCCGGACCACGTGGACGTGGGCGGGCAGCAGGTCCCGGCCTGGCGCGGGGTCCCGATCCTGCCCTGCAACAAGATCCCCATCAGCAAGGAGAACACCAGCTCCG
The DNA here is from genome assembly GCF_042894695.1 of Streptomyces sp. NPDC001513. Classification (NCBI taxonomy): domain Bacteria; kingdom Bacillati; phylum Actinomycetota; class Actinomycetes; order Kitasatosporales; family Streptomycetaceae; genus Streptomyces; species Streptomyces sp. NPDC001513. The sequence continues at coordinate 123,422 of NZ_JBIAVU010000012.1, forward strand.
TGCTGGTCATGCGAACCGGCGAGGACAACCAGGGCGTCATCGGCCTGCGCCAGACCGGCCTGCCGGAGGAGTACGAGCCCGGCCTGTCGGTGCGTTTCATGGGCATCGACGAGAAGTCGCTCATCTCCTACCTGGTCACCACCTACTACTCCGCCGCGATCCTGGTTCCCGACGCGCTCGGCGTGCTGGAGAACGTGCAGATCGCCCGCAGGCGCGACTAGCGACACCACCCCCGACGGCCACGACGGCCGGCCCGGATCACCCCGGGCCGGACCGGCCGAGCGTGCCCGGGACGGTCCGGGACAGCCCACCCACCCCAGCAAGGAGCCACGGATGCCCGAGCCCGGGCCTTCCCCTCTGCAGTCGAGCCTGCCTGCCGCTGCGGCCCGTTTCGGGGCCCACCTCTTCGCCGACGCCCTGGCCGCCGGTGTCGAGGCCGCCGGCGCCCTGTCCACCGTGCCCGCAGAAGTGCCCGTACAGGCACCCGTACCGGCGCCCGTAGCAGTGCCCGTGCACGTGCCCGCCGCCGTACCCGTGCCCGCCGCCGTACCCGTGTCCGACGGCGGGGCCGCCGCCGTGCGGCAGGCGAGCCCGGCCCTGGAGCGGATCCTGCGCGGACCCAGCGGGCTGGGCACGGCGAGCCTGCACCTGGCGGCGCGGGCCGAGGAGCCGCTCGCGTCCGCCGTGCCCGAGGCGCTCGAGCAGCCGGTGCCCGGCCATCCCATCCCCGGTCTCTATTACCACCCGATCCCGGAGCCCGATCCCGCACGGGTGGAGGAGGTCAGCCGCAGGATCAAGGACTGGGCGGTGGACGAGGTCGACCTGTACCCCGACGACTGGGAGGGCGAGTTCGACGGCTTCTCCGTCGGGCGCTACATGGTCGCCTGCCATCCGGACGCCCCAAGCATCGAGCACCTGATGCTCGCCACCCGGCTGATGGTCGCCGAGAACGCGGTCGACGACTGCTACTGCGAGGACCACGGGGGCTCGCCCATCGGCCTCGGCGGACGCCTCCTGCTGGCGCACACGGCCCTCGACCCCCTCCACACGACGAAGGAGTACCAGCCGGAGTGGGCGCAGTCGCTCCACTCGGACGCCCCGCGGCGCGCCTACCGCTCCGCCATGGAGTACTTCCTCCAGGTGGCCACCGCCTCCCAGGCCGACCGGTTCCGGCACGACATGGCCCGTCTGCACATGGGGTACCTCGCCGAGGCGGCGTGGGCCCAGACGGACCACATGCCCGAGGTGTGGGAGTACCTGGCGATGCGCCAGTTCAACAACTTCCGCCCCTGCCCGACCATCACCGACTCCGTCGGCGGCTACGAACTGCCCGCGGACCTCCACGCGCAGGCCGCCATGCAACGGGTCATCGCGCTCGCGGGCAACGCCACCACCATCGTCAACGACCTGTACTCCTACACCAAGGAACTCGCCGGCCCCGGCCGGCACCTGAACCTGCCCGTGGTGATCGCCGAACGCGAGGACATGTCCGAGCGGGAGGCCTACCTGAAGGCGGTCGAGGTCCACAACGACCTCATGCACGAGTTCGAAGCCGAAGCCGCCGCACTGGCGGCCGGCTGTCCCGTCCCGAGCGTGTCGCGCTTCCTGCGGGGCGTGGCCGTATGGGTCGACGGCAACCACTACTGGCACCAGACGAACACCTATCGCTACAGCCTGCCCGACTTCTGGTAAGGATGGACTTATCCGTGACTAGCACCGATCTCACCACCACCGCCGCCACATCCGCGGACCCCTCCGTGATCATTCCCTCCCCGGCGACGCCCTACCAGGGCGACATCGCCCGTTACTGGAACAACGAGGCCCGGCCCGTCAACCTGCGCCTCGGCGACGTCGACGGCCTTTACCACCACCACTACGGCATCGGCGACGTCGACCACGCGGCCCTCGGCGACGCCGGCGACAGCGAGTACGAGAAGAAGCTGGTCGCCGAGCTCCACCGGCTGGAGTCCGCGCAGGCCGAGGTCCTCCTGAACCACCTCGGCCCCATCCGGCGCGAGGACACCCTCGTCGACGCCGGCTGCGGCCGCGGCGGCTCCATGGTCATGGCCCACCAGCGCTTCGGATGCAAGGTCGAGGGCGTCACCCTGTCGGCCAAGCAGGCCGACTTCGCCAACCGGCGCGCCGGTGAACTCGGCATCGAGGACCACGTCCACGCCCGCGTCTGCAACATGCTGAGCACGCCCTTCGAGACCGGACAGGCCGCGGGCTCGTGGAACAACGAGTCGAGCATGTACGTCGACCTGCACGACCTCTTCGCCGAGCACGCGCGCGTCCTCGCGGTCGGCGGCCGCTACGTGACCATCACCGGCTGCTGGAACCCGCGGTACGGCCAGCCCTCGAAGTGGGTCTCGCAGATCAACGCGCACTTCGAGTGCAACATCCACTCCCGCCGCGAGTACCTGCGTGCGATGGCCGACAACCGTCTCGTACCGCAGGCCGTCATCGACCTGACGCCCGAGACGCTGCCCTACTGGGAGCTGCGGGCCACGTCCTCGCTGGTCACCGGTATCGAGGAGGCGTTCATCGAGTCCTACAATGACGGCTCCTTCCAGTACGTGCTGATCGCCGCCGACCGCGTCTGACCGCGCCCTCCGGCCCGTGGGCCGGGTCCGCCCCCCCGGCGGACACGGCCCCACCCGCCGTCCGCGGGACCGGTCAGTCCACGAGGACGCCGGGGTTGAGGATGCCGTGCGGGTCCAGCGCCCCCTTCGCGGCCCGCAGCGCGAGGGCGAAGGGCTCGGGGCGCTGGCGGTCGTAGTCCGGGCGGTGGTCCCGGCCGACGGCGTGGTGGTGGGTGATGGTGGCCCGGTGGCGGTGCAGGACCTCGCCCGCGACGGCCTTGAGGTCGTCCCACAGGGCGACCTCGTCACCGGGCCGGCCGGCGGCGAGGACGGTGAAGTACGGGGCCGCGCCGTCCGGATACACGTGCGTCAGACGGCAGTTGACCGTCGCGGGATGTCCGGTGGCCTTGAGCGCCGCCGCGCCGACCTCGGTGCGCACCGCGTCGATCAGGCCGGGGATCCGGTCCCAGGTGGCGGCCGTCTCGAAGGTCTCCGCGACGGCGCCCATCCTGGCCAGGCCGTCGCGCAGGTAGGGCATCCGCAGGAAGGCCGAACGCCAGGCGCCCACGGCCGCGTCACCGGACGCACCGGCGGCGGTGTCACCGGACGCTCCGGCGACCGTGTCGCCTCCGCCGTGCGCCGCCTCGTGCCGGCCGCCGTACGAGCGGGCGAGGGCGACGGCCCGGTCGAGCCGAGCGGTCACCGGTTCGTCCGCCGACTCGAAGCCGAGCACCAGCACCGCGCAGCCGTCCTGCGCGGCGCCCGACAGCGCGGCCTCACCGGCGTCCAGCAGCCGGCAGTTGGCGGGGGAGAGGTCGGACTGCGCGAGGGCGCGCACCGCCCGGAGCGCGTCGTGGAAGTCGGCGAAGGAGACCGCGGCGGAGGCCTTGTGGCGGGGGCGTTCCTGCACCCGGACCCAGGCCTCGGTGATGATGCCGAGGGCTCCCTCGGAGCCCAGGAACAGGCGGTCGGGGGAGGGGCCGGCCCCGGAGGCGGGCAGCCGCCAGGATTCTCCGGTGCCGGCCGGGGTGACCACGCGCATCGACTGGACGAAGTCGTCGATGTGCGTACGGCCGGTGGCGTAGTGGCCGCCGGCCCGGGTGGCGAGCCAGCCCCCGAGGGTGGAGAACTCGAAGCTCTGCGGGAAGTGCCGCAGGGTGAGGCCGTGCGGGCGCAGCTGGTCCTCCAGGCTCGGCCCGAGGGTGCCCGCCTGGATGCGGGCGGACCGGCCCTCGGCGTCGACCTCCAGGACACGGCCCATGGCGGTCAGGTCGAGGGACAGCACCGCCCGGTGCTCGTCGCCGCGGTACTCCACGCCCCCGGTGACCGAGGAGCCCCCGCCGTACGGGACGACGGCGACCCGCCGCTCGCCGGCCCAGTCCAGCAGGTCGGCCACGTCCCGCTCGTCCAGCGGGCGAGCGACGAGGTCGGGGACGCGGCCGGGCCGCCCGCGCAGGGCGCGCATCACGTCGCGGTACGCCTTGCCCATGGCGTGGGCGGCGCGGTCCGCGGGATCGGCGGTGACCAGCCGGGCGAGGCTCCGCGGGGGCCGCACGGCGGAGCTCCCGATGCCCAGGTCCCGTACCCGGGGCACGGGGAGCGGGCGGGCGAGGGTACCGGGCAGGAGGGCGCCCATCGCGGCGCATTCGGCGTCGTCGGGATGGGCGTCGGCCCACCCCCAGCCCCACCAGGAGCGGGCACGGGACATCGGTTGCGCGGTGGTGCCGGTCATGGGGCACTCCAGGGGTCGAGGTAATTTACCTAGCGGTAAATTACCTACTGATAATATCTGCTCATGGCAACCCCACCAGCCCCGTCTTCGAAGGCCGGCACCAAAGGAGTCCCGCGGGAGCACCGCCGCCGGCAGATGCTGGAGGCCGCCACGGAGGAGTTCGGCACGCACGGCTACGCGGCCGCGTCGCTCCCCGCGATCGCCGCGCGCGTGGGCGTCACCAAGACGCTGCTGCACCAGTACCTCGGGACCAAGGAGGACCTGTACGTCGCCTGCCTGATCCCGGTCGGGGACCGGCTGCTGGACGCGATCCGTACGGCGATGGGCCAGGACGGGACCGCGCCGCACACGCCGCTGCGCGTGCTGCACGGCATCTTCGCCGCCCTGGAGGGACAGCGGGAGGCGTGGTTCGTGCTGTACGACACCACGCTGCCGCCCGGCGGCGAGGCCGCCCGCCGGGCTTCGGAGTACCGGGCGGCCATCGACGGGCTCGCGGCCGGCGGCACCGCCGACCTGCTGCGCGCGGCCGGGTCCGCCGACCCGCTGGACGCCGACGCGCTCAAGTACGTCTGGCGGGACCTGGTCGCCACCCTCGTCCGCTGGTGGGTCAAGCATCCGGAGCAGTCCCCGGAGGCCATGACCCGGCGCTGCGCCCGCCTCTTCGCGGCCGCCGCCACGCTCAGTCCTGAAGGCGGCCCTTCTCTGCCTTGAGCTTGCGCCACACGGTCCCCAGCGCCTCCAGGTCCCGCTCGTCGAGGAGCTCGGTGAAGACCGGGGCCAGGGCTTCCCGCCGGGTGGCGTCGGCCGCGGCGAACACCGTGCGTCCGGCCTCCGTGAGGGAGACCTCCACCGAGCGTGCGTCGCGTGCCGAGGGGGTGCGCGTCACCAGGCCGCGGGTCTGCAGGGCGTCGACCACCCGGGAGACCTGGCTGCGGCTGAGCAGCGTGCTGTTGCCGAGGACGGAGGCGGGCACGGGCTCGGGGCTGGACGCCAGCCACAGCATGACCTCGAACCAGGACACGGGGAGGTCGTGGGCCTTCACGAGGGCGCGGTCGACGCGGTCGGTCAGTGTGGTGCCGGCCCAGACCAGCCCGTAGAAGGCGTAGTCGGCCGCCGACATCTCGGCTTCGGTGAGCTTCTTCGGCATGTCGGCAGTCTAGGGGTTGCGTGCGCACGCACATAACTTTATGGTGTGTGTGCACGCACATAAATCACGTTCCGTGAAAGGTGACCGCCATGTCGACCCTCCCCACCACCCCCGATGCCTCCCTCCGCACCGTCCTGATCACCGGCACCTCCTCCGGTATCGGCCTGGCGGCCGCCATCGCCGCCGCCCGGGCCGGCTGGCGTACGGTCGCCACGCTGCGTGACACCGGCAAGGCCGACGCCCTGCGCAAGGCAGCCGCCGAAGCGGGCGTCGACCTCGACATCCGCCGCCTCGACGTCGTCGACGAGGCCTCCGTCACCGCCGCCGTGAACGGCGTGATCGCCGACTACGGCCGTCTGGACGCGGTCGTGAACAACGCCGGAGCCGGGCACGTCGGCACCCTCGAACTCGAATCCGTCGCCGACGTCCGCGAGGTCATGGAGGTCAACTTCTTCGGCGTGCTGAACGTCTCCAAGGCCGCGCTGCCGCACCTGCGGGCCACCGGCGGCCGCCTGATCACGGTCACCAGCGTCGGCGGCGTCATCGGCCAGCCCTTCAACGAGGCCTACTGCGCCGCGAAGTTCGCCGTGGAGGGGTACATGGAGAGCCTGGCCCCCGTCGCGGGCGCCGTCGGCGTGAGCGTGTCCGTCATCGAGCCGGGCGCCGTGGCCACCGAGTTCGTCAACAACATCGGGATCGACATCGAAGGCCGGATCGCCGCGGCCGGCCCGTACGCCGACGCGCTGCGCCACTACGTCGAGCGCACGGTCGGCCAGTTCCTGGACGGCGCCCAGACCCCGGCCGGCGCGGCCGAGTCCGTGATGGAGGCGCTGACCGCAGACCGCCCCGCGTTCCGCATCCAGACCTCGGAGTGGGCCCGCGCCTTCACCGGGACCAAGCTGGTCGACCAGGACGGCTCGGCGGTCGTCGGCATGACCGGCACCTGGGTCGCCTGACCGGTCACGACCGGCTCGGGGCGCCCGACCTGTGCCGCGCGCGGAACCGGGTCATCATGGCGGGAGGGCCGCCGAAACCCTCCCGCGAGGGTGCGGCCCGAGCGAGCCGGGAGGTGACTCGTACGCATGGACGAATCACGCAGAGCCTGGATGATGATCGGCGGCGTCGTCGCCGTCATCTTCCTCAACCTCGTCGCCATCGTCCTGATGAACACCGTCGGGAAATGACCCTGCCCACCGGAGCTCCACGACCGCGCCGAAGCCTCTGAGGCGCCCGACGACAGCGCGATGTCCACGAGTGAGGCGTCCTCAGGGCAGGGCTGCTGGTCCACGAGGGCGGCGTCGCACAGCTCGTAGTTCCCGTCGTGCACCTTCTCGCCCTTGAGTCGCACCTCGATCAGCATGTCGCCGATCCGCCCGCCGTCCCTGCCGTCGACGGCGGGGAAGCTCCTGACCGCCGGCCCATGGTCCCGTTCCTCCACCGGGACGTACCGGAGCGGTGTGCCGCGCTCCCGGCTCCCACGCGCGCGCCAGGGGTTTGTCGTTCACGCATCCAACGGGGATCCGCCCGGGACCTCACGCGGGTTTCGCTCCGGGCGGGAGGTCGAGAGTCGGTGGAACATTCCGTTCCCATTTCCTGACATTGAGTCAAATCTCTTGGGGTGAAGGGTGGTTCGGGCTCTCTGGGGGATGGAAGAGGGGCTGCTCGGGCCCTTGCCGTGTCGGCTGTGGTTCGCGAATGATGCTCCGGGCGTGTCGGCCGAAGGCGGCCGCGCTCCGCCCGCCATCGTCGAGCCGACCGGTCAGGAGCCCGTTTTGCGGACGAACCGTCACATCCGGAGATCAACCGTGGTCGTCGGGGCAGCCCTCGCGCTGGTCGTCGGCATCCCCCAGGTGGCCTTCGCCGCCCCGCCCACGGCCCTGCCCGGCCAGGCCGAGGCGATCGAGCGGACCTTCCAGCCCGCCTACGACTACGACACCGACGGCTGTTACCCGACACCCGCCATAGGCCCGGGCGGAGATCTGAACGGCGGTCTCAAACCCACCGGCGCCCTCAACGGCAGCTGCCGGGACGCCTCGGACCTCCAGAACACCAACGGCTACTCCCGCTGGAAGTGCAACAACGGCTGGTGCGCCGTGGTCTACGCGCTCTACTTCGAGAAGGACCAGGCCCTCGCCGGCATCTCCCTCGGCGGCCACCGCCACGACTGGGAACACGTGGTGGTGTGGATCCAGAACGACGAGGCCAAGTACGTCGCGACCTCCGCCCACGGCGACTTCAACGTCCACGCGCGCGACCAGATCCGCTGGGACGGCACCCACCCCAAGATCGTCTACCACAAGGACGGGATCGGCACGCACTGCTTCCGCGCGGCGAACACCAACGACGAGCCGCCCGAGAACCACCGCGGCACCTGGCAGTTCCCGACGCTCGTCGGATGGTCGGGCTACCCCGCGACCCTGCGCGACAAGCTCAGCCAGGCCGACTTCGGCAGCGCGCACTTCGGGCTGAGGGACGACTCCTTCGCCTCCCACCTCGCCGAGGCCAAGCCGGCGGGCATCCCCTTCGACCCGTACCAGTAGGCGGCCCCGCAGCCCCCGGCCGCCGCCGGGGGCTGGGGGCGTGCGTCACCTGCCCCAGATCCTGAGGTACCCCTCGCGGTAGCCGGACGGATCCCAGGACGTGGCCCCGTCACTGTTGTCGGCCGTCGCGATGTGCACGGGGGCCACGTAACCGCTGGCGGGCCGGCCGGCGAACGCGCGGTTGAACTCGTCGACGATCTGCCAGCCCTGCTCGGACAGCGGCTCGGGCACGGTGGCGGCCTGGAACTGCTCGCTGTTGATCCGCTGGAAGGCGGACGGGTCGCCGTCGCCCGCGCCGATGTTGAAGGGCGGTCCGGCCCCCGGCTTGCCCGCCGCGCGCAGGGCCGGGGCCGCGTCCGCGAAGTAGAGGTCGTTGATGGCGACGGAGTGGGTCCAGTCGTCCTGGAAGCGGGAGACGAGCGAGGAGACCGCCTGCGGGGTGCGGCTGGCGGCGTCCGGGATGGGGATGTTCTCGGTCGTCAGGAGCCGTACGCCGGAACAGGTGGCCAGCTCCTGCCGGATGAGCTCGGCCTTGTTCTTGGCGAAGGGGATCGAGTCGTCGGTGAAGAGGACGACTCCGGCGTCGCCGCGGGACCGCGCGATGATCCAGTCCGCGCTGATCCTGGCCACGTCCTCCACCTTCGTGGTGACGTTGGTGAAGAGCCGGGGGCGCTCGCTCGGGCCGGGCGACCCGACCGCGTGCCAGCCGACGACCGGGATGTGCGCGGCCTCGGCCCGCGCCATCTGCTGCGAGGTCAGCTGGGGGTCGAAGCCGCCGATCACGATGCCCGAGGGCTTGAGGGTGATGGCCTGGCTGAGAGCCGCCTGGATGCCGGCGGGGGTGCCGCCCCCGTCGATCACCCGGAGCTTCCAGCCGATGGCCTTCGCGGCCTCCTCGACGCCCTTGGCGACGCCCGCGACACCGGGGTTGGTCATGGTCTGCGCGACGTAGACGAGGGTCTTGCCGGACGCCGCCGGGGGCCCGCTGGTCGGGCCGTGCCAGGCGGCGTCGGAGTTCTCGGCCTGCCGGACGGCCGCCCCGGCCCTCGCGAGGGTGGCGGGGCACCCGGTTTCCGACGGCCCGGCGCCCGTCGACGGGCCGCTCCCGCAGCCGGCGACGAGGACCGTGGCCGCCGTCAGCAGGGCTGCGGCCGTGAGAGGGGTGTTGCGGTTCGGGTACACGGTGCTCCTGGCGCGGGTGCGCGTACGAGGTCTGCTACGGGTGGCTGTCCTGCGGTGGTGCGGCCGGAGGCTCCGCGGGGGACCGGCGGGCCGCCGTCGTGCCGGTGCGCAGCCGGCGGCGGGCCGAGTAGCCGGCGAGACCGACGGCGATGAGCAGGGTGCCGCCGTTGAACAGCGGCGTGGCCCAGAACTGGGCGCCGAGCTGGCCGATGCCCGCGAGGCCGATGGCGAGGACGGCGACGGCCACGACGGTGCCGAGGACGTTGGCACGGCCGGGTTTGATCGTGGTGGCACCGAGCAGGGCGCCGACGAAGGCGGGCAGCAGGTACTCCAGTCCGACGCTGGGGTTGCCCGTCTGCTGCTGGGCGGCGAGGAGGACCCCGGCGCAGCCGACGATCAGCCCCGATGCGGTGAAGGCGTAGACGGAGTACCGGTGGGTGGGGATGCCGACGATGCCGGCGGCGCGCGGGTTGGAGCCGATGACGTACAGGTACCGGCCGAGCGGCAGCCGCTCCAGGACCACCCAGAGGACGGCCGTGAGGGCGAGGACGTAGAAGGCCGGAACCGGCAGGCCGAGGAACCGGGAGTCGTAGAGGCCGGTGAAGGCGGCGGGCAGCCCGTCCGGGCCGGGGACGATCCGGCCGCCGTCGGTGATCCAGCCGGTGAAGGCGTACATGATGCTGCCGGTGCCGAGCGTGGCGATGAAGGAGTCGATCCGCCCGAACTCGACGATGGCGCCGTTGACCGCGCCCGACACCGCCCCGCCGAGGACCACCACGAGGCAGGCGAGGGGCCAGGGCCAGCCCTCGTTGACGATGAGCTGCATCACCAGCACGTGCGCCAGGCCGAGGCCGTAGCCGATCGACAGGTCGAACTTGCCGGCGGCGATCGGGACCGTGGCGCCGAGCGCCAGGAGGGCGGGGATCGACTGGTTGGAGAGGATCGAGGAGATGTTGTCCCGGGTGGGGAAGGTGCCCGGCAGGGTGAGGGAGAAGACCAGGAAGAGCAGGACGGCGAGGGCCAGGAGACCGTAGCCGCCGATGAGGTGCCCGCGAAGGTGGCCCAGCGGGGACCGGGGCGAGGGGGATCGGGTCATCGGCTCGTCGCGGTCCCGGTGATCGGGGGCATGGCCGAGGCGGTGCGGGTGAGTTCGGTGACGGTGAGGGCCGCACCCGTCAGTTCGGCGCTCACGGTCCCGCGGACGAACACCAGCGCGCGGTGGCACACGTTCGCGACCTCCTCGAAATCGGTGGAGATGAGCAGGACCGCCAGGCCGGAGGCCAGCGCGTCGTCGAGCAGCCGGTGGATCACGGCCTTGGCGCCGACGTCGACACTGGCGGTCGGCTCTTCCAGCACGAGCAGGCGCAGGTTCCCGCGGAGCCACCGGCCGACCATCACCTTCTGCTGGTTGCCGCCGGAGAGGGTGGCGATCGGCACCTCGCTGTCGCGGGGGTGCACCGCGAAGCGGTCGATGAGGGCGGTCGCCTCGGCGCGCTCGCGCCGGGGACCGGTCCACCGCAGCGCCGGGACACCGGCCGCCCGGGGGTTCGCCAGGAAGTTCTCCCGCACGGTCAGTTCGGCGGCGCAGCCCTCCTCCTGACGGTTGCCCGCCACGAAGCCGACACCGGAGTCGAGGGCGGCGGAGACCCGGCGCGGGCGGTACGGACGGCCGTCGAGCAGGGCCCGCCCGCCGAGGATCGGCCGGGCGCCGGCGAGGGCGCGGCCCAGGTCCGTGTGGCCGGCGCCGGTCAGGCCCACCATGCCGAGGATCTCGCCGGCCCGCAGGTCCAGGCTGACCGGTCCGGCGTACGCGGTCCGTACGCGGTCGAGGCTCAGCAGGGGCGGGCCGTCGGCGGCGCGGGGCGCGGTCGGCGCGTGGGCGACCGGCTCGTGGCCCACGATGGCGCGCACCAGCCGGGCGGGGCCGAAACCGGCGAGGGGTCCGCGTTCGACCACGTGGCCGTCGCGCAGGACGGCGAAGGTGTCGGCGACCTTGTACACCTCGTCGAGGCGGTGGCTGACGTAGAGGATGCCGTGCCCCCGGTCGCGCAGGGCGTGCAGGACCGCGAACAGCCGGGCGCAGTCCGCGGCGGGGAGGGTGGCGGTCGGCTCGTCGAGCACGATGAGTTCGGCGTCGGTCGCCAGGGCGCGGGCGATGGCGACCAGCGAGCGCTCGGCAGGGGCGAGGTCGGCGATGCGGGCGTCGGCGTCCAGGTGCCCGGCGACGATCCGCAGGGCCTCGTCGCAGCGCTCCCGGGTCCGCCGCCAGGAGATCAGTCCGCGGCGGCGCGGGTAGCCGGTGCCCAGGGCGATGTTCTCGGCCACCGTCATCCACTCGACGAGGCCGAGGTCCTGGTGGATGAAGGACATGGTCCGGGCGGCGGCGTGGGAGCCGAGCGGGTGGCCGGCCACGGTCACCGCGCCCTCGTCGGCGTGGTGGACCCCGGCGAGCACCTTGATGAGGGTGGACTTGCCGGCGCCGTTGGGGCCGAGCAGGGCGAGGACGCTGCCCCGGTGGATGTCGAGGTCGACCGCGGCCAGCGCGACGGTGCCGCCGAACCGCTTGCCGAGACCGCGGATGCGGACGAGGGGTTCGCCGCCGAAGGGAGGGGGCGGGCTCATCGAGGTGTCGGGAGCGTCATGCACAGACTTCTCCGGGGGTCGGCCTCCGAGATCTTCCCGACTGCATGGGGGATTCTATGCCGATCTTGTCGCGTATATCCGGTATTGAACTCGCCGGGATGTGCCCGTCGTGGGTGACGCCGTCACGCCGCGGTCAGGGCGCACTCGGCCCAGATGACCTTGCCCTCGGTGGTGTAGCGGGTGCCCCAGGCCTGGGAGAGCTGGGCGACGAGGAACAGGCCGCGGCCGCCCTCGTCGGTGCTGGCGGCGTGGCGCATGCGCGGGGCGGAGTTGCTCGCGTCGTGCACCTCGCAGATCAGGGTGCGGTCGAGGATGAGGCGTACCCGGATGGGTGCGGTGCCGTAGCGGACGGCGTTGGTGACCAGCTCGCTGAGCAGCAGTTCCGTGGCGAACGCGGACTCCTCCAGCCCCCACCGGCTCAGCTGGCTCACGGCGGCGGCGCGGACCTCGCCGACCAGGGCAGGGTCGGCGGCCAGGTCCCAGGAGGCGATCCGGTCGGGGGACACGGCGTTGGTGCGGGCGACGAGGAGGGCGATGTCGTCACCGGGGTGCTCGGGCGCCACGGCGTCGAGCACCGCCTGGCAGGTCTCCTCGGGGGCGCGGTCCGGGTGGGCCAGGGCGCGGATGAGCTCGTCCAGGGCCACGTCGATGTCGCGCCGGCGGTCTTCGATGAGCCCGTCGGTGTAGAGGACCAGCTGGCTGTGTTCGGGGAGCCGCATCTCGACCGACTCGAAGGGCAGACCGCCGAGGCCGAGCGGGGGTCCCGCCGGCAGTTCGAGGAGCGTCACGGTGCCGTCCGGGTGGACGAGCGCGGGCGGCGGGTGGCCGGCCCGGGCCATGGTGCACCGCTGCGAGGTGGGGTCGTAGACGGCGTACAGGAAGGTGGCGCCGACGATGCCGCTGCCCAGGGCCGGGTTGTCCTCGCCCTCCTCGCGGTCGAGGCGCACCATCAGGTTGTCGAGGTGGGTGAGGAGTTCGTCGGGGGCGAGTTCCAGTTCGGCGAAGTTGCGGGCGGCGGTGCGCAGCCGGCCCATCGTGGCGGCGGCGTGCAGCCCGTGGCCGACGACGTCGCCGACGAGGAGGGCGACGCGGGTGCCGGACAGGGGGATGACGTCGAACCAGTCGCCGCCCACTCCGGACTCGGCGGGCAGGTAGCGGTGGGCGACCTCCACGGCGTCCTGGTCGGGCAGGCCGCGCGGGAGCAGGCTGCGCTGCAGGGCCAGGGCGAGGGTGTGCTCGCGGGTGTAGCGGCGGGCGTTGTCGATGCAGAGGGCGGCGCGGGCGGCGAGCTCCTTGGCCAGGGAGCGGTCGTCGTCCCCGTAGGGGGCCGGGTCCTGCGAACGGTAGAAGCTCGCGATGCCCAGGAGGACGCCGCGGGCGAACAGCGGGACGGTGATGAGGGAGTGGATGTTGTGCGCGAGGAGCAGTTCGGCGTGCTCGGGGTCCTGTGCGATCCAGCCGAAGGCGGCCTTCAGATCGGGTTCCAGCACGGGCTGACCGGTGGTCAGGGAGCGCATGTGCGGCGTGGTCGGGCGCAGGGTGACCTGCTCGCCCACCGGGTAGAAGGGGCAGTCCTCGCGGATTCCGTGGACCACCGTGCGCCGCATCTCGGTGGTGGGGTGGGCGGACTCCTCGCCGCGCAGGACGGCCTCGGGCATGTCGATGGTGACGAAGTCGGCCAGCCGCGGGACCGCGATCTCGGCGAGCTCCCAGGCGGTGCGGCCCACGTCCAGGGTGGTGCCGATGCTGTTGCTGGCCTCGGCCAGCAGCTCCAGGCGGCGCCGTGCGGCGACGGCGTACTTGCCCACCTCGGGCTCGCCCACCAGCACCAGCCCGCGGACCATCCCGCCGGCGGGGTCATCGGAGCCGGCCGCGTCCGCCGCCCCGGGTGTGGCGGATGTGCCGCGCGTGCGGGCCGCCCTCGTGGGCGTACGGGGCGCGGCGCGGGAGAGGGGGCCGGGCGGCGGTCCGGTGGGGGCGGGGGCGTGCCGCTCGTCCTCGTCGGGCAGGAGCGCCTCGATGACGATGCCCTCCACCCCGGAGGGGCTCGTCACGGGGCGGCTCACGAGGGTGACCCACCGGTCGCGGGAGAGGGGCACGTCGGCGGCCGCCCACTGGGCCGAGGACATCAGCTCCGTGGCCTTCTCCTTGAGCGTCATCTGATCGCTTTGCTCCAGCTCGCTCTGGAGCAGCTCGGACATGGCGAGCGCGTGGCCGTTGCCGCTGTGGTCTTCGGCCCCGGTCCGGCTCGCGGCCTCGAGATAGGCGTGCAGCAGGCCGCGTTCACGGTCCGAACTCTGCTCCATCAGCCGTCTTTCGATGGCCTCGGCCGCCTTGCGCACCAGGGGGACCAGCGCCGGGTCCGCGTCGGTGTAGGGATAGCCGAGGCACAGGACGCCCTCGATGTGCCCGCTGAGCTGGTCGCGCAGGGGGATCGCCGTACAGGCGCTCGACTGGGACCGCTCGGCGAAGTGCTCGGCGCCGAAGACCTGGCAGAGCCGCCGTTCCGCGAGGGTGAGACCGATGCCGTTCGTACCGGCGAACTGCTCGGCGAAGACGAAGCCCGGGACGGTCTGGATCGGGGAGAGGCGCTTGACCATGGACTTCTCGCCGAAGCGGCGTTCGAGGACGGTGCCGTACCCGTCGGCGAGACTGATGTTCATCTGGCTGCCCGCGAAGACCGTCTCCAGTCGGTCGAGTACGGGCCGGGCGGCGCGGATGAGCCGGCCGTCCGGGTCGAAGTCCTGCGTGAAGGGAAGCTCGGACTGGTCGGGCGAGAGGCCCAGCAGTTGGCTGCGCTGCCACGAGTGCAGGATCGGTCCCCGCACGCTGCCCTCGACCGACTCGCCGTGCAGGAATCGGTCACGGGGATGCACGGGCCCGATGCGGTCTTCCACCACCCCCATCTGCACCACTTCCCTCGGCCGTCAGCCCTCGGCCCTCAGCCCTCGATGTCCACGCCGAAATGCCCTGAATCATCAGATTTGAGTATATTCCTCAGGTCCGCTCTCACAGGATCGCGACGGGATTGACGGGCGAACCCGTCCCGCCCGGGACGTTCAGCGGCGTCACGACGAGCATGAAGGCGTAACGGCCCGTTTCGGCGCAGGCGGCGGAGAGCGGTTCCAGATCGAGGTTGTCCAGCAGCGGCACCCCCATCGCGGCGACGGTGAGCGCGTGCACGGGGGAGTGCAGCCCCTCGACGGGCGAGGGCCGTACGTCGCTGTCCCCGTCGCCCCCGAGCAGCGCGATGGCGCGCCGGGCCAGCAGCGGCACGGCGTCCACGTGCCAGCCCGCGCTCGCCCCGCCGGGGTCCCAGGGGCCGGTTTCGCTTCGGCGGCGCAGGGCGCCGGAGCGCAGCAGCACCGCGTCGCCGTCCCCGATCGTCACACCGAGCGCCTGCTCGGCGGCGATGAGGTCCCGCGCGTGCACCGCACGCCCGGGATCGAGCCATTCGATCCCGAGGACGGCCGGCAGGTCGACGAGCACGCCCCTGGTGACCAGCGGGCCGAGCGCCGACACCGCGCCGAAGCGGGCGCCCGCGGCATCCACGCAGTCGCGGGCCGCCCGGCCGTCGTACAGTTGCCCCCGGTAGGCGACGTGTGACAGTGCGTCGAGGTGGGTGACCCCCTTGCCGTGGTAGTCCACGGCCAGGAAGTCCTTGTAGACGGAGGGCTCCGGGGCCTCCACGTCGCCGAGGTCCGACATGTAGTGCAGGGCGGGCTTCGCGTTGTCCGGACCGGGCCGGGTGTCCCAGGGCCGGGCCATCGGGACGACGGTCCCGGACCGGACCAGGGCGGCGGCCCGCCGCACGTGGTCCGCCGTCACCCTGTTCCAGGCGCCGCGGTCGGCCGCCGCCCACCGGCCCCACGTACGGACCTCGTCGAAGAGCGCGTCGAACTCCCGGCGGGAGACGGCGGGCCCGTTGCCGGGAGCGGCGGCCGGCGGCGGGCCGGGGGCGTCGGCGGGGTCGTGGCTCATGCGCGCATCAGTGCTCCAGGGTCCGTAGGGGTCCGTAGGGCTGTCGCCCCAGGATTCCCTGCCGTCCCCGGTACGCGAGCGGACGCGCGGGCCGACCCCCGATCCCGTCGGTGTCAGGCACCCGCCAGGGGGGCCGGGCCGCCCGTCAGGGCGACGTGGAGGCCGTCCGCCCGGACGTCTACGGACGTGGCCTTGAGCCCCAGCGGGTACTCCTTGGGCGCACCCGCTTCCGGGCCGAGTGCGCCCTCGCCCATGCCGAGCCGGCCGGTGGGGACGGAGCGCCCGAACAGGGTGAGTCCGTCCACCGCGAGGGTGACCTTGCCGTCCGCCAGTACGGGACGCAGCGTCAGCTGTCCGGCGCCGCCCGGGCCGACGGAGGCGAGGAGGGTCCCGCGCGCCGGATCAGTGGTGACGGCGGAGACCGATACGGCGGGTACGGCGGTCCGGATCGCGGCGGCGAGGGACTGCGTGGAGGCGGTCACCTCGGCGCTCGTGCCGCCGACGGTGCCCCCGTCGCCGAGGCGGACGTCGTCCAGCCGCGCGCGGACACGGACCTGCGGGAGGCGCCCGACCCGGGCGTCGTCGCTGCTGACGTCGAGCCGGGGGATGCTTCCCCGCGCCAGGTCCCACAGGGCCCAGTCGTCGGCCACGCCGACCGCCACGTCCTCACCGAGGCCGGGCGCCGCCTTCGTGACGTGGTTCCGGATCACGGTGCGGGCGGTGAACTCGGCCGCGCCCGCGACGACGACGGTCAGCAGGACCACCGTGGTCGTGACGGTGAGGACGAGGTGCCGGCGCAGGGCCGCGCGGGTCTTCCCGAGGCGCTGATTCATCGGCGGTCTCCTTGATCGGTTGCCGCCGAGACCGGGGCCGGGGGCGTGGGTGTGGGGGCGGAGGCGGACGACGGGGCGGACACGGGCGACGGGGCGGGCGCGGCGGCCGGGCCTTCCGGATCGAGATGCGGAAGGAGCCGGTCCAGCCAGCCGGGGAGCCACCAGTTCGCCCGCCCGAAGAGGTACATGGACGCCGGCACCAGGAGCAGACGGACCACCGTGGCATCGATGATCACGCTGACGCCCAGACCGAGGGCGAGCATCTTGACGGCGACGTTCGTGGAGAGCAGGAAGGCCAGGAAGACGCTGGTCATGATCAGGGCCGCGCAGGTGATGACACGGGCCGTGGCGGCCAGGCCGGTGGCGACGGCCAGGTGGTTGTCCTCCCGGTGCAGCCACGCCTCGCGGATCCGGGACAGCAGGAAGACCTCGTAGTCCATCGAGAGTCCGAAGACGATCGCGAACATCATCATCGGCACGTACGACTCGACGGGCACCTTCTCGGTGATGCCGAACAGCTCCCCGCCCCAGCCCCACTGGAAGACCGCGACGACCACCCCGTACGCGGCGGCGATGGAGAACAGGTTGAGCACGGCCGCCTTGAGCGCGATCAGCGGGCTGCGGAAGACGGTGAGCAGCAGCAGGAAGGCCGCGGCCACGACCACACCGATGATCAGGGGCAGTTTGGCGGTGAGGGTGTCGGTGAAGGTCTGGGTGGCGGCGGCGGTGCCGGTGACGTAGCCCGTGGCACCCGTGCCCGACAGCGCCCGCGGCACCGTCTCGTCCTGCAAGGTGTGGATCAGGTCGGCGGTGGCGCCGTCCTGCGGTCCGGTGGCCGGGGTGACCGTGGTGATGAGCAGGACGTTGTCCGGGCTGGGCACCGGGGTGCTCACCGAGGCCACTCCCGGTACGGCGGCCAGGTCCCGCTGGAGGGAGGCGGCGAGCTCCTGGCGCCGGGCCCCGTCGGCGACCTGCCGGCTGTCGAGGTGGGCCACGACGGTGAGCGGACCGTTGGCGCCGGGGCCGAAGCCCTCGGTGATCAGGTCGTAGGCCCGGCGGTCGGTCCTGCTGGTGGACTGCGCTCCCGCGTCCACGTGCCCGAGCCGCATGGACGCCACCGGGACGGCCAGGACGCCGAGCACGAGCAGGCCGCTGACCAGGAACAGCCAGGGGCGCCTGCTGACCCTGACGGCCCAGCGGTGCCAGACGTCGCCCTCGCCGCCGGGTTCGGCGACCGGGGTGCGCACGTGGAAGCGGTCGATGCGGCTGCCGAGCAGGCCCAGCAGGGCCGGAGTCAGCGTCACGGTCGCGGCGGCCGCCACGACCACGCTGATCCCGGCCGCGACGCCGAGCGTGCCGATGAAGCCCACACCGGAGACGCAGAGCCCGCCCAGGGCCATGGCGACCGTGGCGGCGGCCACCAGCACGGCCCGCCCGCTGGTGGCGACCGTACGCCCGACCGCCTCCACCGGCTCCGTGCCCGCCTGCAGCAGCGCCCGGTAGCGGGTGGTCAGGAACAGCGCGTAGTCGATGCCGACGCCGAGGCCCATCATCGCGGCCAGGGTCGGGGCCGCCTGGGCGAAGTCGAAGGACCCGGCGAGCAGTCCGAGACCGGCCAGGCTGACGGCCAGGCCGAGCACGGCCGTCAGCAGCGGCAGACCGGTGGCGGCGACACTGCCGAAGCCGATCAGCAGCACGAGCACGGCGACGGCCAGACCGATGGCCTCCGAGGTGTGGTCGGCGGACTTGGGCGTGGCCAGCTGCCCGAGCGGGGCCCCGTACTCGACGGTGAGGTGGTCCGCGCGCAGCGGCTCGACGGCGCTGTCGACCCCGGTGAGGTAGGAGGGGTCGAAGGTCGCCGGGTTACCGTCGAAGCGGACGGTGATCTGGGCGGTCCCGCCGTTCGCGGAGATCGCCCCGGGCGTGGTGAGCGGGTCGGTCACCGACAGGACGTCCGGCAGCCGGCGCAGGCGGTCCACGGACGATTCGATCGCGGCCCGGTGCCCGGTGACCGAACCCTGGTCGGAGGTGATCACGACGGGGGAGGCCGTGCCGCCGGAGCCGCTGGTGTGGGCCTTGAGCAGGTCGGCGCCGGTCTGCGTGGAGGTGCCCGGCAGGGAGAAGCTGTCCGCGAAGGACCCGCCCCACGCCCGGTTGGCCAGCCCGAGACCGGCCAGCAGCACCACCCACAGGGCGACGACCCGCCAGGCGTGCCGGGCACACCGGCTTCCGATGCGATGGAGGAGACCCGGCCCCCCGGCCGATGGAGTGTTCATGGGGCCTCATGGTGCGCGGCGCCTGTAAGGGGGCCGTGGGCGCATTGTTCGGGGAATGTACGGGCACCCGGTTCGGGGAATGTACGGGCACCCGCGCGCCCCCGCCGGGAAGCGGAGCCGCGCCCGCTCACCCGGTCCCGGGCGCCGGCGGAAGGGTGACGGTGAAGCAGGCGCCGCCCTCCGGCCCGTGCCCCTCGACGCGGATGGCGCCACCGAGGCGGCCGGTCAGCCGGTGCGCGATGGCCAGCCCCAGGCCGGAACCGACCGGGCGGCTGTCCCGGTAGCGCTCGTGCAGGGCGCCGTGGTCGAAGGCGATGCGGACGTCGTCCTCGGTGAGGCCCGGTCCGCCGTCGCGGACCTGCAGTTCGGCCCCGCCGTCCGGAGCGGCGCGGACGGCGAGGACCAGGGGGGCGCCCTCGGGCGTCACCCGCAGGGCGTTCTGCACCAGGCCGTCGATCAGCTGCCGGACCCGGAAGGAGTCCGTCTCGACGACGACGGGCCGCCCGGGCCGCTCCAGCCGGAGTCCGACACCGTCGCGGGCGCAGGGGCCCGTCCAGAAGGCGGCGGCCTCGGCGACGACCGCGCCCAGATCGGCGGGGGCCATGTCGAGACGGAAGTCGTCCGCCTCCAGCCGGGCCAGGTCCAGCAGGTCCCCCAGGAACCGGTCCAGGCGCCGGGTCTCGTCGGCCAGGACGCCGCCGACCTCGGGCACCCGCTCCGGCTCGATCAGGCCGTCGGCGAGCGCCTCGGCGTATCCCTGCAACGCCGTCAGCGGAGTGCGCAGGTCATGGGAGACGGAGAGCAGGAACTCCCGCTGCCGGTTCTCGCTGTGCGCCAGCGCCTCGTCCAGGACGTTGAGGGCCCGCCCGATGTCCGCGGTCTCCCGGGGACCGTCGACGGGGGCCGGTACGCCGCGTTCGCCGTCGGCCAGCCGGTGCGCGATCTGCGCGGCCCGCACGAGCGGACGGGCGATGCGCCGGGCCAGGAGAGCCCCGGCCAGCGCCGCGCCGAGCATGCCGACGATCAGCGGCACGACCACGTTGCGGCGGATCCGGTTCGTGTCCTCGCCGACCACCGCGTACGGCTCGGTCAGCACGACCGCGCCGCCGCGCACGCCGGGCCGCCCCACCAGCAGCACCTCCTCGCCGCCGAGGATGCCCGTGGTGGAGACCGGCTTCCCCGCCAGCAGCGCCGATTTCGACGCCCGGTCGACGGCCGGGGTGGCGGTTCCGCTCACCGCGCCGTCCGGGGAGATGACCGCGAGCTGCACACCGTTCGGCCCCGCCAGGACCTGGGCGCCGGTGAAGAGCGCCTCGGACAGCGCCGGCAGGCGGCTGAGCACCGTCGCCTGACGCGCCAGCTGGTCGCGCTCGCGCTGCTCCGCGCCGTGCGCCGCGGTCTGCCAGGCGATCAGCCCGGTGAGCGCCACGGCGAGCGCCGCCACCACGGTGCTCAGCACCACGATGTTGCGCGCGAGGGAGCCACGGGTACCGGAGCCGGGGCGGGGGCGGTTCACGTGCGCGGGGCGATCGCGCTGTACCCGACGCCCCGGACCGTACGGATCGGGCTCGCGTCGCCGAGCTTGGCGCGCAGCTGCGAGACGAACACGTCGACCATGCGCGTGTCGCGGTAGCCCGGGTAGCCCCACACCTGGGCGAGCAGCTGCTCACGGGTGAAGACCTGCCCCACGTGCCGGAGCAGGTGTGCCAGCAGGTTGAACTCGGTGGCGGTGAGCTCCACCGGCTCACCGTCGCGGCGCACGGTCCGGCTGACCGGGTCCACGCTGAGCCCGCCGAGGTTCTCCGCCGGCGGCGCGGGCGGCCCCGCCGCCCGGCGCAGTACGGTCTTGACCCGCGCGACCAGCTCGCGCGGCGAGAACGGCTTGGTCAGGTAGTCGTCCGCGCCCAGCTCCAGGCCGAGGATCCGGTCGGCCTCCTCACCGCGCGCGGTGACCAGCAGCACCGGCGTCCAGTCGCCCGCGTCGCGCAGGGCACGGCAGAAGGAGATGCCGTCCATGCCCGGCAGGCCGATGTCCAGCACGATGGCCACCGGACGCATCCGCCGCGCGGCCGCGAGCCCGGCGCTCCCGTCGGCCTCGACGTGGACACCGAAGCCCTCGCGCGCCAGATAGAGCCTCTGGACGTCGGAGATGTGCCGCTCGTCCTCGACGATCAGCACGAGGCCCTTGGACTCCGAACCCGTCATCACTGCCTCTCACGTGCGGAAACACCGTCGATGCTAACCCCGTCGACCCGGTGTTCCGGCGGGCGCGCCGCCGCCCGTACATTCCCCGAACAATCCGCCGGCCCGGCGCCGTCAGACCTCAGGGAACTCCGGCGCGATCCCGAGGGCGGGCGCGATGGCCCGCCAGACCGTCGACTGGGCCGTGGCGAGGTCGACCCGGGGGTCGTCCAGCATCAGGCGGATGCCGAGGCCGTCGCACAGGGCCAGCACCAGGGCGCCGAGCGCGGCGACGTCGCAGTCGGTGAACTCGCCCGACGCGATGCCCCGTTCCACGGTGCCGGCGACCCACGCGTGCAGCTGGTCGTACAGGTCGACGGCGAGGGTCCGGGCCGTGCCGTCGCGCAGCGCGCGCACCCACAGCTCCTGCCAGAGCTTCCAGTCCTGGCGGAGCACCTCGTCCGTGGGCAGCATGCTGCGCACGATGCGGGCCAGGACGACCGCGGCCGGGTCCGTACCGGTGTCGCTGCCGGTGTCCGTGCCGGTCCGGGCGAAGGAGTGTGTCATCGCCTCGGCGAAGAGCTTCTCGCGGGTGTCGAAGTGGTAGTGCAGCAGGGCCTTGGAGACACCGGCGTGCTCGGCGACCTTGCGCATGGAGACGTGCTCGAAACCGATGTCGGCGATCACCTCGCACGCGGCCGTGAGGATGCGTTCCCGCGTTTCGAGTGCGCGCTCGGCCTTGGTCACGTTGGCTGCTCCCCGTGTCGGCGCCTGTTGGGTCGGTGGGTGGGTGGTTGAGCGGATGGTGGGCGGAAGGTCCGGCGGCCGGACCCGCCGGACCACCATCCTCGCGCATCGGGCCCCCGGTCCCCGGCCGTTGGACCGCGGCGGCCGGGAACGGGGGCGTGAACGGGATCGGGAACGGGGTCGGAGATCGGGTCGGGAACGCAGTCCCCGACCCCCGACCCGGTCAGGAGTAGGTGTGGAAGCCCCGGCCCGTCTTGCGGCCGAGCAGGCCCGCGTCCACCATCCGGGCCAGCAGCGGCGGCGGGGCGTAGAGGGGCTCCCGGTACTCCGCGTACATCGACCGGGCGATGGCCTGGACGGTGTCCAGCCCGATCAGGTCGGCCAGGGCCAGCGGCCCCAGCGGGTGGGCGCAGCCCAGGGTCATCCCCTGGTCGATGTCCTCGGCCGAGGCGATCCCGGACTCGGCCATCCGTACCGCGGCGAGCAGGTACGGCACGAGGAGCGCGTTCACGATGAAGCCCGCCCGGTCCTGGGCGCGGACCACCCGTTTGCCCAGCACCCCGGAGGCGAACTCCCGCGCGCGCCGGGCGGTTTCCTCGCCGGTGAGCAGCGAGGGCACCAGCTCCACCAGGGGGAGCACGGGGACGGGGTTGAAGAAGTGCAGGCCGACGACCTGGGCCGGCCTCGAGGTGGCGGCGGCCAGCCGGATGACCGGGATGGACGAGGTGTTCGTCGCCAGCACGGCGTCCCGGCGCTCCACCACCCGGTCCAGCCGTGCGAACACCTCCAGCTTGGCCCGCTCGTCCTCGGCCACCGCCTCGACGACCAGGTCCCGGTCCGCCAGCAGGGACATGTCCGTGGTCAGCGTGATCCGGCCGACCGCGGCGTCCTGGTCGGCGGCGGTCAACTTCCCGGCCGCCGCGGCCCGGGCCAGGGAGCGCTCGATCCGCTCCAGGCCGGCGTCCGCGGCGGTCCGGTCCGCCTCCACCACGACGACGTCCCGTCCGGCGCGGGCACAGACCTCGGCGATGCCGGATCCCATCAGCCCGCAGCCCACGATCCCGACGCGCTCCACATCGCTCACCGGGTCACCGGCAGCCGCAGAACTCCCGTGCCGCGCTTGACCAGTTCACCCGCGATGATGAGGCGCTGGATCTCGGAGGTGCCCTCCCAGATGCGGTCGACGCGCAGTTCGCGGTAGAGCCGCTCGACGGGGTACGAGCGGTCGTAGCCGCGGCCGCCGAAGATCTGCAGGCACCGGTCTATGACCCGGCCGGAGGCCTCGCTCGCGGACAGCTTGGCGATGGCCGCCTTGGCGTGCAGCGTCTTGCGGTCGATCCCGCCCTCGTCGACCTCCCAGGCGACCTGGTGGGTGTAGGCGCGGTTGACGGCGATGTCGACGGCGCAGTCGGCGAGCATGCCCTGGATCAGTTGGAAGTCGGCGATGGGCGAGCCGAACTGGCGTCGCTCCACCGCCCAGTCGCGGGCGAGTTCCAGGGCGCGCTCGGCCGCCCCGATCGTCCGCGCGGCGATCATCAGCCGCTCCTCGGTGAACCAGGAGCGGGTGATGTCGTAGCCGTTGCCCACCTCCCCGAGCACGGCGTCCGCCGGGACGTGCACGTCGGTGAAGGTGAACTCGGGGTGCTCGTAGACGAAGGTGTGCATCCAGCGGGGGACCCGGGTCATCTCGATGCCCGGTGTGTCCTTGTCGACGAGGAACAGGGTCGGCGCCCCCTCGTCCCCGGCGGCGGCGAGCACGATCATGAAGTCGGCGTGGTCGCCGACGGTGACGAACCACTTCTCGCCGTTCAGCACCCAGCCGTCCGCGGTCCGCGTCGCGGTGGTCCTCAGGCTCTGCGGGTCGGAGCCGGCCTCGGGCTCGCTCACCGCGTAGCAGTCGCGGCGCTGCCCCCGGATGACGGGGACGAGGTAGCGCTCGCGCTGCTCGGGCGTGCAGAAGGACAGTGCGTTGGCGGGACGCCACACCATGTCCCAGAGGGCGCCGGTGAGGCGCCCGAGCTCGGCCTGGACCGTGACCTGCTCCAGGATGGTGAGGCCGGCGCCGCCCCACTCCGCCGGCATGTTGACGGCCTGCAGGCCGCTGTCGAGGACGGCGTCGCGGATCTCGGTGTGGGCCTGCGGGGGCAGGCCGTTGTTCTCCTCGCAGTCGAGCTCGTACTTCGTGATGAACTCGGTGAGGGCGCGCGCCGAGTCCCTGAGCTCTTCCTGACGGGCGGTGAGACGGAAGTCCATGTCCGGGTCCTTGTGATCGCGGGGGCGGGTACGGGTGCTGGTGCTGGTACCGGTGCGGTACGGGGAGCGGGTGACGGCAGGAGCGGTCAGGAGGCGGGCAGGGCGAGGGCCCGGGTGCCGCGCTTGATCAGTTCGTTGGCGATGATCAGCCGCTGGATCTCGGAGGTGCCCTCCCAGATGCGGTCGACGCGCAGCTCCCGGTACATGCGCTCGACGGGGTACGAGCGGTCGTAGCCGCGGCCGCCGAAGATCTGCACGCAGCGGTCGACGACCCGCCCGGCGGCCTCGCTCGCCGCGAGCTTCGCCGTCGACGCCTTGGCGTGCAGGGTCTTGCGGTCGGTGTGCGGCTGGTCGGCTTCCCAGGCGACCTGGTGGGTGTAGGCGCGGTTGACGGCGATGTCGACGGCGCAGTCGGCGAGCATGCCCTGGATCAGCTGGAAGTCGGCGATGGGCGAGCCGAACTGGCGTCGCCGCACCGCCCAGTCGCGGGCGAGCTCCAGTGCCCGCTCGGCGGCGCCGACCGTCCGGGCGGCGATCATCAGCCGCTCGTCGGTGAACCACTCCTTGGTCAGTTCGTACCCGTTGCCGACACCGCCGAGCACGTCCTCGTCGGCGACGAACACCTCGGTGAAGGTGAACTCGGGATGCCCGTTCACCGCGGAGTGCATGAAGCGCGGGACCCGCGTCATCTCCACACCCGGTGCGTGCTTGTCCACGAAGAACAGGGTCGCGGCCCGCTCCGGGCCCGCATCGGCCTGCACCAGCAGGAAGTCGGCGATGTCACCGCAGGTCACGAACCACTTCTCGCCGTTCAACAGCCAGCCGCCGTCGGTCCGCGTCGCGGTGCTCGTGCCCGAGCCGGGGTCGGAGCCCGCCCCGGGCTCGGTGACCGCGAACGCGTCGAACCGCTCGCCCCGGATGACGGGCAGCAGGTACTTCTCCCGCTGCGCCTCGGTCCCGTACGCGAGGACGTTCGCGGGCCGCCAGGGAATGTCCCAGAGGCAGTTGGTGACCTTGCCGAACTCCTCCTCGACGATGACCTGGTCCAGCAGGGACAGGCCGGCCCCGCCCCAGGCGGCGGGCATGTTGATCGCATAGACACCGGCGTCCATGGCGGCGCGGGTCAGTTCGCGGACCGTGTCGGCCGGCAGCGGGCCGCCGGCCTCCTCGGACCGGTCCTCGTACTCCATCAGGAGCCGGGCGTAGGCGGCGGCGCGGGCCTTGAGGTCGGCCTGCTCGGGCGTGTAGCGGAAGTCCATGGTGCGGTGTCCTCCGGTGGAAGGGATGAGGGAGCCAGCCAGGGGGGCGGGGGAGCGGCGGTGGTCAGCCGAGGACGGCCCGGGCGTCCAGGGCCAGGGCGCCGTCCGGGCGTACCAGCAAGGGGTTCACCTCCAGCTCGGCGATCTCCGGATGGGCCGCGGCCACCGTGGTGATGCGTTCGATCACGGCCGCCGCGGCGGCCACGTCCACGGCCGGCCGGCCGCGGACGCCGTCCAGCAGCGCGGCGGTCCGCAGCCCGCGCAGCAGGGCCTCGGCCCGCCCGGCCGGTACGGGCGCCAGCGCGAAGGCCACGTCGCGCAGGGTCTCGGTGAGGACGCCGCCGAGTCCGACCATGGCCACCGGCCCGAACCGCGGGTCGTGGTTCACGCCCACGATCAGCTCGATGCCGTCGGAGAGGTCGGCCATCGCCTCGACCGAGTAGGCGGGGGCACCCAGCCGGGCGTGCATCTCCCGGTACGCGGCGAGGAGCGCCTCCCGGTCGGCCAGCCGCAGGGCGACGCCGCCCGCGTCCGACTTGTGCAGCAGGTGCAGGGCCTTGAGCACGTACGGGCCCTCGAACTCACCGGCGGCGGCGATCAGTCCGGCCTCGTCGGTGATCTCCCGCGCGGCCGGGAAGGGCACACCGGCGGCGGTGAGCAGCGCCCGCACCCCGTGGTACCCGGCGTCCCGCAGCGGCGCGGCCGGGGTGGGCAGCGCGGGGAACTCCGGCAGCTCCCCCGCACCGCCGCCGGCCGCCGCCCGGCCGGTCATCGCCGCCAGCGCGCGGGCCGCGTCCTCGGTGGCGGCGAACACCGGCACCCCCGCTTCGGCCAGCACCCGGCAGCTCGGCGACCCCGGATACATCGACTGCACGACCAGCGGCTTCGGTGCGGCCGCGAGGTGCGTGACGATCTTCTCCGCGGCCAGCGTCTCGCCCTCGGCGAGCGCGGAGCCGCCGGCCGGTCCGCCGCCGAGGCCGCCGTCGGAGGCGGCGTAGCCACCGAAGTAGCCCGTCATCAGGACCGCGTCGACCTCCTCGGCCGCGAGGAGTTCCGCGACCGTGTCGGCGTACGAGAGGGGCTGCTGCTCGCCCATGCCGGCCAGGTCGACCGGGTTGCCGACCGCCGACTGCTGCCACAGCACGGTCCGCAGCCGTGCCTGGGTGGCCGCGCCCAGTTCCGGCACGCCGAGTCCGGCGTCCTCGGCGGCGTCGGCGGCGATGGCGCCGTGGCCGCCGCCGTCGGTGAAGACCGCGGTCCGGGCGCCGCTCGCGCGTCCCTTCGTACGCGGGTGGCCCGGCCGGGCGCTGAGGGCGGCCAGGACGACCGTCATCTCCCTTGGCGTGCGCACCAGTTCCACGCCCGCGTCACGGCAGGCGGCAACCACGACGTCGGCCGAGGTGGTGAGCGCCCCCGTGTGCGACTGGGCGCTGCGCGCGGAGGCGGTGCCCCGCCCGGCGGTGAGCAGGACCACCGGCTTGCCCGCCGCAGCGGCGGCCCGGGCGAAGGCCCTGCCGTCGCCGAAGTCCTCGGCGTACACGGCGATCGAGGTGGTGGCCTCGTGGCGGGCACAGTCCTCGACGAGGTCGACGAGGGTCACGTCGGCCTGGTTGCCGAGCGAGACGAACCGGGAGAAGCCGAGGCCGTGCGGGGCGCCGCGGAGCTGGAGTTCGAGGGCGAGGTTGCCGCTCTGGCTCAGCAGGGCGACGCCGCCGGGCGCGAAGCGGTCCGAGGCGAGGTAGAGCTCGGTCGTGTTGTCGGCGATGCCCAGGCAGTTGGGGCCGACGAGGACGGCTCCGGCCTCCCGGACGCGGGCGACGACCGCGCGCTGGCGGGCCAGGCCCGCCGGGCCGGCCTCGGCGAAGCCCGCGGTGATGCCGACGATCGCCTTCGCCCCGCAGGCCAGGGCGTCGTCGACGGCGGCCTCGAAGCCGTTGCCGGGGACGGAGACCACCACCAGTTCGACGGGTTCGCCGATCGCGGCGAGGGAAGGGGCGGCCGGTCTGCCGAGGACGGTGCCGCCGCGCCGGTTCACCAGGTGCACCGGCCGGCGCCCGTCGGCGCGCAGTGCCTGGGAGGCCACGGCGTGCCCGTACTTGGCGGGGTCGTCGCTGGCGCCGACCACGGCGACGGAGCGGGGGTCGAAGAGGGCCGTCAGATCTCGTCCCATGTCACTTCTCCACTCGGAGGGCGGAGTTGGGGCAGCTCTCGGCGCAGGCGCGCGCCGCTTCCTCGGTACCGGACGGGACCGCGACGGCGATGACCTTCGCGTAGCCCCATTCGTCGAGTTCGACCAGGCCGGGTGCGT
Source organism: Streptomyces sp. NPDC001513 (assembly GCF_042894695.1). Taxonomy (NCBI): domain Bacteria; kingdom Bacillati; phylum Actinomycetota; class Actinomycetes; order Kitasatosporales; family Streptomycetaceae; genus Streptomyces; species Streptomyces sp. NPDC001513. The sequence goes on from NZ_JBIAVU010000012.1 coordinate 151,086, forward strand.
GTTCCTGGCACAGCCCGTAGCCCTGGCAGCGGGTGGAGTCCAGCAGGAGTTTCACGATGTTCCTTTCAGGGCGGGCAACGGGGTAGGGAGGGCGGCGGCCTTCGGCACGGCCGGCGCGGACGCGGCCCTGGTGCGCGGGGCCACCTCGGGCACGGCGACCGTGAGGCGTCGGCGGCCGTCCGCGGGCTCGGCGGCCGCGCACACCGGGCACGGCGCGGCGAGATGGGAGCGGACGAGTCGGGGGAAGGCGCGGAGCAGGCTGCCCGCGATGCCCGCGGCGGCGTCGAGCAGACCGCAGGCGCCCCGCCCCGGCAGCCCCTGCGACCAGCGCCGCAGGCTGTCGGCGGTGTCCGGCCCGGCCGTCCCGGCGGCGAGCGCGTACAGGGCCTCGCCGACGGCCCTGGTCCCGGAGACGCAGACCCCGCACTGCCGGGCGCTCTCGGCCGCGAGGTGGCCGGCCGCGTCGGCGGAGGCGGTCACCGGGCAGGTGCCGGGGGACAGGAAACGGATCGCCCCGCAGCCCAGGGCGGTACCGGCGGCGGTCAGCGCGTCGCGTTCGAGCGGGAGGCGGTCCACGGCGTCGGAGTCGACGAGCCCGCCGAACAGGCCGCCCATCAGCGCGCCGCCGGCCTCCGGGGTGCCGAGCAGGGAGGCCAGGGTGCGCAGCGGCGTGCCGAAGGCAACCTCGGTGAGGACCGGGGCGGCGGGCCCGCCGGACAGGGTGACCAGGGTGGAGTCCGCGATCCGGTCCCGCAGGTCGGGGCGGGCGGCGGTGAGGGCGATCCGGGCGAGGGTCTCGACGTTGGAGACCAGGGTCGGCGCGCCGCCGACCCCCCGCTCGAAGGGGCGGGGCGGTTTGGCGGTGGGCAGCGCCGGTCCGCCGTCGATCCGGCGGACGACCGCGCTCTCCTCCCCGGCGACGTAGGTGTGGGCGGTCTCGACGACCTCGACGCGCAGGCCGGGGTCCCGTTCGGCGAGGGCCCGGCGGACGCGCGCCGCCGCTTCGGGGTCCGAGAGGTAGACGTAGCCGCTGACGGCGCCGGTGACGGCGGCGGCGCGGGCGAGTCCGTCGAGGACCAGATGGGGCCGGGCCCGCAGCAGCCAGCGGTCCTTGACCGAACCCGGCTCGCCCTCCTCGCCGTTCGCCACCACCACCGGGCGGCCGCCCCGGTCCCGTACGGAGCGCAGTTTGACGGCGACCGGGAAGCCGGCCCCGCCCCGGCCGCGCAGACCGGACGCGGCGAGGTGGTGCAGCAGCTCGTCCGGGCCGGTGGCGGCGGCGTAGCCCCCGGCGGCGCGGTAGGCCGCCGCGCTCTCGACGGCGTGGGGTGACGCTCCGAGTACGGAGTCCGGTGGCGGCTGCGCCGGCCGGCGGATCGTGGTCATCGGCTTTCTCCTGTCGGGGGAGTGGTCCGCAGGGTCCGTACGGCGCTTTCCAGCGCGGCGCGGTCCCTGGCGGTGCGGCCGTACCCCGGTCCCGGGAGGCCGATGAGCATGCGGTGGTGGTCGAGGACCACCTCGGCGGCGAGCAGGGCGGCCGTACGGTCGCCGGGGCCCGGCCCTGGCCCCGGCTCGGGCCCTGGCCCTGGCTCCGGGCCGGTGGCCGCGGCGGTCACCAGCTCGGTGACCTCGGTCAGGTAGCGCAGCCAGCTGTGCCGGCTGCCCCGCAGGACCAGGTGTTCGACGCGGCGCCGCTCGGCGGCCGCCAGCTCGGCGGGCGCCACGGGCGGGCGCTGCGAGGAGGCGCGCAGGGCGGCGACCGCCGCAGGCAGCTCCCGCTCGGGTTCGGGGGTGAGCCCGAGCCAGTCCAGACGCCGACGACCGCTCATGCGTGCCTCCGGGAGGGGTGGGGTGGAGGAAGGGAGGGGGGAGGGGGACGGTCCGTGACCGTCAGGGGCCGGACGGTCACGTGAGCCAAAGGCAGAGGAGGGGGGATGCCCGGGGGGCGGGGCTGCATCCGGCCCGACAAAAGGCCCAGAAGTGGAGGAACGCCGGTGCAGCGACGAGAATTACGCTAGCTGACCGATCGGTCAGCGTACAAGTCTTGACCCGGCGGAAATCAGCCAGCAATCTGGCTGTCCAATCGGTCAGCAAGGTTGCGGCGTCCGCCGCCTCCTGCTGCCCGCCGCTGGGTCGTCTCGCCCTCCCTCTCTGAACCGGACGCCGAACCGATCGCCGCACCGCCGGCACGGAGGAGTCACCCGATGTACTCCAGAGCCCCCGAACGAACCCCCGCCGACCCTGACCGGCAGCCGGTCCAGGACGCTCCCGGGCCCGCACTGTCAGCCCGCTACTACACCGACCCCGGCACGGCCGCCGCCGAGACGCGGCAGGTCTTCGCCAGGTCCTGGCAGCTCGTCTGCCACGAGTCCGACCTGCCCGGCCCCGGCGCCCGGCTCGCCGCCACGGTCGCGGACCGCGAGGTCCTCGTCGTCCGCACCGAGGACGGAGGCCTCGCCGCCCACCTCAACGTGTGCCGGCACCGCGGAACGCGCCTGGTCACCGCCCCCGAACCGGACGGCAAGGCCATCCGCTGCCCGTACCACGGCTGGACGTACCGCCTCGACGGCAGCCTGGTCGGCGCCCCGGAGGCCCGGCAGATCCCCTGCCTCGACAAGCCCGCGCTCGGCCTGTTCCCGGCCCGCGTCGAATCCTTCCTCGGCTTCGTCTTCGTCAACCTCGACCCCGACGCCGTGCCACTGGCGAAACAGTGCGCCGGGCTCGCCGAGGCGGTCGGCCACTACGCGGGCGCCGACCTGGTGCCCGTCGGCCGCAGCCGCATCCACGACCTGGCCGGCGCCGAGGTGCAGGAGGCCAACTGGAAGGTGGCGGTCGACAACTACCTGGAGGGCTACCACGTCCCCGTCGCCCATCCCGGGCTGATGCGGCTGCTCGACTACCAGGGCTACACCTGCGAGATCGAGGACTCGTACGCGCTGTTCGCCTCGCCGCTGCGGGACAAACCGTCCTCGAACTGGGCCGAACGCCTCTACCAGCGCATCGCCGCCCCCATGCCCGGCCTCGCCGAGGCCGACAGGCGGGTCTGGCGGTACGCGGTGATCTACCCGAACACCCTCATCGACTTCTACCCCGACCACGTACTGGCCTGGACCGCGATCCCGACGGCGGTGGACCGGGTGGCAGTGCCCGGCGCGTTCTACACCCGGCGCGGCACCGGCCTGCGCACCCGGCTCGCCCGGCGCCTGAACATCCACATCGGCTGGATCACCAACGACGAGGACGCCGAACTGGTCGCCCGCGTCCAGAAGGGACTCTCCACCCCCGGTTTCGAGCCCGGGCCCCTGTCCCGCCGCGAGTCGGCGGTCGGCTGGTTCGCCGGCCGCATCCGGGCGGACCTCGACACCGCGGGACAGTGAGCCGTTCCCGCTGAAGACCCGCCGCGGGCACCACCGTACGGCCACCCCTCCCAGCCGTACCGCCGTAGGCCCGCCCCCCGCTGCACCGCTTGTCTGCACACGTCCGCGCCGCCCCCCGTCACCACCCCGGCGCCCCTTCCCCCCGAGGCCCCCCTACGGAGAGGACCCCATGTCCCCCGAGGCACTCCCCCCGACCAGACGCTCCTTCCTGCGCGCCGGCACCGCCACGGTCCTCGGCCTCGCCGCCGCCGGCTGCGGATTCGCCTCCGGCGCTGACCCGGCCGGCGAAGCGGCCGGTCAGGCACCGATCGACGTCAAGGTCGACGGCGACCTGGTCTATTTCAACTGGGCCGACTTCGTCGATCCCGCCGTCTTCGAAGGATTCGAGAAGGAGTACGGCGTCAAGGTCGTCCAGTCGAACTTCGACTCCATGGAAGGCATGGCCGCCAAGCTCAACGCGGGAAACCGCTACGACATCATCTTCCCCACCGCGAAGTGGTCGCAGCGCCTCGCCGCCGGCGGCAGACTGCGGACGATCGACCACACCCGGCTGAAGAACGCCGAGGCCGTGTTCGGCGGTTACGACTACTTCACCGACCCCTGGTACGACCCCGGCTCCGCCCACACCGTCCCCTTCACCATGTTCAAGACCGGCATCGGCTGGCGCCGCGACCGGCTCGGCGACCTGACCGGCTCCTGGGACGACCTGTGGAACGCCCAGGCCAAGGGGAAGGTCTTCGTCCTCGACGACCGCGACGAGGTGCTCGGCCTGGGAGCCCTCAAGCTGGGCCTCGACCTCACCACCGGCGATCCGGGCGACCTCGCACGCGTCACCGACACCCTGCGCTCGCTCCGCCCCCGCCTGCGCGGCTTCTCCAGCGACAGTTACAACAACCTGCTCAACGGCAACGCCGACATGACCCAGGCCTGGAGCGGTGACATGGCCGCCATGCTCGCCCAGGCGGAGGACCCCACCGTCTTCGGCTTCGAAGTCGCCCGTGAGGGCGCCCCCGTCAACTCCGACTGTTACGCCATCCCCGCCAACGCGCAGCACCCCGGCACCGCGATGCTCTTCATCGACTACATGCTCCGCCCGGAGAACGTGAAGAAGAACATCGAGTACATCGGCTACCCGATGCCGGTCCGCGGCACCGAGGACACCTACACCGCGCTCGTCGAACCCTTCCCCCAGTGCCTGGTCACCGCACAAGACCTCAAGGACGACCGCTACTTCCGCAACGGCACCGCGGAGGGCGAACAGCGCCGCGACGCCGCCTGGACCGACGTGAAGGCCGGCTGACATGCTGCGACGCGATCGATCCGGCCCCGCCGCCCGCCCGCGCGGAGGAACGTCCGCCGCGTCCGGGGCGCGGCTGTGGACCTGGCTCATGCTCCCCGGCACCCTCTGGATGACCGGATTCCTCCTCGCCTCCCTCCTCCTGGTGGCCACCCTCGCACTCGGTACCACCGACCCCCTCGGAAACCCCCGCTTCGGACTCAACCCCGACAACTTCGCCGCGCTGGCCGACCCGGCCTACCGCACCGTCCTGCTGCGCTCCCTCGGCTACGCGCTGATCACCTGCCTCATCTGCCTGGCCGTGTCCTACCCGGTGGCCTACGCCATCGCCCTGCACGGCGGACGCTTCAAGAACCTGCTGATCGCCGCGATCGTCGTCCCGTTCTTCGCCAACTACCTGGTGCGGATGTACGGCTGGTCCGTCCTCCTCTCCGACGACGGACCACTGCTCAAGGCCCTGCGCGCGATCGGCGTCGCCGACGACGGCACCAGGATCCTGCAGACCGGACCGGGCGTCATCGCCGGACTCGTCTACGGCTTCGTCGTCTTCATGGTCATCCCGCTGTACGCGGCCATGGAACGCATGGACACCTCGCTCATCGAAGCCGGCCGCGACCTCTACGGCGGCCCCCTGCGGACCTTCCTCTTCGTCACCGTCCCCGCCACCCGGCAGGGCGCGGCCGCCGGCTGCGTCCTCGTCTTCCTGCCCGCCATGGGCGACTTCGTCAGCGCCCAGCTCATGGGAGGCCCCGACCAGATCATGATCGGCAACCTGATCCAGGACAAGTTCTTCCAGGGCCAGAACTGGCCGCTCGGCTCCGCCCTGACCATGCTGCTGATGGCCGTCCTGCTGCTCGGGATGCTCGGCTACCTGCGGCGCACCCGCAAGGACGAGGCGGAGGCGGCCCGATGACCCTGCGACCCGCCCCCCGAGGTCTTCGTACGGCACTTCGACTGTCGCGCGGAACGACCGTACCCACCGTCCCCCGTCCCGCCGGCACGGCCGGGCCGCAGGGGCCCGCCGGACCGCGGCCCCGCCCCCCGCGCCCGCGGCGGCCGCGCCGCGGAGCCGAGCGCAGGCCCCGGTTCGCCATCGCCGTCACCGCGGTCTTCTTCGCGCTGCTCTACCTCCCCGTCGCCGTCGTCGTCCTGTTCTCCTTCAACGCGCAGAAGTCCCTGACCGTCTTCGACGGCGTCAGCCTCCGCTGGTACTCGGCGTTCCTCCACGACGACGTGCTCCTCGACTCGCTCGGCATGAGCCTGCGGGTGTCCCTCGTCGCCATGGCCGGCTCGCTCGTCCTCGGCGTGGCCCTGGCCCTGGGCCTCGTCCGCAACCGGGGCCGCCTCGGCTCCTTCGCCGGCCTGGTCATGCTCGTCCCGCTGATCACCCCGGAGATCGTCACCGGCGTCGCGGCGATGCTGCTCTTCAAGGGGCTGGGCATCACGCTGTCCACCGGCACCGTGATGCTCGCCGAGATCACCTTCTCCATCTCGTACGTGACGGTCATCCTGCGCTCCCGCATCGCCGCCCTCAACCCCGAGGTCGAAGAGGCCGCGATGGACCTCGGCGCCACCCGCAGACAGGCCCTGTGCCTGGTGACGCTCCCCGCGCTGCTCCCGAGCATCCTCGCCTCCGGGGTGCTGATCTTCGCCCTCGTCTTCGACGACTTCGTCCTCGCCTACTTCACCACCGGCGTCGATCCGCAGCCGCTGTCCGTCCGCATCTACTCGGCGATCAGGTTCGGCGTCCAGCCCACCATCAACGCCGTCGGCACCCTGATGCTCGTCGGATCCATCGGACTCATCGTCCTCGCACTCGCCATCCCGCGCCTGTTCGGCCGCCGTGGCGGCCTCGATCTGCTCTCCGGGAAGTGACCCCATGTACCCGACCCCCGTGTACGACCACCCCGCCGTCCGGCTCGACCGGATCGGCAAGCGGTACCCCAACTCCGAGGCCTACGCCGTCCACGACGTCACCCTCGACATCGCCCCGGGCGAGTTCTTCTCCCTCCTCGGCCCCTCCGGCTGCGGGAAGACCACCCTGCTGCGGATGACCGGCGGCTTCGCCGACCCCACCGAAGGCAGCGTGCTGCTCGACGGCCAGGACGTCACCGGCCTGCCGCCCAACAAGCGCAACGTCAACACCGTCTTCCAGAGCTACGCCCTCTTCGACCACCTCTCACTGGCCGACAACGTGGCCTTCGGCCTCAAGCGCAAGGGCGTCGCCCGCGCCGAGATCCGCGAGCGCGTCGCCGACATGCTCGACCTCGTCCAGCTCGGGGGACTGGCCGGCCGCAAGCCGCCCACCCTCTCCGGCGGCCAGCGCCAGCGCGTCGCCCTCGCCCGCGCCCTCGTCAACCGCCCCCAGGTCCTGCTGCTGGACGAACCGCTGGCCGCCCTCGACCTCAAACTCCGCCGCCGCATGCAGGTCGAGCTCAAGCAGATCCAGCGCGAGGTCGGCATCACCTTCGTCTTCGTCACCCACGACCAGGACGAGGCACTGACCATGTCGGACCGCCTCGCCGTCATGAACGAGGGCCGCATCGAGCAGTGCGGCACGCCCGAGGACGTGTACGAGCGCCCGACGAGCAGCTTCGTGGCCTCCTTCATGGGCACCTCCAACCTCGTCCCCGGCACCTACCGCTCCGGCCGGGTCGTCCTCGACCAGGGCCCCGCCCTGCCCGTCGGCCCCCGGACCGACGTGCCCGACGGCAGCCGGGTCAGCCTCTCGATCCGCCCGGAGAAGATCTGGCTCTCCGACTTCGAACCGGGCATGGCCAAGGTGAGCGGAGTCGTCCGGGAGACCGTCTACTGCGGACCGACCACCACCTACCTCATCGAACTGGCCCCCGGGGTCACGGTGTCCGTGCTGGAGCAGAACACCGTCCGCTCCCGCATGGAGGACCGCTGGAGCGGCGGCGAGCAGGTCGAGGTCGGCTGGAAGCCCGAACACTGCCTGGTCCTCGACTGAGCCCGCGCCGCCCCTCCCGCCGCCGCTCCCGCCCGTACCGCCGCCCGGTACCGACCGAAGGAAGCACCCCCATGAACCACGACGTCATCGTGCTGGGCGCCGGACTGGCCGGTCTCGCCGCCGCCCGCGACCTGGCCGCGGGCGGGGCCGACGTCCTCGTCGTCGAAGCCCGTGACCGGGTCGGCGGACGCGTCGAACAGACCACCCTCCCCGACGGCCGGCTGGTCCAGCTCGGCGGGGAGGTGGCGGGCCGGGCCCACACCGCCTACACCACGCTGGCCGCGGAACTGGGCCTCACCCTGGTGCCCAGCTACGTCGCCGAACCGGGCGCCCTCGTCCGCGCCACCCCCGAAGGGGTGTCCGCCGCGGACCCGCCCCACTGGTTCGGCCCCGGCGACGACACCTGCCACGCCAAGGTCACCGCCGCCTTCACCGCGCTCGCCGAGTCCGTGGACCCGGCCGACCCCTGGTCGCACCCCGAAGCCACCGCCCTCGACCTGCTGTCCGTCGGCGACTGGCTGCGCGCCCAGGGAGCCACCCCGGCCGTCGTCCGCCTCTGGGAGATCGGCCAACTCGCCCTCGCCGACGGCTCCTGCGAACGGACCTCCCTGCTCGCAGCCCTCCGCAAGCACGCCGCCGTACCCGCCACCGGCCACTACGAGTACGAGGCCTGGGAGGGCCTGCGGGTCGCCGAGGGATCGGCCACCGTGGCCCTGCGCATGGCCGAAGGGCTCGCCGGACGGATCCGTACGGGCTCACCCGTCGAGGCGATCGCGATCCGCCGGCCCGGCCCCTGCACCGTACGCCTGGCCGGCGGCGAGACCCTGACCGCCGGCGCCGTCGTCAGCGCCCTCCCCGTCGGCCCGCTCCGCTCGGTCGCCGTCACCGGAGTGTCCGACGAACGCCTCGCCTCCCTGCACCGCCAACGCCACGCCCTCGCCGCCAAGTTCACCGCCGCGTACGAGCGCCCCTTCTGGCGCGGGCGCGGCCTCAGCGGCCTCTCCGAAAGCGAGGGGGTCCTCGGCAGCACCTGGCCGCAGAGCGAAGGCATCCTGTCCGCCCTCGTCCCGCCCGAACGCTACGGCGTCCTCCTCGGCACGCCCGCCCCGCTGCGCACCACCGAACTGCTCGCCGACATCGCCCGCCTCTACGGCGACGAGGCCCACCGGCCGCTCGCCTCGTACCTGCGCCTGTGGGGCACCGACCCCTGGACCCAGGGGTACGTCACCCAGTGGACCCCCGGCGACGTCATGGCCGTCGGCCCCCGGCACGGCACCCACGAACCACCCTTCTACGTCTGCGGATCCGATCAGTGGGTGGCCGGATACATGGAAGGCGCCGTCCGTACCGGACGCGCCGCCGCCGAGGAGGCGCTGCGCCGTGGCTGACGTCCTGCACAACCACATCGGGGGAGCGGACCGCCCCGCCGCCTCGGGCGCGACCATGGCCCTGACGGACCCGGCCACCGGCCGGGTGCACGGCCACGCCCCGCGCTCCGGCCCCGCCGACACGGACGCGGCCTGCGCCGCGGCGGCCACGGCGTACGCGCACTGGTCCACCACCACCCCGGCCGCCCGCCAGCGCGCCCTGCTCGGCATCGCCGATGCCATCGAGGCACACGCCGACGCCCTCACCGCCGCCGAGACCGCGGACACCGGCAAACCCCCGGAGCAGTTCCGCGCCGAGGAACTGCCCGCGATCGCGGACGCCGTCCGCTACTTCGCCGGCGCCGCACGCAACCTCCCGGGCGCCGCGGCGGCCGAGTACACCGAGGGCCGCACCTCCCTGCTGCGCCGGGAACCGGTCGGCGTCTGCGCCCAGATCACCCCCTGGAACTACCCGCTGATGATGGCCGCCTGGAAGATCGCCCCGGCCATCGCCGCCGGGAACACCACCGTGCTCAAACCGGCCGACACCACGCCCTCCTCCGCCGTGCTCCTGGCCCGGCTCGCCGCCGACCACCTTCCGCCGGGGGTGCTCAACGTGGTCTGCGGTGACCGCGACACCGGGCGGGCCCTGACCGCCCACCCGGACGTCGCCCTGATCGCCGTCACCGGCAGCGTCCGGGCCGGCCGGGAGATCGCCGCGGCCGCGGCCGCCGGCCTCAAACGGGTCCACCTGGAACTGGGCGGCAACGCCCCCGTCCTGATCCACGAGGACGTGGACGTGCCGGCCACCGCCGCCGCCCTCGCCGCGGTCGCCTACTACAACGCCGGCCAGGACTGCACCGCGCCCACCCGGCTCCTCGTCCACCGCCGGATCCACGACGCCTTCCTCGCGGCCTTCGCCGCCGAAGCGGCCGCGCTCCGCACCGGAGTCGACTTCGGCCCCCTCAACAACGCGGCCCAACTCGCCTCGGTACGGGCCCTGCTGGACCGGCTGCCGGCCCACGCCGAGATCGTCACCGGCGGCGGCCGGCCGCCCCGCCCCGGCTTCTTCCACGAGGCCACCGTGGTCGCCGGCGTCCGCCAGGACGACGAGATCGTGCAGGAGGAGACCTTCGGCCCGGTGGTGACCGTCCAGCCCTTCGCCGACGAGACCGAGGCCCTGCACCTGGCCAACGCCGTCCGCTTCGGCCTGGCCGCGAGCGTGTGGACCACCGACCACGACCGGGCCATGCGCGCCACCCGCGCCCTGCACACCGGCATCGTCTGGGTGAACACCCACGGCACCACCGTCTCCGAGATGCCCCACGGCGGGGTCAAGCACTCCGGCTACGGAAGCGACCTCTCCCTGTCCGGCCTCCTGGACTACACCCAGGCCAAACACGTCATGCTCTGACCCCGGGCCGCCCACGGACCGGTGGGCCGCCCGACGTGCCCGGGCGCGGCCCGCGGGGCACCCTGGAGTCATGGCCCGAGCCAACGACCAGGTCGAGGCTCTGCTCCAGGAGTACGCGGACCTCCTCGCGATCCGGGGCGGGGAGGCCTTCAAGGCGCGCGCCTACGAGAAGGCCGCCCGGGCCGTCGGGGGCCACCCGCAGGACGTGTCCACGCTCGACGCCAAGGGCCTGCGCGAGATCCCCCACGTCGGCACATCGGTCGCCGACAAGATCATCGAGTACCTGCGGACCGGCCGCATGACCGTGGTCGACGAGGCCCGGGCCGACGTACCGGCCGGAGTGCGCGAGCTGGTCGCGATTCCGGGGCTCGGGCCCCGCAAGGCCATGGTGCTGTACGAGGAGCTCGGCATCAGCTCCGTGGACCAGCTGGTCGAGGCCATCGGCCAGGAACGGCTGCGCGACCTGAAGGGCTTCGGCGAGCGGACCGAGGACAACATCCTGCACGGCATCGCGGTGCTGCAGAAGGCCGGCGAGGGACGGATCCTCGTCAGCGCGGCCATGGACGTCGCCGAGCAGCTCGTCGCCGCGCTGTCGGAGGTCCCCGGCTGCGTCCGGTGCACGTACGCCGGGTCCCTGCGCCGCATGAGGGAGACCATCGGCGACGTCGACATCCTGGTGGCGGCCCGCCGGCCGGCTCCGTTCATGGACGCGCTCACCACCCTCCCGCAGACCGCCGAGGTCATCGCCCACGGGCAGAAGAAGACCTCCGTACGGACCGCCACCGGCCTCCAGGTGGACCTGCGCGTCCTGCCGCCCGCCTCCTGGGGCGCGGGGCTCCAGTACTTCACCGGATCCAAGGCGCACAACATCCGCACCCGCGAACTCGCGGTGCGCCAGGGCCTCAAGCTCTCCGAGTACGGACTCTTCGACGCCGAGAGCGGCGAGAACCTCACCTCCGCGACCGAGGAAGCGGTCTACGCCCGGCTGGGACTGCCCTGGATCCCCCCGACCCTGCGCGAGGACCGCGGCGAGATCGCGGCCGGGCTGCGCGGCGAACTCCCGGACCTCCTCACGGACAAGGACATCCGCGGCGATCTGCACACCCACACCGACCTCACCGACGGCCTGGCCCCGCTGGAGGACATGGTTGCCGCCGCTGCCGCCCTCGGATACGCGTACTACGCGGTCACCGACCACGCCCCGAACCTCTCCATGCAGCGCATGACCAGCGAGAAGATCCTCGCCCAGCGCGAGCGCGTACGGGAACTGGACGGCGCGCACCACAGGATGCGGCTGCTGCACGGCACGGAACTCAACATCGGCCCGGACGGCACCCTCGACTGGCCCGACGAGTTCCTCGCGGAGTTCGACATCTGCGTGGCCTCCGTGCACTCCCACTTCCACCAGAGCAGGAGCGAACTCACCCGCCGCCTCATCCGCGCCTGCGAGAACCCGCACGTCGCCGTCATCGGCCACCCCACGACCCGCCGGATCGGCAAACGCCCGGGTATCGATGCCGACTTCGACGCGGTGTTCGAGGCCTGCGCGCGGGCGGGCACCGCGCTGGAGGTCAACGCCCACCCCGAACGGCTCGACCTCCGCGACGAGGACATCCTGCGCGCGAAGCGGTACGGCGTGAAGTTCGCCGTGAACTCCGACGCGCACGCCACCACGCACCTGCCGTACATGCGCTACGGCGTGGCGACCGCGCAGCGCGGCTGGCTCACCGCGGACGACGTCATCAACACCTGGCCGCTGACCCGCCTGCGAAGGTTCCTGGCCAAGAAGGACACCTGACGACGGCCACCAGGCGGCCTGGTGGGCCGACATCAACCCCCGTATGACGGCCGTCAAGCCCCCGCTCGACTCCTTCTGCAACAGCAGCAACGGCTGCAACGCCGGCAGCCCGCCGCAGTGCACCACCGAGGATTGCTACAAGCAGTACTGGTACCACGCCAACGCCACCTTGGCCCACCGCCGCGGCATCCGTACAGGGGAATCGGCCCTGCCGTCGAGGGCGCACGGGATGCCGGGGCGGTCAGCGTGCGAGGACGGCCCGGGCGAGGAAGTGCTGTTCCGCGTCGTCGTACGTCGTCAGCCGCCAGCCGGTGGCGTCGAGCATCGGCCGGAGGTTGGGCTCGGCGAGCGGGTCCTCCGGGCTCAGCGGCCGGCCGTGGCGGGCGGCCCGCTCGGCCCGGCCCGCCGGGTGGAACAGCAGGAGGGCGCCGTCCGGTGCGCTGACGCGCGCCCATTCCAGCAGGGCGGTGCGCGGGCGCGGGAGGTGGTCGAGGAGCCCCGCCGCGAAGATGCCGTGCACCGACGCGGGGCGCAGCGGCAGCCTGGCGCAGTCGGCGAGGAGGAGCCGGCCGGCCGTGGTCCGGCCGATGCGGGCGGCCGCCGTGAGCATCGCGTGGGTGACGTCGAACCCGAGCACCGTGCCCTCGTCGCCCACGTGCGCGCGCAGCGCCGGCATGGCCCGCCCGGTACCGCAGCCCAGGTCGACCGCGGTCTGCCCGCGCCGCAGGCCCATGCGGGCGACGGCGGCCTCGTAGGCGGGGGTCTGGTAGGCGAAGCGCTCCTCCCACGCGTCCGCACGCCGGGTGAAGAACGCACGGGTGGCGGTGTGCTCGGAGCGGCCGGCCACCAGCTCGGCGAACCGGGCCGGCAGCAGCCCCCACCAGCGCTCCACGGCCACGCGCGCCGGCCCGGCCTCGACGGGGAGGAGCAGGCCCCAGGCGCTGGCGCCGATGCGGAACGCGTGGACGCGGTGGTGGTCCTCCGCGGCCATACCGGCGAACAGCGGGTCCGAGCCCGACACCGGTGCGGTGCGTACGGGCCCTCGGCCCGGCCGCTCGGAGCGCTCGGGGTCCTCGGGCGCACCCCCGCCGGCCGCCTCGGCGAGCAGCTGCGCGCCCAGGCCGAGACCGAGCACGGGCACCTCCGTCGCCAGCGCGCCGCGCAACAGCTCCAGCTCGGCGTCGCGCGAGGGGCTGCTCTCGCCGGTCGGTATCCGCGCGGCCGTGCCCGTCACCACGACGGCGTCGACCCCGGTGAGGTCCTCGGGCAGATCGCCCTCCGCCGCGCGGTAGATGCGGATGTCCAGCCGGGCTGCTTCCAGGGCCGCATCCACGGCGGAGGGGACTCCCGCCGGGGCGTGCTGCAGGACGACGACTGCCATCGGCCACTCCTTACGTTCGAGCCATGGCGGCATGAAGGAGCCCCTGCGTGCCGAACACCGCGATCGGCATGCAGGGGCTTCCTTGCGTCACGCCCGCTGCGACTGCGAGAGCCGCCAAGCAGTCGGGGAGCGAGCGCCGGAGATCAGTGAATCATTCAAGAGGAGAATCAGTCAATCATTGGGGCACCTGCGAGGTGGATACTCAGTTCTGCTGGCATCTGTGTTTTCGCATGGTGCGGGAGCCCGGCCAGGACCGGGAGGGGCAGCGGCTAGGACCAGAGGGGGAAGCGCTCCCAGCCGCCCCGGCAGCGTTCGTAGCGCAGCCGGGTGTGGACGCGGCTCTCGGCGGCCTGCCAGAACTCCACCTCCGTCGGCTCCAGGGTGTAGAGCGTCCAGGCCGTGTCCACGAGCGAGGGCTCCCGCTCGATCATGGCCAGCGACTTCGCCAGGGCCCGCTCCTGATCGGCGGGGTCGGTCAGGTACTGGCTCTGGCGGCCCAGCAGGGCCTCCGCGCGGGCGGTGGCGGAGCGGCCGAGGAAGTCCGCCGCGCTGTCCTGCGCCGAGCCGGCGGTGACGGTTCCGCGGACGCGGACCTGCCGGCCGTGCTCCGGCCAGTAGAAGGTGAGCGCCGCCCGCGGACGGCAGGCGAGCTGACCGCCCTTGGGGCTGAAGGCGCGCCCGGCGAACTGCCAACCCGCGCCGTCCACGCCCTTGAGGAGGAGTACGCGGGCGTCCGGGGCTCCCGACGCGTCCACCGTGGACAGGGTCATGGCGTGCGGATCGGGAACCCCCGCGGCCACCGCCTCGGCGAGCCAGTCCAGGAACAGCGCGACCGGTTCGGCCGGTGCCCGCTCCGGGGCGAAGCCGGGCAGGAGACGGGCGAACACCTCGATGCCCCTGAGCCACTGGCGGACACCCGCGTCGCCCCCTCTGATATCAGCCACCCCGATACGCCTCCCTCCGGTCGGCAACCCTCCGGCAACCGTTCGCCTGACCACACCACGCGCGGACGGTCAGGCGGGACCGGGCCGGTGAGTGCGGCCCTGGAGGTCGAACAGGTCTCCGACCGACAGGCCCGGCTCCCGCGTCAGCGCCCGCATGATCCGGCGGGCGTGCTCGGTGTGGGGTGCACCCAGGTCGAGCACGCTCTCGGCGGCGTCCCACCGGTCCAGGGGCGCGAGGTCCGGCCGCGTCGCGAGGTCCAACAGCACGGCCGCGGCGGTACCGACGTACGAGCCGCCGAACTCGAGGAGCGCCTCGACCGCGTGATGACGGGCCCAAGGGGTGCGGGCGGTGTCGCGCGCGAGCGTTTCGAGCCGGTCCGCGACCTGCCGGGCCCGGTCGGGCGCCGAGGCGCACAGCGCCTGGGCGATCGCCGCCCTGTCGGCCGGCTCCAGCTCCCCGGTGAGGATCATGGCGCCCAGGATGTCCGCCTGGTCGCGGACATCGGCCGGGCCGAACCCCTCCAGCACGCTCTCCACGCCGGTCCCCACGACCGCCGTCGCATGCAGGCCGGTCGACGGCGACTCGGGCCGCGGCCGGAACTCCTCCCGGCCCAGCCGCTCGCGCAGCAGCAGCGCCTCCCCGGGGTGCCGGAGGGCGAGCGCGTCGAGCGCGTGCTCCCTGGTCGTGCGGTGCTGAGCGGAACTCGACGCGTAGAAGACGAGCATCTCGTACGCCGCCTCGTCGGCCAGGTGGCCGGCGGACTCCCAGCATTCGGCGGGCAGGTACGGCAGCCTCTCCAGGAAGTCCCGCACGTGCTCGGCCGAGGCGGGGCAGCCCTCCGCCAACAGCCGGGCGGCGACGCGGTGATGCCGGTCGCTGCCCTGCTGGAGCCAGCTGAGCAACGCCGCCGAGGAGAGCGGCCGCAGGTGACAGTAGTGGAGCAGCGTGGCCATCGCGTGGCGGGTCCGCCGGCCGCGCAGGCGGGTGGCGCCGAGCACGACCTCCTGCCAGCTGTCGGCCAGGGGAGAGAACTCCACGGGCAGGAGCCGGGCGTCGTGTTCCGCCGCGAGGTGCTCGGCGAAGCTGATGTGCAGAAAGCGCAGCCTGCCGTTCCGGGAGACGATCAGCCCGGTCGAGGTCAGGAGCCCGGCGACGGCGTCCCGCCAGCCCGGAATGGAGACCCGGGCGGCGGGCCCGAGCTTCCGCGCCAGCCAGTCGATCGCGTGCTGGTGCAGGTCCGGCGCCTTCATGACGCGTGCCGCGTGGGCCACTTCGCGCAGGAGGTCGTCGAAGTTCTGCTCCAGGAACCTGACGGCCGCGGCGGCCGAGGGGTTCCTGAGCGACAGCGTCGCCAGCCGGCCGAGGCGGGATCCGCGGTGCTGGGCCTTGGCCGCGGTCAGGTACAGGCGGTACTGCTCGTAGAGGGCGTACTGGTTCGACGGCAGGGCCCGGTCGGGCCACGCCTCGTAGAGGGCGATGGCGACGGCCGCGAGCAGGGGTACGCGTACGAGGTCCCGCAGGCGGGCGAGGTCGACCTGGCGCAGGAACTCCGCCGCGAGGGTGCCGCCGTGCTCGTGCTGGTCGAACCAGCGCCCGGCCAGTTCCCGGAGCTGGTGGTGGTCGAAGGGAGCCAGGGTGCGCGCGGTGAACCCGGCCATCTCCAGCAGCCTCCGCTCGGGCTCCTGCATGGGGCGGCTGGTGATGACGATCCGTACGCGCTCATCGCTCTGGGCGGCCGTCTCCCTGGCGAGGCGCGTGAGCCGGTGGACCAGATGGGCGCGGGCGTTCGGATCGGGGAGCTCGTCCAGGCTGTCGACGAGCAGGAGCCACCGGCCGGCCTCGGGCAGCAGGTCCGCGACGGTCTCGTGGAACCGGACGGGCTCCTCGCCGCCGTGGTCGTCCGACAGGGGGCGGGCCAGGGCGTCCTCGACGCCGTGGGGGTGCGCGGAGAGCGCCGAAGCGGTCGCCCAGAGGGGGATGACGGGTGGCCGGTGCGGGTCGTCCCGGCGCAGGAGCGCATCCGAAACGTCCCCGGCCAGCCGGGCCAGCAGGGACGATTTGCCGCCGCCGGGGCCCGCCTCCAAGAGGAGGTGACCGACGGCGTCGTCGGAGAGGAGGGCGTCCAGGGGCAGGCTTCGGGGCGCAGGCCCCAGGTCCCGGCTGTGCTGGTCGCCGTCTCCATAGCCGTCGCTGTCGCGGGCGTCGCCGCCATCGATGTCCGTCTCCATGCCGAGGTCGATGTGCTGCCGTACGTGGATCATCGACAGCGGCAGCAGGGAGCCGGACCCCTCGTGCAGGACGTAGGGCCAGTCCTCGCTGAGCGTGCTCTGCCGCTCCAGCAGGGCCCGCAGACGCGGCGGGAGCGTGGGCGCGACGGTCGGCCGCGGGCGGCGTTCGGGTTGCGCGGCGTCCACGAGGTCGTTGACGTACCGGCGGGACGGGCGCTCGCGCGGGGGGACGCGGGCCCACTCGTTCCACAGGCAGACCAGGGCCCAGACGGCGTCGGCGTTCGCCGGGCTCGGGGCGACGGCCTTCGCCGGATCGTCGGGCAGCCAGTCGCTGAGTCGCCTGCTGTTCAGGTCCACGGGCTCGGGGCGCGCGCGAAGCGCCTTGGCCGTCTCGCGACGCGAGTACGGCAGGCCGTCGGCCCGACGCCCCGCCCTGGCCCGCCGCTCCAGCGCGCTCAACTCGGCATGGAGCGTCGTGGCCTTCTCGGTCATCCCCCCGCTCCGGTGCCCCTTGCGTGCCCGATGGTGCCCGCTGCGGTCACCACCGGGCAGTCGATGACCTGCAGCCTAGAGCGAACTCGCCCGCTGCGCCCGCTCTTTGGCCCGGCGCAGCGTCGCCGCTCCGACGGTGGTGCCGCACAGATCCGACGGCACAAGGAGAAGCGATGACCGGGACGACTGATCGGAACAAGCGGCGGACGGGCGCACGGCTCCTGCGGACCGCGCTCTTCGCACTGGCCCGCGGCGCGGCCACCGCCTGCGGCTCCTCGGCCGCGACCCTCGCGCTCTGGTGGCTCCACCACCGCTAGCGGGAGCCAGCGGCAGCGGGCGTACCGGCCGTGACCGCGGTGCCCGTCACGTGACGCGGGCGGCGATGGCCCGGGCGCAGTCGAGCGACTCCGTGTGCGTGGTGTCCACCTCCAGGTCGTACACCACGCCGTGGTGGGCCGCCTCGGCCTGGGAGGCGGCCATCCCCCGAGCCCGGTCCCCGCGGGCGATCTCGCGCGCCGCGGCGACCGCGCTCTCGCACCTG
The DNA here is from genome assembly GCF_042894695.1 of Streptomyces sp. NPDC001513. Classification (NCBI taxonomy): domain Bacteria; kingdom Bacillati; phylum Actinomycetota; class Actinomycetes; order Kitasatosporales; family Streptomycetaceae; genus Streptomyces; species Streptomyces sp. NPDC001513. The sequence continues at coordinate 168,897 of NZ_JBIAVU010000012.1, forward strand.
ACGCCGACCCACAGCACCTCCAGGCCGTCGAGAGCCGTGCGCCACCGTTCCTGGGACGCCGCTCCGCCGAGGAAGACGTCGTCGACGATGACGGGGGCGCCCGCGCGGGCCATCGCGGCGACCCCCGCCATCCACGCCGCTTCCAGCCGCCGGAACTCCGGACCGATCTGCACGCCGCCGTCCGCGGCGAACCCGATCCCCGCGTCCGACGCCCGCAGGGAGGCGGGCATCGCCTCGACCAGCGAGTCGACGGCGGCGGCGAGCCACGGCTCGGGCAGGACCGCCTGCAGACACCGGAGGATCCCGGACTTGCCCGAGCCGGACCCGCCGTTCAACACGATCACCTGAGTCGTCACCAGGTCACGGTAGGGCGGCCGCCGTCGCGCTCGAAACGGTTTTCGGCGCGCACCCGCCCCGCCTCCCATGGCCGGTCGCGGAAACAGTGGGATAATTCTGTTGGGGAGACCGGTGTGGCGCACTCGAAGGAGGAGTGTGGTGAGCACTGCCGCCGCACGCATCGCTGACCTGCTGGAGGACGTACCGACCGCCTCCAATCCTCCCGGACCGCATCCCGCTCCGGCCCCGGACCCGGCCGCAGAGGAACCACCGCGTGCCGACGGTCCCGTCCTGGTCGTCACCGTGGTCTGGGGCGACCTCGCACAGGTCCCCGCCGATCTGCACGTCACCGGGCACTACCAGTCGGTGGCACCCGCCGCCGCGGAACTCGCGCTGGACGCCGCCATCTCCGCCGGCCCCCGCCGGACCATCACGGAGCACACCAAGCTCGGCTGGATCGGCGCCCAGTTGGGGGAGGTCACGTACTTCCCCTGCAAGGACGGGGGACCGGTACGGACGGCCGCCGTCGTGGGCATGGGGCCGATGGGCACCCTCACCGAACGCCGCGCCCACCAGATGTACGCCTCGCTGCTGGGCGAGGCGGTCGCGCTCGGCCACGTCGGGACCATGGCGACCGTGCTCATCGGCTCGGGCACGGGCAACCTGACCGTGAACCAGGCCGCCCGCGCACTGGCCGGGGGATTCGCCGGCATCCTGGCGTCCGCGGGCCCGACGCAGCCGACGCAGCCGACGCCGACCGTGACGCAGCCGACCTCCGCGCCGGCGCCCCGCCTCACCGACGTGTTCGTCGTCGAAGTCGACCGGCTGCGCGCGGAGCAGCTCCACCTCGCGCTGACCAGAGCCGCCGCGAAACTGACCCGGCTGCGGATCGGCCCGGAGCTGCGCGAGGAGAGCGGCGGCCGGCTGTTCGCGCCCTCCGCGGCGGTGTACGCCCTGACGGCGCTGACCGGACTCGCCCGCTCCGAGGGGGCCGCCGCCCACGACGGGAGTCCGGGCGGGACGGACCCGCCGGACCCGCCGAACTCGCCGGACCCGTCGGACGCCCTGCACACGGTGCTGGCCGGCTTCGCCCCGGACATCCGGCGGGAGATCCGCGAACAGCTGGCCCACCTGGCCGAAGTGGCGCGCACCGACCTGTCCTTGACGGTCGGACGGGCCATGGACGACCCGGAGGCCTCCGGGCCCGGCTCCGGCTCCGTGCCCGTCCGGATGTCCGTCCAGTCGGGGATCGGCGGCCTGCGCTGGGCGGCGCTGACCGGGCGGGCCACCGTACCGGAACGGCTCGTCCCCGTGGACATGGACCTGCTGCGGGAGCTCGTGGAGCGGCTCACGGAGCCGACCGTGGAGGACGCGATCGAACTCCCGGACCTGCTCTCGCGGTTCGTGGTGCCTCCGGACTTCCAGCGACTGGTCACCGACGACGCGACGGTGCTGCTGGAGCTGGACCGCGACGCGGCCTCCGTGCCCTGGGAGTTCCTGGCCGGGAGCCGGCAGGCCGGCGGCGAGCAGCAGGATCCCCTGGCGATCCGGACGCGGCTGTCCCGGCAACTGCGCACGCCCTACTCGCGCGTGATGACCGAGGGGCTGTCGGACGGACCGCTGCGCGCCCTGGTGATCGGCGACCCGGGAGACCCGGAGAAGGGCTTCCAGCTGCCGGGAGCCCGCACCGAGGCCCTGGCCGTCGCCACCCGGCTCAGGGACCTGGGGGCGAAGGTCACCCTCTTCGTCGGTGCGGCGAACTCCACCCGGCAGCCGGGCATCGACCCCGCGAGGCGCCTGGACGTCCTGCGCGTCCTGCTGTGCGGGGGCAACCACATCGTCCACTACTGCGGCCACAGCGACTTCGACCCCACCGGTACGGGACGACGCTCGGGCTGGGTCTTCGCGGACGGCCTGCTGACCGCCCAGGAACTGGCACTGCTCGAACGGCCGCCCCGGATCGTCGTCGCCAACGCCTGCTACACGGCCCGGCTCGGCGGCGCCACCGGCCCCGGCACGCCGGGCACGCCCGGCAAGCCCGGCGCGCAGCCCGGAGCGGCGGACCAGAGCCCGTGGGGCAACCCGCAGGCCGCGCTGGTGCCGAGCCTCGCCGACGAGTTCCTGCGGATGGGCGTCGGGCACTACATCGGTGCGGCCTGGCGGATCCCCGACGACCAGGGGGTCTCCTTCGCCGAGGAGTTCTACACGCACCTGCTCACGGGCGGAGCCGGCGGTTCCGGCGGTTCCGAGGATGCCCCGCCGACGGTGGGCGACGCCGTCCGGGCGGCCCGCAAGCGGCTCTACGAGCAGCGCGCCACGGGGCAGCGGCCGCCGGACACCGCGCCGAACGGGCAGCGCTGGAGTGCCTGGGCCGCGTACCAGCACTACGGGGACGCGGCCGACCCGTTCGACCGCCCCGACCCGTCCGACCGACCAGGGGGCAGCTAGGAGGTCCCGCATGGCCAGGATCCCGATGGCCGACGTCGTCGTACTGCTCCCCGGCATCACCGGGAGCGTGCTGAAGAGGAACGGCAAGGACGTGTGGGCGCCCTCGCCCTCGGCGGTACTGGGGGCGCTGGCGAGCCTGGGCGGCTCGCTGGACTCCCTCGAACTGGGCGAGGACGACTGGCGCGTGGACGATCTCGGCGACGGCGTCGTCGCCGACAGGCTGGTGCCCGACCTGCACACCCTGCCCGGCCTGTGGAAGATCGACGGCTACACGGCGATCGAGAGCTTCCTGCTGGCGCAGTTCGACCTCAAACGGGGCGAGAACTACTTCCCGTTCCCGTACGACTGGCGGCGCGACAACCGGGCCGCGGCCCGCAAGCTCGCCGAGCAGAGCGCCGTCTGGCTGCGGAACTGGCGCGCGTCCAGCGGCAACGCGGCGGCCCAGCTCGTCCTGATCGGACACTCGATGGGCGGACTCGTCTCCCGCTACTACGTCGAGGTGCTGGACGGCTGGAAGGACACCCGGGCCGTCGTGACCTTCGGAACCCCCTACTACGGCTCCCTCAACGCCGTCGAGTTCCTGTGCAACGGCTTCAACAAGCGGATCGGCCCCTTCGAGCACGACCTCACACGGCTCCTGCGCTCCCTCACCGGCCTGCACCAGCTCGTGCCCGTCTACAAGTGCGTGTACGGAGCCAACGGCCAGGACGCCGTCGCCCCGGCGGAGGCCGGGCTGCCCGGCTGGCAGCCGCAGTGGAGCAGCCACGTCAAGGAGTTCTTCAACCAGATGCAGGAGGCGGCGACCGCCAACCGGCAGAACCCCGCCTGGGAGTCGAACCAGGTGGTCTACCACCCCATCGTCGGCATGGACCAGCCCACCAGGCAGTCCGCCCGGATCGTCGACCACAAGGTGGAGACCCTGCTGTCCCGCGGAGACCTCGACGAGGGCGGTGACGGGACCGTGCCCAAGCTCTCCGCCGCGCTGTCCGGTACGGAGGACGCCCGCACCTTCGTCCCGCAGAAGCACGGCAGCCTGCAGAACCAGGACGCGATGCTCGACCACGTCAAGGGCATCCTCCAGTCCCTGCACGACGTACGCATCGACGACCTGCGCGCCGCCGTGACGTCCTGGTTCAGCTACCTCGGCGACGACCTCTACCTCGCCGACGAGCCCGTCGTCTGCGAGATCGGAGCCAACAGCGCCCTCGGTGCGAGCGAACTGCCCGAGGTCCCGGCCCGGCTCTCGGTGACCCTGCGGTCCACGGGCCGGACGGTGGTCGACCGCCCGATCACCGTGCCCCGGGAGCGGCAGCGCTTCGAACTCGGCCTCCTGCCCCCCGGTACGTACGACCTGCTGGTGAGCGCCGGCGCCGACACGGCCCCGGTGTCCGACGTCTTCCTCGTGGCCGACCCGGACGCCCCGCCCGTCTGACGGCCGGCACACGGGTCCAACGCGGGGGATCCGTGACGCCCGAGCCGGGGTGCGCGAGGCCATCCATGACCAGAGCGAGCAGGTGGTGCGGCGGGGCGATCCAACTGAGCGGGGCCGACCGCGTGCGACGCACGGTGTCCCTGTCCCAGCGACAGGTACCCGCCGACCTGCGGTGACGGGTCAGGGGCCCTCGGGGCCCGCTCCGTCCAGGAGCCGGGTGCGCCGTGGGCCGTCGGGCCGGTAGGGGATCGGATCGCCGAGGTGCTGGAAGTGGACGGCCGCCGGCCGCCCGGCCGCGTACGCGTCGAGCCCGGCCCGGCAGTACGCGATGATCGGCTCGGGCAGGGCGTCGAGCCGGTACCAGCCCATCGCGTCGCACACGTCCGGCTCCCGCACCCCCGGCGCGCCCGTCCAGCGCCTGACCTCGAAGAACATGCCGAGCCGGGCATGGCCCCGGGGGCCGCGGTGATGGACGGTCACCGCAGAGGCCACGTCCCCGAGGGCGATGAGGACGCCCGTCTCCTCCCGGGCTTCGCGGACCACGGCCTCGACCACGTCCTCGTGCGGGCCGTCGAGGTGCCCGGAGGGCAGGTGCCACATCCCGGCCGCGTAGACCGGGCCCGCCCGCCGGGACAGCAGGACTTCCGGCCCCCGCTCGCCGTCGCGGCGCAGGATCAGGTGCACGTCCACCGGGAGGGTGTACCGGCCCACTGCCCCCGGGTGCGCGCCGGCGGTCACAGCCAGCCCATCTCGGTGTAGAGGTGCCCCGCCCGGATGCCGTCGATGGCCGCCCGGGCGTACGGCACCATCGGCTCCGGCAGCGCGTCCGCCGGCCACCAGCCCCAGCTGACGCACTTCGCCGGCTCGCGGACCTCCTCCGTCCCCTCCCACCGGTGCGCGCGGAAGACCAGCTGCAGGCGCGGCCGCGAGCCCGGCGGGTCGACCAGGTGCACGACGTGCGCGAGCTCGATGTCCCCGGCCCGCAGCAACAGTCCGGCTTCCTCCCGCGCCTCGCGGATCAGGCAGGCGACCGCGGACTCCTGCTCGCAGTGGCCGGCGAGGTAATGGTGGTGCGAGGCGCCGAAGGCCGAGTCGGGGTGGCGCAGTCCGAGCAGGACGCGGCCGTCGCGCTCCAGGTGGAGGTGGGCCCCGACGATGTTGAGGAGGGCCCCGCTGCCCGGTTCCGCGGCGGGCGCCGGGGCCGACGTACGCGGGCCCGGTTCCGCCCGGAGCACCTGCGCCCGGTGCTGGTCGATGACCTGCTGCGTCCACGGGCACATCGTCAAGTGCGCGGTCGTACGGGCGTCGAACCAGCGCAGCATGATCCCCTCGCTGAGCGGGAGGGCGTCGGCATCGCCGTCCCAGGCGCCGAGATAGACCTGGATCCGGCCGGTGGTGCCGCCGGGTCCGTGGCAGTCGACGACGGTGAACGGTTCCAGCGGGACCGTCAGCCCGGTCTCCTCCTTCAGCTCCCGCGCGATCGCCTCCTGTGCGGTCTCGTTCCCCTCGAGGCCGCCGCCCGGGATGCTCCACGTCCCCGGGTCACAGATGTGGGGCTTGTTGGCGTCGCGCAGGTGGAGCAGGTACTGGCCGCGCGGATTGACCAACAGGGCGGCCGTACCGCGTGGTTCGCCGGAAGGGGTGGACGACATGGTGGTCTCCTCCTCGTGCCTCGCATCCGGGCCCGCTACGGGCGACATCCTGCCCCGCTGCCGGACGACGAATGCGCGCCGAACGGGTACGTCGATTCTCGGCGATCGTTGTGAGCGTATAGAGCTATTCGATTGATAGATCTTGACGCTCGGAATCTGGATTCATAGAGTCGGCGCGGCCTCACCCAGCCGCAAGGAGTCCCACATGCCTGTTCGCCGCCCGCGGACCCTGCTCGCGATGGCCCCCGAGCTCCGGTCCCGCCTGCTGGACGGCGCCACCGCCCGACGGCTCGCCGAAGTGGCCACTCTCGAAACGGACTTCGTCGCCGACGACTTCGGCACACCCGAGGCCGCGCGGGCGCTGGCGGAGGCGGAGGTGCTGCTCACCTTCTGGGGCGCCCCCACCGTCGACGCCCGGGCGCTGGCGGCCGCGCCCCGCCTCAAAGCCGTCGTGCACGCGGCCGGCTCCGTCAAACAGCTGGTCACCGAAGCCTGCTGGGACCGGGGCGTCGTGGTCTCCTCCGCCGCCCTGGCCAACTCCCTCCCGGTGGCCGAGTACACCGTCGCCATGGTCCTCCTCTCCAACAAACGCGTGCTCCACCTGCGGGAGGAGTACCGCCGCGTCCGCGGGACCCACCACGACTGGCACCTGCGCTACGGCGACGTGGGCAACTACCGCCGGACCGTCGGCATCGTCGGCGCCTCCCGGATCGGCCGCCGGGTGATCGAGCTCCTGCGCCCGTACGATCTCCGACTCCTCCTCCACGACCCCTATCTGAGCGATGATCAGGCGCGGTCGCTCGGTGCCCGCGGCGTAGGGCTCGACGAACTCTGCCGGACCTCCGACGTGGTCAGCCTGCACGCGCCCGCCCTGCCGGAGACACGGTCGATGATCGACCGACGGCGGCTGGCGCTGATGCGCGACGGCGCCACCCTCATCAACACGGCACGCGGTTCCCTGGTCGACGGGGCCGCGCTCACCGACGAGTTGACCTCCGGCCGACTGCACGGGGTCATCGACGTCACCGAGCCGGAGGTCCTGTCGGCCGAGTCCCCGCTGTACGACCTGCCGAACGTCCTGCTCACCCCGCACATCGCCGGTTCCCTCGGCAACGAACTGCACAGGATGGCGGATTCCGCGATCGACGAGATCGCCCGCTACGCCGCCGGGCTCCCGTTCGCGCACCCGGTGCACCGCGCGGACCTCCACCGGACCGCCTGATCGGCATCGGCCGTCGCCGCCGAACTGATCGTATTGATCAATAGTTCAGATGGTCTTGACGTTCAAGAAGCCTGAGCGAATGATTCACCCCGTTCAGCCCACTCGCCAAGGAGCAGTTGACATGAAGGTTCGGTCCTTGCGTGCCTGCGGCGCGGTGGCCGCAGCGGTGTCCCTCGCCCTGCTGACCTCCGCCTGCGGTGCCGGTTCCACCAACTCGCCTGCCGCCGCGGACGACGGAAAGCCCGTCACCCTCACGTACTGGACCTGGACCGGCGGAGCCGAGGCCGCGGCCGCCGCGTTCAACAAGACGCACACCGACATTCAGGTGCGGTTCTCCCAGATACCCAGCGGCGCCGACGGCTACAGCAAGATCAGCAACGCGATCAAGGCGGGCGACGCGCCGGACGTGGCGACCATCGAGTACAGCATGGTCCCCGAGTTCGCGAGCCAGGGCTATCTGGAGGACCTCACCGCCTCCTCCGGCGAACTCGTCGAGAAGAGCTTCCCGGCGGGCGTGCAGAACCTGGTGACCTTCGGCGGCAAGACCTGGTCGGTCCCCTTCGACGCCACCCCGCAGGTGTACTTCTACCGCAAGGACCTCTTCGAGAAGTACGGCGTGACCGTGCCGAAGACCTGGGACGAGTACCGCGCCGCCGCCGAGCGGATCAAGGCCGCCGACCCCGAGGCGCGCATCGGCTCCTTCCCGACCGACGCCCCGCTGCAGGCGGCCCTGTCCTGGCAGGCCGGCGCGAAGTGGTTCCGGATCGCCGACGGCGCCTGGAAGCCCGAGATCAACGACGCGCCTTCGCAGAAGGTCGCCGCGTTCTGGCAGGGCATGCTCGACGACGACCTGGTCTTCAAGTACGGCGCCGGCACCCCCGAGGAGAACAAGTCCAAGGCCGACGGCACGACCGTCAGCGCCCTGGGCGCCTCGTGGAGCGCGGGCGGCATGGTCTCCACGATGCCCGACCTCAAGGAGAAGTGGGGCGTCGCCCCCATCCCCCACTGGGGCACCCCGGCCAGCGGCATGTACGGCGGCACGAGCTTCGCCGTGACCAAGGGCAGCGAGCACGCCAAGGCCGCCGCCGAGTTCATCAAGTGGGTGACCACGGACCCGGCCTCGATGGAGGCCCGGATCGGCGCGCTGAAGAACCCGAGCAGCGCCCTGCCCGCGAACCCGGCCATGGCGGCGGTGGCCGCGAAGGCCTTCGACACCTCCTACTTCGGCGGCCAGGACTTCTACGGGCTGACCGGCCGGCAGGTCGCCACGATCGTCCCCGGATGGACCTGGGGCCCGGTCTGGGGCAAGGTCAACGCCGACTTCAAGGACGAGGCGGCCAGGAACGGCCTGGCCTGCGGACTGGTGAAGGCCCAGGAGTCGGCCCGTACGGCGATCGAGAGCCGCGGTCTCAAGCTCGCCAAGTGAACCGGCCGGGGGTGGCCCGCCCGATCCGCCGGCCACCCCCTCCCCGGCCCCGGAACCCGACCCCGGCCCCGGAACCCGCACCCGGAACCACCGCACCGCCAAGGAGCCTCCCGTGGCCTCACCCCCCGGCACCCCGCCGCGTACGCCGCCCCCCACGCGGGTACGCCCCGCACGCCCGCTCCGCCGCAGCCGACACGGCGCCGTCGCCCTCTTCCTCACCCCCTTCTTCACGCTCTTCGCCGTCGTCACGGTGGCGCCGGTCCTCTACGCGGGATGGATGAGCCTGTACCGGGAACAGTCCTCGGGGCTCGGGTTCGGCGGCGTCGAGCGGACCTTCTCCGGCCTGGCGAACTACTCGGCGGTGCTGGCCGATCCGGCGTTCCGCACGTCCTTCCTCAACGTCGCCGCGTACTGCCTCGCCTACATCCCGGTGATGATCGGCGGCGCACTGGCCCTGGCCCTCCTCGTCGACTCCGCCCACGCCCGGGCCAAGCGCTTCTTCCAGCTCGCCTTCTTCCTGCCGCACGCCGTGCCGGGACTGATCGCCGCGATCATCTGGATCTACCTCTACACCCCCGGACTCAGCCCGGTGATCGAGTGGATCGACGGCGCGGGCGGCAGCTGGAACTTCTTCTCACCCGGCAACTCCCTCTCGTCGATGGTCAACATCGCCGTCTGGCAGTGGGTCGGCTACAACATGGTGATCTTCTTCGCCGCGCTCCAGGCAGTGCCCCGCGAGGTCATCGAGGCCGCCACGGTCGACGGCGCCGGCGCCTTTCGCATCGCCCTGCGCATCAAGGTCCCGATCATCCGCTCCTCGGTGGTCATGACCGTCCTGTTCACCTGTGTCGGAGGGGTCCAGCTCTTCACCGAGCCCAAGCTGCTCTCCGACAAGGCGCAGGCCCTCGGCAACGACTGGTCGCCCACCATGTACATCGTCAGCAAGGCGTTCATCGACCAGGACTACGCGAGCGCGGCCGCCGCGTCGCTGCTGCTGGCCCTGGTGGCCGGAGCGCTGTCCTACGCGGTGACCCGGATCGGGAAGCGGTGGCAGGAAGCATGACCACGGAGACCGTCCACCCCCGCTCCGCCGCCGAGCACGGCGCCCCGCCGCCCGACCGTCCCACGGCGCCGCGCCGCCGCCCTCGCCGGTCCGGGCCCGGCGCCCCCCGCGCCTGGGCCTCCAAGGCCGCCGTCAACACCGTGCTGATCATGCTGACGCTCTACACGCTGATGCCGATCAGCTGGCTGCTGATCGCCGCGACCAAGAACCGCCGCGACCTCTTCGCCACCAGCGGCTTCGCCTTCGGGGAGTTCAACCTCCTCTCCAACATCCACGACGTCTTCACCCACGACGACGGCATCTACGGACGCTGGCTGCTCAACACCGTCCTGTACGCCGTCGTCGGCTCCGCCCTCTCCTCCCTCATATCCGTCGCGGCGGGGTACGCCTTCGACAAGTACGCCTTCGCAGGCAAGGAGAAGCTCTTCGGCGTGGTCCTCGCGGGCGTGCTCGTACCGGGAGCGGTCCTGACCCTCCCCACGTACCTGCTGGCCTCCGAGGCCGGGCTCACCAACACCTACTGGGCCCTGCTGATCCCCTCCCTGGTCAACCCGTTCGGCGTCTACCTCGCCCGGGTCTTCTCCGAGGGCTACGTCCCGTACGAGGTCATCGAGGCCGCCCGGGTCGACGGCGCGGGCGAGGTGCGGACCTTCCGCACGATCGCCCTGCCGATGCTCGCCCCCGGGTTCACGACGCTCTTCCTGTTCTCCTTCACCGCGAGCTGGAACAACTTCTACGGCGCCCTCGTGATGCTGAACGACAAGGACCTGTACCCCGTCGGCCTCGGCCTCCACATGTGGAACATCTCGACGACGGAGAGCCCGGAGATGTACTCACTGGCGATCACCGGCTCGCTCGTCGCCGTGGTCCCGCTGGTGATCGCCTTCCTCTGCCTCCAGCGCTTCTGGCGCTCCGGGCTGACGACGGGCGCGGTGAAGTAGCCCGCCGGCTCAGCCCAGCGCGACCTCGATCCGCTGGGTCGCTCCGGCCAGGGCGGTGAGATCCCCGAAGACGAGGGTGAGGGCCGAGCCGGTCGTGGCGGAGACGACCGTGGCCGGCTGGGACAGAACGGACGCCACCGGCCGGTGCCACGTGAGCGTGAGCGCGGTCCGCATCCGCATCGGATCGGAGACGCACAGCGTGGCCCGGCCGTCGCCGTGCTCCCGTACGAGGACACACGCGGGGCCGTCGGCGGTGAGGGCGCCGACCGACCCGGCGAACCAGAAGTTCACGGCGGTGACCCCCAGCGAGGCGACCCGGACACCCTGCTGGGCGTTGTCGTTGGCGAGGACCGCGAGCCACCCGGCGTCGGCGGCCCGGGCCGCGGTGGTGGCGGCGGTGGCGCCCGGCAGCAGGATGTGGGAGCAGGCGGCATCGACCGGGTCCACACCGTGGTCGAACCACAGGGTCAGATAGCGGCGGGTGACCGGGTCGGTGGTGCCGCCGGTGTGGATGTCGTGCCAGGAGCCCGTCCGGGCCTCGCGCAGCGCCCTGACCGTGGCCCCGCCGGGGAACACGTACCCGCCGTGGCCGGCGATCTGCGCCCAGCGGGTGCCGGGGAGAGCGGCCGACCAGCCCAGGGCGGTGGACTGCGCGGCGCCGTTCACGGTGAGGGCCTGGGAGCCGCCGGCACCCAGATTGCGGTTCTCGACCACTGTCTCGACCGCGGTGCCGTCGGTGGCCCGCACCGACCCCGTCAGGCAGACGATCGCGTCGGCCAGACAGAACCAGGACTTCTTGGCGTACAGCGTGCTCGACAGTCCGCGCACGAACTGCCCGACGGCGGCGTACTCCCCGTCCGTCGCGCCGCCGACCCAGTTCACGTCCGGCCGCGGCAGCCCCCACGCACCGCCCTCCGCGTCGGCGAGCGGCTTCCTCGATACGGTGGTCCCCGGCAGCCGGTACGGGTCGACGGTGGGCCAGAAGGCGTCCGTGTACTGGCCGTTGCCGTACGTGTCCCCCCACCACTGGAGCATGCCCGCGCCGGCGTGCCAGCCGCGGAGGTTCTCCCCGTTGCCCGTCTCGTAGAGACCCATCCGTTTGGAGGCCATGCTGATCGAGGCCGCCCAGCCGGGCCGGCGGTGGACGGCCCGGTCCATGCCGGGGAACAGGCGGTGCCCGGTCGGCTCGGCGATCGCCGTGACGGCGCCGTCGTCCAGTACGGCCCCCAGCCGGGCCAGTGCCGCGACGCCCAGGTCGGTGTCCGTCAGCACCGGGCTGTAGTAGTCCCGTTGCATCCAGCCCTTCACCAGCCCGCGCCAGCGCTGCCGCTCCGCGCTGCTCGCGGCGCTCCCCAGCAGGGCCACGGAGGCGAGGACGCCGTGGCCCCGGCCGTGGTCGCCGCCCTGGAACCCGTAGGAGTTGGTCCTCGGATTGCCCCGGCTGGTGGCGCGCCCCGACACCGCGTCCATCATCAGGCCGTTGAAGAGGAAAGGGGCGAAGGACTTCTCCACCGAGTCGAGGACCAGCTGCCGGCCGGGATCGGTGACCGCCCAGGTCGAACCGCTGAGCAGGGCGAAGAGCCCGGCCAGGCCGCCGAGCAGCACCGCACCGTAGGAGCCGGTGTAGGAGAGGTAGGTGTGCTGCACGAAGGACCCGTCGGCGTAGAAGCCGTCCCCGTCGGTGACGACGGGGAAGACGGGGGAGAGGGCGTCGCGGGCGAGCGCGACCTTGGCCGGGTTCCGGCCGAGGATGCCGCGCAGCGCAAGTGAGCGGCACAGGTCCACCCGGTTGGCGCCGGTGCTGGTGCCGGTGTACTGGGCGACCGCGGAGTCGGGGACGAAACGGTCGACCGCCGCGAGGTAGCCGGCGAGCTGCGCCGGAGAGAGCTGCGCGTACAGGATCGTGCTGATGTCGAGCAGCAGCTGCGGTGAACCGATCCGGAAGTCCCACCAGTTGCCGAACGGGCTCTTCGCCGGGTGGTAGACCTGCTCGTGGAGGTGGTCGAGCCCCGTCCTGATGTCGGCGGCCAGCCCGCTGTCGCCGGTGAGGCCCGTGCCGGGCTGCGCGTACGCCTGGGCCATCGTCCCCAGCCGGGCGTAGCTGGCGGTGATCGAGGCGGACAGGGTCAGGGGCAGGTCGGGCCAGAGCGATCCGGCGGCGGCCGCCATGGCCGCGCGCTGCTCGGCGGCCTGACCGCCCAGCAGGGCCAGCTTTCCGGCGAACGGCGCGGACGCCGGTTCGAATCCGCTGCCCAGCACCATCTCGCGCCATCTGAGGCGGAGTTGATCGAACTCGTCGTCCGCGGTGGACGCGGCGCCGGCTGCGGAGAGGGTGACGGCCGAGGGGATTCCGGTCACCAGGGCGGCGTTTCCGGAGAGGCGCAGGAAGGAACGGCGGGACCATGGAGCGGACATGGAGCCTCCAGAGCTGGGGGATGCCCTGCCGACCGTTTCTAGCACGCATGCGAAAAGACGCTCAAGAGATGCGTATGAACCGATCGTATCGAGCGTTCCGTCGAAACGGAGTCGCGGGCTCGGATGGTCTGGTACTCCTGCACCCATGACGGATGACCGCTACTGGGTCCGGCCCGGGACCGTGGCCGCCGTACCCCTCGACGAACCGCCCGCCGTCGTGAGCATCGGGGTGGGGCTGCACGGGGTCACCAGCGCCCTCGACGTCTTCCGGCTGCCTCGTACCGCCGGGCGCGGTGGTCCGCTACCGCTACCGGGGCCGCTCCGAGCACCTGTACGCGCACCTGCGGCTGCCGGGAGCCGGCGCGCCGCGGCCGGGTGCGCCGAGCGCCGGCGAGCCGCGGCCCGTTCCCGTGGTCCAGGACGCCGGGGCAGGCACCCCCGCGCTCTCCGACCTCCTGCTGCGAGCCATCGCCTCCGTCCCGGGCACCCCGCGCCGCGCGGACGCCGAGGTGTGGGCGGCGCTGTGGCGGGTCGCGGAACTCGCCGGGCCGGCGGCCGGCTCGGGCACCCGGCCGCACGCCTCGGCGGCGGCCGCCATCGCCTTCATCGAGTCCCACCTGGCCCGGCCGCTGCGGGTGCCCGAGGTGGCGCGGGCCGCCGGGATCTCCCAGAACCACCTCATCCGGCTGTTCCGCAGGGAGACCGGAGGCACGGTCGTGGCGTACATCCGGCGCCGCCGGATGGAGCGGGCCCGGCACCTGCTGCGCGAGTCCACCCTGGCGATCCCCGCGATCGCGGCGGCCGTCGGCATGCCCGACCTCCAGGCCTTCAACAAGGCCTGCCGGCGCGAACTCGGCGCGTCCCCCCGGGCCGTCCGGGCCATCTGTGCCATCCGCACCGGCCAGGTCCCGGTCCCGGTCCCGGACGCGGACCAGGTGCCGGCCTACGACCGGCCCGTGCCGCGGTAGAGCTCCAGCTCCCCGTCCAGTTCCACGGCCAGTACGGTCGCCCGGGGATCGGTGTCGGCCGGCGCGGGCGCGTCGATCCACAGCACACCCGGTACGTCGTGCAGCCCGCCGGTGATCCGGTGGGCCGGCTCCGCGCCCGTGCCGACCACCCGTACCCGCTTGACCGCCGTGCGCAGTCCGCGTACCGACACGGCCTCCCGGGGCGGGTCGAAGCAGACGAGGTAGAGGGTGCGGCGGTCCGCCGACAGCGTGCTCGGCCCGTCCGGCGGCAGCAGCGGCACCCCCTGCTCGGGCGTGGCGTAGTCGCCGTGGCTCAGCATCCGCGCGTTGAGCACGGTGTCCGGGTTGCTCTCCAGGATCCTCGCGGCGAGCGCCCCCAGGCCCCACTGCTCCTCGGCGCGCTCCCACTCGCCGTCGAACCACAGCAGGTCCGGCCGGAAGCGGTCGACCAGCTCACCGACCTGGCCGTCGCGGTACGCGAGGTAGCGCGCCCAGGCGGCGGGATCCTCGACGCCGCCCTCCGGCACGACCAGCGGATGCGTGGCCACGTCCTCGTTCGGCGGCTCCGGGTGCACCACGCTCGCGTAGTCCGGGTGGCTCCAGTCGGAGTGCGAGTAGTACAGCCCCACCCGCAGCCCGCGCCCGCGCAGCGCATCGGCGTACCCGCCCAGCAGCTCCCGCCCTGCGGGCGTGTTCCGTACCACGTCGAGGTTCCCGTACGCGGTGTCCCACAGCGCGACCCCGTCGTGGTGGCGGGCGGTCAGCACGGCGTACCGCGCTCCGGCCCGGGCGAACAGGGCGGCCCAGCCCTCCGGGTCGTAGGCGGCGGCCGTGAACCCGTCGAGCTGCGCCATGTACGCCTCGCGCGCGAGCTGCCGGAGTAGAACGACCAGGATTCCGGGACGCCTTCCACCGCGTAGATGCCGTAGTGGACGAAGATGCCCAGCTTGGCATCACGGAACCAGGGCTGCATCGGCATGCGTTCACGTCCTCGTCGAGGGGATGGCGCGGCTCGCCTCCGCCGCTCCCCGACGCTAGGGCGCCGCCCCCGCGCGGCGCGTGGGACCGGATCACCTCCCCGTGGTCGGTTTTCACCCCACGGCCGGGGAAGCAGGTGGTGAACGCGCGTGAAGGTGCGTGAAGGTGCGGTTGCCGGAGGCGCGTTGTGCCGCCCCTCTCGAACAGGGCTCCGTCGAACGGTCCCGCGGCCGCCGGGCTCCGATGCCCCCAAACGGGGGCCGTCGGGGTACCCCTTCGAGGGAACCGGGCTCCTGAACCAGGTCGGGCGGCGGTCAGCTGCCGAATGAAAGGGGGCGGTCCCCCTCGGGGCCGCGCGGTGCTTCCGGCACCGCTGTGCGGTAACAAGGAGATGTCACGTGTCGCGTGTTCTGAAGAGTGCAGGTCTTGCCCTGGTGCTGGGCCTGGCGGTCATCGGCGGTGCGTCCTCGGCGTCGGCGGACGCCAAGGCCGAGGGTGCCGCGATCGGCTCGCCCGGTGTCCTCTCGGGCAACCTGATCCAGATCCCGGTCCACGTTCCGATCAACCTGTGTGGCAACAGCGTCAACGTGATCGGTGCGCTCAACCCGGCCGCCGGCAACGTCTGCGTCAACGCCTGACGGTTGTGAAGCCCGACTCATCCCGGTCGCGGACAGCGCCGGGATGAGCCGTACGCGCCGCCGCCCGTCACGAGAGGGTGCGCACCTGCTGGTCGCGCAGTTCGTAGCGGGCGGCGACCACGGCCAGTTCGCCCGCCGCGACCTTCCCGGCGAGGTCGGGCTCGGCCGCCAGCCGGCGACGGACCTCCCGCACGTGTGCGTTGATCGTCGCGTCGACGCGGGCGTCACCCTGCTGACCGTGATCGATGGACGGCCGTATCTGATCGGCCAGGTACCGGATGTGGGCGGGGAGCGGCTCGCCCGTCTCGTCGGCGTGAACCGCCGCGGCCACCGCCCCGCACGACTGGTGGGCCAGGACGAGCACCAGAGGTACGCGCAGCTCCAGAACCCCGTACGCGATGCTCCCCAGCACCGCCTCGTCGAGCACCTCGCCCGCCGACCGAACGGTCAGCAGATTGCCCAGCCCCTGGTCGAACACCAGCTCCGGCGGCACCCGTGAATCCACGCAGCCCAGCACGACCGCGAACGGCTGCTGCCCCTCGACGAGCCGGCGCCGCAGGTACGCGGACTCGTGCGGGTGCTCCTGGCGCTGCGTGCGCCAGCGCTGGTTGCCGGCCGCCAGCCGGCGCAGCGCCTGCGCGGGAGTGGTGACGCGGCCGGCGCTCTCCGTGTCCGCGTCCCGCGGGGCGGCGGAGGCCGGAAGGGCCGCGCCGAGGGCCAGGCCCGCTCCGGCGGCGGCCGTGCCCGCCACGGCGGTGCGCAGCAGGGCGCGGCGACTGCGCGGAACGGCGGCGGGGGTCCGTGTGTTCGAAGACATGGCCGGACGGTAACCCGGCGTAGGAGGAGGGGAGTTGGGGCCGCAGGGGTGGTGGCGGGATCCACTCGGTGTCCCTACGGGGTGTGCCGGGGGGATTCGGGCGGTGCCGGCAAGGGGGCGTGGCCGGCCCGGCGGGCGGCGATCCGGCGGGCGACGGTCTGTGCGCCCGAGGCCATCCGACGGGCTTCCGCGGCGAGGGAGGCCTCGCCGCTGTCGGTGAGGCGGTGGTACCTGCGCAGGCGGCCCCGGTGCACCTCCTCGCGGTCGGGCTCGACGAGCCCCTCGGCCGTCAGCCGGTCCAGCACCCCGTTAAGCGTCCCGATCCGCAGCCGGACCTGCCCCGGTGCCAGACGGCCTCCACGGCCTTGCCGGCCGTATGGGGCCGGACCGTCAGGGACGACGTCAGCTCCTGCACGATGCCCCAGCCGAAGCCACCGCCGTTCTCGGGGTCCCCGGGCCGCGGAGCCGGGCGGTCGGTGCTGCTGTCGTGCACCTCGACGACGAGTGCGTCCCGCCGGCAGGCCATCCGCAGCAGCCATCCGCCCTCCGTGTGGCGGACGGCGTTGCCCAGCAGCTCGCTGACCACGAGCAGCACGTCGTTCACATCGGCCCACGGGCACCTGGCCTGCAGGTAGCGCACGGCGGCGCGGCGCGCCAGCGCGGTGTCCGCACGGGAAGAGTCGAGGACCAGCATGACAAGCGCTCCTGTTCGGGAGGGAATGGCCGGATGTTGGATGTGGGCCGAACGGCCTTGAACCAGAGTCCCAGCCCCCGGGCCCGCCCGACCATCGGCATTTCGGCTGATGAACGAGGACTGATGGGCCGATGGCCGACCGGGCCGCGCCCGCGCTCGGCGCCGCGGCCCCGGCATGCGAGGCTGTGTCCGGCACAGGGAGGAGACCACACCATGCACACGCCGAGCCGGCCCGAAGACCTCGACCACCCCGAGCAGTTGTGGGCGAGGGCGGTGACCTTGGCCATGGTCGACGCCGCTTGCTCGACCAGCACCGAATTCTCCCTCGACGACGACGGCCTGTGGTGCCACTCCACGGGCGCGGGCGGCTGGTGGCGACTGACCGTGTTCGACGGGGAACGCGCCGTGTTCTGCGGCCAGGACCCCGACGGCAGCCACACCCATGCCGCCGGCGAACAGATCGACTTCCTGGCGGGCGGCCCCGCATGGCTGCCCTGGGAGCTCCTGCGGGACGACGCCGACGGGAACCTCTTCGGCTTCGTGTACTGGTGGGAGGACGGCGCCTGGCACCGGATCGCGTACCCGGACGAGCTGAGGGAGGACGGGCTGGACGGGGCCGCCCCCTGGGTCGGCTCGCAGGAGGAGTTCCTCGAGCTCGCCGTGTCCGCGTACGACGCCCCGTACGACCGCGAGCGGAGCCTGACCGAGGCCGTCGCCCGGTTCGAGGCGCTGGCGCGGGAACGCAAGGCCGACGCGGACGCCGTGGCGGCGCTGCTGGCCCCGGGCCACGCCGAAGGCCGCCCCGCGCCGCGGCCGGAGGTGGCGCTCGACCTCGCCACCCGCGCGGGCATCCTGGCGTAACACGTGACGGGCCCGCCGCACGTCATGTGCGGCGGGCCCGTGGGCCGTTCGGCGCGGCTACTTGAGCGCGGCGAACGCCTTGGTGAAGGCCAGCGGCTGCTGGAGGATCGAACTGCACGTGGCATCCGCGTAGTTGACGGCGCCGGCCGCACACTGCTTGTCGCGCGTCGAGGACCACATGGCCAGCCGGCCGATGCCCTTCGACGCCGCGAACTCCACCAGCTGGGTCGCGTCCGCGACGGTGAAGATCTCACTCGTGACGTCGTTCACGCCGATCATCGGCGTGACGGCCACGGCCTTCCACGCCGCCGCGTCGGAGAGCCCGAGCACCCCCTTGAGCTGGGCCTGGGTGGCCGTCGCGGCCTGGATCGCGTACTGCCCCATGTCCCCGCTGTACGCAGGCCCGTAGTCCATCGCCATGATGTTGACGGCGTCCACCCGCACGCCGTTCTTCTTGGCGTCGGCCAGCAGCGCCACACCCGGCTGGGTCAGCCCCTCGGGCATCACGGGCAGGGTGAAGGCGACGTCCAGGCCGGGGTGGGACTTCTGCAGCCGGGCGATGGCCTGGGCGCGGCGCGCGTTGGCCGCGGTGTCCGGCAGGGCCGCGCCCTCGATGTCGAAGTCCACCTTGGTGAGCCGGTACTGGTCGACGACCTTCCCGTACGCGGCCGCCAGCTCGTCCACGGTGGCACAGTTCAGGGCCAGTTCGTGCCCGGCGGCCCCGCCGAACGACACCCGTACGTCGCCGCCCTTGGCACGCAGCGCACCGATCTGCGCGGCGACCTTGTCGCTTGCGAGGTCCGTGACACCGCCCCACAGGGGTGCGCAGCCGCCGCCGGAGGTGATGAAGGCGAGGTGGAACTCCTTGACGCCGGTCTTGGCCGCGGTGTCGACCAGGTCGTAGGCGGGGTACAGGGAGGTGTCCACGTACGGGGCGAAGCGCGCGCCGCTGCCGCCGGGTGCGGGGACGGGGGCGGTGGGGGTCGGCGTGGGGGAGGGCCCCGTGGTCTTCGTCGGCGCGGCGGAAGTGGCGGGCGCGGTGGGCGTCGCGGACGCGGACGAGGACGCGGTGACGGTGGGACGGGCGGTGGGGCGCCCGCTCGGCTGGGCCGTCGCGCCCTGGTCCACGGAGCACTTCACCCCGTTGATCAGGCACCCGGTCGGGTCGCCCGGGGCGCCGGACCCGCTGGTGACGAAGCCGACGGTGACGGAGGCCCCGGCGGCGAGCTCCCGGTTCCAGCTCGCGGGCTTCACGGTGACCCGGCGGCCGGAGACGGTGTGGGTGCCGTTCCAGAGGGAGTCGATCTTCGTGCCCGCCGGCAGGTCGAACTGGAGCGTCCAGTCCGACTGCACCTGGCCGGTGTGGTTGGTGATGACGTACTGGCCGGTGTAACCGCCGCTCCAGGAGCTGGACTTCGTGTACACGGCGCCGACGGAGGCCGCCTGGGCGGTTCCGGTGAAGGCGAAGGCCGCGCCTCCGATCACGGCCGCCGCCACGATCGCTCCCGTGATCTTCGCCTTGCGGCTCGTCCTGCGCCGGTGCCCGACTGTGCTGCCCATCGCGTGCCTGCCTCTGTGTTACTGGGGAGTTGGGGGATGCGGCAGCACGCTAGCCGCACCGAAACGGACATTCGTTCGTTTCGGCACGCCCCCCATGAGTCTTAGGTTCCACTTAAGGCAGGGGAAAGCGGGGCATCAGGAAGCGGCGTTGTGGAGCCCTTCCACCCCAAGGGTTCTGGCTCCCCACTGTCCATGGCAGTCCAGGCGGATCCGGCTTGCGCTGCCATCGGTGGCTCCCCGATTGGCTCCCCGAGTGCCGCCGCTGCCCCTCAGGCGTCGCGGCGCTTCCATACTTCGGGGCCGCCGCCTTCCCAGGTGATCGGCCCGTCCTCGCTCAGGTCCACGTCCTCCAGGCCGGCGCGACGCAGGAACTCGGCAACGTCCCTCGGCGTGTGCGCGCGCCCGAGGTCCGCGTCCACGCCGAGCGCATGAACGGTGACCTTCCGGCCGCCCTTCGGGGACACCGGATGGACGATGATTTCCGTCTGGTCCGACACGCCCCCAGCCTGCCGTGCCAGCGCCAGTCCAGCACGCCGAGTACGCTGTCCGGCCCACGGCGCGTGCGGGGATCCACACCAAGTCGCGGCCGGTTCGGGGACCGTGGCCGCTGGTGGACCAGGCGATGCGCACACGCCTCCGGAGGCCCTGTACGCCCAGGGCGTCCCAGCAGGTCAAGCCCTCAACGTATGGTCGGCCCCCGTTCGCCGTCCGCGAATAGGCCCCAGCCCACGGAACCCCGCCCTCAGCCCGGGTCGACGGGCGGGCAAAGCTCATGCTTCTGGTACCCACCCGGCACGCCGGAGCCCACGGCGGTCCAGAACGCCTTTGCGTCTCTCAGGTGGCCGCCAAGCGTGTGCCAGGACACGTCGCCACACTTGTCCCGCAGCGCGGTGAGACCAGCTGACGCCAAGCCGCAACCCTGGCACTCCGGCACGGTGTAGGCGCCGCTCATCGTGCTCGTGCGCG
The DNA here is from genome assembly GCF_042894695.1 of Streptomyces sp. NPDC001513. NCBI lineage: Bacteria > Bacillati > Actinomycetota > Actinomycetes > Kitasatosporales > Streptomycetaceae > Streptomyces > Streptomyces sp. NPDC001513. The sequence goes on from NZ_JBIAVU010000012.1 coordinate 189,314, forward strand.
GTCTGTGCCCCCATGCCCCCTTGTGGTTCTCGCCCGGTGCTCGCACCGTGGTCAGGATGTGGCTCAGCGTTCTGACGACGCAGGGGGAGGGCGAACACGGGTGAGCTCAGCGACACCTTGGGCGAAGGAAACGTTCGGAGCCTTGGCACGAGAACTGACCGTGGCGATCCCGGCCAGCCTCGTCGAGGCTCACAACCGAGCCCGACACGGACATGAAGGCGTCCACACTCAGACCTTAGAGGCGTACGGCCACGGCCTGCACGCAGCGCAGTACGAGGCACTGGAAGCCAGGCTGACTTCCTTCGACGGAGCGGTAGCTCGACGACTTCAAGGCCGAACGGTGATGATCGTCGGCAACAACGTGATCTACCCGATCCGGTACGCAAAGAAGGACGTGCCCGTCACCGCGGCACGGCTTCGTAAGGCCGCCGGCTTCAGGGCCGACCTCATACGGCGCCACGGCCCGGAGCCGATGCAACAGGCCTTCGACCTCGGCCTCGAAGAGCTGGAAGCGGAGCACGTGCACCCGGATTTGGCTCTACTCCCGCCAGAGCTGCGGCTGATCATCGTGGCGTACGCCTGCTCGATGGAGCATGGCGTCATGCGGGTCGAGTGGGGCTCAGCGGAGCTCCGCCGCGAGGACCGCTACCTCATCTGGCACCACCACGAGCCCCTTCTCCCGCCGGATGCCACGCGAGCGGCTTAGTCGCCGTGATCAGGTCAGCTACAACTGACGCTCCGCCGCCCCAGTCCGCTGCTGAGCAACTCACCGACCCGCTGACCTGCGGCTGAGCCGCCACCGGTTGTCAACTGCCACTGTCAACGGTGGTCACCTCCGAGCGCCTTCCCACGGCCCCAAGACGGCCCGGGAGGGCGCGCTCCTTCCGGTCCGGCAGACTCGCCGAGCCGACCCATCGCGGTACCACCTCGTGTGCTCAGCAGCCACCGGAGCCGCAGGTGTCGAACGTGGTGGCGTTCCACAGATCATCGTGCACAGCGATTCCCTTGGCCTTCATGGCCTTGACGGTCTTAGACGTGCTGCTGACTCCGTAGTCGACGTCCTCCTCGTCCTTCGGGTCGTGGTGAATGCAACGCCCGGCCACGCGCTCACAGAACGCTGCGTAGTCGCGCGTATACAGAATGAACGTATGCCAGCAAGGGCTGCGAGGCAGGGCTGACGGGAGTGTCTACACCTACCGGAGCCTCGCACGAACCCACATCACCCCCGAGCTCGGAAGGACCAAGCTCAAGTCGCTTGAGGCCGACGATGTGGACATCTGGCTCGACGGGCGGGCAGAACTCATCGCCACCGCGTCACTCAAGCTGCTCTTTTCGGTCCTGCGCCGTTCCATTGCGCACGCCCAGCGCCGGGGGAGAGTCGTACGGAACGTCGCCGACTACGTAGTGGTACCGGAAGGACGGCCAGGGCGCCCCAGCAAGTCGCTTTCGCTCAGCCAGGCGGAGAGCATCCTTTGCGCGGAAGAGGGCACATGGATCCATGCCTACGTCGTGCTGGCACTGCTAGTGGGCACACGGCCAGAGGAAACACGACCGTTGACTTGGCAGCACGTGCAGCTGGACCCCGACGGAGAAGAGAAGCCCCACGTGCAGGTCTGGCGTTCAGTACGCCGTCATGGAGAAATGAAGACCTACAAGAGTCGCCGCTCCCTGGCTATGCCCAGGTATGTGGTCACGGTCATGAAGGCCCACCGTGACCAGCAGCAGGCAGCGTTGGAGGAATCCGGGCGGTCGTTGCTCCCCGAGGGCCTTGTCTTTCCGCACCCGAGCGGGAAGCTCCGGACGGCGCAGGACGTTCGCCGGAACTTCCGCGGACTCCTCAGGGGGGCGGGGCTCCCGAACCCCGAGAGCTGGACCACGCGAGAGCTGCGAACCAGCTTCGTCTCGCTGCTGTCCGATCACGGTCTGCGTATCGAGGACATCGCTCGCCTCGTCGGACACAGCGGAAGCAGCACCACGGAGCGGGTCTACCGAAAGCAGTTGCGTCCTGTGATCGAGGCCGGCGCGGAAGCAATGGATGAAATCTTCAGCAAAGACTAGGACCTGTCCGGCGATCAAGGCATTGGTGGTCCAGGCAGTTTGTCGCTGGGGCCATCTGGGTACCGGCCTCTTCGCTGGTCCGTTCGATGGCCCGCGCATACGCTGCACGCATCCTTGAAGTTCACTTAGCCATAAGGAGGTTGGCGAGGTGGGCTTAGATTCAGCAGAGCCTGGTGACCGGCACGATCCTGCCGGATCGTCCGAAGCGGCTGTCCCTCCCCCTCCTGCTCTGCCGCCCATGCCCGCAGCGCCTCCTTCCGCACCGGCACTCCTGCCGCCGCCCCTGGCCGTTCCGGCCGTGCGCCCTGGAGAGGCGGCTCTTCGGCGCAGAGCCGTCGGCCTGACCACCGGCATTCCACACGCGGCGGGCTTGACGCTCCTGTTTCTCTGCAAACGACTGGACAGTCTGGGGTCGGGCCGAGCGGCTGAGGACGTTGCCGACATACATCTCCGCTTCGCGGACTACGGCTGGTTCAACTTCGTCGGTGACCTCGCCATCACCCTGACCTTCGGCGAACTCTGGCCTTTCCTGTGGGTATCCGTACTGATCGCCGTCCTGATCCGCCTCAACCGGGGAGGCCCTGCCAAACTTCAGCTCGTGCTGTCTGCAGCAACCGCGTTCTACTGCGCACTGCTCTCCATCGCTTGGCTGGCGGTACTGCTGCAACTGAGCTGGTGGCTCCTCCCCGCCATGGGCACAGCTGGCGCCTTCGTCCGACTGGTCACCAGACGCTGACAGCAGCCAGCCGTGGCCGGCCGACTCATCCTGCCTGCCGGAACGCAACCATGATCGGTTGGGCAGCTCCTAGGGGGCCAGCCTCAGGTAGAGCGGCGTGGCTCCCGGTTTGGCTCCCTTTGGTCAAACCGGGCGGTCCAGTGTGTGCTTGACCTGCATGGACCAAGGGCTGATCTCCAATTGATCCATACGTTCCACTCAAGGCAGGGGTAAGGAGAGGCTGAGGAAGCGCCGTTGCGGAGCCCTGGCACTCCAAGGGCTCCGGCTCCTGATGTTGTCAGCTTCGCTGAGGCTCCACCATCATGGCCCTTCCCACGCGCTTGCCCTGTGCGTCGAATGCGCCGACCCGGACCGCGTCCGTGGCACGCTGGGGCCACTGTGCATACGCCTCTCCGATCGCCTGGGCCTGCCTGTCGGGGTCGTCCTTCTTCGGGTTCAAGTCGATGTGGATGTAGGCGTACACCGCGTCTCCCTCCACCACGCGCTGCACCGCCTTCACATGGCTCACGACGGACCAGTCCGAGTTGTTTTCGGAGGCTGCCCATGTCTTGAAGAGTTCGCCGTCCCTGGCCTCGTCCTGGTGGTAGAACCCGTGGGGCTGGGCGGTGAGACGGTCGGGTACGGCGAGGTCTCCCTTTGGATGGTTCTCGAGTGAGCATCCGGCCAGTGCAAGGAGGGATGCGGCCAGCAGCAGACGGCGTGCGATCAAGGCGGGCTCCTCGGGTGCGGCAAGGGGAGAGCCCCACACCGTAGCCAGTGCGGGGGCTCGGGTGACAGTGCGATCAGCAGCAGGCGGCGCACAAGGCAGCCGGACGGCCGTGGAGTTCCGAGGGCTGCTCAAGAGGGGGATCAGGAGGCGGGCTGTCGGGGCTGCTGCTCGGCGATGAGGGTGGGGAGTTCGCGCATGTCGTGGAAGACGACGGTGTCGGGGCCGGCGAGGCGTTCGGCCGGGGTCAGTCCGCCGGCGTAGCCGAAGGCACGCATGCCGGCGGCGCGTGCCGCCTGCACGCCGGGCCGGCTGTCCTCGACCACCACGCAGGCCGCGGGATCGACGCCCATCTGCCGGGCGGCGTAAAGGAACAGGTCGGGGGCGGGCTTGCCGCGGGAGACCTCGGTCGCACTGTGGATGCGGCCCGCGAAGCGCTCGTAGAGTCCGGTGCGGCCCAGGGTGTGCCGCATCTTCTCGTGGGAGCCGCTGGAGGCGACGCACGTCGGCAGGGTGAGCGCGTCGAGTGCTTCCGGCAGGCCCTCGACCGGGGCGAGCCCGGCATCCACGGACTCGCGGTGGAGCTGCTCGAACCTCTGCGACCAGATCGCGGCCGTGTCCGGGCCGAGCCGGGCGGCGACCTGCTCGCGGATGGCGGCGTGCGAGCGTCCGATGAACCGGTCCACGACCTCGTCCTCGGTGAGCGGCCAGCCCAGCTCGGCACCGAGGGCGACCTGGACCCGCGCGGCGATGCGCTCACTGTCGACCAGCACGCCGTCGCAGTCGAATATGACGAGTTCGATGGGCTTGATCATCCCCGCAGCATAGGCCTCGCCGGCGCACGCTTGGCCTCGGGCTGTGGTCAGCCGTGGTGGATCAGCCGTGGGTGGAGTCGATCACGCAGAAGCGGTTGCCCTCGGGGTCGGCCAGCACGATGAAATCGGGGTCCTCGGGATAGGAGTCCCAGTCGACGTGCCGGGCACCCAGCGACACCAGGCGCGCCACCTCCGCCGCCTGCTCCGCCGCGTCCGCCGCGTACAGGTCGAGGTGGACGCGCGGGCGTTCCTGTACGGGCGTGACGCTGCGGCCCAGCGCCAGGCCGGGCCCGCCGCCGTCCGCGGGGACCAGGACGGTCCAGCCCTCGTCCACCTCGCCGTCGCGCGGCACGTAGCCCAGCGCCCGGCTCCAGAATTCCGTGGCGCGCCGCACGTCCGAGGCGCCCATGACGATCGTTCCGATGGTCAGCATGATCCGATTCTGGCAAACCCCGATCCCGTCGCCGCAGGGGCCGTCCGACTCCTACAGGGGGCGTTCGATCGCCACCATCGCGGCGTCGTCGCCCAGGGTGTTGCCGGTCGCGTGGGCGAGCAGGTCCCGGCACAGGTGGTCGAGCAGGGCCCGCGGGTGCATGCCCGAGCAGGCGGCCACGCGCTCCGCGAGGGGGTAGAAGGCGCCCTCCCGGTCACGCGCCTCCAGAACGCCGTCCGTGTAGAGGAGCAGGACGTCACCCGCCGCGAAGGCGAAGGTCTGCGCGGTGACGGGCGCCGCCACGAGACCGGCGAGCCCCAGGGGCGGCCCGGGCTGGGACACCTCCAGGCGCGCCACCCCGCCGGCACGGGGCAGGAGGAGCGGCGGCGGATGGCCGCAGCTGACCAGGTGCAGCAACGGTTCCCCGTCGGGTACGTCCAAGACGGCCGCCGTCACGAAGCTCTCGCCGTCCTCGCCCGGCACGCCGCCGCGGCCGTTGTCCTCCGAGCCGTCCAGGTCCGGGGAGACCGCCGCCTCCAGGTAGTTCACCAGGCCCGGCAGCTCGGCCTCCTGGTGGGCGGCGGCCCGGAAGGCACCGAGTACGAGCGCGGCGTCCCCGACCGCCTCCAGGCCCTTGCCGCGGACGTCACCGATGATCAGCCGCGTCCCCGTGGCCGTACGGGCGGCCGCGTACAGGTCGCCGCCGATCTGGGCCTCGGCCGCCGCCGCGAGGTACACGGACGCGACGCTCAGTGGCCCGATCCGGTCGCGCAGCGGCCGCAGGACCACCTCCTGGGCGGTCTCCGCCACCGAGCGCAGCTGGATCAGCTCCTTCTCGTGGACCTCGCGCAGGTGGGCGAAGAAGGTCACGAACCCCGAGATCATGACGAGCGCGATGATCTGGAAGGTGTGGTTCAGATCGGTCAGGCTGGTGCGCGCCATCGCGACGACCACCTGGGCCAGCACCGCGACCAGGCCCACGAGGCCCGTCATCCACGGTCCCGCGAACGAGGCCGTCAACGCAGGTGCGGCGACCAGGAACGGCCCGAGGTGAACGTCCGGCGGGGCGAGGACGTCGACCAGCGTCACGAGGGCGATCAGCGCGAACGGGACCGCCAGCTGTGCGTGGCTTACCCGCAGGGCTCGGTGGTGAAGGGGGCGTGCCGGCCGGAAATCCATCCCACCTGCATACACCGCGAGACGATCCGGATCCCCGAGGCCAGGCCGTCGGGGCCGGACGCCTGTCGTTCGGATCAGGCCGGACGACAGGCCGGACGGGTCGGCGGGCCGGACGGGTCGACAGACCGGACGGGTCGACATGCCGACGGGTCGTGGCAGGCCCCTCCGGTTCCTCGTCGGCCGTCCCGGGTCCTCGGCCGTTCCGGGGCCTCGCCGGGGCTACGGCCTACGGCCTACGGCGCGGCTTGCCGCTCTTGCCGCCCTTGCCCGCCGCCTTGGCACCGCCGGAACCACCCCGGGGGTTCTTGCCCGTGGCCTTGCCGGACGCGGTCTTCCGCTGGCCGCCGGAGCCAGAGCCGGAGCCCGTCTCGGGGCGCTTGCGCTTCGCCTTCGGCTGCGGCGGCGTCGGAGGGCGCCCCCGCGTGCTGTTCACCGTCCGGCCGCGGACGATCCCGATGAACTCCTCCACCAGATCGGTGGTCTCCTCCTGCGGCCACGACAGCGCGACGCGCGACTCGGGCGCGTCCGAGACCGGCCGGTAGGTGAGGTCCTTGCGGTGGTGCAGACGGGCCAGCGACTGCGGCACGACCAGTACGCCGATCCCGGCCGCCACCAGCTCGATCGCGTCCGCCGTCGTCGCGGGGCGCTCGATCGCGGGTTGTCCCGGCAGCTGCTCCCACACGAGGGTGTCGTCGAGGGGATGCAGCACGATCTCGTCGGCCAGGTCCTCGGTGGACACCTCTTCGGTCGCCGCGATCAGGTGGTCCTTGGGGATCACCACCACCGTGGTCTCGGTGTACAGCGGGATCGCGCTGAGGTCCGTACGGTCGACCGGCAGCCGGACGAAACCCGCGTCGGCGCCGCCCTCCCGCAGTACGCCGAACGCCTCGCCGGGGGACACCGCGACCAGGGTCAGCGGGACGTCCGGCAGCCGCTCGTTCCAGATCCGCACCCACTTGCCGGGTGTCACCCCGGGGACATAAGCGAGCCGGAACGAATGGGGTACTTCCGAGCCTGTCACCCCGCAAGGTTACCCGTCGTGGTCGGAGGTAGTGCACACGCTCGATACTCTTGACACCATGACGTCGCACCAGAACACCCAGACGATGAAGCCCGCGACCGCGGCGAAGAAGCTGGGCGTGTACCTCGAGGCCACCCCCGCAGAGTTCCAGGAGGGTGTCGTCTCGCGCAGTGAATTGAGTGCGCTCCAGGCCGATCCGCCCGAGTGGCTGCAGGAGCTGCGCCGCAACGGTCCGCACCCCCGGCCGGTGGTCGCGGCCAAGCTGGGCGTGTCCATCGCCGGCCTCGCCCGCGGAGGAGTCACCGAGCCCCTCACCACCGAGCAGATCGAAGCCCTGAAGCAGGAATCTCCCGAGTGGCTGCAGAAGGAGCGCGCCACGCAGGCCGAGGTCCGCAAGGAATCGGTCCGGATCAAGGAGAAGAACGCGGAGCGGGCCGAGAAGGCCCGCGGACAGGAGTCCTGACCCTGGGCTCCGGTTCCGTCAGGCCCGGCCTCCCGCGGGAGGCCGGGCCTGACGCCTTTTCCCGTCGAGGATTCCGCCCGTACAGGACTCAGGCGCTGTCCGTGGTCAGGGTGCGCAGGGCCTTGCCGAGCCGGGCCTTCCTGGTCTCCGGTGTGAGGGCCTGGAGCAGCGGCAGGATCAGCTGGTAGCGCCCGGTCTTGTCCAGCGCCTCGAACGCCGTCCGGGCTTCGGGGTGCGCGTCCAGGGCCGCAGCGAGATCGGGCGGCACCGCCGCCGACTTCTGCGACGCGTAGGCGCTCGCCCACCGCCCGTCCGCCTGTGCCCGGCGCACCTCGGCGAGCCCCGGTTCGCGCATCCGCCCCGCGGCCGTCAGCGCCGCCACCTTGTCCACGTTCACCCGGGACCACAGGCTCTTGGGGCGGCGCGGCACGTACTTCTGCAGGTAGTGGCGCTCGTCGAGGGCGCGCCGCTGGCCGGAGATCCAGCCGTAGCACAGCCCGATGTCGACCAACTCGTCATCGGTGACCGACGGGATGCCGGACTTCTTCTTCGCCACCTTGATCCACACGCCCTCGTGCCGCGTGTGGTGCTCGGCGAGCCACCCCTCGAACGCCTCGGCGTCCGCGAAGCCGACGATCTCCACCCCGCCCAGTTCGTCCATGCGCTCAGGCTATCTCCCGACCCGATCCGACCCGACCCGGTCCGCGATCGTCCTCACCGGCGCGACCGTCTCCCCGTGCGCCGGCCGCGAGCTCGTCCAGTACCTCCTCCAATGAGGGCCTGCGGGTGTCGAGTTCGAGCACCACGATGCCGTGCTCGGTGGCGAGCGCGCCGACGCGTTCCGCCGTCATGCCGGTCACGGCGAGCCGCCCGGCCCCCGACAGACGGGCCCGGACGACCGAGGCGCCCTCGCCCGCCAGTACGGCGGCCAGCTCGGCGCAGCGCGGACTGCCCACCACGACCCGGGCCGCGGCGCCCCGCGCGGTGAACTCGTCCGCGGACTGCGCGGCGATCACCCGGCCCCGCCCGAGGACGACGATCCGGTCGGCGGTGTCCGCCGCCTCCGCGGCGCGCTCGCCGGTGATCGCGACCGTACGGCCCTCCGCGGCCAGCGCGCGCAGGAGCCGGCGGGCCCACCGCACCCCCTCGGCGTCCAGACCGGCCAGCGGCTCGTCGAGCAGCAGCACGGGCGGATCCCCGAGCAGCGCGGCGGCGATGCGCAGCCGCTGCCGCATCGCGGGGGAGTACGTCGCCACGCGCCGCCGCGGCTCCCGCGACAGGCCCGTCTCCGCCAGGACTTCGGCCACCCGGCCGGACCCGATGCCGTGCTCGCGGCCCAGTGCCCGCAGGTACGCCTGCGCGGTGCGCCGGCCGGGCAGGGCGGCCGGCTCGGGCAGGGCCCCGACCTGGTGCGGGCTCCGCGGGCGACCGCGCGGCGGGACTCCGCACACGGTGACCGTGCCCGCGGTGGGGGAGTCCAGCCCCAGGATCAGGCGCAGCGCGCTGGTCTTGCCGGCCCCGGCGGGGCCGAGGACCGCCGTGACCGTCCCCGGCCCGGCCGTCAGGGACAGCCGGTCCACGGCGGGCCTGCCGCCGTGCATCTTGGTGAGTTCCTTGACCTCGATCACCCGCCCCACCCTGCCGGGAGACCCGGTCCGCGGGCATCGGGCCGTCGGCGGCAAGCGCGGGGGAACCACCACCCGGGGGTGTAAGCCCGGGGGCCGATGTCCGCATGCGGGCCCGCTGGTTACCGTCGCGGCATGGACATCCCACCCAGGAACACGAAGACCACGGGGCGCGCCGAAAGCGCCGACCAGCATGTGCAGGGCGTCGAAGGACCCGGGCCGAAGTCGGCGTCGGCCCCCGCGGCGTGGGGTGGGGCCGTCCTCTACCTCCTCGTCCCGGGCCTGCTGATCGGCGGTGTCCCGTACGCGGCCGGACCGCTCCTCGGGGCGGTGCTGCTGCTCGCCGTGACCCCGCTCGTCCCCCTCCTGCGACGCCGGCCCCTCGTGGCGCTGACCCTGACCCTCCTCGGGGGCGTGCTCGTCGCGGGGGCCACCAGGGACCACAGCCCGGGCCGGTTCCTGGTGTTCATGGCCTCGGACCTCGTGCTCGGCTACATCGTGGCCACGCGCTCCCGGCGGGACGCGCTCCTCGCCACCGCCATGGTGGTCGTCATCGAGCTCCCGGCAGTCGGACTGCTGTCGGTCGGGCCCTACGACATGATGAGCACCGGCCTGATCGGCTCCCTGTCCCTGGGCGCCGTCTACATGACCGGCCTGCGCTTCCGCGAGCGCCGGGAGCACACGGTGGAACTGCGGACGAAGGAGGTCTCCGAGGCGGTGACCGCGGAACGGCTGCGCATCGCACGCGAGTTGCACGACATGGTCGCCCACAGCGTCGGCGTGATCGCCATCCAGGCCGGTGTGGGCAGCCGGGTCATCGAGACGCAGCCGGCCGAGGCCCGCGCCGCCCTGCGGGCCATCGAGACCATCAGCCGCGAGACCCTGTCGGGCCTTCGGCGTACGCTGGTCGCGCTCCGCCAGGCGCAGCCGGACGGGCCTCACGAGCAGGCACCGCTCGGCCCCGCCCCCGGACTTGCGGAGCTCGGCGCCCTGGTCGCCACGACCGCCGCCGCCGGAGTGCGGGTCGACGTACGGCGGGAGGGGGAGGAGCGCCGACTCCCCTCCGACATCGACCTGTCGGCGTACCGCATCGTGCAGGAGGCACTGACCAACGTGGTGCGCCACGCCGGTACCGGGCACTGCCGGGTCACCATCCGATACGGGGAACAGGAGCTGACCGTGGAGGTCGTCGACGACGGGCGCGGAACGCCCGAGGGCATCGGGAGTACGGGATTCGGGATCACCGGGATGCGCGAGCGGGTGAGTCTGCTGCACGGCCGGTTCAGTGCCGGGGCCCGTCCCGGCGGTGGCTTCCGGGTCGAGGCGGCCCTGCCGGTGCCGGTACCGGTGCCGGTGGCCGCAGTGCCCGAGGGCGAGGCCCGATGACCGGGGTTCCCGCGCGGGCGGTCCGCGTACTGCTCGTGGACGACCAGCCGTTGGTCCGCTCCGGCCTGCGCGTGCTGATCGCGGACACCGCCGACCTGGAGGTCGTCGGCGAGGCCGGTACCGGCTCGGAGGCGGTGCGTCTCGCCGCGGAACTGCGCCCCGACGTGGTCGTGATGGACATCCGGATGCCGGGCATGGACGGCATCGAGGCCACCCGGCTGATCACCGAGGGCGCCGGAGCGGACGGCGCCGAGTCCGTCAGGATCCTCGTCCTGACCACCTTCGACGAGGACGACCACGTCTACGGGGCGCTGCGCGCCGGCGCGAGCGGGTTCGCCGTGAAGGACATGGCCCTGGAGGAGATCCTCGCGGCGATCAGGGTCGTCGCCGCCGGAGACGCCCTGATCGCGCCCGGCGTGACGCGCCGGCTGATCGCGGACTTCGTCCGACGGCCGGGGCCCCCGGCGGCGGAGCCGGTCCCGCGGTCCGTGGCCGGAATCACCGAGCGGGAGCGGGAGGTGCTCACGCTGGTGGGGCGGGGCCGCTCGAACGGCGAGATAGCCGAGGAGCTGTTCATCTCGGCCGCCACGGCCAAATCGCACGTGTCGCGTCTGTTCACCAAGCTCGGCGCCCGGGACCGGGTCCAACTCGTCATCACGGCCTACGAGATGGGGCTGGTCGCGGCGCCCCGGTGAGGGGCCCGGGCGCCGGAGCGGGTGACAGGGAAACGATTCCTCAGGCGGTCACGGTGTCCGTGCGGGCCTCGTCCCGGCGTCCGGAGGCCGTGGCCGGGCGGGAGACGAACAGCCCGTCCAAGGCGAGGGCGCCGGGACCGGTGAAGACCAGCAGGAGGAAGGCCCAGCAGAACATCGCGGAGACCTCGCCGCCGTTCTGCAGCGGCCAGAGCGCACCGGGCTGGTGCACGGTGAAGTAGGCGTACGCCATCGAACCGGAGGCGACGAAGGCGGCCGAGCGGGTGCCGAGGCCCAGCAGGACCAGGACGCCGGCGACGAGCTGGATCGCGGCGGCGTACCACCCAGGCCAGGCGCCGGTGGCGACCGTGCCGCCGCCGTGGGCGCCGCCGAGGACGCCGAAGAGCGAGGCCGCGCCGTGGGAGGCGAACAGCAGTCCGATGACGATCCGGAACAGGCCGACGGCGTAGGGCTGGGCATGGTGGAGACGTGTGTTCACGGGGGGAGGCTCCTTCGGTTGGGGACGGGTCCCGAAGTGGTGCCGATATGTGGAAGCGGAGCGAGCCAAAGGTTAGGTTTGCCTAAGTGGCGTGGCAAGTGCGAGTTTCGGCCACCCGCTGGAGGGGGACCCGACGCTACCCCGCCGCCGCGAGGCCGGGCCGGCGGCGCGCGGGTTGGCTGCGCCGCTCGAGCGGGGTGCGGGGGCTGGCTGCGCCGCTCGGGCCGGGTGTGGGGCGCTGGCTGCGCCGCAGTCGGGCCGAGGTGGGGGCCGGTTGTGCCGGGGTCGGGCGCGGGTTGGCTGCGCCGCTCGGGCCGGTCGTATCGGAGCCGGGTGCGGGGTGGGCCGGTTGTGCCGGGGCCGGGCGCGCGCCGGGGCGTCTCCTCGGGCGCCGAACGTGTCGAGGGGTCGGAGAGCGGAGCCTTGTTGTGTTCGGCGCCCTGCGGGGATCACCCCGACACACACCCGACCCCGGCCCAACCGGCCCGGTTCGGCCCCAGCCCCGGCGGCCTTTCACCCTGGCTGCGCCAATCCGGCCTGGTCGCACACTTCAGCCGCGTTGCACCACCCAGCTTCGCCGCACCATTTCAGCCTCGCCGGCGTTTGAGGCGCGGGGTCCGGGGCGGAGCCCCGATCTTTGAGCAGCGCTTTCCATCGGCCGCACCATCCAACCCGCTCACCATCCCGTCCCGCCCGCACTATCCAGCCCCTCCGGCGTTTGAGGAGCGGGGTGCGGGGCGGAGCCCCGGTCTTTGAGCCGCACCATCCCATCGGGCCGCACCATTCAGCCCCTCCGGCGTTTGAGTGGGGGTCCCCCCGGACGAAGTCTGGGGGAGGGTCCGGGCGGAGCACGGTGGGGTGCGGGGCGGAGCCCCGGCGGGGCGGGGCCTGCCGGTCCGTTCCCCTGTGACGGACCGGCAGGTCCTCGTCTTCCTCGAGCCTAGGACCGGGCCGCGCCCCCGGATGTGCATCGCGTGCAGGCTCCGTTGATCTTTCGTGCAAAAGGTTTGAGCCGCACGGAGCGGCGCCGCACGCCGGTCGGCCCCGCCCGCTGGCGCCGCGCGGAGCGGTGCGGTCCGCTGGAGGGGTGAGCATCCCTCCCGGCAGCGGCTGGTGGACCGGACTCCCGCCGGCGGCGGGAGCCGCCGTCATGGCGGCGGGCATCATCTCCGTCGGCCTGTACCTGACCGGGTACGAGACGGTCTCGCTCGTCGCCCTCGTCCTCGCCGTCGCCCTGTGGCTCGTGCTCGCCGCCGACTTCACGGCCCGGCTGCTGGGCGACCGCGGGCGGTTCCGCGCCGAGGCCGACACCCCGGCCGCGCTGACGGCCATCGCCGCCACCGCCGTCATCGGCACCCGGCTTTCCATGCTCGGATGGCAGACCGTGGCGGCCGCCCTGCTCGCGCTCGCCGCGGCGCTCTGGCCCGGGCTGCTGCTGAACGTCGTACGGCACTGGGGGCGGCGGATGCCGGGGGCGGCGTTCCTCGGCTGCGTGGCCACCCAGGGCCTGGCCGTCCTCGCGGCGACCCTCGCTGCCGCCGCCGGGCGCGGCTACGACTGGCTGGCCTGGGCTGCGCTGGCCGCCTTCTGCCTCGGCCTGGTGCTCTATGTGGCCGCCTTCCTGCGCTTCGACCTCCGCGAAGTGGTGGGCGGCGCGGGCGACCACTGGGTCGCGGGCGGGGCGCTCTCCATCTCCGCCCTGGCCGGATCCAAGCTCACGGCGTCACCTGTGTGGACGGGCTCGGCGCACACGGTGCTCCTCGACGTCACCCTGGCCGTCCTCGCCCTGTCGCTCCTCTGGTACGTCGTCCTCCTCACCGCCGAACTGCGCCACCCGCGGCCCCGCTACGACATCCGGCGCTGGGCCACCGTCTTCCCGCTCGGCATGACCTCCGTGGCCTGCCTCTCGGTGGCCGACCCGGCCGGCATCGGCTGGCTGCGCCCCCTGGGCGAGGTCCTGCTGTGGATCGCCGTGGGCGCCTGGCTGCTGACCTTCGCCGCGCTGCTCGTCTCCCACCTCAACGCGCACCTGGCCTCCCGGCGCCCGCCCGGCCCGGGGACAATGGCCCGATGACGGCGCCTCACCTCCTGCCCGCGCTCGATCTGGAACGCACCTCGGTGGTCGCGAACAACACGATGAACCGCGAACGCGGGCTCACCGGCGTCAACAGCTACGCCCGCGAGCTGGGCCTCGACCCCGTCGCCCACCTCACGGCTCGTTCCGCCACCCCGTCCTGGCTCGACCTCTGCAGCGGCGAGGGCCGTGCCCTGCGCGAAGCCGGGTCCCGGCTGCCCGCCGCCGTCCTCACGGGCGTCGACCTCGTGGGCCCCAGTGGGCCCGCCCCCGCACCGACCGGCCTGGAGCTGCTGACCGCCTCCGTCGCGCACTGGTCCCCGTCCCGGACGTACGACCTGATCACCTGCGTCCACGGCCTGCACTACGTCGGCGACCAGCTCGGGCTCCTCGCCCGGGCCGCCTCCTGGCTGACCGCCGACGGCCTGCTGATCGCCCACCTCGACCCCGCATCGCTGCGCGGGGCCGACGGGGCTCCGGCCGGGCGGGCCGCCCTGGCGGCGTTGCGCGCGGCCGGGTTCCGCTACAGCGCGCGGCACCACCGGCTCGCGCTGCACGGCCCGCGCACCGTGCGGCTGCCCTTCCGCTACCTCGGCGCCGACCCGGCCGCCGGGCCCAACTACACCGGGCAGCCCGCCGTTGCCTCCTACTACGAGCCCGTTCCGGTGGCGGCCGCGGTGGCCCCTCAGTAGGGTCCCGGCATGGCCTACACATTCCAGGTGACCATCGACTCGGCCCACCCGCACGAGCTCGCCGACTGGTGGGCGGACGCCCTCGGGTGGGAAGTGGAGCCCAGCGACGAGAAGTTCATCCGCCGCATGGTCGAAGAGGGGCAGGCGACCGAGGCGGACACCACCACCCACCGCGGCGTCCTCGTCTGGAAGGCGGGCACGGGCATCCGCCACCCGGAGGGGTTGCAGCGCGCCCCCCGCATCCTCTTCCAGTTCATCCCCGAACCCAAGACGGTCAAGAACCGGGTCCACCTCGACGTCCGCACCGGCGACGACGACCCGCGCGCCGTCGTCGACCGCCTCATCGCCAAGGGCGCCCGCCACCTCCACGAGGGAAACCAGGGCCCCAGCACCTGGACGACACTCGCCGACCCCGAAGGCAACGAACTCTGCGTCTCCCACTAGACCGCCCGGACAGGGCCTAGGCTGCCCCACGTGAACGTCATCCTCTTCGGCGCGACCGGCATGATCGGACGGGGCGTCCTGCGCGAGTGCCTGCGCGACGACTTCGTCGAGAGCGTCCTGGTCATCGGACGCACCCCGCTCGGCGTGAGCCATCCCAAACTGCGCGAGCGCGTCCAGGCGGACCCGTCCGACCTGGCTGCCGCGGAGGTCGACGCGGCCGCGTACGACGCCTGCTTCTTCTGCCTGGGGGTCTCCTCCGTCGGCATGAAGGAGGACGAGTACCGGCGCGTCACCCACGACCTGACGCTCGCCGTGGCCCGGCCACTGGCCGCCGCCAACCCCGGCCTGACCTTCGTCTACGTCTCCGGCGAGGGCACGGACAGCACCGGGCGGGGCCGTTCCATGTGGGCCCGCGTCAAGGGGAGGACCGAGAACGACCTCCTGGAACTTCCCTTCCGCGCCTACATGTTCCGCCCCGGCATCGTCCAGCCGGTGCGCGGCGTGCCCTCCAAGACCCGGCTCTACCGCGTGCTCTACGCGGTCACCGCACCCCTGGTCCCGCTGCTGCGGCGGGTCGCGCCGAACCTCGTCATCACCTCGGACACCCTCGGCCGTGCCATGATCGCCGTCGCCACGCCCGGCACCGAGGTGCCCGGCCACATCCTGCGCCCCGCCGACATCAACCGCCTCGGCGCTGCCCCCACCAGGCAAAACTGAGTACCGGGCAGGCCCTCCCGCAGGTGAGAATGGGCCATCTCAACCCGGGAGGAACCCATGAGCCAGGAGACCCTGACTCTGCATGACCTGCTGCCCGCCCAGGCGCTGGCGGCCTCGATCGACGCCGGGTACGTGACCCGCAAGTCGCACCCCGAGCTGCCGCTGTCCATCTACACGTACACGAGGGCGGCCCAGTACGAGCGCGTCTGGGACGAGGTCACCACGCGCTGCCGCGGACTCGTCGCCGACGACACCACCGGCGCGATCGTCGCCCTGCCGCTGCCGAAGTTCTTCAACGTCGGCGAGCACGAGGCGGGCATGCCGTACGCGCCCGCGCTCCCCGACGAGCCGTTCGAGGTGTACGACAAGGTCGACGGCAGCCTCGCGGTCGTCTTCCACTACGCGGGCCGCTGGCGGGTCGCCTCCAAGGGTTCCTTCATCAGCTCCCAGGCCACCTGGGCCCAGCGGCGCCTCGACGGCAAGGACACCTCCGAGCTGCGCCCGGGCGTCACGTACCTCGCGGAGATCCTCTACCCGCAGAACCGCATCGTCGTGAACTACGGCGACCGCCGGGACCTCGTCCTCCTCGCGGCCTTCGGCCTCGACGGCACCGAGGTCCCGCTCGCCGAGGCCGCGCCCCACTGGGAGGGCATCGGCTCCGTCGTCACGGTGTGGCCCGCCATGCCCCTCGACGAGCTGATGGCGCTGACCGAGTCCAACACCATGCCCGGCGGCGCCGCGGCCACCGGCACCGACGCCGAGGGCTTCGTCCTGCGCTTCGCCTCCGGTGTGCGCGCCAAGGCCAAGCTGTCCGAGTACGTGCGGCTCCACGGGGTGCTCACCGGGGTCAACGAGCGGGACATCTGGCGCAGCCACGGCATCCAGCGGTTCGCCGGCCTGCCGGTCAACCGGCTCGCGCAGGGCCTGAACTGCACGGTCGCCGAGGTCGAGGCCTCGGGCGGCAAGCCGCTGGACGCGCTGCTGGAGCAGGTGCCCGACGAGTTCGACACCTGGGTGCGCGAGGTGATCGTCCGCCTGGAGGAGCGGGCCGCGGCGCACGAGCGCGCCATCGACGAGGCCTACGCGGGCCTGGTGCACCTGGCCGCAGACCGGGGCGCCTTCGCCCGCGCCGTCAAGGAACTGCCGGACCGGGAGGTCCGCCCGGCGATGTTCATGCGGCTCGACGGCCGGCCGACGGAGCTCACCACCTGGCGCCACGTACGGCCGGAGGTGGCCGACTCGTACACCAACGACGAGGAGGGCCGGGAGGAGCCGGAGGGAACGGGCCGGCCCTCGCCCGGGGCCGCGCCGCGCGCCGTCGTACCGGCCGCGGCCCGTCCGGCGGACGCGGCCCCCGCCGTGCGGCAGCCCGCCGCGCGAAGCACCGTCGCGCGGGAGACGGGTCCGCAGGCGGCCGAGGCAGGGGCCGAGGAGGCCGCGCTGCCCGTCGTGCACCTCATGACCGGCCTGCCCGCCTCCGGCAAGACCACCGCGGCCCGCGCCCTCCAGGAGCGGTCCGGCGGCCGGATGCGGCGCGTCAACCTGGACGATCTGCGCGCCATGCTCGACCTGCCGGACCCCGAGCGGGGCCGGTCCTGGGCGCACGAGCAGACCGTGCTGGAGGTCCAGGACGCGGCGGTCCGCGCGGCCGTGGACGGTGGCTTCGACGTGGTCGTCGACAACACGCACCTCACGAAGCACATTCCGAAGCGGCTCAAGGCGGCCGTCGGCGGGCTCGCGACCTTCGTCGTGCACGACTTCACCGACGTCCCGCTGGAGGAGTGCCTGCGCCGTGACGCGGCCCGCGAACGACAGGTCGGCGAGGAGATCATCCGGATCCTGGCCGAAAAGCACGAGAAGGCGCGCAAGGGCGGCTGGCGGCTCACGGCCGAGTGGCTGAACGGGACGACGTCCGGCGCGGCGGCCGTGCCGCCGGTGACCGCGTACGTCCCCGACCCGGCGCTGCCGTCGGCGGTGATGTGCGACATCGACGGCACGCTCGCCCTGATCGGCGACCGCGGGCCGTACGACTTCTCGCGCTGCGAGCTCGACCTGCTCAACGAGTCGGTCCGGCACGCCCTGGACGCCTTCAAGCGGGCCGACGGCGACGTGATCGTACTGTTGTCGGGGCGCGGTGAGGAGCACCGTCCGCAGACCGAGTCCTGGCTGCGGCGCCACCAGGTGCCGTACGACGAGCTGTGGATGCGGGCGGCGGGCGACACGCGCCGCGACGACGTGGTGAAGGCGGAGCTGTTCGACGCCCACGTGCGTCACCGGTACGCGGTACGGGTCTCGCTCGACGACCGGGACCGGGTGGTCGCGGTCTGGCGCCGGATGGGCCTGCCCACCTGGCAGGTCAACTACGGGGACTTCTAGCCGTCATGGCGGGCGTGCTGATCGTGGACGGTGCGAACGTCGTCGGCTCGGTACCGGACGGCTGGTGGCGGGACCGGCGGGGCGCGGCCGAGCGGCTGCGCGACCGGCTGGCCCGGCGTGGCGGGGACGAGGAGATCATCCTCGTCGTCGAAGGCGCCGCCCGCGGTGTCGAGTCCGTTCCCGGGGTACGCGTGGACGCGGCCCCCGGGAACGGCGACGACCGGATCGTGGAGCTGGCCGCGGCCCACGCGGACCGCGGCTGCGTCGTGGTCACGGCCGACCGGGAACTGCGCGAACGGGTCCGGGCGTACGGAGCGGAGTGCGTGGGACCCCGTACCGTACGCCCGGCTGACTGACCCGGGGTCAGTGGCAGTACTTCACCTCGGAGAGGTTCTTGACGTAGCGGGCCGAGACCCAGCGCTCCTTCTCGTAGGCGGCGCGGTTCGGGGCGGCGTCCATCCCGTTGTCCAGGTTCTCGTTGTTGTTCTCGTCGTACAGCCGGTACCAGATGCGGTTCCCGTCGACCTTCTCGCCGTACTTCTTGCACTCGATCTCGACCTTGTTGTGCGGGTACACGTGGCCGAGGGACTTCGAGTGGGTGGTCGGCTTGCTGCGCACCTTCAGCGGGCCCTTGGAGACGACCTTGCCGATGGCGTGCTTGTAGTCCGGGTACGTGCCGGGCTGGCCGTCGCCGACGACGATCTCGCGCGGCGGCCGGTTGTCACCGTCGTCCGCCACGGCGGCGCCCGCTCCGACCAGACCGAGAACCAGGCTTCCGGTGGCGAGAGCGAGGATGGTTCTGGTGGGCTTCAGCATGAGCCGGCTCCTCTACGAAGACGTCCGCCCGCCGCGTCGCGCGGCGCGGTGGCGGCAACCAGGCGGTTGCCAGGGACGACTATGACGAGACCGGAGGCCGTAGCCCCGGTGGCTCACCGGCTTTTAGCCCGATATGACCAATCTGTCCTATCGCGGCGCGGCAGCCGTGCCCGCCCCCGAACGGGCACGGCCGCGCAGCGGGGCCCCGGGGGGCAGGGCCGGCGCCGGCCGTTTGACCGGCGCACTCAACCTACGGGCGGACGGCTTCCGGCCGCGCCCATCCACGGGTTGAGACCCGCCTACTCCCTTGGATGGCGAGGCTGTACAACCAGGGGTGTACACGGCGATGATCTACCGCGGGAGGGGGGTGACGCGGATGCCGTCCGTACTCGTGGTCGACGACCAGTTCCTGATCCGGTCCGGACTGACCGCGCTGCTGACCGCCGCACCGGGCTACGAGGTCGTCGGCGAGGCCTGCGACGGCGAGGAGGCGGTCCGGCTCGCCGCCGAGACCCGCCCCGACGTCGTCCTCATGGACATCCGGATGCCCGGCACCGACGGGATCGCCGCCACCGAGCGGATCCTTGCCGGCCGCCAGGACCCCGCGGACGGCGGGCCCAAGGTGCTCGTGCTGACCACCTTCGACTCCGACGAGCACGTCTTCCGTGCGCTCCGGGTCGGCGCCAGCGGCTTCCTCGTCAAGGACACCCCGCCCGAGCGGCTGCTCGCCGCCATCTCCACCGTGCACGCCGGCGAGATGCTGTTCAGCCCCCGGGCCCTGCGCGGACTGATCGACACCTACGCCGCCCCTGCTGCCCGCGCCCCGCACCCCGGCCTGGACACGCTGACCCCGCGCGAGCGCGAGGTGCTCGCCCTGGTCGGTGCCGGTCTGCCCAACGCCGAAATCGCCGTACGGCTCGTCCTCAGCCCCGCCACCGTCAAGACGCACGTCCACCGCTGCATGAGCAAGCTGGCCCTGTCCAGCCGCGCCCAGGCCGTGGTCGTGGCCCACGAGTTCGGCCTCGCCGCCCGAATGCGCTGACCGCACGGCTCCCCGGATGCGGGCGGCGGCGGCCGGGGCGAGAGTGGGGGCCATGGGTATCGAAGACTATGGCGGCGGGGCCGGGGCGCACGAGACCGGCGTCCTCGTCGTCACGACCAACGACGTCCCCGGCTACCGGGTCGAGCAGGTCATCGGCGAGGTCTTCGGCCTCACCGTGCGCTCCCGCCACCTGGGCAGCCAGATCGGCGCGGGCCTGAAGTCGATGATCGGCGGCGAGCTGAAGGGCCTCACCAAGACCCTGGTGCAGACCCGCAACCAGGCCATGGAGCGGCTCATCGAGCAGGCGAAGGCGCGCGGCGCGAACGCCGTGCTGATGATGCGCTTCGACGTCACCGACGCCGCCGACGTCGGGACCGAGGTGTGCGCGTACGGGACGGCCGTCGTCCTGGTCCCCGCCTCCACCTGACCCTCCACGCGCAGTCTGATCCAGGACGGCGCTCCGCTGTGCCATGGGCCTGCCCGGCTCTGGCTGGAGGGGGTCAGTGATCACGCGGAAGCCGGAGCGCACCTCCCATTTGGTATTCCTAGGGCTCCTAGGTTAAAACTAGAGCTCCTAGGAATGGAGAGAGTGCATGGCGCGGGCAGGGCTGACGGCAGAGCGGGTGACGATCGCGGGCGCCGAGCTGGCGGACGAGGTCGGGCTCGACCAGGTGACCATGTCGCAGGTGGCGCGACGGCTGGGCGTGAAGGATGCGAGCCTCTACACGCATGTCCGCGGCCTGGAGGATCTGCGCGGACGGATCGCGCTGTTGGCGGCGGACGAGAAGACCATCCGCATCGCGGAGGCGACCTCCGGACGGGCGGGCAAGGACGCGCTGGTCGCGTTTGCCGACGCATGGCGGGAGTACGCCCACACGCATCCGGGCCGCTACACGGCGACGCAGACTCCGATCCGGATCGACCCTGAACTGGCCGCGAAGGCGCCCGGACCGCGGCGCGCGGTCGAGCTCACCTACGGCATGCTGCGCGGCTACGGACTGACCGAGCCCGACCTGACCGACGCGGTCCGGTTGCTGCGCAGCACCTTCCACGGCTTCGTCGCCTTGGAGGCCGTAGGCGGGTTCGCACACGAGCGTTCGCCGCAGCGGTCCTGGGTCCGCGCCCTCGACGCCCTCCACACCCTCCTGGAGCACTGGCCCCCGGCCCGAGAAGGAGACTCCGCATGAACGACCCGACCATCGGCACCCTGCACGTGAACGGCGCGACCCTGCACTACGAAGTGCGCGGCCAGGGCCCGCTCCTGCTGCTGATCCCCGGAGGGGCGGGCGGCGCGGCCTCCTTCGACGGCATCGCCGACGACATGGCCGCCGAATACACCGTCGCGACCTACGACCCGCGCGGCATGTCACGAAGCACGCTGGACGACCCCGAAGCCGAGCAGAGCGTGGCCGAACACGCCGACGACGCCTTCCGGATACTGGAACGGCTGTCGCCCGACGAGCCCGCGCGCGTTTTCGGCTCCAGCTCGGGCGCGATCGCCGCCCTGCACCTGCTTACCGCCCATCCCGAACGCGTCCAACGCCTCATAGCGCACGAGCCGCCTGTTGTGGAGGTCCTGCCGGACGCCTCCGCACATCGCGTGCTCATCGCGCGGGTGCAGGCGACGCTCCACACAGAGGGGCTCATGCCGGCGATGGCTGTGTTCGCCGCGGGTCTCAAGAAGGCCGGCGACACCACCGAGCCGAAGGCCGAGACCAAGCTTCCGCCGCAGGCAGCGGCGCGGGTTGAGCGGACGATGGCCAACCTGCCCTATTTCGTTGGGCGCATCGTGCCGAGCTTCATGTCCTACGCCCCGGAGGTCCACCGGCTGGAGGCGCTGTCGGACCGGCTCGTGCTCGCCTGCGGCCAGGATTCACGCGGCGAGCTGCCCTACCGGCCGGCCGCCTTTCTGGCTGAGCATCTCGGCACGGAACTCCGGCATTTCCCCGGCGGGCACACCGGCCTGACCACGCACCCCGCCGAGTTCGGCGAACTCCTTCGGAGAGCCTTCCGAGCCTAGATCCGCGAACTCCCAGAACGAGGCCGACCGGCCGTGAAGAAGCGGCTCTGCACCGGCCCCGTACTCGGTACGGTGGTGCCCCCGAGACGAAGGGCGGACCGATGAGTCAACGCAAGTCGGCGGCAGAGGTGTTCGACGCGCTGGGGGAGCGCTACGAGGAGGTGTTCGGGCGGGTGCCCGGCCAGCTCGCGGCACTCGACTGGCTCACCGCCCGGCTGCCCGGCGGAGCCCGTGTGCTGGACGTGGGCAGTGGCACCGGGCGGCCCACCGCCGAGTCGCTGGTCCGGGCCGGCTGCGACGTGACCGGCATCGACGTCTCGGCGGCCATGGTCGCCCTGGCCCGCGCCCGGGTCCCGGGAGCGCGCTTCGAACAGGCCGACGTGCGCACGTACACGCCCGAACCGGGCGGGTTCGACGCCGTGTGCGCCTTCTTCCCCCTCCTGGTCATGGACCAGCCGGAGGTCGCCGGGGCACTGGACCGCATGGCCTCCTGGGTCGTGCCGGGCGGGTACTTCGTGATGGCCACCGTGCCCGGGGACATCCGGGGCCTGGACATCGAATGGATGGGCCACGAGGTGACCGTCAGCAGCCTGTCCACGGCGGACCACCTGGCCCGGCTCGCGGACCGGGGCCTGGAGGTGCTGCACCACCACACCGCGTCCTTCCAGCCCGCCGACCCGCTGGCCGGCCCCGAGGAGCACCTCTTCTGCTACGCGCGGCGGAGCACGTGACCGGTCGGCGGTCCGGCCCCCGCACCGACGGCCGGGCGCGGAAGCGTACGGGTGCCATGCCCGGGCGGCGGCTGAACAGCCGGGTGACGTAGGCCGGGTCCTCGTCACCGCCCCGCTCGCCACCGAGAGCCCGACGCGCTCAAGGGGACGCGGGCTCGCGGTCACCGCGGGGCGTGCGCACGGCCGGTCCGGGGGCGCGGCCCGGGCGCAGACCCACGGCCAGTCCCACGACCACGACCAACAGGCCCAGCCACACCGCCGGTCCCGGGACCCCGCTGCCGGCGAGGACCCCGGCGCCGGCCGCGGCCACCGGCGCGACGCCGGTCAGCAGCCCGGCGCGGCCCGCGCCCACGGCCGCGACCGTCCGGTACCAGAGCAGGAATGCCACCGCCGTCACCATGACGGCCAGGTACCCCGCCGCCGCCCACTGGGTCGGCCCGAGCGTGCCCAGGTCGGCAGGGCGCTCGAAGACCACCGTCAGCCCTGCCAGCATCAGCGCCCCCAGCCACACCGCGTGCACGGACACCCCCCACGCGCCGTGCCGGCGCAGCACGGGGACGGCGAGGAGGGTGAACCCGGCCTCGCAGCCCAGCGCGAGCGCTGCCCAGCCCACCCCGGCGGCGTCCGTCCGGCCCGTCCCCTCGACCAGCACCGCCCCGGCCACCACCACCGGAGCCGCCAGCAGCACCTGCCGGCTCGGCCGCCGCCCCTCCAGGAACGGGCCGATCAGCCCCAGCAGGATCGGTACGGAGGCCACCGCGACGGCGATGACGGCCGGTTCGGCGTGCGCCACCCCGCGTACGACGGCCACGTTGAACAGCACCAGTCCGGTCGCCGCGATCCCGGCCAGCCACAGCCACTCCCGGCCGCGCGGCCGCAGGACCGGCACCCGCGCGGCCCGGGCCAGCGCGACCAGCAGCAGCGCGGCGGCGGCGTACCGGACGGCCTGCGTGGCGAACAGCGGGGCGTCGACGAGCGAGCGGGAGACGGTGACGCTGCTGCCGACCAGCGCCATCCCCGTGATGCCGGGGGCCAGATCCCGGAAGGAGGTGGAGGCCGCGGAGGCAGTCGAGGTGGTCGAGGCGGGAGTTCTCTGCATGAGATCCAGCGTGGCCCCACAATGGACCCGTGAGCAGGTCCAATGAAGGCGTGATCCAGGGGTCCAAAACCGACAGGCCCCCACCCGAGAGGCCCCCCACCGAGGGGTCCACCGGCCCGAGCGGCTCGGACTTCCTCCAGCTCGACCTCGGCCAGGCCCCGCCGGGCGGCCGCACCGACTGGCTGGCCGGCCGGCTCCGCGCCGCCATCGCCGACGGCACGCTGCCCGTCGGCAGCAGGCTCCCGGCCAGCCGCGTCCTCGCCGCCGAACTGCGCGTCTCCCGCGGACTCGTCACCGAGGCCTACCAGCGGCTCGCGGAGACCGGCCAGGTCCGCGGCCGCGGCCGGGGCGGCACCGTGGTCGTCGCCGCACCGCCCCCGGCGGCGGGGCCGACGCCCGCCCCGGACCGCGGTGGGCTGGTGGACGCCCTGCGCGCCGTGCCCTGCCGGATCGATCTCTCGCCTGGGGTCCCCGACCTCACCGCCTTCCCCCGGACGGCCTGGCTGCAGGCCGAGCGCCGGGTGCTCGCCGGCCTGACCCCGGCCGACTTCGGCTACGGCAACCCCCAGGGCGCGCCCGCCCTGCGCGGGGCGGTCGCCGGCTGGCTGGCCCGCAACCGCGGCATCCGCGCCGACCCCGACGAGGTGGTGATCGTCGCGGGCGTCGCCCAGGCCCTGGGGCTGCTGGCACAGGTCCTGCGCGAGGAGGGCGTGCACCGCGTCGCCGTGGAGGACCCCGGCTCGCTCGGGGCCCGGCAGCAGCTGGAGTACGGGCGGCTGGAGACTGTGCCCGTACGGGTGGACGAGGCGGGGATCGACGTCGCCGGGCTCCGCGCGAGCGGGGCCGGAGCCGTACTGCTCACCCCGGCGCACCAGTTCCCGACCGGGGTCGTCCTCGACGGCGCGCGCCGCCGGGACCTGCTCGGCTGGGCGGCCGCCGGGGGCCTGGTCATCGAGGACGACTACGACGCCGAGCACCGCTACGACCGCGCCCCCGTCCCCGCGCTGCGCGCCCTGCTGCCCGAGGCCGTCTGCTACGCCGGGAGCGTCTCCAAACTCCTCGCGCCCGCCCTGCGCCTGGGCTGGCTCCTGGTGCCGCCGCGGCTGCGCGACGCGGTGACCGCCGCCAAGCGCTACGCCGACCTCGGCAACCCGGTCCTCGCCCAGCTGGTCCTCGCCCGGCTGATGGACTCGGGCGAGCTGGAGCGGCACCTGCGCCACGTGCGGCGCCGCCACCGCCGGCGCCGCGACGCCATGCTCCGGGCGCTCGCCGAGCACCTGCCGGGGGCCCGGGTGCACGGCGCGGCGGCCGGCCTGCACCTGATGGTCACCTTCGACGGCGCCGGGTTCGAGGACACGGCCCTGGCCTCGGCGGCGCTGGCCCTGGGCGTCAAGACCCATCCACTGTCCTGGCACCGCGTCCGGCCGGGCCCGCCGGGCCTGATCCTCGGCTACGCGGCCGGCTCGGCCGGGGAGATCGAGGAGGGCGTCGCCACTCTGGGCACCGCACTCCGCGAGGGCCTGGGCGAGGGCCTGCGCGGCGGCCCGGGCGGGCTGCCGGAAACCGGCCGGAAAGTTTTTCCGGATCGGAGGCAACCTCCCGGGGGGTCGCGCGTCGTGCGGGGGTGAAGGGCGCAGTTCCGTGCCCTCGACCCGACCGTGGAGAACCACCTTGAAGAACCTGAAGCGTGTCCAGCGCGTCCCTCTGGCCGTCCGCCGGGCGGTCGTCACCGCTGCCGCGGCCGCAGTGGCCGTCTCCCTCGCCGGGCCTGCCTCCGCCGCGAGCGGCAGCTCGCCCGCGCCGGCGCCGGCGGTCAGCGTTCCGGCCAGTGCCTCGCCCAGCGAGGGCGGGGCCAAGCCGTCTCCCTCGGTCAGCACCCCGCCGAGCGCGGGTTCGGGCGCGAAGAGCGCGTCCCCCAGCGCCGCGCCCAGCGCGGCCCCCAGCGTCTCCGCGTCGAGCCCGGGGACGGCAGGTCCCAAGCCCAGCGCCTCCCCGTCCGAGCCGGGCCCCGCCGCCGAGGGCGCCGAGCTCGCGCATACTGGCTCCTCTTCGACCACCACGGCCCTGGGGGCGGGGGCCGCCGGTCTGGTCCTCGCCGGCGCGGCAGCCCTGTACGCCGTGCGGCGCCGCGCGAACTGAGGAATTCCGTGCTCCACCTCGCACCACCCGTCGGCCCCCTCACGCCCGGCTTCGGCCGGGCGTGGCGGGGCCTGTGGTCGTTGCTGCGCAGCGAGCGTTCCGCCCCGCCGGCCTCCCCGCGCCCGCACGGGTCCCCGTACGAGCCCTCGTACGGGTCCGCGCACCCGTACGGGCGCGCGGACCACGGCGAGCCCCGGCCCCCCACCGTCACGGAGCTCTACCACGCGCACCGGCTGCGGATGGTCCGGCTGGCGGTGCTGCTCGTCGACGACCTGGCCACGGCCGAGGACGTGGTCCAGGACGCCTTCACGGCCCTCTACAGGCGTCACGGGGAGCAGATAGCCGAGGTCGACAACGCCCTGGGCTACCTGCGCACCGCGGTCGTCAACACCTCGCGCTCCGTCCTGCGCCGCCGGCGCACCGTACGGGCCTGGACCCCGCCCCCGCCCGCCGACGTACCGTCCGCCGAGGACCACGTGGTCCTGGACGAGGCGCACCGCGAGGTGCTCGCCGCGCTCGGCCGGCTGACTCCGCGCCGCCGGCAGGTCCTGGTACTGCGGTACTGGGCCGACCTCAGCGAGGCGGAGATCTCGGCCACCCTCGGGATCAGCCGGGGAGCGGTCAAGTCCAACGCGAGCCGCGGCCTGGACGCGCTGGAACGGATTCTGGAGGGACGGATATGACGCGTGACGGCGAACGCCTCGCCGAACGCCCGGTCGAGCGGCGGCTGCGGCAGGCCCTCGACGCGCGCGCGGACAGCATCGACGTCCGCAGGCTGCGCCCCGCGGATCCGCCGGGACCGCAGGTGCGGCGGCTGCCCGTGGAAAGGCTGCGGCGGTTCGCGCTGCCCCTGGCGGGCCTGGCCGCGGCCGCTGCCGCCGGGATCGGATACCTGCTGCTCGCCCCGGACCCGGCGCCCGGACCGACGCCGCCGGCCACCCCGCCGAAGGTCACGGGCCCCGGCCCGTCCCGCCCGTCGCCGGAGTCCTCGCCGTCGCCCTCTCGGCGGTCCGCCGGGCCGGCCGCGCCGAGCCCGGGCACGGATCCGTCGGCGAGCCCGGGGGAGCCGTCCCCGTCGTCGCCCCCGGCCGTGTCGGTGAGCCCCAGCGCCTCGTGGCCTGCCGCGCCGAAGGGCTCGGGGTCGGTGTCGCCGTCGACGGTCCCGTCCACCCCGCCCGGCCGGGCGGCGACCTCCTCCCCGCCGGCCGCCGGAGGGCCGCGCTAGGAAAGCCGGTACGCGCCGGGCTCAGCGGCGGAGGTTCTCCACGGCCGACACCAGCGGGGCGAGCTCCGGGTTGCGCGCGGCCTCGTCCAGGGCCTCGCGCAGCGCGGTGTCGTTCGTGGGCCGGGCCGCGGCCAGCAGGGCCAGGCCCGCCTCGCTCACGTCGGTGTAGATGCCCCGGCGGTCGGTGTCGCAGAGATAGCGGTTCAGCAGGCCGCGGTCCTCCAGCCTGCTGACCAGCCGGGTCGTCGCGCTCTGGCTGAGCACCACCGAGTCGGCGACCTGGTGCATCCGCAGGTGCCCGCCCGGTCCGTTGTGCTGGCGGCTGAGGACGTCGAGGAGCGAGTACTCGCGCACGCTCAGGCCGTGCCCGGCCTGCAGGGCCCGTTCGATGTGCGACTCGATCCGCCCGTGCAGGAGGGAGAGGGCGCACCAGCCCTGGGAGAGGGCGGTGAGCGCGCTGTCCGTGGCCGTCATGGGCTTCCTCCGTCGAAGCGTGCCGTGCGAGCGGTGTGACCCCCAGGATAGGCCACGCCTGCAATAGCACGCGCTTGCAAATATCCCGCGTCTGCAATTAATGTGGACGCATGTAAGCAGCGACCGCAACCGTACTGGCGGACGGACCGCACCCCGCACCACCACCTCCCTGAAGGGCACCTCCCCCCATGCCTCTCGCACTCCTCGCCCTCGCCGTCGGGGCCTTCGGGATCGGCACCACCGAATTCGTCATCATGGGCCTGCTCCCCGAGGTCGCCGGCACCTACGGTGTCTCGATCCCCACGGCGGGCTTCCTGGTCACCGGCTACGCCCTCGGCGTCGTCCTCGGCGCCCCGCTCATGACCGTCCTCGGCACCCGCATCCCCCGCAAGCGCATGCTGATGCTGCTCATGGGCCTCTTCATCGCCGGCAACGTGCTCTCCGCGCTCGCCCCCTCCTTCGGCGTCATGCTCACCGGCCGCGTCGTCGCCTCCCTCGCCCACGGCGCCTTCTTCGGCATCGGTGCGGTCGTCGCCGCCGAGCTCGTCGCCCCCGAGAAGAAGGCCGGAGCCATCGCCATGATGTTCACCGGCCTGACCGTGGCCAACGTGATCGGCGTCCCGCTCGGCACCCTCGTCGGGCAGACCCTCGGCTGGCGCGTCACCTTCCTGATCGTCGCCGCGCTCGGCGTCGCCGGCCTGCTCGGCATCGCCCGGCTGGTGCCCGAACTGCCCCGGCCCGAGGGCGGCGTACGGATCCGCCGCGAGCTCGCCGCCTTCCGCAACGTCCAGGTGCTCCTCGCGATGGCGATGACCGTCCTCGGCTTCGGCGGCGTCTTCGCCGCGATCACCTACATCACCCCGATGATGACCAACGTCGCCGGCTTCGCCGACTCCTCCGTCACCTGGCTCCTCGTCCTGTTCGGCCTGGGCATGGTCGCCGGCAACCTCATCGGCGGCCGGTACGCCGACCGCGCGCTCATGCCGATGCTGTACGTGTCCCTCGGTGCGCTCGCCGTCACCCTCGCCGTCTTCACCCTCACCGCCCACACCAAGGCCGGTGCGGCCGTGACCGTCGTGCTGATCGGCGCCCTCGGCTTCGCGACCGTGCCGCCGCTCCAGAAGCGCGTCCTGGACCAGGCCGCCGGGGCGCCCACCCTGGCCTCCGCCGTCAACATCGGCGCCTTCAACCTCGGCAACGCGCTCGCCGCCTGGCTCGGCGGGCTCGTGATCGCCGCCGGACTCGGCTGGACCGCCCCGAACTGGGTCGGCGCGGCGCTGGCCGCCTCCGCCCTGGTGCTCGCCCTCGCCTCGGGCGCACTGGAACGCCGTACAGCCGCGCGCGCCGCCGCCGGCCCCCGCCGGGTGATCGCCGCCGCCGCGGCCCGCGAGGCGACCGCCGCCGCACCCGCCCACCACTGACCCACCCCCTGATCCCCGTACACGACCCCCGCAAGGAGAAGCCGCCATGTCCACCCCCACCCGCACCGCCGTCGCCGCCCTGACCACCGAGGATGCCGAGCTGCTCGTCCGCGTCGCCAAGACCGCCGCCGAAGCGGCCGGGACCACGGTCAGCGTCACCGTCCTCGACGCCGGCGGCCACCTGCTCGCCTTCCGCCGCGACGACAGGGCCGTACTGATCTCGGGCGAGACCAGCACCCGCAAGGCCTACACGGCCCTCCAGCTGAACGCGCCCACCGCCGACCTCGTCGAAGCGGTCCGCCCCGGAGGTCCCCTCCACACGCTGCCCACGGCCCTCGACCGTCCCCTGCTGTTCATCGCGGGCGGGCTGCCCGTCCACCGCGACGGCCGGCTCGTGGGCGCCATGGGCGTCGGCGGAGCGGCCCCCGACCAGGAACACGCCTTCGCCGCCGCGGCGCTCGACGCCCTGGCCTGAGACGCCCCGGCCCGAGAGCTCCGATCTGAGACTCCCGGGTCGCGCGCCCGTGTCCCCCATGCCAGGTTGGGTACGGGGGACACAGGTGCATGATGCGGAAACAGCGGCTTCACACGAGGGTCCGGACCATCGCGACGGCAACGGCCGCCGCGCTGGTCACCCTCGCCGTACCCGGCTGCACGGCCGCCTCGGACGAGGCGCGCGCCCCCGCCGCCCCGGGCTCTCCCACGTCGGCGGCCGCCCCGACCGATGCCGCCCCGGCGCCGCCCACCCCCACCCCGACGCAGTCCTACCCGCTGTCCACGGCCCCGCGCACCATCCCCGCCGTAAGCGAGCACATACCCGCCCGCGGCCCCGGTTGGAAGCCCGCCCCCGACGCCCGCGTGGTCGTCGCGCAGGGCGACGCCGCCGCCCTGTCGGACGAGGCGAAGCTGCTCGCCGGGGAACTGGGCCTCAAGTACGGCGACTCGACGGCGCCGCGCGCGGGCGATGTGGAGCTCTCCGTGGAGGGGGCGGGCAAGCCCGAGTCGTACACCCTCACCGTCAAGGACGGCACGGTCCGGATCAAGGGCCCCGACGAGGCCGGGGTCTTCTACGGCACCCGCACCCTCAAGCAGGCGGTGAAGAGCGCCGGTTCGGCCCCCGAGGGCACCGTGAACGACGCCCCGGCCAAACCCCAGCGCGGCCTCAACCTCGACATAGCGCGCAAGCACTTCACCCCCGACTGGATAGAGGACCGGCTGCGCGAGATGGCCGACCTCAAACTGAACCAGCTCGGCCTGCACTTCTCCGACGACCAGGCCTTCCGGATCCAGTCCGACACCCACCCCGAGATCGTCTCGAATCCGCACCTCACCAAGGCGCAGGTCCGCGAGATCACGGCGCTCGCCTCCCGGCTGCACATCACGGTCGTCCCCGAGATCGACTCGCCCGGACACCTCGGCGCGGTGCTCCGCGCCCACCCCGACCTGCAACTGCGCGACGTACAGGGCAGGGCGGTCAAGGGAGCGGTGGACATATCCAACCCGGCGGCCGCGAAGCTCGTCGACGAGCTGCTGCGCGAGTACCAGCCGCTGTTCCCCGGCGGAGCCTGGCACCTGGGCGCCGACGAGTACCAGGCGCTGGTCTACCGGGACCCGCAGGCGTCCTTCCCGCAGCTCGCCCGCGCGGCCCAGCAGCGGTACGGCCCCTCGGCGCGCGTGCAGGACCTGGCCACGGGCTGGCTCAACGACCGCGCCGACGTGGTCCGCCCGTCCGGCAAGGCGCTCAAGGCGTGGAACGACGGCTTCTTCGCGGGCGGAGTGACGAGCGCGGCCAAGGACATCCAGGTCGAGTACTGGACAGGCAAGGAGATCGGCGCCCGGCCGCCGCTGGAGTACCTGCGCGAGGGCCGCAAGCTGGTGAACCTCAACGACGAGTACCTGTACTACGTGCTCGGCGAGCCGAACCAGTTCACCTACCCCACCGGCCGGCGGATCTACGAGGAGTGGACCCCGCTGGTCCTGCGCGGCAGCACCGCCGTCCCGGCCTCGTACGCGAACCAGATCCTGGGCGGGCGCCTCGCCGTCTGGGCCGACCTGTCCGGCGCCCAGACCCAGGCCCAGGTGGCGGACGGCATCCGGCTGCCGCTGGCCGCTCTCTCCCAGAAGGTCTGGGACTCCCGCGCACCCCAGCTGCCCTGGTCCGGCTTCCAGGCCCTCGCCGACCGGCTCTGAGCCACCGGGCCGGCGACGTACGAGTTTCGGCCATCGTTGCGGCCGCCGTGACGGCGGCCGCACCGGTTTACCAGATGGAGTTGACCCACTCCGGGTGGTCGATGAACGGGTTGCGGTTGTGCTGGTAGGTGTCGAATATGACCTGGTTGCGGCGCTGCTCGAAGGCGTCCGGCGGGTCCATCTGGTTCCACTGCTTCAGCAGGCTGAGCCGGCCGAAGAGCGGCGCGGAACCGTTGTTGACCTTGTCGTTCAGCTCCAGGTCCGCGAAGCCGTCACCGCCGTCGTAGCGGACGGCCATGTAGAGCAGCATCCGGGCCACGTCGCCCTTGACCGCGTCGCGCGGCTCGAAGGAGTCGGCGTCGGTCAGGCTGCCGGGAGCCTCGGCGACCGGGCTGCCGCCCTTGTCGAAGTCCTTGTTGCCCCGGGTGCTGTTGACGGTCACGTCCTCCGGGCGGAGGTGGTGCAGGTCCGTGCCCGGGCCGGTGGCGGTGCCGAAGTCGCCGTGGCTCTTGGCCCAGACGTGCTCGCGGTTCCAGTCGTTGACCCCGCCGCCGTTCGTCGACTTGGACTGGGAGCGGCCCGAGTAGACGAGGATGACGTTGTTGGGGTTGGCCGGGTCCTGGTCGGTGACCTTCAGGGCGTTCCACACCCCGTCGTAGCTCACCTTGGACTGGTTCTTGATGATGTTGTGCAGGGCGGTCTTCAGCGCGGCCCCGGTCTTGCCCTGGGCGCTCGCGTAGTAGTCCGCGTACGGGTCCGCCGCGGCGGCGGCCGTCGGCTCCTCCGCAGTGGCCGTGCGCTGCTGGCCGGCGGACGCGGCCGCCGGTACGGCGAACAGGGCGGCGGCGGCGAGGGCGGCCGCCCAGGGGGTCAGGCGCGAGATTCTCATCGGGTGGGGGGTACCTCTCCATACGCACCGTCCCCGCCCGGGGAATTGGCGGAGTGTCAGTGGCACAGCGAGGGTCACATTGTCATGTGCCCAACAGGTGAAAACGATGTGTCGACCATGGGGGATCTTCGTGTGTGCCGGCTGTCCGCCGCGGGCAGGGTAGCGGTGGCCCCGGGCGGGGCCGGACCGACCACGACCAGCACCATCGGGAGCAGCCCATGGCAGTGAAGATCCTCATCGTGACCGGCGACGCGGCCGAATCACTGGAGGTCCTGTATCCGTACCAGCGCCTGCGCGAGGAGGGCTACGAGGTCCACATCGCGGCCCCGCAGGTGAAGAAACTGCGGTTCGTGGTCCACGACTTCGAGGAGGGCTTCGACACCTACACCGAGAAGCCCGGCTACACCTGGCCGGCCGATCTGGCCTTCGTGGACGTGGTCACGGAGGACTACGCGGCCCTGGTGGTCCCGGGCGGCCGGGCGCCGGAGTACCTGCGCAACGATCCCGAGGTGCGGCGCATCCTGGCGGCCTTCGCCGAGTCCGACAAGCCGATCGCGCAGATCTGCCACGGGCCGCTCATCACCGCCGCGGCCGGGGGCCTGACCGGCCGCCGCGTGACCGCGTATCCGGCGCTGGAGCTCGACATGAAGGCGGCCGGAGCCGAGTTCGAGGACTCCGAGACCGTGGTCGACGGCACCCTGGTCTCGGCCCGGGCCTGGCCGGACCACTCGCGCTGGATGAGGGAGTTCCTGACCGTACTGCGCAGCAAGGCCCCGGTGGTCTGACCACCGGGGCCCGGGCCGGGCCGGGGCGGGGGGAGCGGCCCCCTGCCCCGGGAGCGTCAGCCGACCTGGGTGATCGCCGGCGCCGGCTCGTACTTGTAGTTCGGCCCGAAGTTCTTCTTCACGGCCGTCTCCCAGGAACCGTCCTGGACCATCTTCTTCAGCGCGTCGTTGATCTTGCGCTGGAGCTCCTTGTCGCCCTTCTTGACGCCGATGCCGTAGTTCTCGTTGCTGAGGCTCTGGCCCGTCAGCTTGAACTTGCCCTGGTTCTCCTTGCGGGCGGCGTACCCGGCCAGGATGGCGTTGTCCGTGGTCATG
Source organism: Streptomyces sp. NPDC001513 (assembly GCF_042894695.1). Classification (NCBI taxonomy): domain Bacteria; kingdom Bacillati; phylum Actinomycetota; class Actinomycetes; order Kitasatosporales; family Streptomycetaceae; genus Streptomyces; species Streptomyces sp. NPDC001513. Next base: position 222,376 of record NZ_JBIAVU010000012.1, read on the forward strand.
GCGTCGACCCGGCTCTCCTGGAGGGCGACGACGCAGTCCGAGTAGGCACCGAGCTCCAGCAGGGCCGCCTTGGGGGCGAGGTTCTTCTTGAGGTTCTCGGCCGAGGTGGAGCCGGTCACCGAGCACATCGTCTTGGAGTTGAGGTCCTCGGCCTTGTTGATGGACGTGTCGTCGGCACGGGTCATCAGGTCCTGGTGCGCGACGAAGTACGGGCCGGCGAAGTCGACCTTCTCCTTGCGCTTCTCGTTGATCGAGTAGCTCGCGACGACGAACTCCACCTCGTTGTACTGGAGGAGCAGCTCGCGGTCGTTGCTGAGGACCTGCTTGAACTCGATCCGGTCCGCCTTGTAGCCGAGCTCCTTGGCCACGTAGGTCGCGACGTCCACGTCGAAGCCGGAGTAGATGCCGCCGGTCTCCCGCATGCCGATGCCCGGCTGGTCGAACTTGATGCCGATGGAGAGGGTCCCCTGGTCCTCGTCCTCGCCGAAGACACACCCGGAGGCGGTCAGGGCGATCGCGATCACTGCGGCGACCGCACCGGCCTGGGGAACCTTCATGCTGCACTCTTTCCTGGGGTAACGCGGAATGCGCCGCCGGGATCGCCGGGGCAAATGGAACCGCGGGAACGTCGGTGACGTCGGTGACGTCGAGACGCGTGTACGAGGAAGCTAGGAAGCCCGTAGGCGCAGCGTCACTAGATTTGAGCGAAACTTGAGGATAACGATCCGGTTCAGCCGCGGATCCTGCGGTTGAACCGGGCCGCTGCGGGAGAAAGGGGCGGGCGTGGGGGCTGGGCGAAGGGGTACAGATCAGGTTCATTCGGACCCTGCGGCTCCCCGGATCGGGCGAGGGGGCTCCGCCCGCTCCCGGCTCCCGGTGCGTCCCGTCCTGTGGGCAGGACGGGACCGCCCGCGGCTGCGACGGACCGGGCTGCCGCCGGTCCAGGTCACACCGCTCGGGGACGCGCCGAGGCCGGGCAAACCCGTACAGGACGGCGACTGGTGACCGGCCGGGAACGTACGGTCCTCCGGACCGGGGCGGGGGCCCGTGGGATCATGCGGGGGCAAGTCCTGGTGAACGAAGGGGGAGTTCGGTGACTGGTGTACGCAAAGGTCTGGCGAAGGTGGAGTTCGCGCTGCGGTGGGACCCCAGCCCTGCGGGCACGCCCGCGAGCGATCTCGACATCGTCGCCGCGGTCTACGGGGCCGCGGACCTCCACGGCACGCCGGTCCAGCTGGTCCACTTCGGCAGCCGCTCGCCCGACGGGACCATCAGCCTGAACCGGGACAGTCATACCGGCCAGGGCTTCGGCTTCGACGAGGTGATGACCTTGGAGCTGGACCGGATGGGGTCCGGGCTGCGCCGGGTGGTGGTCGGCGTGGTCATCCAGAGCGTGGGCGCGGACACGGGCGCCGGGGGCCGCGCGAAGACCTTCGCCGACATCGCCGGCACGGGGTTCCGGATCCGCGAGGGCCACACCGACCTCGCCGAGAGCGATTTCGCTTCCGTGCCCTCCGCCACCGCGGCCACCGTCGCCGAGTTCACCCGCGACGACTCGGGCGCCTGGTCGTTCGAGGTGCGGCTGCGCGGTTTCGACGCCGACCCGGAGGAGTTCGCCCGGGTCATGGGCGGTGTCCGCTGAACACGGCCGCCGGGGCGCTCGCGGTGCCGCACAGACCGGGCGGCCGCCACTCGTCGAGTGAGTGGCCGCCGCCCGGTCCGGGTGGCGCGCTGCCGCCGTCCCCACGAGGCAGCGCGGGCGGGTCGCCGTCAGGTCATCGGGACGGCGGCCCGCCGGTTCAGGGGGTCCGTCCGGCCGGGGGCCTGACGGGGTGGGAGGGTGCGAGGCCCAGGGACGGGAGCATGACCGCGTCGACGAACCGGACCAGGTAGTCGGCGTCCGCGTACCGTCCTTCCAGCACCGGCCGGATCCGGAGCACGCCCATCAGCTGGGCCGGCAGGAACTCCACGGCCGGGTGGTCGGCGGCGATCTCGCCGCGGCCCACGGCCCGCCGCACCATCGCGTCGAACGCAACGAGTTCGGGCTCGACCAGCGCCTCGCGCAGGGCGGCCTGGAGTTCCTCGTCACTGAGCACGGCGTGCCCGAGGGCCTGCGTCAGCCGGGTGTCACGCCCGGAGGTGCCGGCCGCGATCCGGGCCGCCTCGCGCAGGTCGCCCGCCAGGGTCCCGGTGTCCACCGCGACGAGGCTGCCGTGCCGGCCGGCGCGCAGGGCGGCGGCGACGAGCTGGGGCTTGGTCTTCCACTGGCGGTAGAGCGTGGACTTGCCGCAGCTCGCCCGGGCGGCGATGCCCTCCATGGTCAGCGCCTCGTAGCCGTGCTCGCGCAGCTGCTCCAGGACGGCGTCGTAGAACTCCTGCTCCCGCTCCGGGGTGATCTTGGAGCGGCGCGCGGGGGGCGGCGTCGACGTCATGGGGTGCGGCTCTCCTCGGGGGCTCCTCGGCGGCGGTTCCACTACGGAAGTGTACGGGAACGCGACCGTATCGGTACACCAGCGTATCGATACGCCAATGTATCGATACACTGGCGTGTCGCAGTGCGCGTAAACAGGAAGAGAGACCGGGGGATGACCTCCCACACCACACCTGCCGGGCCGGAGGCCGGGCCAGCCGGACGGAGAGCCGCGCGCCGTCGCCTCATACGCGAGCTGCTGCTCGTCGCGGGCTTCTTCACCGTCTACAAGGCCGGCCGGCTGCTCTCGACCGACCGCACCGGGGAAGCGTTCCGCAACGCGGAGCGAATATGGGACGCCGAGCGGGCGCTGCGCCTGCCCGGTGAAGGCGCGGTGCAGCGGCTGCTGCTCCACGGGGACGCCCTCGTGCACACCGCGAACACCTACTACGCGGTCGTCCACTTCCCCGCTACCGCGCTCTTCCTGATCTGGCTCTACGTCCGCCGCCCCGCGCACTACCTGTGGACCCGCCGGGTCCTGGCCGTGCTCACCGGAGCCGCCCTCGTCCTGCACCTCGCCTACCCGCTGGCGCCCCCGCGGATGCTCGAAGCCGCGGGGCTCATCGACACCGGGCAGGTCTACGGGCCCACCGTCTACCGGGCCGCACCGGACGCCGACACCCTGGCCAACCAGTTCGCCGCGATGCCCTCGCTGCACTTCGGCTGGGCGCTGATGCTCGCGCTCGGCGTGATCGCCGCCACCCGCACCCCGTCCCCGGGCGGGAAGCCCCCCTCCCGGTGGCGCCTGCTGTGGCTGCTGCACCCGCTGCTGACCCTGCTGGTGATCGTCGGCACGGCCAACCACTACTGGCTCGACGCGGTCGTGGCCGCCGTCCTGCTCGGGGTGGCCCTCCTGCTGATCCCCCGGCCGCGCGAGGGCGGCCCGGGCGCGGACCCGCGTACGGACCCGGGCACCGACGCGGGCACGGACGCGGGCACGGACGCCGCCGTGGGCGCGAACGCTGACGCCGACGCCGCCGCGGGAGGGCTGCCGGACCGGCAGAGCGCCGCGGCCGCGGTGGGGGCCGGGCAATGAACGACACCGTCCTCGCCCTCGCGCTCTGCCTCGCCTCGGCCGTGGCCTACGCGGCCGGCGCCGTCGCCCAGGAACGCCTCGCCCGCGCCGCCGTCGCACGCAGCGCCAAGGCCCTGATGGGCTCCGGCGCCTGGTGGTGGTCGGCCGGGCTGAACGCGGCCGCCGCGCTCCTGCACGCGGCCGCCCTGCGCTACGGCCCCCTCACCCTGGTGCAGCCGCTGGGCGCGCTCACCCTGGTCGCCGCCGTGCCGCTGGGCGCGCGGCGGTCCGGACGCCGGGTGGCGGCCACCGAATGGCGGGGCACCCTGGCCACCGTCGCCGGGCTCGGCCTGCTCCTCCTCCCGGCCTCCGGGCCGGCCCCGGACGACACCCTCACCCTGGCCGAGGCGCTGGCCGTCTCCGGGGCGACGGCCGCCGTGATCCTGGTGCTGACCGCGTCCAAGGACCCGCGCTCGGGGCTGCGGCACGCGACGGCGTCGGGGCTGGCCTCCGCCGCGGCCTCCGCCCTGACCCAGACCGTGGCCGTCGCGGGCGGCCGCGGCGGAGCCCTGCTCAGCTTCCGGGTCGTCGCCGTGGCCCTGCTCGTCGTGTTCTTCGCCGTCGGCGGGATGCTCCTGTCACAGCGGGCCTACCGCGGCGGACTCGGTGCCCCGCTCGCCGTGGTGAACCTGGCCAACCCGCTCGCGGCGGCCGCCATCGGCATGGTCCTGCTCGGCGAACGCCTCCAAGGCGGTGCGCCGGGGATGCTGCTCGCCGCGGCCGGGGCCCTGCTGGCGGCCCGCGGAGTGGTCCTGCTGACCCGGACGCCGTCCGCCGAGGCGGCGCCCCCGCGGGCGGTGCCCCCCGTGGCGCCGGCCGCCGTCGAACCCGCGGTGCCGGCCGGCCGCGTGGCGGTCTGAGCGGGAGAGAGCGGGAGAGAACCGTTTCGGCCACGGTGGCGTCCTCCCAGGTGAACGTCCGGACGCAGGCAGCGACCGGACGCGACGGAACGACCACCGAACGACGACGAACGACCACCGAACCACCGAAGCGGAGTGACTGGGCATGGGGATCGTCAGCTGGATCATCCTGGGACTGCTGGCCGGCGGCATAGCCAAGGTCCTGTTGCCCGGCCGGGACCCCGGCGGTCTGATCGGCACCACCCTCATCGGCGTCGCCGGCGCCTTCATCGGCGGCTGGCTCTCGGCGAAGATCCTGGACAAGCCGATCCAGACGGAGTTCTTCGACCTGGCCACCTGGGGCTCCGCCATCGCGGGCTCGCTGGTCCTGCTCATCGGCTACCGCATCCTGTTCGGCAACTCCCGGGACTGACCCGGCTCCGCGCGCTCGCACCACGCCCCGTCAGGTTCCGGCCGATGTCCGGGCCCCGAGAGCCCGCGTACGGCACCGCTCGCCGGGTCGGAGCAAGGCCCCACTACCCTGGCCGGACCACGCGAAGTACGAGAACGAGCAGCGAGGAAACCGGTACCGACATGAGCGTCACCCCCGTCCCCACGGCCGACCTGTACGACGAGTACGGCGAGTCCCTCGGCATCTGCACCACCGCGTTCCGCCAGTTCGGCGGCCGCCGCCTGTTCGCCGGTCCCGTACGGACCGTCCGCTGCCACGAGGACAACGCCCTGCTGCGCGCCCTCGTGCACACGCCGGGCGACGGCGCCGTGCTCGTCGTGGACGGCGGCGGTTCGCCCCGCACCGCCCTGGTCGGCGACCTCCTCGCCGGCGCGGCCGAGAGCAACGGCTGGGCCGGTCTGATCATCAACGGCTCGGTCCGCGACAGCGTCGCCCTCGGCGGCCTCGACCTCGGCGTCAAGGCGCTGGGCACGGTCCCGCGCAAGAGCGGCAAGACCGGCGAGGGCGCGGTGGACGAGCCCGTCACCATCGGCGAGATCACCTTCCGCCCCGGGGACACGGTCCACGCGGACGACGACGGCGTGGTCGTCGTGCGCGGCTGACGGCGAGAACCGGCCAGGGCCCGCGCACCGGCCCTGGCAGCGCCGGGCCGGCCCGCGTTTCACTGCGGGTCCATGAGACGACACAGGATCACGGGCCTGCTCGGCGCGATCGCGCTGGCCGCCGGCACCCTGGCCGCCGCGGGACCCGCGCACGGCCTCACCCCGATGGCTCCGGCGCCCGCGCACGGCGTGCCCCCGGCCGACCCGCCGCCCGCCGAGTTCGGCACCGACTGGCACGACCCGCTCACCCCCGCCCCGCCCGTCACCCGCCCCGCGACCCGGTCCTGCGAGGTGACCCTCGCCGAGGCGCAGTTCCGCGACTTCACCCCGTACCAGGGCAGCTACGCGCCGCCCGCGGCCTGCGGCACCGGCCCCTGGGCGAAGGTGGTCCTGCGCCTCGACGGCAAGGTCAAGGGCCGCCAGTACGACCGGCTCGGCCACCTCTCCCTCGGCGGGGTCGAGATCCTGCGGACCTCCACCCCCCAGCCCTCGCCCGACGGGATCACCTGGTCCGTGGAGAAGGACGTCACCCGCTACCGCGACACCCTGGCCCGCCCGCAGCCCGTCGAGATGCTCATCGGCAACGTCGTCAACGACACGTACACCGGCGTCATCGACGTCAAGGTGACCCTGACCTTCTACGCCGCCGAGGGCGGCGCCGCGGCCCCCGACACCCCCGACCGCGTCCTGCCCCTCACCTCCCCGACGGTCACCACCCCGCGCAACACCGAGCACCTGCTGGCCGAGGTGTACGCCACCGGCTCCGGCGGCGGCTGCGAGGAGTACTGGTACATGACCACCCCGGACGCGGCCCCGTACTCCTGCAAGGCCGCCCACGGCCCCCACCGTGAGGTCCGCGTCTCCGTCGACGGGCAGCTCGCCGGCATCGCCGCGCCCTTCCCCACCGTCTGGACCGGCGGCTGGTCCAACCCCTTCCTCTGGTACGTCACCCCCGGCCCGCGCGCCTTCGACGTCCAGCCGATCCGCTACGACCTCACCCCCTACGCCGCCCTCCTCAACGACGGCCGCCCGCACCGGATCGAGGTGTCCGTCGCCGGGGTGCCGGCCGGTCAGAGCGGCTGGAGCACCCCCACCAACCTGCTGCTGTGGCAGGACGAGGCCCGACGGGTCGTCACCGGCGCCCTGACCCGGCACGAGCAGAGCGATCCGGCGGGCCACTCCCGCTGGACACCCGCCGCGCCCGGCGGACAGCACCGCCTGGACACCGAGGGCAGCCATCGCCTGACCGTCGCCGGGCACCTGAACACCTCCCACGGCCGGGTGGCCACCACCGTCACCCGCACCGTGCACGGCACCTCCGTCCACCGCTGGACCGACGGCGAGAACCTCGACGCCCTCGACGCCACCTGGACCGACGAGGAGAGCGTGACGCACGGGCCGACCACCACCCGCACCGCCCGCACCCACACGATGAACGGCGAGACCACCCTCGGCGCCGGTGACCGGCTGCGCACCGTCCTCTCGCTCGGCGACCGCGCGGACACCCTCACCCTGCGCGGCGGCCGGCCGGTGGACTCCAACCGGCTCGACGACCAGTACACGGGTGACGCCACCTACACGGCGAACGTCCCGCGCGACCAGCGCCACGCGGTCGCCACCACCTCCGCCCGCTACCGGCTGTACGGGTCGCAAGCACCCGGCGGGTGCTACGACCGCACGGTGGGCACCGTCCAGGGAACGGTCACGGTGGACCGCCGACGCTGCTGACGGTGGCGGCGCCTACGATGATCCGCCATGGACACGAGTGAGGCCGGCAGACAGCTGATCGACGGGCGCTTCGAATTGGTCGCGCCCCTGGGCAGCGGCGGCATGGGTACCGTTTGGCGGGCGCGAGACATAGCCCTGCACCGAGAGGTCGCGCTCAAGGAGGTACGCCCGCCCGACCCGGCGACCGCCGCCGCCCAGCCCGGCCTCGCGGACCAGATGCGCGAACGCGCCGTCCGCGAGGCACGCGCCCTCGCCCGCCTCGCCCACCCCCACGTCGTGACGATCCACCACATCGTCGAACCGCCGGAAGGCACCGGCGGGCACCCGTGGATCGTCATGGAGATGGTCAGGGGCGGCTCCTTGCACGACCGCCTGGAGTCCGGACCGATGCCGCCCGCGGAAGCGGTGCGGCTCGGCCTCGACGTCCTGTCCGCGCTGCGCGCCGCACACGCGGAGGGCATCCTCCACCGCGACGTGAAGCCCGCCAACGTCCTGCTGCGACCCGACGGGTCGGCCGTGCTGACCGACTTCGGCATCGCCGCGCTGCACGACTCCACCGGGCTCACCGCGACCGGAGTGCTGATCGGCTCGCCTGAGTACATCGCACCCGAGCGGGTCCGCGGGGAGGAGGGGCTGGCCGCCTCGGACCTGTGGTCGCTCGGCATGCTCCTTTACGTGGCCGCCGAGGGAGCCAATCCGCTGCGCCGGGCCACCAGCCTGGCCACGGTCGTCGCCGTGCTCGACGAGCCGATCCCGGCGCCGGTGCGCTCCGGCCCGCTGGGGCCCGTACTGGAACGGCTGCTCGTAAGGGACCCGGCCGCGCGGCCCGACGGAGCGCAGCTGGAACAACTGCTCCGCGACGCGAGCGCTGCTCTCGGTTCCGGCACCGGCCCCGGGGCCGTCCCCCCGCCGCCCGTCGCCTCGCCGGTCGTACCGGGCCCGTACGGGCAGTTCGGTCCGTACGCGCCGGCCGGCGCACCGCCCACCCCGCCGCCGTACGGGTCCGGTGGCTCCCCGTACGCCGCGGCCACGACGCCCGTTCCGGTGGCGTCCGCCCCGCGCAGGCGCCCCGCCCTGATCGGCGCCGCCATCACCGCGGTCCTGGCGGCCGGCGTCGTCGGCATCGTCCAGCTGCTGCCCGACGGGAACTCCGGCGACGACGACGCCAAGCGCGGCGCGGCGAGCCGCCCGGCCGTCGCCACCTCCGCCACCCCGCCCGGGAGGGACGCCTCCTCGGCCCCCAGCCCCAAGGCGAGCGCGCAGAAGGCGGACGCCCCCAAGGGCAGCATGATGACGCCGGAGAACATCCGCACCGCACTGGAGGCGTTCAAGAAGGAGACGGGGACGACCACCTTCGTCGACATGACGCTCTACGACGGCTACATCCTCGCGTCCATCCCCACCGCCGCCGGCGCCGAGACCGTCGACTCCTGGCAGTACCGGGACGGCGCGGCCTCGCGCACGGGCCCGGACGGGACGGTCGAGGAGGGGGAGCCGCTGATCGACATGGCCACGGTCAACTGGGACGCGCTGCCCGGCATGCTGGAGGAGACCAAGAAGCACCTGAAGGTCGAGAAGCCGACCTCGCGCCACGTCATCGTCGACCCGTGGATGATGGACCAGGTCCCCTCCATCCGCACGTACCTCAGCGACGAGTACGGGCGCGGCGGCTACGTCCTGTGGAAGACCGACGGCAGCCTCAGGAAGGTCACCGCCACCTGATCCCGCGTGCCCGAACAGGGCCGCACGGAGCCGAGCGAGGGTGCGCACGCACGCGCCCTCCCCTCCCCCCATGTGTACACCGAGGAGTTCCACCCCCATGCCCAGCTGGCGCACCACCCTCACGGCGGCCGGGATATCCGGCCCCCGGCTGCGGGACGACTACACGCACGCCGCCCGCCGGGTGCTCCGCCGTGAACCGGCCCCGTACCTCGCGCTGCGGCTGCTCGCCGCGCCGCCGCTGGTGCCGTACCTGGCCGCGGGACTGGCCTTCATGAACCTGGTCGACGACGTGGCCGAGACCGGCACCCCGCGGCAGCGGGCCGACGGACTCGCCGCGCTGGCCGGGCGGACCGAGGCGGCCCTGACATCGGGGGACAGCGCGGACCCCGTGCTGCGCGCCTACGCCCACGCGGTGGACTCCCGCGCCCTCCCCGCGCACTGGGTCTCCCGCTTCCTGGAGGGCGCCGCCACCGCCGAGGCCGCCTTCGACGGCTTCGCCGCCGAGGAGGACTTCCAGAACTATCTCGACGCCTACGCGTGGCCCGGCGTGCTGGTCTTCACCGGACTCCAGTACCAGGGCGGCCCCGACCCCGAACAGGCCGCCGGCTGGCGGCGGTTCGTCGACGCCGCCCAGCGCGTGGACTTCCTCGCCGACCTCTGCGGGGACCTCGCGGACGGCCGGCTCTGCATCCCGCGCGAGCGGCTCGCGGAGCACTCCGTGACCCGCGCCGACCTCGAACAGGCCCGTGACACCCCGGGCGTGCGCGCCCTCCTCGCCGACGAGAGCCGACGTGCGCGTACGGCCCTCGACGCCACCCACGGCGTCCTCGACCTCGCCGAACCCGGACTGCGTCCGGTGATCGCGACGATGAGGGAGCTCATGGAGCACCAGCTGACCCGCGTGGAGCGGGCGGGCGTGGGCGCCCTGCGCCGGGACGTCGGCTACGGCCTGGCGGCGCCCCTGCGGATCCTCGTCCGCGCCGCCCGTCGGTCCGCGCCGCCCGTCACCGAGGCGGGGTCTAGTAGGGCCCGTTGACGTTGTCGATCGAGCCGTAGCGGGCTGCCGCGTAGTTGCAGGCGGCGGTGATGTTGGCGACCGGGTCGTAGGAGTTCTGCGAGGTGCCGGGCACGTGGTAGGCCTGGAACGTCGGGTCGATGACCTGGAGCAGACCCTTGGACGGGATCCCGTTCTGGGCGTTGATGTCCCAGTTGTTGATCGCCATCGGATTGCCGGAGGACTCCCGCATCACATTGCGGTGAATTCCGTTGTAGCTGCCGGGAATTCCGTGCTTGGCCATGACGTCGAGGGACTCGCGGATCCACCCGTCGAGGTTGTTCGGGTAGGCGGCGGCGGGCTTGGCGGCCGGCTTGGCGGCGGTCTGGGCCGCGGGCTTGAGGGCGGTCCGGGCGGCTGACCTGCTCGCACGCGCGGGCTCCGCCTGGGTGCCGAGCTCCAGTTTGATGCCGGGCCGGATGATCGACGGGTTGTCGCCGATGACGCTTCGGTTCGCCGCATAGAGCTGCTGCCAGCCACCGCTCACGGAATGGTCCGCGGCGATCTCCGAAAGGGTGTCGCCGGCGACCACGGAATAGGTCTTGGCGGCCGCCGTCACCACGTTCGCCGCGGTGGTGGCGGTCACGGCGGTCGTGGTCGTCGCCGCGGTCGTCGGCACCGCACCCGCGGTGGTCGCGCTGATCAGCGGCAGGGTGAGGGCCGCTCCACCGGTGCCGGCCAGGGCCAGCCTGCGGGTGATCGGGTGGTGCTTCGGCCGACGGTGCTTACCCTTTGCAGGCATGGCGGAATTCCTCACGTGGGGGGACGGAAGAGCCCGGGCGGCGGCCTATTCGGCGAGCGGACCACCTGGAGTGAGGTGAAGGTAAGTGAGCTCTGAGGGCGCGAACAAGCCCCGAATTCCACCGATAGATCGACATCCCGCCATCGACCCGTTAAATGACCATGAAGGCCCCTTGGTGAAATAGCCGATTCCCTTTCCGGGAAAAGGGAATCAGCTGTTCCATGGAAATGATGTTGACCTCTCCCGCGTGACTGACATCACGGGTCGGAGCCCCTCTTCCCAATACAGGCAAGTTCGGTCTCCATGCGCCGCATTCGGGCGACAGGCGCTTAGGTGGCAAATCGCCCATCGTGGACCCTTTCCGGCACTCGCCGCCTACTGCGGCAGGCCGGCGGGAAGCTCGCCCAGCCGTTCCAGGGTGGCCGCCACCGCCGCCTCCGAGGCCGGCAGCAGCGGGAGCCGTACGCCGGGGCTCGGAATGCGGCCCTGTGCGTGCAGCACGGCCTTGACGACCGCCGGATTGGGCTCCGCGAAGGCCGCCGCCGACATCCGGGCCAGCGCGTGCCCCAGCGGCCGCGCCCGGGCCACGTCACCGGCCCGCCAGGCCGCCGCGAGCTCCGCGAACCGCTCCGTCGCCAGGTGTGCCGAGGCGAGGATCCCGCCCGTCGCGCCCAGCGCCAGCAGCGGCGACAGGTACGCGTCGTCGCCCGCCAGCACCTCGAACCCGGCCGGCAGGTCCCCGAGCAGCGCCACCGTGTCCTGGTCGATGCCGCCGCCCGCGTACTTCATCCCGGCGACCCCGGAGAGGGCCCCGAGGGCCCGCAGCGCGGCCGCGTCCAACGGCTGCCCGGTGCGGTACGGAATGTGATAGACGATCAGCGGTACGGGACTCACCTCCGCCAGCCGCGCGAAGTGCGCCAGCACCCCGGGTGCCGAGGGCCGTACGAACGCGGGCACGGTCACCAGCGCCGCCCGCGCCTGCGGCCACCGCGCCAGGCGGGCCAGGGAGGCCTCGGCGGCCCGGGTGCCGCTCGCCCCCGCGCCGACCGTCAGCAGCGCACCCCGCTCCCGGCAGACCTCCGCGCACACGCCGGTGACGAGGTCGCGCTCCGCCTCGTCGAGGCAGGCCGCCTCGGCGGTGGTGCCGAGGGCGACGATCCCGGTGGCGCCCGCGTCGAGCACCTCGTGGGCGAGGGCCTCCAGGGCCCCGGCGGCCACGTCCCCGGCGGGGGTGAAGGGGGTGACCAGTGGTACGTGGATCCCGCGGAGCGAAAGGTCTCCTGCCGCGTCCTGCGCCGTGCCCTGAGCCGTGCCCTGAGCCGTGCCGTGTGCCGTGTCCTGGGCCATGTCCTGTGCCGTGTTCTGTGCCATGCCGAAGAGCCTCGCCCGCCCGGAGCGTCAAATCCAGTTCGCATTTCTTACCGGAACCGTAAGCTGGGCCGATGCTCGATGTACGACGCCTGCGCCTGCTGCGCGAGCTCGCCCGCCGCGGCACCATCGCCGCCGTGGCCGAAGCCCTCGCGTTCAGCCCTTCGGCGGTCTCCCAGCAGCTCGGCGTGCTGGAACGGGAGGCCTGCCTGCCCCTGCTGGAGCGCACCGGCCGCCGCGTACGGCTCACCCCGGCCGGCGAGAACCTGGTCCGGCACGCCGAGGCCGTCCTCGAACGGCTGGAGCAGGCCGAAGCCGACCTCGCCGAGGCGCGCGGCGGCCTGGCCGGAGCCCTGCGGATCGGCGCCTTCCCCACCGCCACCCGGGCCATCGTCCCGGCCGCGCTGGCCGCCCTCGCCCGGCGCCACCCCGCCCTCGAGCCGATGGTCTCCGAGACCGACCCGGCGGCGGTCGCGCACGCCCTGCGGGCCGGCGACCTGGACGTGGCCCTGGTCCACGAGTACGACTTCGTCCCCGCCCCGCAGGAGCCGGGGCTGGCCACCGAGCCGCTCTTCGTCGAGGCGATGTACCTGGCCGCGCCCGCCGGGGAGGCCCCCGAGCCGTCCGAGGGGTCCGAGGGGCCCGACCCGGGCGCGGCCCTGCGCGCACACGCGCGAGCGCCCTGGATCACCGCCACGCCCGGCACGCTCTGCCACGCCATGACCGTACGGGCCTGCGAGGCCGCCGGCTTCTCGCCGCGGGTCCGCCACCAGGTCGACGAGTTCGCCACCGTGCTCGCGCTGGTGGCGGCCGGCCAGGGCGTGGCCCTCGTACCGCAGCTCGGGGTCACCGGCCCCGCGGATCCGGCCGTGCGCCTCACCCGGCTGCCCGTGCGGCGCCGTACCGGCCTCGCCTTCCGCAGCGGGGCCGGCGCCCATCCCGCCGTGGCCGCCTTCGGCGCGGCGCTCCGGGCCGCCGTACCACCGGATCTGGCCGGGTAGCGCGCCGAAACGTGACACAACTCCCGTACCGCGTGCCGCCCGTGTACGTTCGTTGATCCAGACCGATTCGATCAGAGCGGGGTAAGACGTGACGCATCGCGTACGAGGGGTCATCGCCCGGAGCAAGGGCGCACCGGTGGAGACGACGACGATCCTCGTGCCCGACCCGGGACCCGGCGAGGCGCTCGTCAGGGTCCAGGCCTGCGGGGTCTGCCACACCGACCTGCACTACCGCGAGGGCGGGATCAACGACGAGTTCCCCTTCCTGCTCGGCCACGAGGCCGCCGGGATCGTCGAATCCGTCGGCGCGGACGTCACCTCCGTGGCCCCCGGCGACTTCGTCGTCCTCAACTGGCGCGCGGTGTGCGGCACCTGCCGCGCCTGCAAGCGCGGGCGGCCCTGGTACTGCTTCGCCACGCACAACGCCACGCAGCGCATGACCCTGGAGGACGGCACCCCGCTCTCCCCGGCCCTCGGGATCGGCGCCTTCGCCGAGAAGACCCTGGTGGCGGCCGGCCAGTGCACCAAGGTGGACCCGGCCGCGGCCCCCGCCGCCGCCGGACTCCTCGGCTGCGGGGTGATGGCCGGCCTCGGCGCCGCCCTGAACACCGGCAACGTCGGCCGGGGCGACTCCGTCGCCGTCATCGGCTGCGGGGGAGTGGGCAACGCGGCGGTGGCCGGAGCCCGACTGGCGGGCGCCTCGAAGATCATCGCGGTGGACCTGGACGACCGGAAGCTGGAGTGGGCGCGCGGCCTGGGCGCCACCCACACCGTCAACGGCCGCACGGAGGACGTGGTCAAGGCCGTCCAGGGCCTGACCGAAGGCAACGGCGCGGACGTCGTCATCGACGCGGTGGGCCGCCCCGAGACCTACCGGCAGGCCTTCTACGCGCGCGACCTCGCCGGGACGGTGGTCCTGGTGGGCGTGCCGACCCCGGAGATGAAGCTCGAACTCCCCCTCCTCGACGTCTTCGGCCGCGGCGGCGCCCTCAAGTCCTCCTGGTACGGCGACTGTCTGCCCGAGCGCGACTTCCCGCTGCTCATCGACCTCTACCTGCAGGGCCGGCTCGACCTGGACGCCTTCGTCTCCGAGACCATCCCGCTCGACGGGGTCGAGGACGCCTTCGCCCGGATGGAACGCGGCGAGGTGCTCCGCTCGGTCGTCGAGTTCTGACCCCGCGCCCACCGGCCGGGCCGGGCTCCGTGGGGTCTTCGGCCCGGCGGGCCCGGCCCGGCCGGTGGTGGGGCACCCCATAGACTCGGCCGACCGCCACCACCGCGCCCCGCCGCACCCGGCCGGGGCGCGCCGTTCCGCACCTCGTACCCCAGGGGGCCGCCCGTGACCATCGCCCACAGCTACCGTCAGCCCGGCACGGTCCTCACCGACCACCGGTTCACCGTCCCCCTGGACCACGCCCGCCCGGACGGGGAGCACATCGAGCTGTACGCCCGTGAGGTGGTCGCCACCGGCAAGGACCCCGAGACGCTGCCGTGGCTGCTGTACCTGGAGGGCGGTCCGGGCTTCGGCGCCCGCCGCTTCGTCGGCCGGCAGGCCTGGCTGGCGCGGGCCCTCACCGAATACCGGGTGCTCCTGCTCGACCAGCGCGGAACCGGCCGCTCCACCCCGCTGAACCGGCAGACCCTGCCCCTGCGCGGAACCCCCGCCCAGCAGGCGGAGTTCCTCGCCCACTTCCGCTCCGACTCCATCGTGCGCGATGCCGAGGCCATCCGCCCCGGCCTGACCGGCGGCGCGCCCTGGACCGTCCTGGGCCAGAGCTTCGGCGGCTTCTGCGCGACCCACTACCTCTCCACCGCGCCCGAGGGGCTCAGCGCCGCCCTGATCACCGGCGGCCTGCCCTCCCTCACGGCCACCGCCGACGAGGTGTACGAGGCCGCGTTCCCCCGCATCGAGCGCAAGAACCTGGCCCACTACGCCCGTTACCCGATGGACGTCGAGCGCGCCCGCCGGATCGCCGCCCACCTCGCGGACCGGCCGGCCGAACTCCCCGGCGGCCACCGCCTCACCGTCGAGGCCTTCCAGTCCCTCGGCATCCTCCTCGGCGGCGGCGACGGCAGCCACCAGCTCCACTACCTGCTGGAGGACGCCTTCGTGCCGACCCCGGCCGGCCCGGCCCTCTCCGACACCTTCCTGGAGGGCGCCCGCGCCCTGCTCTCCTTCGCCGGTCACCCCCTCTACGCGCTGGTCCACGAGGCGATCTACGCCCAGGACCCGGCCACGCCCACCGCCTGGGCCGCCGAACGGGTCCGCGCCGGACACCCCCGGTTCGACGCGGCGAAGGCCCTCGCGGGCGACGAACCCCTCCTCTTCACCGGCGAGACCATCCACCCCTGGCACTTCACCACCGACCCGTCCCTCGTCCCGCTCCGCGAGACCGCCGAGCTGCTCGCCGCCCGCACCGGCTGGCAGCCGCTCTACGACCCGGCTCGCCTGGCGGCCAACGAGGTGCCGGTGGCGGCCGCCGTCTACCACGACGACATGTACGTGGACACCGCCGACTCCCTGGCCACGGCCCGCACCGTACGCGGCCTGCGCACCTGGGTGACGGACGAGTTCGAGCACGACGGCGTCCGCGCGAGCGGCCCCCGCGTCCTGGACCGCCTCCTCACCCTCGTACGCGACGATGCCTGAGGCGCCCGTGACGGCGCCGCCTCGGTCATCCGGCGGCGCCGTCACCCGCCCGGCGGGGGCCGGATCTCCTAGGCTGTGATCATGACCGAACAACCTGATCAGCAGGGTGCCTTGCAGCCCATGCCCACCGACTGGCGGCGTGCTCTCGCCGTGGTGGCCCATCCCGACGACCTGGAGTACGGGTGCGCGGCGGCCGTCGCGGACTGGACGGACGGGGGGCGGGAGGTCGTCTACCTCCTCGCCACGCGTGGTGAGGCGGGCATCGACAGCATCGCCCCCGCCGACTGCGGTCCGCTGCGGGAGGCGGAGCAGCGGGCGAGCGCCGCGGTCGTCGGCGTGTCCGAGGTGGAGTTCCTGGACTACCGCGACGGCGTCGTCGAGTACGGGCTCGATCTGCGCCGGGACATCGCCGCGGCCATCCGGCGGCACCGGCCCGAGCTGATCGTCACCCTCAACCACCGTGACACGTGGGGCGGCGCGCAGGGCGGCGGCTTCTGGAACACCCCCGACCACAAGGCCGTCGGCCGCGCCGTCCTGGACGCGGCCGGGGACGCCGGGAACCGCTGGATCTTCCCCGAGCTCATCGAGCAGGGCCTGGAGCCGTGGAGCGGCGTGCGCTGGGTCGCGGTGGCCGGTTCCAGCACCCCGACGCACGCGGCCGACGCCGGTCCCGGGCTGGAGCGATCGGTGAAGTCCCTGCTGGAGCACAAGGCGTACATCGAGGTGCTCACGGACCAGGACCCGGAGGAGTACGTCCGTACCTTCCTCGCCGGGAACGCCCAGCAGGCGGCGGCCCGCTTCGGCGGCCGTCCGGCCGTGCCCTTCGAGGTCTTCCCCCGCTGACCCGTCCCCCCTAGTCTGACGGACCGTCAAGTCATTGGGGCGTCAGTTCGTCAGTTCGTCAGCCATCGGCCGGGGGTGCGGGACACGGTGATCGACACCATCTCCACGGAGATCGCGGAGGGTGAGGAGCGGATCCGGCTGGAGGTCGCGGACGGCCTCGCGGTCCTCACCCTCTGCCGCCCGGACAAGCTCAACGGCTGGAGCTGGGAGTCCACCCGCCAGCTGGGGCTGCTCGCGGACCGGATCCGCTTCGACACGTCCGTCCGGGCGGTGCTGCTGCAGGCCGAGGGCCGGGCCTTCTGCGCGGGCATCGACGTGACCGCCCCCGGCGGTGCCATCACGGGCGGATCCGCCGCCGAGCGCACCCGGAACTACTACGAGGGCATCCGCTGGGTGCACGAGCGCTTCGCGGTCCTCGCCCGCCTCCCGCAGCCGGTGGTGGCCGCCGTCCAGGGCTACTGCCTCGGCTTCGGCTTCGAACTCGCCCTGATGGCCGACATCCGGGTCGCCGCCGAGGACGCCGTCTTCGCCCTGCCCGAAGCCGGGTTGGGCGTGGCGGTGGACGCGGGCGGAGACCTCCGCATCGCCCGCGAGGCCGGGGCGGGCTGGGCCAAGTACCTGGCCCTGACCGGCCGCCGGATCGACGCGGCGACGGCGCACCGGCTGAACCTGGTCCAACTGCTCGTCCCCGGCGAGGAGCTGGAGCTGGCCTCCCGCGCCCTGGCCGCGGAGATCGCCGCGAACGCGCCCCTCGCCGTCCAGGGCATCAAGCGCGCGGTCGACGCGTACGCCGACGCCGCCCTGCCCGCGGCCCTCGACCGGGTGGCGATGACCGCGGCCCTCACCCTCACCTCGGACGACTGCCGCGAGGGCTACGGCGCCAAGGCGGCCCGCCGGCCCCCGCGCTTCAGCGGAGGCTGAGCACCGGCCGGGTCGAGAAGTCCTCGTACATGCCCTCGCCCTCCGGCCCGTACACGAACTCGGCCATGTACGGATTGCGGTTGGCGGTGGCCAGCGGCAGCCAGCCGAGCAGGTCGCCGTACCCACCGCAGACGGCCTCGCCGCCGTCGCCCCCGTGCACCGCGGCCGGGTCCCCGCTCAGCTCCGTGCCGTAGCTGTCGTAGGCGATGTGGAGCCCGAAGGCGTTCGGTTCGTGCCGCACGCCGCCGCTGCCCCCGTACGACGGCTCGTCCAGGGGGCACTCGTTCCCCCACCGGAACAGGGTGCCCGCCCCGGCCCCGCACGCGTGCTCCCACTCGTCGGCACTCGGCATCCGCAGCCCGCGCACCGCGAGGGCGTCCGGCATGCCGGACGGGTGGTCGCTCAGGGCCTCGGCCTCCACGGCCATGAGGACGGTATCCAGCGTCACGGTGCGCAGCGGGCTGAGCACGTCGGCGAGATAGGACTTCAGGTCGGGGTGACCGTACCCGTACCCCTCGTCCACGCTCTCCGCGTAGTCGGCGTTCTGCGCGGGCGTCGCCGCGAAGGCGTCCGCGTCGAACCCCAGCCGCACCGTCCCGCCGGGTATGAGGGCGAACTCCAGCCCCTCGCGCTCGATGCGGACGCGGTGCAGCGCGCCGCCCAGGTGTTCGACGGCGTCGAGCAGCACCACCCGGCCGCCCACCTGCGCGGCGGCCTCGTGGGCGATGCGTCCGGCGGCGGCCGGGTCGAGCGAACGCCAGCGGTCGAAAGTCAGATCGGCGAGAGACATGATCCGATCCTCGCACCGGCCACTGACAATCCGCGTCGCTCAGGGGATGAACGGGCCGCGCCCCAGTTGCTCCCGCACCGGGACGACCGCCGGATTGACCACCGAGCGGCGCTGCCAGTTCGCACCGTCGACCACCAGCGTGTGGCCGGAGACGAAGCGGGCGTAGGGCGAGGCCAGGAAGGTGGCGGCCCAGCCCAGTTCCCGAGGGGCGCCGACCCGCAGCGCGGGCTGCCGGGCGTCCTTCGAGTCGGGCGCGGCCCGCTCCAGGCCGCCGCGGATGTCCTCGGTCATGTCGGCGTGCGGGAACAGCCCCGGCACCAGGCCGTTGATCCGGATGCCGTACGGGCCCCACTCGACGGCGAGGGTCTCCACCAGGTTCTTCACCCCGGCCTTGGCGGCGGCGCTGTGGGCGAAGCCGGGCCCGCCCGTCCAGGCGTACGAGGCGCCGATGTTCACGATCGAACCGGGGGTGCCCGCGGCGAGGTGGCGGCGGCCGAACTCGCGGGTCACGAACCAGGTCCCGGTCAGGGTGATGTCCACCACCGCCCGCCAGGCGTTCGGCGACAGGTCCTCCGCGGGGGACGGGAAGTTCGCGGCCGCGTTGTTGACCAGGACGTCCGGTGGCCCGAGCGCCGCCTCGGCCGCGTCGAACACCTCCGCGATCCGCTCGGGATCCCTGATGTCGCACACCGCGGCCGTCACCCGGCCCGCGCCGGGTACGGCCGCCAGCTCCTCCTGTGCCGCCTTCAGCTGCTCGGAGCGCCGGCCGGCGATCACCAGATCGGCTCCGAGCCGCGCGAACTCGGTGGCGATGGCCTTGCCCAGCCCGGTGCCGCCGCCGGTCACGAGGACCACCTGCCCCGCGTACGTACCGGGGGGCAGGGCGGCGGCACCGAGCGGCGGGGGCGCGGGCAGGCCGCGCGGGATCTCGTCCGTCATGGGGCATCGATAGCGCGCGGGCGCCGAGATCACCATGCCCCGGACAGGATCAGCTCTTCGGCGCGTACGCCTGCCTGCTCGCGCAGGTCCAGATCACGGCGCTGCTCGCCCCGGTCTCCCGGTCGCTGACGGTGCCGCCGACGCGGTCGTCGTCGGTGGCGGCGAAGGCGCGGGTGCGCGGCACGGCGCCCGGGGCGCCCGTCGGGAAGGGGAGCGCCAGCGGAGCACCCTTCCCGGGCCAGTAGACGGCCTGGAAGTAGCTGGGCCAGCTCTCCTCGAAGGTGGTGGCGGTGCCGACGGCCACGTTCGTGGTGGGGCTGCTGCCCGAGAGCTCCAGGTCGCGGTAGCCGTTCAGCCGGCCCGGGTCGGCGGGCAGGGCGTCGTACGGCTTCTTCCAGACGGCCGGGGTCAGCTTCGGGTCGTTGCGGTAGTAGTAGTCCTCCAGGCCGACGACGCGGCCGCGGTCGTCGATGTCCCTGCCGATCGTGGAGTACGAGTAGTGGTAGCCGTTCCACACCTGGAGGCTGTACGGCGGGTAGCCGCCGCCGGCCGGCCAGACCACCGGGAAGGTCTTGGTGACCATGATGTCGTTCTCGGCGTCGAAGTAGGAGCCGGTGGCCGTGCCGACGATGTCGCCCCGCTTGTTGATGCCGTTCAGCGAGGTGATCCGGGTGCCGGGGATCTCGCCCGCGGGAACCGGCAGTTCGCGCACCACCTTGCCGTTCACCCACTCCTTGGCGACGCCCCCGTCGGCGTACACGACCCGCCCCGACTCGTTGACGTCGACGTCGACGGCGCCCCCCTCCAGGGCGGGCGCGGTGAGCGGCTCGGAGGTGGCGGAGCCCAGCCGGTGGGTGAAGGCGGCCCTGGACCGGTCCGAGTCGCGGGTGGCGATGCCCACCATCAGCCCCTTGGCGCTGACGGCCTTGACGCTGCCCCGGTCGAAGCCCGCGGGCAGCGGAACGGCGTGGACCGTGTGCTCGGCGCCGGTCCAGTAGGCGGGTCGGTCGCCGCTGTCGCCGACCACGAGCCCACCGGTGCCGAAGCCCGCCACGGCGCCTCCGCTCACCCCCGGCAGGGAGGGGAGCAGCTCGATGGCGGGGCTGCACGCGGCGGCGGAGGCCGCGGCGGCCGGTCCGGCGGCGGTGATCAGCCCTGCGAGGACGGCTGCGGCCCCCGCCGCGGCCGTCACGCTTCTCATCCCGATTCTGTTCACGGTGCGAGTCCCCCCGATGGTGCGGGTCATATGCCCTGCGGCAGCTGCCTGTTGACCGATGTCGATCACTCTTGATCTACGGGACACATGCTGCACGACAAACAGGCCCCCTGCACACACCTTCGGAGGCGATGGGTTCACAGAAGGGCAAGCGACCGCTTAGTATGCGCGCGGAGCGTGATTCCTCGACGGCGGCTGGAGGCCCCGGATGCAGGCATGGCGAGTACATACCCCCGGTGAGCCCCGTGAGGCCATGCGCCTCGAAGAGGTTCCCGAGCCGGTACCCGGCGAGGGCGAGGTGAGGCTCAAAGTGCTCGCGGCGAACGTCAACTTCCCCGACGCGCTGCTCGTCCGCGGGCAGTACCAGATCCGGCCCCCGCTGCCCTTCACCCCCGGTGTCGAGATCTGCGGCGAGACCGAGGACGGCCGCCGCGTCATCGCCAACCCGAGCCTGCCGCACGGCGGTTTCGCCGAGTACGTCACCGCGCCCGCACGCGCCCTGCTCCCGGCCCCGGACACCCTCGACGACGCCGAGGCGGCCGCCCTGCACATCGGCTACCAGACCGGTTGGTTCGGCCTGCACCGCCGCGCCCGCCTGCAGAGCGGCGAGACCCTCCTCGTGCACGCCGCCGCCGGCGGGGTCGGCAGCGCCGCCGTCCAGCTCGGCAAGGCCGCCGGGGCCACCGTCATCGGGGTGGTCGGAGGCAAGGCCAAGGCCCGAACCGCCGAAGAGCTCGGCTGCGACCTGGTGATCGACCGCACGGCGGAGGACCTCGTCGCCCGCGTCAAGGAGTTCACCGGCGGCCGCGGCGCCGACGTCGTCTACGACCCGGTCGGCGGCGACTCCTACACCGCCTCCGCCAAATGCGTGGCCTTCGAGGGCCGCATCGTCGTCGTCGGCTTCGCGAGCGGCACCATCCCGGCCCCCGCGCTCAACCACGCACTGGTGAAGAACTACGCCATCCTCGGCCTGCACTGGGGGCTCTACGCCACCAAGGAGCCCGCCGCCATCCTCGCCTGCCACACCGAGCTCACCCGCCTCGCCGCCGAGGGCGCCGTGAAACCGCTGGTCAGCGAACGGGTTCCGCTCGCCGCGGCCGCCGACGCCGTGCAGCGCCTCGCCGACGGGACCACCACCGGCCGGCTGGTCGTCGTACCGGCACAGGACGGGGGCCCGCGATGACCGCCGCGGCCCCCACCGCCGAGGACCTGTGCGCCCGGGTACGGGACCTGCTCGCCGCCCACCCGCCCGGGGACACCGCCCGCACCGACTTCCTGCGCGCCCGCTTCGACGCCGGACTCGCCTGGGTCCACTACCCGGTGGGCCTCGGCGGCCTCGGCGCACCCCGCACCCTCCAGGCCGTCGTCGACGCAGAGCTGGAAGCCGCCGGCGCCCCCGACAACGACCCGCGCCGGATCGGCATCGGCCTCGGCATGGCCGCGCCCACGATCCTCGCGTACGGCACGGAGGAACAGAAGAACCGCTTCCTGCGCCCCCTGTGGGTCGGCGAGGAGGTCTGGTGCCAGCTCTTCAGCGAGCCCGGCGCCGGATCCGACCTCGCCGCGCTCGGCACCCGCGCGGTCCGCGAGACGGGCTCCGGCGACTGGATCGTGGACGGCCAGAAGGTGTGGACCTCCAGCGCCCACACCGCCCGCTGGGCCATCCTGATCGCCCGCACCGACCCCGGACTCCCCAAGCACCAGGGCATCACCTACTTCCTCTGCGACATGCACGCCCCCGGTGTCGAGGTCCGGCCGCTGCGCCAGATCACCGGCGAGGCGGAGTTCAACGAGGTCTTCCTCACCGGTGTCCGGATCCCCGACAGCCACCGCCTGGGCGCGGTGGGCGAGGGCTGGGCCGTCGCCCGCACCACCCTGATGAACGAACGCGTCTCCATCGGCGGCATGCGCATCCCGCGCGAGGGCGGCATGATCGCACCGGTCGCCGCCGCCTGGCGCGAGCGCCCCGCACTGCGCACCCACGCCCTCCACCAGCGGCTGCTGGAACTGTGGGTCGAGGCCGAGGTCGCCCGCCTCACCGGGGAACGGCTGCGCCAGCAACTCGCCGCCGGACAGCCCGGCCCCGAGGGATCGGGCATGAAGCTCACCTTCGCCCGGCTCAACCAGGAGATCAGCGGACTGGAGGTCGAACTCCTCGGCGAGGAGGGCCTCCTGTACGAGGACTGGACCATGCGCCGGCCCGAGCTGGTCGACTTCACCGGCCGCGACGCCGGCTACCGCTACCTGCGCGCCAAGGGCAACAGCATCGAGGGCGGCACCAGCGAAATCCTCCTCAACATCGTCGCCGAACGCGTCCTCGGCCTGCCCCCCGAGCCGCGCGACGACAAGGACATCGCGTGGAAGGACCTCTCCCGATGAACACGCAGCCGACGCCGACAACGCCGACAACGCCGACAACGCAGCCAACGCGGTCAACGCAGTCGACGAGTCCGACCCGGCCGACACCGGCCGCGCCGACCGACCTGCTCTACTCCGAGACCGAGGAGGAGCTCCGCTCCGCCGTACGGTCCCTCCTCGCCGACCGCTGCGACGCGAAGGGCGTCCTCGCCCGGGCCGAGACCGGCCGGCCGCACGACCCGGCGCTGTGGAACACCCTCGCCGTCGGGATCGGTGCCGCCGGGCTCCTCGTACCCGAGAAGCTCGGGGGACAGGGCGCGAGCCACCGCGAGGCGGCCGTGGTCCTGGAGGAGCTGGGCCGGGCCGTGGCGCCCGTCCCGTACCTGACGAGCTCCGTGCTCGCCACGGAGATCCTGCTCGGCTGCGACACCGCGGAGGCCACCCCGCTGCTGCGGGAGCTGGCCTCCGGACAGACGGTGTGCGTACCGGCCGTGCCGCTGACCCTCGCCCCCGGGGCGCCCCTCCCGCCCGCGGTCCGGGACTCCGGCGGCGGCGCGCTGACCGGCACCGTCACCTCCGTCGCGGACGCGGTGGCCGCCGACGTCCTGCTGGTCCTCGCCGACACGGGGCTGTACGCCGTCCCCGCCGCCTCCGCCGAGCTGACCGCGCGGGTCCCGCTGGACCTGACCCGCCCGCTCGCCACCGTCACCCTGCGGTCGGCCGCCGGCACCCGCCTCGCCGACGCGGCCACAGCCCGGGCGGCCGTGGCCGGAGCGCTGCTCTCGGGGGCCGGACTGCTCGCCTCCGAGCAGCTCGGGCTGGCCGAATGGTGCCTGACGGAGACCGTCGGGCACGTCCGCACCCGCCACCAGTTCAACCGGCCCGTCGGATCCTTCCAGGCCCTCAAGCACCGCCTGGCCCGGCTCTGGCTCGACGTGGCCTCCGCGCGTGCGGCGGCCAGAGCCGCGGCCGACGCCCTCGCCACCGAGGCCCCCGACGCGCCACTCACCGTCGCCGTCGCCCAGGCCTACTGCTCGGGCGTGGCCGTCCGCGCCGCCGAGGAGTGCGTACAGCTCCACGGCGGCATCGGCATGACCTGGGAGCACCCGGCCCACCTCTACCTCAAGCGGGCCAAGGCCGACTCCCTGGCCCTCGGCACGGCGGGCCACCACCGCGGCCTGGTCGCGGACTTCGCCGAACTGCCCGCGCCGTAGACGTACCCAGTTGGGGTCTTTGTCGTTTTCGGACAGTCCGACGGGAATTCAGGTCATTTTCCCTTGAAGGGCCTCCGTGACCGGGCCGGGGTTGCGCAGGCTGGAGCGTATCCGCGCCCCGGCCGGGGCGCGGACACCGGGACACTCAGGGGGAAAGTGATGGGGGTACGTGCGGTGAGGCGCGGATCGGCCGCCGTGGCGGCGGCCGCGGTGCTGGCCGTCGTGACGGCGGGACCGGCGGCGGGCGCCGAGCCATGGCGGCCGAGGCCGGGGACCCTGTACATCTCCGACATCCGCCTCGGGGACGGCGTCGGATGGTCCGCGCCGCCGGTCCAGCGGGGCTGGGGCTCGCGGTACAACTGCCTGCAGGACTGGTCCTGGCAGCCCCCCGAAGTGAACGTCTGGCACCGGGACTTCACCACCGCGGAGACCGCCTCCGCCCAGCAGAAGGTGGTGGTCTTCGCGACCGAGGCCGAGGCCGCCGCCTTCGCGGACACGGCCCGACGGAACTTCGCGGACTGCCCGCGCCGCCAGAACGAGCGGCCCGGCATCACCGCGACGGGATCCGACCACGGTGTGGTGAACGTGGAGGAGGGCGCCACGCTCCAGGGCATGCACACCGTCGATGCCGCCGCCCAAGAGCGCCCCTACTTCAACTACCTGTGGGGCGTGGGCCGCGACGGGGACACCGTCACCCTCGTCGAGTGGTCGAGCTACTGGGGCGCCCCACCGGTGGACGCATGGAAGAACGTCCTGCGCACTGCCGTGAACAAGCTGTACTGACAGGGGGAGGAGCAGCGCCGTCGGCCGGGACATGAGGAGAGCCCACGGGGGCGACTCCGCCGTGCGCCGTGATGCGTACCTCGTCCGCACCTTCGGCTGAGGCGGTCCCGGCCGGACGGCCGATGCGGTGGCGGCGGCGAGGTCGTCCGCGACGTGCTCTGCGGGGAGTTCCCGCCCCTGCTGCTGCGCGGGGAGGTGTACGCGACCGCCGCGCTCGCCGGCGCCGCCGCCTACCTCGGCCTGCACCGGGCCGGGGTCCCGGACACGGTCGACACCCCCGTCTCGGCCGGCCTCGTGTTCACCCTGCGCATGGCCGCGGTCTTCCTCGACCTCCACCTGCCCCGCCTGCGGCCCATCCCCGGGTGATCCCTACGCTCACCGCATGACGAAGACCATCACCGCGCTCGACACGGCCGGACTCCGCGCCCACCGCGACGAACTCGCCGCCCTCCTCCTCGCGGTGGTCGAGGGCGGCTCCTCCCTCGGTTTCCTCGCCGGCCTCGACCACGAGGGCGCCGCCGCCTGGTGGGACTCCCTGCTGCCCACCGTCGAGGACGGATCCCTCGCCCTGTGGGTCTCCCGCACCGGCGACGACGGCCGTATCGACGGCACCGTCAGCTGGTACCGGGAGTCCAAGCCCAACGGCCGCCACCGCGCCGAGCTGCGCAAGCTCATGGTCCACCCGGCCGCCCGCGGCCGGGGCACCGCCCGCGCGCTGCTCGCCGAGGCCGAGAGCGCCGCCGCCCGCGCCGGCGTGGTGCTGCTGTTCCTGGACACCGAGACGGGCAGCGGCGCCGAGCGCGTCTACCGCTCCGCGGGCTGGACGGAGGCCGGCACCATCCCCGACTACGCCACCGATCCGGCCGGCCGTCTGCACCCCACCACCCTCTACTGGAAGCGGCCCCGTAACGCTCAGGGGTGACCTCGCCCGCCGCGCGGCGTTAGACCCGTAGCCGTCGGCCACCGAGCGAGGGAGACCGTATGTCCGCTGCATCCGAGGCCGCACCACCGACCCGCCGCGCGATCCTCCGTACGGCCTTCACCGCGGCCGTGCTCGCCGGTACGGCCGCCGCCCTGGCGCCCGTCCTGCGCGCCCGGCGCCCCCGGCAGACCCTCACCCCGGCGCCGCTCGCGGAGGAGGAGACGTACCGGGGCCGGCACATCGCCGTCGACGTCGCCGGGGTCCGCATCGACGGCCGTCCGCTGCACGTCATGCGCCGGGCCGACGGCAGCTACCTCAGCGGGATCAACCACTTCCAGTCCTATGGGACGCCGATGGAACTGGCCCGGGCCGCCGTCGACGAACTCGGCACGGCCCAGCTGGCGTTCGCGGCCGCCCCGCACCACGGCTGACACACCCCACGGGAACGGGAGGAGCCCCGCGTTGCACACCCGGCAGAACCAGAAGAACCTGACCAGTGCCCAGAAGAAGCGGTTCACGACGGCGGTGCTGGAGCTGAAACGCAACGGCACCTACGACACGTTCGTGCGCACGCACGACAAGTACTTCGTGCCCGACCGCGACCGCAAGCTGCGCGTCGGGCACATGTCGCCCTCCTTCTTCCCCTGGCACCGGCTCTACCTGCTGGAGTTCGAGCGGAAGCTGCAGGAGATCGACGCGGGCGTGTCCATCCCGTACTGGGACTGGACCACCGACACCAGCCCGGTCTCCTCCCTCTGGGCCGACGACTTCCTCGGCGGCACCGGCCGGGCGACCGACCGCAAGGTGATGACCGGGCCGTTCGCCTACGACAAGGGCAACTGGACGGTGACCGTCGGCATCACGGAGTCCGCCTTCCTCACCCGCAACCTCGGCCGGCCGCAGAACCCGATCACCCTGCCCACCGCGGCCGAACTGCAGTGGGCGATCGACGACCCGGTCTACGACTCCGCGCCGTGGGATTCCACCGCCCGCGCGGGCGGCTTCCGGAACAAGCTGGAGGGCTGGGCCGCCCCCAAGAGCGAGCGCTGGCGCAACCACAACAAGGTCCACCAGTGGATCGGCGGCCACATGACGGGCGGCACGGCGCCCAACGACCCGGCCTTCTGGCTGCACCACGCCTTCGTGGACCTGATCTGGGACCGCTGGCAGCAGAAGCACCCCACCGCCGGCTACCTGCCCGCCACCCCCCTCACCCGCGGCGACCTCCAGCAGGGCCGGGTGATCTCCCTCGACGAGCCGATGCCCCCGTGGAACATCCCCCCACGCGAGATCCTCGGCCACCACACCCTCTACCGCTACGAGTGATACGGCGGGGGCGGCCTGCGAGGATTCCTTCGGTACCCGTCCCGTGGCGATCCGTCACGGGTGGAACACCACCAAGGAGTCCCGATCATGACGGTCCGCCCCTACGACGCCGTGCTCTGCGACATCGACGGCGTGCTCCGGCACTGGCCCGCTCCCGGCCCCACCGACCTCGACCACGTCCACAGACTTCCCGCGGGCACGATCGCGGCGGCCGCCTTCGCGCCGTCCCGCCTGCAGCCGGCGATCACGGGGGAGGTCACCGACGAGCAGTGGCGCGCCGCGGTGGCCGCGGACCTCGCCGACGCGTGCGGATCGGCAGACCGCGCCCGAGACGTCGTCACCGCCTGGTCCGAACTCGTGCCACGCGTCGATCAGGACGTCGTATCCCTGCTCACCAAGGTCCGCGAACGTCTACCGCATGGCCGCCGAACGGGTCGGAGCCCCGGTCCGGCGCTGCCTGTTCATCGACGACACTGCCGACAACGTCGTCGCGGCCCGCGCAGTGGGGATGACCGCCGTCCACTACCGCCGGATCGAAGACCTCGAGGACGCTCTGTCGGCCCTTCTCCCCGCGTGAAAAGGGCCCCCGCCGATCCGGCGGGGGCCCTTCAGTCGATCAGGCGATCAGTGGCCGTAGCCCTCGCCCTCGGTGTGGTGCTTGTCGCCGTGGCCCGACGCGTTGACGCAGGTGTTGCCGAACGCGGGGTTCAGCAGACCGACCACGTTCACCGTGTTGCCGCAGACGTTGACCGGGACGTGCACCGGAACCTGGAGCAGGTTGCCCGACAGGACACCGGGGGAGCCGACCGCCGCACCGTGCGCTCCGGCATCGGCTACGGCCAGACCGGCACCGGCGACCACGGCGCTACCGGTGACAGCGGTGATGGCGAATGCCTTCGCGATACGCGACATCAAGATCTCCTCGTGAGATGTGGGGCGCCGCAGAATCTGCGGCATTTGACATGGCATACAACGCAGGGGCGGCCGAGGGGTCACGGCCGCTGGGCCTACCCGGTGACGGGAAAACGCGCCGAGGCGAAGTAGGGCCGCACCTGGCTGACCTCGCCGGGCCGTAGCACCCCGACCACCCGGCCCGAGCAGCCCGGTTCCCGGTAGAGGGTCGCCGTGCCCCGGGTCCCGTTCGTGACCGCCCGGGCGCCGCCGCCCTCCGTCCCGACGCAGCCCTTCGGCGCGGTGAGCCCGTGGACCTGGTCGTCCTGGCCGACGTACTGGAACTCCGGCCCGGCCGCGGCCAGGGCCGGGCCGCCGAGGAGCGTGGCGCCCGCGAGCAGCAGGACGGGCACCGTGGTGTGGTGGATACGCAGGAATCGCATGCCCGTCCAACCTGGGCGGGCCCGGGCACGGTCACGCCTTGTCACCCGTTGGACGGCTGTGCGACCGTGCGCCCGGCACGAGGCTTACAGGAGGACGGGATGAGCACAGTGGGCGACGACGGAGCCGGCGGCGGGAGCGGGCCGAGGGTCAGGACCACGTCCGGCGTGGTCGAGGGCCTGACCGGGGCCGACGGCACCGCCGTCTTCCGGGGCATCCCGTACGCCGCCCCGCCCGTCGGCGCCCTCCGCTTCGCGGCGCCCCGGCCCCCGGCCGCCTGGGACGGCGTGCGCGAGGCCACCGCCTTCGGCCCCACCGCGCCCAAGGTGCCCTACCCGGACACCTTCGCGGCCCTGCTGCCCGACCCCGAGATCCCCGGGGACGACTGCCTCAGCGTGAACGTGTGGACCCCCGATCCCGCGCCCGGAGCCCGGCTGCCCGTCATGGTGTGGATCCACGGCGGGGCGCACACCCGCGGCTCCTCGGCCGTCCCCGTGTACGACGGCTCCGCCTTCGCCCGCGACGGGGTCGTCCTCGTCTCCTGCAACTTCCGCCTCGGCGTCCTCGGCTACGGCCTCTTCCCCGACGCCCCCGCCAACCGCGGCCTGCTCGACCAGATCGCCGCCCTGGAATGGGTCCGCGACAACATCGAGGCCTTCGGCGGAGACCCCGCCCGCGTCACCGTCTTCGGCGAATCCGCCGGAGCCATCAGCATCGGCGCCCTCCTGACCGCACCGCGCGCCACCGGGCTCTTCGCCCGGGCCGTCCTGCAGAGCGGAGCCCCCGAGGTCCTGCCGCGCGACAAGGTGCGCACCATGGTCCGGCGGATGGCCTCACTGCTCAAGGTGGACGCCACCGCCGAGGCCTTCACGGCCACCGCCCTGCCCACCCTGCTCGCCGCCCAGGCCGCCGTGCTGCGCCGCTCCGGCCCGCTCCTCGGCGGCCCCGCCTTCGGCCTGGTCGCCGATCCCGGCACGGTCCCCGGCGACCCCCTCGACGCCCTGACCGGCTCCGCCGTCTCCGCCGACGTACCCCTGCTCCTCGGATGGACCAGCGACGAGTACCGGCTCTGGCTCGCCCCCACCGGCGGGATGCGACTGCTGGACCGGCTGGGTCCGCTCGCCGTGGCGCTGGCCCGGGCCCGCGCCGGCAAGGAGCGGGCCGACGTACGGGCGCTGCGCGCCGCCCTGCCCGGGGCGGGTCCGGCCGAGCTCGCCGGCCAGCTGCTCACCGACCGGCTGCTGCGCGATCCGCTGCGCAGGCTCGCCGGGGCGCGGCGGGCGGCGCCGAGCTTCCTGTACGAGTTCGGCTGGCCCTCCGGAGTCCCGGGGCTCGGGGCCTGCCACGCCCTGGAGATCGGCTTCGTGTTCGACACGCTCGCGGCGCCGGAGGCCTCCTGGCTGGCCGGGCCGGACGCCCCGCAGGCGCTGGCCGACGAGATGCACGCGGCCTGGGTGCGGTTCGCCGTGACGGGCGACCCGGGCTGGGCGGCCTGGGACGGCAACGGCCCGCCGAAGGTGTTCGGCGGGCCGGAACCGGATCGTGCGGGGGCGTCGGTGGCTACTCGACGGGTCCTTCCATGACCTTGCTGATGAACTGGACCGGTCCCTCACCCATGTTGGGGACGTAGGTCTTGGCGTTGTGCTGGCCGCCCTTGATGACCCTCAACTCGGTGTGTATGGGTCCCTTGTTGCCGTAGGTGGCGATGAACTTCTGCACGTCCGGCAGGGTCTTCTTGTTGTTCTCGCTGTCTCCGACCTGGAAGGCCAGGTACACGTCCGGACCCTTGCTGTCGATGAGCTGCTTCGCCAGCACCTCCGGGTTGTTCTCGGCCTTCTCCTTCTCGTGGCCCTTCCACAGGGAGGAGTCCGGGACGATGTCCGGGCCGGAGGCGATCACGGCCTTGAACTTGTCCGGGTGCTTCAGCACGGCCTTCAGACCCGCGAACCCGCCGGTCGAGGAGCCCATGAAGGCCCAGCCGTCACGGGACTTGACGGTGCGGAAGTTCGCCTTCATCAGGTCCGGGACGTCCTCGGTCAGCCAGGTGCCCATCTTGGGCTGGCCGGGTATGTCGGAGCCGTCCCAGTAGATGCCCTTGTCGTCCGGCCCCGGGTTGAGCACCGGCATGGCCAGGATGAAGGGCTTGCTCTTCCCCTCGGCGTACCACTTGCCGATGCTGGTCTGCAGCCCGAGGTCGGTGCCCATCCAGTAGTTGCTGGGGTAACCGGCGCCGCCAGGGAGGGCGATCATGACCGGGAAGCCGCTCTTGGCGAACTTCGGGTCGTTGTACTCCTTGGGCGCCCAGACCCAGACCTTGCCCTTGAAGCCGGACTTCTTGCCGTCCAGCGTGGTGACGGCCACGTGGGTGCCGTCGGGCAGGGTCATCGAGTTCTTGAAGTCGGCGGCCGGACCCGTCGGCATCAGCATCTTGGAGTTCGCCGCCTGCTGCGGCGCGTCGTTCTTCTTGCCGCCGCCGCCCCCGGACGGCTGCCCGAAGGAAACGGCGGAGCCCTTGTCGGTGAAGGGGGGTATCTCGAAGTGGTTCATCACGAGCGCGGCTATGCCCGCGAGCGCGAGGACGGTGGCGCCCGCGATCGCCCAGCGCTTGCCCCGGGACTTGCGGCGCGGGGGCTCGGGCTGCTCCTGGTGGTCCTGCGGCTCGTACTCGTACTGCGGCTGCTGCCCGTAAGGAGGCTGCTGCCCGTACGGAGGCTGCGGCCGGCCGGGGGGCGGCTGCTGACCGCCGCCGGCCCCGTACGGCTGCTGTCCGTACGGCTGGCCGTACTGGTCGCCGTAGGGCGGCTGCGGGGCCTGCCCTTGCGGCCGGTACGGCTGGTACTGCTGCCCGTCGGGTGCGTACGACATGTGCGGTGGCTCTCCGGCTGGTGCTGCCCCAGAGGGGCGGGGTGGTCTGGAAGCTGGATCCTTCCGTTCGAAGGATGAACGAAAGCATGTCAGGGTTCCGCATTTTCCCTTCTCTTGGGGTGCCCTGGGGGAGGTCATTGCCTGCCGCCCACACGGCACATGGAGTTCCCCCACCCGACGCCGTACGTCCCTGGCTCATGCAGGGGCCGCTGGGTATGGTGCCCCCGCCCAGCCCCCGGACCCCCACTCCGCCCGGAGCCTCCATGACCTTGCAGCGCCGGATCCTGCTCTTCGCGACCTTGGTGCTCCTGCTCGCCGCCGTGGGCGTGGTCGCCGTCCTGCGGGCGTCGTCGCGGGCCGAGGAGAAGGACCACGCCCAGGCGGGCGGCCCGCGGATCTCGGCGGGCGCGGTCTCACTGGCCGCGGGCGAGGGCGGCCGGCGGATCGTGTTCCGGAACATGGCCTGGGGCCCGCACCGCGACGAGCTCGCCACCGTCCCGGCCGGCGCGCCCGAGGGGGCCCGCACCACGTCCGGGGTGAGCTGCCTGCGCTTCCACGCGGCCGGCGGCACCGGGATCTGCCTCCGGGCGGACCGGAGCGGGGTCCAGGACGGCTACCAGGCCGTGGTCCTCGACGCCCGCCTGAAGGAGGTGTCGGCGCATCCGCTGAACGGCGTCCCCACCCGCGCCCGCGTCTCGCCCGGCGGGCACCTCGCCGCCTGGACCGTCTTCGTCGGCGGGGACTCGTACGCGGGTACGAACTTCTCGACGCGGACCTCGGTGCTCGACCTGCGCACGGGCAGGCTCGACGCCTCGCTGGAGGACTTCACGATCCTCAAGGACGGCAAGCCGTACCGCAGCGCCGACGTGAATTT
Source organism: Streptomyces sp. NPDC001513 (assembly GCF_042894695.1). NCBI lineage: Bacteria > Bacillati > Actinomycetota > Actinomycetes > Kitasatosporales > Streptomycetaceae > Streptomyces > Streptomyces sp. NPDC001513. The sequence goes on from NZ_JBIAVU010000012.1 coordinate 254,482, forward strand.
CTGGGGCGTCACCTTCGCCGCCGACGAGCGGACCTTCTACGCGACGCTGGACACCGGCGGCCGGACCCACCTGGTCCGCGGGGACGTGGGCGCGCGCACGGTGACCACCCTGCGCGAGAACGTCGAGTGCCCGTCGCTGTCGCCCGACGGGACCCGGGTGGTGTTCAAGAAGCGGGTGCCGGGCCGGCCGGCCGAGGCGCCGTGGCGGCTGTACGCACTGGACCTGGCCTCCGGCGCGGAGACCCCGCTCGGTGAGGAGCGCAGCGTCGACGACCAGGTGGTGTGGACCGACGACCGGAACGTCGTCTACGCCCTGCCGGGGGACTTCGGAGCCGACCTGTACTCCGTACCGGCCGACGGGAGCGGCGCCCCCACCCGGCTCATGGACTCGGCCCTCGCCCCGGCCTTCCTCGGATGAGGAGGCCGCGGCGAGGCCCGGGAAGGCCCACCCCCACGACCGGCCGGTGACAGGCCGGGGCCGGGGCAGGACCGTTTTTCCGTTTGTCTGTTCCGGCGTCCGTTCCGGCTAGGCCGGGATCAGCGTCTTGCGGCGCCGCTTGCGCTGCGCGCCGGCCGACAGCCTCAGCTCGATGACCGACCGCACGGCCGGCCACTCCTCGTCGAGGATCGAGTAGAAGGCGGTACTGCGGACGGCGCCGTCCAGTCCCCGCGAATGGGCCCGGCGGACCCCCTCGCAGGTGAAGCCGAGACGTTCCATCGCGGCTCTCGACCGGCCGTTGCGCGCATCGGCGCGCAGCGAGATGCGCCTCACACCCCAGGTATCGAAGGCATGGCGGAGCATGAGCAGCTTCGCCTCGGTGTTGATGCCGGTTCCCTGGGCGGCGGGGGACAGCCAGGTATTGCCGATCTCGGCGGCATCGGGGATCGCCGTCGCCGGATCGCCGAACGGGACGCCCGGCACGGCGGGCCACACCAGTGGCCCCTGCCAGTAGTCGAGTTCCAGGAAACGGGTCGAACCGACGACACGCCCGTCAGTGGCTCTGACGATGGCGAAGGGGAGCGATCGACCCGCCGCATGATCGGTGAGGGCACGGTCGATGTACTCGTGAGACGCCTGCACCCCATGGGGTACGGGGGTGAAGGCGTAAGTCGTACGATCCTCGGCCCCGGCCACGGCCAGAGCCTCGGTGTGGTGGGGGGCGAGGGGCTCGAGCCGCACGGTGCGGCCCGCGAGGTGTACGGGTACGGGCACGGAGCCTTCGGTCCTTCTGGGCGGTGGGGTGGTTGCACAGTCTGCGTCCATGACGTCGCCCCCCGTGCAAAACACGAGTGAAAGGCAACCGGCTGTCAGGTGAACGCGAGTGGCTCAATGTAGCCCCTTAATGTCCTCTCATGAACCCCCAATTTGGCAATGGTGTGACGCTGATTTTCGAGGACTTGGGTCCCCGCGACGGAGCGCCCGTAATCCTGATCCACGGACATCCCTTCAACCGCACGATGTGGGCCCCCCAGACGGCCGCGCTCACGGCCGCCGGATACCGCGTGATCGCCCCTGACCTGCGGGGATACGGGGAAAGCCCGGTCGTGCCGGGCAAGGCCCTGCTCGCCGATCTCGCCGATGATCTCGCCTCCCTCCTCGCCAGCCTGGGCATCGAACAGGTGGTCGTCGGTGGTGTGTCCATGGGCGGCCAGATCGCGATGGAGCTCCGACTGCGCCACCCGGGTCTGGTACGGGCCCTCGTACTCTCCGACACCTCGCCGGTGCCGGAGACGGACGAGGGCGCGAAGCTGCGCCGGGAGACGGCCGAACGGCTGATCGCCGAGGGCATGCGGCCGTACGCCGAGGAGGTCATGGACAAGATGCTGGCGCCCTACAACGTGACCGGCATGCCCGAGGCCGCCGCACGGGTGAGCGCCATGATGTGCGCGACCGACCCGCAGGGCGCGGCCGCCGCGCTGCGCGGCCGGGCCGAGCGCCCCGACTACCGGCCCGTGCTCGCCGAAACCGCCGAGCCCTGCCTGGTGCTGGTCGGCGCGGACGACGTCTACACCCCGGTGGCCGAGGCCGAGGCGCTGCACGCGCTGCTGCCGAACGCGGTGCTCACCGTCATCGAGGGAGCCGGTCACCTGCCCGGCGTGGAGCAGCCGGAGGCCTTCAACCGGGCGCTGCTGGAGTTCCTCGCCGGGCTCTGAGCCGACCGCCCGGGGCCCGCCCCGGCCGCCCCGGCCGCGCCTGAGATCATGGCGGGCATGGACGACGTACTGCGGCGACTGGCCGCCGTGGGGCCCTTCTTCACCGTCCCGTACGGGACGGAGCCGCCCGGGCCCGGCTTCCGGCCGCTGACGGCGCTGTACGGGGAGCGGCTGGGTCCGTACGTGGCCGAGGTGGGCCGGCGGATCGGCAGCGGCCCCGGACGGGTCGCCGCCTCGACGGCCCAGCTCGGGATCGCCTCCCGGCTGTGGTCGCTCGGGCTGGGATGCGCGGCACTGGCCGGGCGGGTGCCCGATCTGGCCGCCGACCGGGTGTGGTGGCGGCTGCCGGACGCGGGGTCGCTGGAGCTGTGGCTGCCGGAGCCCGCGGACCTGCCGGCCGAGACGCTCGGCGAGACGGTCCTGGGCAACCTGGCCGTGCTCGACGCGGGCCTGCGGGAGCGGTTCGGGGTCTCGCAGAAGGTCCTGCGGGGGAACGCGGCGTCCGGGCTCGTCGGCGCGCTGCGGGTGCTGCTCGACCGGGTGCCGGGCGGCGCGGCCGCGGCGCTGGCGGGCGCCCTGCTGGCCGAGGGCGGAGCCCTGGCGGGGACCGGCACCTTCATCCACGAGGAGGGCCTCGGGGTGGCCTTCGTGCGGCGCAGCTGCTGCCTGTACTACCAGGTGCCCGGCGGCGGGCTCTGCGGGGACTGCGTGCTGCGGACGCGGTAGGCCGTCTCGTTTCCTTTTCTTCGGATCCGGCCCGCCAGGGGGCCGTTCGGATGAGCTCAGGGTGTGGCTGGCTGCGGCGCCACCGGGGCTGCTCCTACGGTCCGCTGCATGACCGCTCCTTCATCGCACCAGCCGTCCGAGCTGTCCCGCCGCGCCGCGCTCACCGGACTCGCCGCCGGTGCGGGCTCCCTCGCCCTGGGCGGCGTCGCCCCGGCGGCGGCCGCCGAACCCCCGCCGTCCGGGTCGGCCGAACCGTCCCCCGCGGCCGCCGACCCCACGCCGGGGGCGATGAAGCTCTTCGGCGACCCGGGCTTCGACTTCGCCGGCCTGTTGGCCCTCGGCGCGGCCGGAATGCGTGCCTCCGAGGTCGGCGAGGTGCTGACCGCCGTCAACGCGATCAACGCCGCCGGGCTGTCGGAGCAGAGCTTCAGCGACACCTTCCGTTCCTGGGGCGACCAGCTCGCCGCACCGCCGGCCGCCGGCCGGGGCGGCCACGAGTCCCCCTCGCAGACCCGGCGCTTCCGCTCCCTGCGCGCCGCCCAGTACTACGCGCAGGCACTGTTCTACGTCCTCGGCACCGACCACCCCGGGGACGAGAGGGCGGTCTACCAGGCCGGACGCACGGCATGGGACACCTTCGCCGGGCTCTGCAGCCCGGCCGCCGTCCGCGCGAAGGTCCCGTACGGCCGTACGCACCTGCCGGTCTGGTTCTTCCGCCCCGACGGCCCCGAGACCGCCCGCCCGACCGTCATCCTCACCAACGGCAGCGACGGGCAGAACCTCGACATGTGGACCTACGGGGTGTCCGCGGCCCTCGACCGCGGCTGGAACGCCCTCGTCTACGACGGCCCCGGCCAGGGACAGCTGCTCTTCGTGGAGGAGATCCCCTTCACCACCAAGTGGGAGGAGGTCGTCGGCCCGATCGTCGACTGGCTGGACGGGCGCAAGGACGTGGACAGCGCACGGATCGCGCTCACCGGCCTCAGCATGGGCGGCAACCTCGTGGCCCGCGCCGCCGCCTTCGAGCACCGGCTCGCGGCGGTCGTCTGCCAGCCGGGCTGCGTCAGCCCGTGGCTCGGCTTCGACAAGGAGCTGCGCGACATCGTCACGGCCGACAAGGAGGAGACCAACCGGGTCTGGAACGAGGACGTGGTTCCGGAGCTGACCCCGCAGCTGGCCTTCACGGTCAAGAAGCGCTTCGAGATCTTCGACCGCCAGGCCCTCCTCCAGGCCCGCGCCGGGAAGGTCCTCACCGACGTCTGGACCCCGGCCCAGGTGGCCATCGGACTCGACGTCACCAAGGTCGTGCCGCGGATCAAGGCACCGGTGCTCGTCCTGGACTACGACTTCGAGACCTTCTACCCGGGCCAGCCGCGGCAGATGTACGACCTGCTCCGCTCGCGCAAGGAGTACGTGAAGATGACGGAGGCCACCGGGGCGCAGTTGCACTGCTCCCCGATGGCCCCCCAGCAGCACTGCGAGGTCGTGTTCGACTGGCTCGCGGATGTGCTCAGGTCCTAGGACCGCCTTCTCAGAAGGTCAGGTTCCAGGAGTCGATCTTGCCGGTGTCGCCACCGGCGTTGTCGTTCACCCGCAGCTTCCAGGTGCCGTTCGCGACCTCGGAGGAGGCGTTGACGGTGAAGACCTGGCTGATGTTGTCGGTGCTGCCGCCGGCCCGGTTGTGGACCGTGTAGACGGTGCCGTCCGGGGCGATCAGGTCGACCTTCAGGTCACCGATGTAGGTGTGCACGATGTTCACGCCGACCTTGAGGGTGGCCGGGGCGTTGCCGGTCACCCCGCCGACGGTGATCGGGCTCTCCACGGTGGTGTTGTCGCCGATGGCGAAGTCACCGGTGTTCTCGAAGTACTTGCCGGGCGGCGGGGTGGAGCCGACCGCCTTGAGGGCGTCGACCTGGCCTTCGCCGAAGAAGCCGTTCTTCGCCGTGGTGCCCTTGCAGCGACTGTCCGACGGGCAGGCGACGTCGTTGGCCTGGGTGGCCAGCTTGTCGCGCAGCTGCGCCGGGGTGATGCCCGGGTTGGTGCTGGCCAGCAGGGCCGCCACACCGGCGACGTGCGGGGACGCCATCGACGTGCCGCTCATCGTGCCGTACTTGCCGCCCGGCTGGGTGCTGTAGATGCCGACGGTGTCGCCGCCCGGGGCCGTCACGTCGACGACGTTCAGGCCGTAGTTGGAGTACGAGGCCTTCGCGGTGGTGCCCATCGCCGAGACCGTGACCACGCCCGGGAGCTCGGTCGGGATGTCCAGGCAGGCGTTGGTGATGGTGCGGGTGACCGGCGTCGAGTCGTTCGGGGACTCGGTGTCGGTCGTCTTGTTGGCCAGGTCGATGTTGGAGTTGCCGGCCGCCGCGACCTGCAGCGAGCCCTTGCCCTCGGCGTACTCCTGGGCGCGCTTGACGCCCTCGATGATCGCGGCCTGGTCGGCGTTGTCCGGGCAGTTGAACTGCCACGGGTCCGTGTAGTAGCTGTTGTTGGTGACCTTGAAGCCGTGGTCACCGGCCCACATGAAGCCGCAGACCGTGTTCTCGGCGAAGAAGAGCGAAGAACCGGGCTCGGCGATGCGCACCGAGGAGATCTTCACGCCCGGGGCCACGCCGATGACGCCCTTGCCGTTCTTGGCGGCCGCGACCGTACCGGCCACGTGCGTGCCGTGGGTGCCGACGTCCCGCCAGGCGCCCGAACGGGTGTCCGGCTTGCCGTACGCGCAGGACGCGGAGTCCGCCGCGTTGAAGTTCGGGGCCAGGTCCTGGTGCTGGTCGTCCACACCGGTGTCCAGGATGCCGACCTTGACGGAGGCGGAGCCGGTGGTGACGGCCCAGGCCTGGTCGGCCTTGATCTGCGTCATGTCGGCGCGGACCGGCTCGCCCGAAGGCGTCGTGGACTGCGCCGGGTTGGCGGGCAGCGCCGGGTTGTAGGCATCCGCGGGGACGTCCGAGGTGCGGGTGGCGCCGACCTGCTGGACGCCGCTGACACCGCGCATGGTGGTGGCGAAGGTGCCGGACGCGGAGTGGGCGACGATCACGCCGATCGCGTCGTAGTACTGGAACACCGTGCCGCCGTTGGCGGTGACGGCATTGCGCACCGCCGTGGTGTCACCGGGGGCGGTGATCACGAGGTAGGCACGGGTGCCGGCAACCCAGGTCGCACTCTGGGAAGTCGGGGCCGCGGCCTGGGGTGCCGCCGCCGCGGGGGCGGAGGCGGGGGAGCCGGAGGGAGAGACGGGGGCGGTGCCGGCGAGCGCGGCGGGTGCCCCGAAGGCCAGCGCCGCGCCGAGCGTGGCGGCCAGCACGAGGGTACGTCGAGGTCGGCTGGATATGTGGGGTATCAATGCGTCCTCCGAAGACCCGGTGGTCATGCCGGGTCGTACGAAACAAGTGGTGGACGCAAGATGTCATGCACGCGGCCGGTTACGGAAGTACCTTTTGCAGCACCGAGGTTCGTATATCGGTGGCCGAATACCGACTATGGGTGCAAGTGCGGAGAATGTGGCGGGCCGGCCGGGCTGGGCACCGTGGGGGCGAGCCCTGCCCGGCCGGCCCGTGCGGGCGGACCGGCTAGACCGGTACGCCGTCCTTGGCGCCGTGCGACGGGGTCGGCATGGCGGTCGGCGCCGTGTCGGGCCCGGCCGGTTCCGCCCCGGCCGGCTCGGTCCCGACAGGCTCCGCCCCGGCCGGTTCCGCCCCGTGCCCGTCGTCGACCAGCGTGGTCTCGTCGAACGGCAGCCGGCCCCCGAGGACTTCGGCGGCCCGCGCGTGGTCGAACTCCTTCGTCCACGTCCCGATGAGCACCGTCGCGACCGCGTTGCCCGCGAAGTTGGTCAGGGCCCGGGCCTCGCTCATGAACCGGTCGATGCCCACGATCAGGCCGACCCCGTCCACCAGTTCCGGCCGGTGCGACTGGAGTCCGCCGGCGAGGGTGGCCAGGCCCGCGCCGGTCACCCCGGCCGCGCCCTTCGAAGCGATGATCATGAACAGCAGCAGCGAGATCTGCTCGCCCAGGGCCAGCGGCTTGCCCATCGCCTCGGCGACGAACAGCGAGGACATCGTCAGGTAGATCGCGGTCCCGTCCAGGTTGAAGGAGTACCCGGTCGGCACCGTGATGCCGGTGACCGGCCGCGACACCCCCAGGTGCTCCATCTTCGCGATCAGCCGCGGCAGCGCCGACTCCGACGAGGAGGTCGAGAGGATCAGCAGGAACTCACGGCCCAGATAGCGCAGCAGCGCGAAGACGCTGACCCCCGTGCACACCCGCAGCAGGGTGCCCAGGACCACGAACACGAAGAGCAGACAGGTCGTGTAGAAGCCGATCATGATGACGGCGAGGGACTTCAGCGCGTCGATGCCGGTGGCTCCGACCACCGCCGCGATGGCCCCGAAGGCGCCCACGGGAGCCGCCCACATGATCATCGCGAGGACCCGGAACACCAGCTTCTGGATGTGTCCGATGCCCCGCAGCACCGGCTCTCCCGCCGTGCCCATGGCCTGCAGCGCGAACCCGCAGAGCAGCGCCACCAGCAGTGTCTGGAGCACCTCGCCCCCGGTGAAGGCCGACACCAGCGTGGTCGGGATGATCCCGAGCAGGAACTCCGGCGTGCTCTCCGCCCCGCCCGCCTTGGCCTGCGCCTCGCCCGCGCTGCGCGCCGCCTCGGTCAGGTGCAGCCCGCTGCCCGGCTCCAGCAGGTTGCCCACCAGCAGGCCGATGGCCAGCGCCACCGTGGACATGACCATGAAGTAGCCGAGGGCGAGACCGCCCACGGCGCCCACCTTGGCGGCCTTGCGGACGGACCCGATGCCCAGCACGATCGTGCAGAAGATCACGGGCGAGATCATCATCTTGATGAGGTTGACGAAGCCGGTGCCCAGCGGCTTGAGCTCCACGGCCACGCCGGGTGCGGCGAAGCCGACGGCGATGCCGAGCAGCACCGCGCCGATCACCGCGATGTAGAGATAGTGCGTTCTGTCGCGTCTGGCGGCCACGATGCCTCCCGGTGGTGAATACGTTCGGGGAGACCATCGCCCAGGGCTGTGACCCCGGTCACCCTTGCGTTCATTGAGTTCACGACCCGGTGCACACTGAGCGCCATGTTCCGCTTTCCCCGCCCCCCGCGCAGCCTCGCCGGCCAGCTCTTCGCCATGCAGGTCCTGCTGGTCGCGCTGGTCGTCGCGGGCTGCGCCGTCTACGCGTACGCCACCGCCCGGGGCCAGGCCGAGGACGCCGCCCGGCGGCAGGCCGGCGCCGTGGCCCACGCGGTCGCCGACTCACCCTCCGTACGCGAGGCCGTACGGGGAGCGGCCCGCGGGAGCGATCCGTCGGTCGAGCTACAGCCCTACGCCCAGAAGGTCCGCACGGACTCCGGGGTGGACTTCGTGACGATCATGGCCCCCGACGGGCGGCGCTGGACCCACCCCGATCCGCGCCGGATCGGCGAGCCCTTCATGGGCAACACCGCCCCCGCGCTGCGTGGCGAGACCTTCAGCGAGACGTACACGGGCACCCTCGGCCCCTCCATCCGCGTGGTCACCCCGCTGGAGGACGACGGCCGGATCGTCGGCATGGTGAGCGCCGGGATCACGGTCCGCGCGATCAGCGACCGGCTCGGGGCGCAGCTCTCCGCCCTCGCCTGGGTCGCGGCCGCCGCCCTCGCCCTCGGCGGGGTCGGCACGTACGTCGTCAACGCCCGGCTGCGCCGCCACACTCATGGCATGAACGCGGCCGAGCTCAGCCGGATGTACGACTACCACCAGGCGGCCCTGCACGGGGTCCGCGAGGGCCTGCTCATGCTCGACGGGCAGCGCAGGATCACCCTGATCAACGACGCGGGCCGGGAACTGCTGGGCCTGCCCGGCGGCGAGATCACCGGCACCGGGGTCGCCGACCTCGGTCTGCCGGCCCCCCTCACCGGAGCCCTGCTCGCCGACCGGCCCCGGGTGGACGAGGTGCACCTGACCGCGGACCGGGTGCTGGTCGTCAACAGCTCGCCGGTGGCGGGCGGCGGCCGCCGGGGCACCGTGGTCACCTTGCGGGACCACACGGAACTGCAGGTGCTGACCGGCGAGCTGGACCACGAGCGGGGTTTCACGCAGGCCCTGCGCTCCCAGGCCCACGAGGCGGCCAACCGGCTGCACACCGTGGTCTCCCTCATCGAACTCGGCCGTGCGGACGAGGCGGTGGACTTCGCCACCGCCGAACTGGAGCTGGCCCAGGCGCTCACCGACGAGGTGGTCACCGCGGTCGGGGAGCCGGTGCTGGTGGCGCTGCTGCTGGGCAAGGCCGCGCAGGCGCACGAGCGGGGCGTGGAGCTGGTCGTCACCGCGGACAGCCGCAGTCTGGCCGACGGGGGCGGGCTGCCGCCGGCCCGTGACCTGGTCACGGTGCTGGGCAACCTCATCGACAACGCGGTCGACGCCGTGACCGCCGTACCGGGCGCTCGGATCGCGGTGACGCTGCGGCCCGAACGGGACGAGCTGCTGCTGCGGGTCGCGGACAACGGACCCGGGCTGCCCGAAGGGGTGGACGTGTTCCGCCGGGGCTGGTCCGGCAAGGGCGAGGGGCGAGGCCTCGGTCTCGCCCTGGTCCGGCAGGTGGCCGAGCGCTGCGGCGGCACGGTGACCGCCGCGCAGGGCCCGGGCGGCGGGGCGGAGTTCACGGTCCGCCTGCCGGCCCCGCAGGGGGCGGAGCCGGATCAGTCCGTGCCCCCACGGGGCGCCGCGGCGGATCCGGCCGCAGGGGGCCCGCGGTGAGCGCGGGCGACGTACGCGTCCTGGTGGTCGAGGACGACCCGGTCGCCGCCGACGCGCACGCGCTCTACGTGGGCCGGGTGCCCGGCTTCAGCGCCGTCGGCGCCGTCCACTCCCTGGCCGAGGCCACCCGGGTCCTGGAACGGACCCGCGTCGACCTGCTGCTGCTCGACCTCGGTCTGCCCGACGGGCACGGCCTGCGCTACGCACGCGGGCTGCGCGCCGCCGGGCATCCCGTCGACGTGATCGTGGTGACCTCCGCACGGGACCTGGCCGTGGTGCGCGAGAGCGTCTCCCTCGGCGTGGTCCAGTACGTGCTGAAGCCCTTCGCCTTCCCCACGCTGCGCGAACGGCTGCTGCGCTACGCCGAGTTCCGCGCGACCGCGGGCGAGGCCGCCGGCCAGGACGACGTGGACCGGGCGATGGCCGCCCTGCGCGCACCCCGCCCGGCCGAGCTGCCCAAGGGGCTGAGCGCGCCGACCCTGGACCGGGTCGCCGCGCTGTTGCGGGCGGCGCCCGAGGGGCTGACCGCGGCGGGGGCGGCCGAGGCGGCCGGGATCTCCCGGATCACCGCACGGCGCTACCTGGAGCACCTGGTGGACACCGGCCGCGCGGACCGCACCCCCCGGTACGGCCAGGTCGGCCGCCCCGAACTGCACTACCGCTGGCTGGCGGCGGCCGGTTCGGTGTCGAAGGTGTAGAACTTCCGGTGGTCCAGCATGTCGGCCGGGGTCACGTCGTTCCACGGGCGCATCGTGTCGTTCAGGTCCACGACGTTCGCGGTGCCCGCGGCCGGCAGGTAGGTGGACTGCGGATGGCGCGCCTGCCAGTCGGCCCACAGCTTGTCGATGAAGGCGTGGTGCATCCAGAACACCGGGTCGTTCGGGGAGACCCCGGTGGACATCTGGCCGCCGACCCACACGTGCACCCGGTTGTGCAGGTTGGCGCCGCGCCAGCCCTCCAGGTTGTTGCGGAAGCCGCTGGAGGAGCTGTTCCAGGGGGCCGCGTCGTACACCGTCATGGCGAGCACGGCGTCCACCTCGGCCTTGGTCGGCAGCTGGGCGACGCCCTCGCCGAGCGTGCGGCGCAGGTAGGCGCGGCCGTCCACGCGTACGTTCACGTTCCACTTGCCCGTGGAGTAGGCGAAGGGGCCGTCGAGGACCTGTCCGTCGCGGGCCCGTCCGGTGCCGCCGAGGAAGTCGGGGGCCCAGAGCGAGGAGCGGGAGGTGCGGTCCACGGTCCAGTCCCAGTACGGGAGCGCGACGTTCGCGTCCACTTTCTGCAGCGCTGCCTCGAATTCCAGCAGGAACCGGCGGTGCCAGGGCAGGAACGAGGGGGAGCGGTGGCCGACCCGGTCGCCCGAGTCGGTGTCGCTCATGATGAAGCCGTTGTGGGTGGTGACGAAACGGTCGTAGCTGCCGGTGCGCTTGAGCTCCAGCAGGGCGGAGGTGAAGGCGCGCTTCTCGTCGGCGGTCAGTGTGGCCTGGTTCTTGCGGACGGTCATGCCGCACTTCCGAAGGGGGCGAGGGCGGCGCCCTGGAGGTCGCGCACGGCGGCGCGGGCGAGCAGGGTCGGGTCGGAGAACGTCTCGTAGTGGTTGATCACGCTGATCCAGGTTCCGTCGGCGTTGCGCATCACGTGCAGTTCGCGGCCGTCTATTCGTACGGTGGGCTGGCCGGGGGAGTGGTGGCCGCCGTGGTGGCCCCCCTCGCCCGGGGTGATCTGGATGCGGCGGCCCTTGTAGACCTCGTCGACCGTGCCCGGGGGTGTGGACGCGGTGGGGGTCGCGGCGGCGCTTGTGGCGATGCTCGCGGCGGCAGCGGTCAGGCCAAGGACGGTGACTGCACCGGCAGTTGTCCCCAAGGCCTGACGGCGGGTGATCTTGTTCATGGCCAGAGAGGTATCAGGGCCGGGAGGATGTCGGACCACTATCCGGACATCGGCGGATATGTTGCGCATAGAACAAGTTGGATGATCTTCTTGTTCAGACCGGCTCCCGGGGTTCGAACGGGAAGATCTGCGGACCCGAGTCTACTGGACAGTAATTTTTTCGGACTACCCGGGCGCGTATGTGGAGGGTCACACCACAGAGTCGGCCGGAAGCAGAGCGTCATCCACCCCTCGCGTCGCCTCGATCTCATCCCGAATTGGGCGACCCTGTCCCCTATAGTCCCGATATGGCTCTTCATGAGACGAAGGACGCACGCTCCGGTGACGCCGACACGGACGTCTTCGCGTCCGCACTGAGCGGCGAGGTCCTCCCCAAGTACCGGATGCCCGAGGAACACTCGCCCACCGAGGTCGTCTACGAACTGCTCCGCAACGAACTCCTCCTGGACGGCAACGCCGCCCAGAACCTGGCCACCTTCTGCACCACCTGGTCGGACGAGGGCGTCCACCGCCTGATGAACGACTGCCTCGACAAGAACATGATCGACAAGGACGAGTACCCGCAGACCGCCGAGATCGAGTCCCGCTGCGTCAACATCCTGGCCGACCTGTGGAACGCCCCCTCCGGCGCCACCGCGACCGGCTGCTCCACCACCGGGTCCAGCGAGGCCGCCATGCTCGGCGGCCTCGCCCTCAAATGGCGCTGGCGCGAACGCCGCCGCGCCGCCGGCCTCCCCACGGACCGCCCCAACCTGGTGTGCGGCCCGGTCCAGGTCTGCTGGGAGAAGTTCGCCCGCTACTTCGACGTCGAGCTGCGCCAGGTCCCGATGGAGCCCGGCGCCAACGGCCTGCTGCCCCATCAGCTCGCCGCGTACGTCGACGAGAACACCATCGGCGTCGTCGCCATCCTGGGCGTCACCTACACCTGCGTCTACGAGCCCGTCGCCGAGATCTCCGCCGAACTCGACCGGATCCAGGCCGAGAGCGGCTGGGACGTCCCCATCCACGTGGACGGCGCCAGCGGCGGCTTCGTCGCGCCCTTCCTCCACCCCGACGTGGTGTGGGACTTCCGGCTGCCGCGCGTCGCCTCCGTGAACACCTCCGGCCACAAGTACGGGCTCACGCCCCTCGGAGTCGGCTGGATCGTCTGGCGCACCGCCGACCTGCTGCCCGCGGACCTCGTCTTCGACGTGGACTACCTGGGCGGCGACATGCCGACCTTCGCCCTGAACTTCTCCCGCCCCGGCGGCGAGATCATCGCCCAGTACTACCTCTTCCTGCGCCTGGGCCGGGGCGGCTACCGGCGCGTCCAGGAGGCCTGCGCCCAGACCGCCCGGTACCTGGCCGGCGAGATCGCCGCGATGGGCCCCTTCACCCTCCTCTACGACGGCGAGGGCGGCCTGCCGGCCGTCTCCTACAAGCTCACCGACCCGCAAGCGGCCGGCTTCACCCTCTACGACCTCTCCGAACGGTTGCGCATGCGGGGCTGGCAGGTGCCCTCGTACCCGCTGCCCGCCGACCAACAGGACACGGTCATCCAACGCGTCCTCGTCCGGCACGGCGTGACCCGGGACCAGATCGCCCTGCTCGTCGCCGACCTGCGCCGCTCCGTGGAGCACCTCACGGCCTCACCCCCGCCCGTACCCACCACGGCGCCCCGCTCGGGGTTCCACCACTAGCCTCCGCATGGAGCAGCGGCCGCCCGACGTGTGGGCGGAGGGGCACGCCTACGAGCGGTACATGGGCCGGTGGAGCCGTCAGGTCGCCGAGGTGTTCGTGGCACGGCTCGGCGCCCCGAGCGGTCTGCGGTGGCTCGACATCGGCTGCGGCACCGGGGCGCTGACCCTGGCGTTGGCGGCCCGGTGCCGGCCGCGCGCCGTGGTGGGGCTGGACCGGTCCCCCGGATTCCTGCGCGCGGCCCGGGCCGCCGCGCCCGCGCCGGCCCGCTTCGCCGTGGCCGACGCGTCGGCGCTGCCGTTCCACGACGCGGTGTTCGACGCGGCCGTCAGCGGGCTGGCCCTCAACTTCCTGGAACCGCCCGGGCCCGCGGTGGCCGAAGCCGCCCGGGTGGTCCGGCGGGGCGGGCTGGTCGCGGCGTACGTGTGGGACTACACCGAGGGCATGGGCCTCCTGCGCCGCTTCTGGGACGCCGCGGCCTCCGTCGATCCGGCGGCCGCCCCGCTGGACGAGGGCCGACGGTTCCCGCTGTGCCGCCCGGGTCCGCTGCGCGCGCTCTGGACCGAGGCGGGGCTGGCCGAGGTGACCGTCGCCCCCATCGAGGTACCCACCGTCTTCCGTGGCTTCGCGGACCTGTGGGAGCCCTTCCTGTCCGGCCAGGGACCGGCCCCCGGCTACGTCACCACCCTCGCCCCCGCCGCCCGGGACCGGCTGCGCACCCGGCTCGCCGCGAACCTCCCCACCGGACCGGACGGCTCCGTCTCCCTGGCCGCCCGCGCCTGGGCGGTCCGGGGCCGACGCCCGTGAAACGCGTACCTCCAGGCCGCCGGAGAGGAGTGACGCGGGTCACTTCGCGGCGGTGTCACGTTCGGCGCCGGCCGCTTGTCACCTGGACCAGGTGAACCCACTTGATCGGACAGGAGGCCGGTGTCACGGTGGCGATCATGAACGATCACTTCGAGGAGCACCGGCGGCTGCTGTTCGCCGCCGCCTACCGCATGCTGGGCAGCGTCGCCGACGCCGAGGACATCGTGCAGGACGCCTGGCTCGCCTGGAACCGGGCCGACCGGACGGCCGTCGAGCACCCCCGCGCCTACCTGGTGCGCACCGTCACCAACCTGAGCCTGAACCGCCTGAGGTCGGCCCAGGCCGTCCGCGAGGCGTACGTCGGGCCCTGGCTCCCCGAACCCCTCCTCACCTCGCCCGACATCGCAGAGGAGGCCGAATTGACCGACACCGTCTCCATGGCGGTCCTGGTCGTACTGGAGACCCTGACGCCGACCGAACGCGCGGTGTTCATGCTCCGCGAGGTGTTCGGGTACCCCTACGCGGAGATCGCGGAGGTCGTCGGAAAGTCCGAGGCGAACGTCCGCCAGTGCGCGCACCGCGCCCGCGAACACGTCCAGGCCCGCCGCCCCCGCTTCACCGCCGGCGTGGCCGAACAGCGGGAGATCGCCGAGAAGTTCCGCGCGGCCTGCGCGGGCGGAGACCTGGGTGAGGTGCTCGAACTCCTCGCCCCCGACGTCGTCAGCTGGGCGGACGGCGGCGGCGTCGTCACCGCCGCGCGCCGGCCGGTGCACGGCGCCGACCACGTCGCCCGCTGGTGGCTCGGCGTCCTGGCCAAACCCCAGGCCGCCGAGGGGGAGATGCGCGTCGCCGAGATCAACGGCGAGCCCGGCCTCCTGTTCATCCTCGACGGCGTGAACATCGGCGCGATGACCTTCGAGGCCGTCGACGGCCGGATCACCGCGCTGCGCATCATCGTCAACCCGGAGAAGCTGCGCGGCATCCGGCCGCGCCCCTGAACGAAGGCGGCGCCCCCACGGGGGCGCCGCGCCCGAAGGCCTCGGCGCCCTCCGGGGCGGCGGCGGCCGGTGGTCGGTGGCCTGCGGGGTTACCGGGCGCCGAAGTTCTGCGTCCACCAAGGGCCGCCGGCACCCTGGTGGATGCCCACGCCGAGGTCCTTGAACGAGCAGTTGAGGATGTTCGCGCGGTGGCCCGGGCTCTTCATCCAGGAGTCCATGACCGACTGCGCGGTCTGCTGGCCCTTGGCGATGTTCTCGCCGTAGGTCGACCAGCGGTATCCGGCCGAGGTGGTCCGCTGCCCCGGGTCCGCGCCGTCGGGGTTGGTGTGCGAGAAGAAGTCCCGCGCCGCCATGTCGTCGGAGTGCCCCTGAGCGGCCGCACGCAGCTGCGGGTCCTCCTTGAGCGGGCCGCAGCCCGCGGCCGCCCGCTCGGTGTTCACCAGGGCCAGGACCTGCCCGGCCATCCCCGGCGGGGCCGGCGCCGGCTTGGGCGCCGAGGGGCGCGGGCTCGGCGAGGTGCTGCGGCTCTGCGTCGGGCTCGGGCTCGCGGACGGGCTGGGCGAGGCGGAGGCCGACGGCGAGGGCGAAGGGGAAGCGGAGGGCGACGGGGAGGCCGATTCCGAGGGGAGCGCGGACTCGGTCGCCGAGAGCGCCAGCGGGGCCGCCGGCGTGGCGCCGCCGTCCTTC
Source organism: Streptomyces sp. NPDC001513 (assembly GCF_042894695.1). Classification (NCBI taxonomy): domain Bacteria; kingdom Bacillati; phylum Actinomycetota; class Actinomycetes; order Kitasatosporales; family Streptomycetaceae; genus Streptomyces; species Streptomyces sp. NPDC001513. The sequence continues at coordinate 270,176 of NZ_JBIAVU010000012.1, forward strand.
GGCTCACCGGAACCGGGGAGCCCCCCGAGGTACACCAGGCCGCCGCCCGCGACACAGGCGGCGAGCACGGCACCGCCGACCACCCGGCGGCGGCCGCTGCGCCGGCGCCTGCGCAGCGCGCCCCGGCCGCCGCCCGCACTGTCGACCGCGGTGAGCTGCGTCTCCGTGTCGGCGAAGCCCGCGTCGCCGCCGTCCGCGAAGCCCCCCTCGCTGCCGTCGGCGAAGGCAGCGGCCACGGGGGCGAAGCCTGCCGCCCCGGCCGTCCGTACCCCTGCCAGCAGGGCCGCCGAGACCGGTACGAGGGCCAGACCGGCCAGCAGCCCCTCCGCCGGAACCAGTCCGCTCCACAGACCGGAGCACCGTACGCACTCACGCGCGTGCCGGGCTATTCGCTTGCGCCACAGCGCCGAGGGCCGGCCGTCCCAGCCCGCCATCACGGCCCGCAGTTCCTCGCACGGCGGATTGGCCTCCAGCGCGCGCACCACCACCCGTGCCGACTCCAGCTGGGCCTTCATCCGCTGGACGCGGACCGCCGCGTGCTGCGGGGACAGCTCCAGCGCGGCAGCCACCTCGGCCCGCGTCAGCTCCCCGGCGCACTCCAGCCACCACAGCGACAGCAGCCCCCGGTCCTCGGGCTCCAGCCAGCGCGTCGCCCGCGCCGTCTCGCGCCGCTGGCCCGCCAGGTTGAGGCGTACGACGGTCAGGTCGACGAAGTCGGCGCCCGGGTCGGCGACGTCGTAGGCCGCCTCCAGGGTGCTCTCGCCGAAGCCGTTCTGACTGGCCTGCCAGTGCGCCCGCACCCGGTTCATCGCGATCGCCACCAGCCAGGAGCGGAAGCTCTCGTCCGCGCGCAGGCCGCCCAGCCCGTCGAGCGCCCGCAGCATCGTGTCCTGCACCACGTCGTCCACGTCGCAGGAGCCGCCCAGGGCTCGACCGACGATGTTGTAGACGAGCGGGAGATGGGCGCTGACGAGCTCGTCCTGTGCGCGGGGGTCGCCCGCGCGGGCTGCTGCCACCAGCGCTGCCGTGTGCTGAGTACTCATGTGTTGTTCCCTGTCCGTACCGGCGGTCGATGATGCCCGATACATGGGAGACCGTCGACGGGGGCCCCGATAACACTTCTCCCGAAAGTTTTTCGGGAACTCGTTTCCCCGGCCTCCGGAGCGGGCCGTGCGGGCGAGGAACGCGGAACCACATGGAAGCACGGCCCCGTGCGGGAGGCGGCGCCGGGGGAGTGCCGGGGCGGGGCGTGACCGAGCGCCGGGGCCGGGCGTGACGAAGCGCCGCCCTCGGCCCGGTCGGCCGAGGGCGGCGCTCGGTTCGGGGGTACGGATCCGCTAGTCGAGGGCCACCTTGCAGGCGCTCACCGCGGTCCCGTTGGTCACGCTGCTCGCGGTCAGGCCGGTCACGCACTTCTCGTGGTTGCCGGACTGTGCGTCGTAGCACGCCGTCCGGATGGCGGTCGTGGCTTCACCGCCCTGCAGCTCGCGTTCGACCGTGTTGATGCAAGTCGTGACGTCCGCGTGGGCGGCGGGGGCCACGAGGGCCGCGCCACCGAGGGCGAGGGTCAGGCTGGTGAGGACACCTGCGATACGGGTCGACGTGCGCATGGAATGCACCTGCTCTCCGGGATCGTCGCGCGGCCCGGGACCTGGTGTGTCGGATCCGCGCGGGAACGGCGCCGAGCGCATGCGGCCGCTGTACGGCCGCTGTGCCCGGGCCCCCGCACCGGACCGGCTCGGCAGAGCCTCCCCTTCCACCTTCGACGCTAGATCAGCCCCCCGCCGCACGCACCCGCTGGGCGCCTCGGGCCCGTCACAGCAGCGGAGCCAGCGCCTCCGCGGCCGCGCGCAGGGCGGGCGCGTACGTCTCGATCTCCTCGCGGGAGACGAGGAAGGTGACGGTGGTGACGCTGACCCCGCCGACCGGCCGTCCCGCCGGGCCCGGGATCGCGGCGCCGATGCAGCGGATGGTGGGCTCGTTCTCCTCGTCGTCCAGCGCGTGGCCCCGGGCGCGGACCGCCGCCAACTCCGCTTCCAGGGCAGGCGCGGTGGTGAGCGTGTGCGGGGTCCGGCGCGGCAGGCCGGTGGTGGCGATCAGGTCGCGCACCTCCGCGGCGGGGAGGCGCGCCAGGATGCTCTTGCCGATCGCGGTCGAGTGCAGCGGCATGCGCATGCCGATCCGCGAGGCCGTCCGGAACGGCTGGTCGCCCTCCAGCTTGCGGATGTAGGTGATGGTCTGCCCGCTGTGCAGGGCGAGATGGACCGTCTGGCCCGTGGTCCGCTGGAGTTCGCCCAGGATGCGCCCGATGCTCGGCGGCTCCCCGCCGCCGACGAGGGCGGACAGTTCGCGCAGCCGCGGCCCCGTCCCGTACCGGCTCTCGGCCTCCTGGCGTACGAAGCCCTGCTCGACCAGCGAGGCCAGGATGCGGAAGGTGCTCGACTTGGGCACCGCGGCCACGGTCGCCACGTCGGTCAGCCGGTGCGGTCCGCCGGGGGCCGCGACCGCCTCCAGGACGCGCAGGGACTTCTCCAGCGTGGAACCGGCAGCGGAGGTCCGTCCGGCGCGCGGGACGTCGGGGACTTCGTCTTCGTCCACATCCGTTGACACGGCAACTCCCGGGGTGGGTAGGGTCTGGACCAAACGGTTCCGCCACACGATACGGCGTTCCGGTACGTGGAACAACGGGAGGTCTTTCCGTGTCCAACCACCCGTACGAGGTGCTGGCGGGCCAGCGGCTGCTGCCGGTGCTGCGCGACGCCGACGCCGACGAGGCCGTCCGCCGCACCACCGCCCTGCTCGCTGCCGGCTGCCGCGCCGTCGAACTGACCACCTCCACCCCCGGCTGGGCCGAAGCCCTCACCCGCACCGCCCCCCTCGACGACGCGCACGGCCGGCCCGCCCTCATCGGCGTCGGCACGGTCACCACGGCCGCGCAGGCCGGGACCGCCCTGGACGCGGGCGCCGCCTTCCTGATCTCCCCTTACCCGGCTCCCGAGGTCCGCGAGGTCGCCCGGCGCCGCCAAGCCGTCTTCATCGAGGGCGGGTTCACCCCCGGCGAGATCGCCGCCGCCGTACGGGCCGCGGGCGCGGCCAAGGTCTTCCCGGCCCACGTGGGCGGTCCCGGGTTCGTCCGGTCCCTCAGGGCGGTCCTGCCCGAGGCGGTGCTCATCCCGACCGGCGGCATCCGGCCCGCCGAGGCCCCCGACTGGCTGGCCGCCGGCGCGACGGCCGTCGGCATCGGCAACGGCCTGCCGGCCGACCCCGCCGAACTGGCCGCCGTATTCGCCCGACTGGCCCGCCCGCGCCACCCCCACGGCGCCGCCCGCGCGGGCGCGGAGGGGTGACCGTGTCCCGACGACCCGCCCCGGCGTACGACGCCCCTGCCTACGACGTGCTCGTACTCGGCGAGGTCCTCGTCGAGATCCACGCGGGCACCACCCTGCGCGAGGCCACCGACGGCACCCCGGCACGCATCTCCTACTCCGGGGACGCGCTCAACGCGGCGGCCGCCGCGGCCGCGGCCGGGGCCCGGACCGCCCTGCTCGCCGTGGTCGGCGACGACGAGCTCAGCACCCCGCTGCTGCGCCGGGCCACCGAACTCGGCGTGGACGTCGCCCACGTGCGCCGCGCCCCCCACCCCAACGGCGCCTACCTGCTCTCCGCCGACACCGACGGCGACCGCGCGTTCGTGTACTGGCGCACCCGCAGTGCCGGTTCCACCCTCGCGCCCGCGCACGTCGACTCCTGGCGCGAGCTGCTGACCCGCTGCGGCGCACTCGTCACCAGCGGCATCACCGGAGCTCTGTCGCCGAGCAGCCGGGCCGCCGTACTGGCCGCCGCGCACCTCGTGCACGGGGCGGGCGGGCACCTCACGTACGACCCCAACTTCCGCTCCCGGCTGACCGGCCGGACCGAGGCCCGGGAACTGCTCGCCCGGATCGCCCCGCTGACCGGGCTGCTCAAGACCTCCTGCCCGGCCGACGCGCTGGCCCTCGTGGACACCGCCGATCCGCACACCGCCGCGGCCCGCTTCCGCGCGCTCGGCGCACGTACGGTCGCGGTCACCGCCGGAGCGGACCGGCTGCTGTTGGACGACGGCACGCGGACGGCGTACCACCCCGTGCCCGTGAACCCCGCCCCGGTGGACGCGACGGGCGCGGGCGACTGCTTCACCGGCACCACCACTGCCCGGCTCGTCCTCGGCGACACCCTCGCGGACGCCGTGGCGTACGGCACGGCCGCGGCCTCCCTCTCGGTCTCCGGCCACGGCGGCACCGGCCACGTCCCCGCCTTCACGGACACGGCAGCCCTGGCCGCCGCCCACCGCGCCAGGGCTTAGGGCCTGTCTTTCGGATCAGGCCCTAGGGGGACTCGGGCTCGGAGACCCAGCCGGCGGCCAGGACCAGCCGCGAGGTCCGGTGGACGGCCAGGAACCCGAACGGCCGGTCGAAGCGCACCACGGCCCGGCGAGCCCGGTACCGGGGCCGGGGCGGCGCGCAGCCGGCCCTGGCCCCCAAGGCGGTGACAGCAGCGGCCTCGAAGCCCTCGGCGTGGAATCTGGCCAGTGCGGACTGCCGGGCCGAAGCGATGGCCAGCGGTTGGGAGCTGATGCCGGGGAAGTGGCCGTGGCCCCTGTCAGTGGCGGTCTCCAGCCCGAACAGCCAGGCGTGGTCGAGGAGGTCGTGCTCGGACCGCACATCGAAGGCCACCGTCTCGATGTCCAGCCGGGGTTCGGGGGAGTGGTCGGCCACGGTGCCGACAGCCAGTCCCGGACCGGGGTTCCCGTCGGGGAGCAGGCTCGCTCCCGTAACGGGAAGGACCCTGGTGACGGCGGCGATTCCGGCGGTGAGCGTGTCGCCGACGGATGCCTCCGGCTCGCCCAGCACGAGGTGGACATCCACACCTGCCGCCCCGACGACCTCCAGCAGGGTGACCGCACCGGACGGGCCGTGCGCCACCCGGACCCGGTCGAGCAGGGAGGTGCTGCGGTGCAGCGTGCGCACGGGCCGGCCGGCCCACGGTCCTGCGAACGGCTCCCCGCATCCTTCGTCGAACGGCTGGATCCACTTCAGCCGCAGCGCAAGCGCGGAGGCGAGTACCAGCAGGGTGTTCTCGTCCAGGGACACAGGCATGCGCTCGATCAGCCCGCCCGTTCGGTCCGACGCCCACGCGTCGAGCGCCTTGGCGTCGGTGTCCGGATCCCCGGTCAGTGTTCCCCGGGCGCCCGCCGGGAGCCTCGCCGTCCAGCCTTCCTCCAGCGGGAGTCCTGCCTTGGCCCACAGCCCGGTCGCCGTCCGCAGGCCCTGTACGTCGGCCAGTGCGGCCAGCAGCTCCCGGGCGGCCCCGCCCGCGGCCTCGGCGGGTATGCCCAGGGCCTGCGCCAGTTCGGTGCGGGCCGGGCCGCCCGAGCCGTCCGCGAGCAGGGCGAGCAGCGGCCAGACCCCGGCCGCGGTGAACACGGTGCTCGTGTCCCCGACCGGTGCCTGCGCGGCCCAACGCGTCGTCAGCTGGTTGACCGCCCGTACCGTCGAGTTCCTCATGCGGGGGAGCGTACGTGGAGGGGCGCCGCCGGGCCGGATGGATTTCCGCGGCCCGGCGGCGCCGGTCAGTGGCGTCGGCCGGTGGGGCCAGAGGGGCGCGGGTCAACGCCCGCGCAGCCCCCGGTCCACGGCCGTCAGCAATTCGCCGTCGGAGGTGTCCGCGTCGAGCGACCAGAACATCGCGCCGCCCAGGCCGTGTTCGCGGACGTAGCCGGTCTTCGCGCGCAGCACCTGCGGGTCGTCGTACGTCCACAGCGTGGTGCCGTCGAACAGCCAGGCATGGCCGCCGCGCCGGTCCCGGTGGACCTGGTAGGTGCCGGAATCGGCCAGCTTCTTCAGCGCCTTGTAGTCCTCGTACCCGGCGGACCAGGTGGCCGGCGCCGGGCCCGTGGCGGGCTGTCCCATGCCGTCCCCGCCGCCGCTGACGCCGGTCCAGCCCTGCCCGTAGAACGGCATGCCCATCACCAGCTTGTGCGCGGGCGCGCCGCGCAGCCGCCAGGCGTCCACTGTGCCGTCGACGCTGAAGTCGCCCCGGGCGTAGAGCGCGGACTGCTGGGCGGTCTTCGGCTCGCCGGAGACGTGGAAGTCGTAGCCCTGGAGGGTCACGAAGTCGAGGTCGCGCATGATCCGGCGCACGTCGAAGCCCGCGTCGATCTTGGCGGGGGCGGTCGGGACGAAGGCGGTCAGCTCGTACTTCGTCTTCTTGCGCTGGCTCTTCGCGTACGCGTCGAGCTGGGTGCGGAACTCCTTGACGAGCTCCGTGAAGTTGCGCTTGTCCTCCGGCCGGAACCTCGTGTCGGTGTCGCCCGCGGAACCGGGCCACTCCCAGTCGAGGTCGATCCCGTCGAACACGCCGGCGGCCGCACCCGCACCGCCGCGGCTGCCGTCCTGCGGGAGGTTGCCCTTGATGTAGAGGTCGATGCAGGAGGCCACGAAGGCCTTGCGGGAGGCCGGGGTGAGCGCGGCGTCGGAGAAGTGGGTGGACCAGCTCCAACCGCCCAGCGAGATCAGCACCTTGAGGCCGGGGTGCTTGGCCTTGAGCTCGCGCAGCTGGTTGAAGTTGCCGGCGAGCGGCTGCTCCGGGGTGTCGGCGACCCCGTCGACGGAGTTCGCGGCGTCGAGCGGCCGGACGTAGTCGGCCCAGGCGTCGGCCTCGCCCGGCACGTTCCCGGTGAAGCACGTGCCCTGCGGGCTGACGTTGCCGAAGGCGTAGTTGATGTGGGTGAGCTTGCCGGCGGAGCCGTTCGCCTCGAGGTCCTGGACCTGGAAGTCCCGCCCGTAGACGCCCCACTGGGTGAAGTAACCGACCTTCTTGTACGAGCGGCCGTCGCCGCTCGCTCCGCCGCCGTCCGCACCGGCGGCGGGCGCGAAGGCGGTGAGCAGGGCGAGGGAACAGGCGGCGACGGCCAGTCTGCCGAGCATGCTGCGGCGCATGGGCTTCCTTTGCGGAGGCGGGGAGTGGGCGTGAGCGCGTGCGCGGTGCATGCCGGAAACTATTGGTCTGGACCAGAGCGGTCAAGAGGGCGGCCGAAACTCGCCCGCCGCCAAGGGGACCCGAGCGCTACGGGAGGCTCCACTGGCCGACGTCGTCGGCGAGGCCGGTGTTGAGGGCGAACTGGACCGCGGCCGGGTCGGCGTCCTGGGGGAGCCGGAAGGTGACGAAGCCCTCCGTCGTGCCGCCGGGGTCGAGCGTGACGGTGTCGGGGAAGTTCACGCCCGCCGTCGTGGGGTCGTTGAGCCCGGTGAACCGCTGGCCGGTGGTGTCGAGGAGGTGCGCGGCCGGTGCGGGGGAGTCCCGGTAGACGGCGGTACCGGTGTTCTCCAGCCGGAAGCGGACGGCGAGGAGCCGATCCGGCCCGTCGGCCTCGGCCTCGCCCGTGGGACCGGCTGCCGGACTCGCGGGGTCGACCACCTGCGTCAGCGTGACGTCGAGCCGCTGGCCGCGCTCGTTCCCCGCGAGGGAGATCGTCTCGGCGGAACCGCCGGGGGCCGCGCCCAGCAGGGCGGGGGCGAGGAGGGCGAGCGCCACCAGGGCGCGGCGCATCCGGCCGCAGCGCGGCGTCGCACGCGGCCGGGGGCCCGGACGGCCCGTCTCCCGGCTCCGGCGCACGGAGGAACCCCCCGTCGCACGGTTCACCCTGCCCACGATCCTCCCCGCCCGCGACCCCCGCCACCCGCGCCGTCCCCCTGCCCCGCCACCACGGGCCCGTAGGCTGGGCGCCACACTCAGGGCATGCCCACGGAAGGCCCGGGAAAGGCCGAGGGATGGACCAGGAAAAACGCGGCCAAGGACGGTCCATGCAACCCCTCGAATCCGGCGACCCGCTCGCCGTCGCCGTCACCGCCGCGATCCGGGCCGGCGACCTGCCGGGCCTGCGGGACCTCCTGGACGCGCACCCGGGACTCGCCGCCACGCGGATCGTCAAGCGCGGTGCGGCGGCAGGCGAGCGCAGCCTGCTGCACATCGCCACCGACTGGCCCGGCCACTACCCCGACACGGCCGCGGTGATCCGTACGCTCGTCGCCGCCGGAGCCGACCCGGGAGCCCGTTTCGTCGGGGCGCACGCCGAGACCCCGCTGCACTGGGCGGCCAGCAACGACGACGTGGCCGCCGTCGATGCCCTCGTCGCCGCAGGGGCCGATGTCAACGCCCCGGGCGCCGTCCTCGGCGGCGGTACCCCGCTCACGGACGCCTGCGGCTTCGGCCAGTGGCGGGCCGCGCGCCGACTGCTCGACCTCGGGGCCCGCCCCGACCTGCAGGACGCCGCCGCCCTCGGTCTCCTCGACGCGGTCGAGGAGTTCCTCGCGGCCGGCGTCTCATCCGAGGACGTCACCAGCGCCTTCTGGCAGGCCTGCCACGGCGGCCAGGTGTCCACGGCACGCCGTCTGCTGGCCCACGGAGCGGACATCGACTGGATCGGCTACGACCGGCTCACCCCGCTCGACATCGCCCTCACGAGCGAGAACGCCGAACTGATCGAGTGGCTGCGGAGCTCCGGCGCCCACACCGGCGAACGACTCGCACCCGGTTGAACGAGAAATACAGTGGATCTCCGCGTCGGGCCGTGCCAAGGTTGGTCCCACCGAAGGGGTGTAGCTCAGCTGGTCAGAGCGCCGGTCTCCAAAACCGAAGGCCGCAGGTTCGAATCCTGCCGCCCCTGCAAGGTGGAACGTGAAGCTAGTAGCTTCTGTACTGCGAAAAGGTAAGAGCCCTGCCGGTAGCCCGGCGGGGCTCTCGCATTTCCATGATCGCCTGCTGGCCCCCTGCTGGCCCGAACGCCCAGCGAACTTGCCTACGGAAGCCTTGCCCAAGGCTGGAGCCGTCGGCCCCCACCTGCCAGCCTGGCGTCAAAGCCGTTGGGAGGAGGCGCCCATGCCCGACGACCCGACTGGGGGCTACGTCGAGAACCCGCGTGAGACGAAGCGCATGATGACTCAGGACGTAGGGCTGGTCAAGCAGTTCATGGAGGGCGCCGAGATGCTCGGCACAGGCGTTCAGGTCAGGCGGGTTGCCAAGCCGACGAAAGAGGATCCGCTGGCCTTCCAGGAGTGGTGGGAGGTCACTGTCTACGACGACCCACACCTGGCCCGAGACCACGACAAGGCCGCCACGTAGACCTGGACCGGAGTGTTGGCACTGCGCCGCGACGGAGACGAGGGAGTCCTCCGGGCCGCGCCACAGGTCGTGGTTGACGGTGTAGCCGGCCGCCTCGATTGCGGTGACGGTCCGCTCGATGTCGCCGTGCGAGCGGTGGCCGGGGTCGGGGCGCTCCGGCACGTGGTGGACGAAGCCGCCCAGCTGCGCGCACAGGGACTGGTACAGGCCGGTGTGCAGGATGAGGGCGTGCCAGCCTTCGTCGACGACCCGCGAGGGCACGAGGGGGTGCGCGGTCTTCGCCGCAGTGGCGAGGAACGCGAGCGCGTCGATGAGGATGCGGCCCGCGATGCCGGGCTCCATGCCCGGGTTGTTGTCGAGGATGGTGTGCATGACGTTGTTGAACTGGGCGTCGGTCAGCAGGGCGCGCGGGGTCGAGGGCGCGGTGATGGTCATGGTGGCGCCGGTGTAGGCGGGGATCGGCTTCTCTCCCTTGCCGGTACTGCAGGGCGGGGGCGGGGTGGGACTCGTCATGGCTTCTCCCTAGGTTGTGTGCAGGAAGGTGCTGGTTCAGCGGGTGCCGACGACGATCGCGATGTAGAGGACCTGGCGGCGGAGCTCACTCATGGGCCCGACCTCCAGGCCCTGCGCGCGGCCAGGCTGGGACGATGCCGGCGGGTATGGCTGCAGCCGGGGTGTGCGTACATCGGCGGCCGAACCGCGGACGCTGAGAAGTCAGGGCCCACGCGGTTCTCAGGAAGCGCCGCGACGTGCTTGTCGCAGTACACGCAGTACTCCTGGCCGAGCTCACCGGGTTTCCGCGCCGAGGAGCTTGAGCATCCGGCGGGCGACACGGGCCAGGGCGCGGGCGTGAATCCAGCCGCCGAGCGGGCCGTCGCCGGGACCGGTGCTCGTGAGTGCTTCCCAGTCGGTGAGCGCGGCGGTCGACGTGGGCAGAGTCTCCACCTCGGAACGGAGCAGTCCACCGTGATGGAGGAGCTGCCTGGTCAGGGCCTCGATGTCCCGGTCCGCAGGCTTCCGGGTGTAGGCCACGAGGGCGGCGTCTACGACGTCCTTTGCCGCTTGCCAGTCGGCCCGTGTGCTGGTCATGCCGGTACTCCCTACCGTCGTCAGCGGGTGGTGCACCCACAGTGGGAGCGTCTTGTGCACCATCACCAGCAATGTGCAGATCTGTGCACACCGTCTACCGGGCAGGGGCTTGGCTGCATCAACACCTTGATGGGCATCGCCTGAGCCACGACGGTGATGCACAGAAGTGCACAGGCCGATACGGGAGGCTGACATGGCGTTAGTGTTCGTGGGGATCGATCCGAGCACCGGAGACAAGCAGAGCCCCACCGTCTGGGCGGACCTGGAACAGGGGGAACTTGTGCTGCAAGGGTGGAAGTCCAGCCCGGAAGTCGAAGCCGAGTGCGCGGCGACCGAAGTACCCGGTCACGCCAAGGGCATCCCCGAAGGAGAGGCCGTCATCCGGGTCCCCGCCCGCATGGTCCACATCATCAGGGAGGTCTGCGATGACCTCGACGCCCACCTTCGATGAACTGATGGCCCGGTGCGCCACGGCCCTGCACCTGGAGATGCGCGACACCTACGCCGTCGACTATGAGACCGGCCCGTTCGCGGACTGGCGGGCCGGATACCGGCACGACCCGGCCAACAGGTCGGCCTGGTGGCGCCCCTGGCTCGACCTCGTGGCCGAGGCGGTGGGCCGCGGCGTGGTGATCCGCCGGGCCCGCATCGTGTCCGAGCCGGTCAGCGAGTACACCCGCTTCCTCCACGACGGGACGTTCACGAACATCGCGGCCGGCGAGGAAGTGCGCTGGCTACCGCGCCGCCGAGCCTCGGACATTGCGCTGCCGGGCAACGACTTCTGGCTGTTCGACGACGAGTGGGTCCACTGGAATCACTTCGCGGGCGACGGGTCATCGCTCGGCGAGGAGATCACCAACGATCCGACGTCGGCCAAGCTGTGCGCCGAAGCCTTCGAAGCCGTCTGGACGAGGGCCACGCCGCACGCCGAGTACCCGATCTGACAGGACGGTCTGACGCTCCATGCCCACGTCCCCGTCGTCTTCTGCGCAGGCCGCCCGCGAAGCCGTCGCCGCACGGCTGCGCGACCTTCGCAGAGGCGCGGGACTTACCGTTGCCGAGCTGGCCGGGCTCTGCGGATGGCACCACTCCAAGACTTCCCGCATCGAGAACGCGCGCACGGCGCCCTCCGCCCGCAACGTACAACGCTGGTGCCGCGCCTGCGGCCATCCGGATGAGGCGCCCGACCTCGTAGTCCGGTCCGTGCACGCCGAGTCCATGTACAGCGAGTGGCGGCACCAGGTTCAGGGCCTGAAGAAGCTGCAGAACTCCTGGCCTCAGTTCTTCCAGCAGACCAAGCTGTTCCGGATCTACTCATCCACTCTCGTGCCCGGCCTGCTGCAGACAGAGGGATACGCGGGGGGCCTGCTCGGAGTCATCGCCCGCTTTCGCGGCTACCCCAATGAGAGGGACGAGGCCGCGCGGGCACGGGTCGAACGGTCCCGAGTCATCCACGAGCCAGGCCGTCGCGCCGTTCTTGTGATCGAGGAGGCAGCGCTGTACTACCGGATGGGCAACCCCGACGCGATGGCAGCCCAGCTCGGTTACCTCCTGACCGCGGGCGCCCTGCCAGCGGTCTCCCTGGGGGTGATTCCGCGCGCGGTGGACCCGCGCACGGTGTGGCCAGTGGAGACGTTTCATGTCTACGACGACACGTTCGTGTCGGTGGAGCTGCTCTCGGCGGAGGTCAACATCACGCAGCCTTCTGAGATCGCGCTGTACCTGAAGGCGTTCGAGCAGCTGCGCGGCATGGCCGTGTACGGCGCCTCAGCACGGTCTCTGGTCGTGAACGCCATCGAAGCGCTGAGTCAGCCTTGAACCAGAACGCACGAAAGCGCCCCCTACCGGCCCAAAGGGGTCGAAAGGGGGCGATGCGCTGTTCAGGAGACGCCGGCCGCGGGGAACTGCGCCGCGAACTGACAGGGGCTCTTCGCACCGGACGGGCATACCGCCGGCCGCACCGCCACGCCGCCAAGTACATCAGCCGCCCGGTCAAGAACATGGTCATGATCAGCGAACGTCCCGCCGAAGTCGCCGACCGGGCGGTCCCGGGCCACTGGGAAGGCGACCTCATCATCGGCAAGGACGGCCGCTCCGCCATCGGAACCCTGGTCGAGCGCTCCACTCGCCACGTCATGCTCGTCCACCTGTCCACCAACCACAACGCGCAGGCCACCCGCAATGCTCTCGCCACAACCGTGGAAAAGCTTCCACGGCATCTTTGGCGGTCGCTGACCTGGGACCAGGGCTCGGAGATGGCGGCCCACCGCGCATTTACGGTGGCCACCGACATCCCGTTCTACTTCTGCGACCCGGCCAGCCCCTGGCAGCGCGGGTCGAACGAGAACACGAACGGGCTGCTACGGCAGTACTTCCCCAAGGGCACCGACCTGACGGTCCACACCCCCGAGGACCTGGCCGCCGTCGCGGCCGAACTGAACAGCCGCCCACGCAAGGCGCTCGGCTGGGAAGCCCCAGCCGAGCGCCTGTCTAAACTGCTCGCGGCTTGATCAACTCACCACGGTGTTGCAACCACTCCTGGAATTCGCCGCCCGGCGGGGCTCTGTCGCTTCGGATCACGCGGCCCGAGGCTGGAGAACGTGCTCAGGAGGCACTTTCCCCGATGGCACGGGTCCCTTGGTCGCGCGCGCTGTTCACGAAGGCCCTAAGTCGCGGGGTTTCGGCTGCGGATGGCCAGACCAGCGCCCACTGGGTGAGCGGGGCGTCGTCGATCGGCACGAAGGTGATGCCGGGTGGCGTGTAGTAGTGCTGGACATGGGAGTTGAGGGGACTGACGATCTGCCCGTCGGCGATGAGGGCCAGTATCTCGTGGAAGGTCCGGGCGGCCGGACCGCGCGGTATCCGGCGCCCGGCAGGTGTGTGCTTGGGAATCATGGCCTCCCCCCAGTAGTCGGGTACCTTCCGACCGGGGTCGAGGACGGTCCGGCCACCGAGATCCTCCATCGACACCCACGGTTGCTGGGCCAGTATCGAGCCGGACGCGACTGCGAGGACGCGTCCCTCGGTCAGAATGGTCGGGCCGACGCTGAGGTCGGGTTCATGCACCGGCAGCCACATCAACTGCAGGTCGCAATCGCCGGTGCGGAGCAGGTCGAAGGGGCCGCTGAAGTGGTACTCCACGATGTCCACGTCACAGCGAGGGTGGACGGCTCGGAAGGCGTCGATGACGGGGCGCATTTCGTGGCCCAGGGCCCCCATGACTCCCAGGCGGAGGTTCCCGCTCAGGCCGGTTGCGGCTTCGCCGGCCCGGGCCAGTCCGCCGTGGATCAGGTCGTACGCCTGTTGCAGTTCGCCGCGAAGGGTGTGTCCGACTGGGGTGAGTGACACGGTGCGGCTGGTGCGCTCGAAGAGGTCGGCTCCGATACGCCGTTCCTGTTTCTTGATCACCTGGCTGACCCGGGCCTGCGAGATCCGCAACCGCTCGGCGGTCCGGCCGAAATGCAGTTCCTGGGCCAGGGTCAGGAATATCTCGATGTCCCGCAGTTCCACGTCCGCCCCCGGTGATAACCCCACGCTAATCGATCGGCGCGCGAAGTCTACGTTGATCATTAGGATGTATCAGGAGAGGGTGGAGTCATCGAGGAGCGGCGCCGGGCAGGGTTGTTGCGGCTCCGCCGGTCTCCCGGGCAGGGGCAGGCTGTCGGCTTCGATCCCGTCGTGTCCCGGTCGGCATTCGCTCCCGCTTTTCAGCCGTCCGCCTGCTGGAGGGGCGGAATCCATTGGCGTGCGTGGGAACACCGCGATGCCAGAACCATGTCTGGAGAAACAGGAATGATGGGTGCCGTGCTCGCCGCAGGGCTGGCCACGATCGCCACACCAGTTGTGGGACTCTTCGCTCATCGCGCGGTGCGGCGCTCGGCGAACGCCCGCTCGATGCGGATCGACTCGCCGGCCGGTATCGACGAGCAGGGCATCGTGAGCATCGGCGGGATCGGTCAGTGGATCGCGGTCCGGGGCGAAGATCGAGGCAACCCCGTGGTTCTCGAGATTCATGGTGGACCGGGCGCCGCCCACTCCCCTTACGGGCCTCGTACCCGCGGCTGGGAAGAACACTTCACCCTTGTGCGCTGGGACATGCGCGGCGCGGGCCTGACCTTCGCCCATGGGGGCGCGCAAGGGCAGGGCGCACTGGACTTCGACCGGCTGTACGAGGACGCCCTGGAGGTCACGGAACACATCCGGCGCCGGCTGGCCGTGGACAAGGTCGTACTGCTCGCGAGCTCCTTCGGCACGACCCTTGGACTCAGGCTGGCCCGCAGTCGTCCCGAGCTCTTCTCGGTGTACGTGGGTACGGACCAGAACATCCAGGAGGCGGGCCGGGACACCTCTGCCTACCGGGGCACGCTCGAGCGGTTGCGGGCTGCGGGAAAAGCCAAGGACGTGGCGAAGGTGGAGGCCATGGGCTCCGACCCGGGGCGCTGGAGCTCGGCTCAGCGTTCCACGTACGACAAGCTGTGCGCCGGTAGCGACCCGCTGACCCTGGACACCGTGAAGAAGGTGATCATCGGTTCGCTGTGGCTGTCCCCGCTGTACTCGCTCGGCCGCATCAAGGCCTACTTCCAGGGCCAAGCCTTCTCCGCCCCCGTCACCGAGGGGACGGGGGCATTCGACGACTGGGCCGACGGCACCCGCTTCGAGCTGCCGTTCTTCGTTTTCCAGGGCGCCCGTGACGTCATCACCCCCGCGGTGCGCGCCCAAGCGTACTTCAACGCTGTCGAAGCCCCCGTCAAAGCGTTCGCGCTGATCGAAGACGCCAGCCACTTCGCGGCGCTCCGGCACCCCGAACGGTTCCTGGAACTGCTCCTCACCCACGTCCGCCCCCACGTCGCGAGTGACAGCAAAGCGGCACTGTGAAGCGTATGGGCGGCCGCACTCTGTGCGTGTCGCCGCCGCCCGGGGCCCCGCCCCGGGCGGCTGTCTCCACGTCCACCCGCACCGAGGCGGTCGGTGGCCTCGTCAGTACGTGGGGCAGAGATTGGTCTGTACGGCGGCGAGGATGAAGGCGGCCTTGGTGGGACCGAAGCCGTCTGGGTGGTTGGGGCCGATGAAACGCCTGTTCGTGGACTCGACGCGTTTGGTCGGGTCCTTCTCGTCCTTCATGGACTGGCACTGACTCAGGCCCCGAGCAATGGCTTTGTCGTCATTGCCGTTGACGATCTCGGGGTCGATCTTGTTGAGCGCCGCGAGGTAGATGGTGCGCTGCGCGGGGGCGGGGCTGGGCGGGATGCCGGCGGCGGAAGCTGGGGAGCCGGGAGACTCAGGAACCGTGCTCTGCTGGGGAGCGGGTGACGAGGCGGCCGGCTTGCCCTCGTCGCTCATGCCTGCGTGGTCCGCGTCCGCGTCCGAGCAGCCGGTCAGCGCGAGGCATGCAGCGGCGGCGAGGAGGGTGACGGCGTGGTGTGTGCGCATCGCGCCACTCTGCCGGGGTGCCGGCTGCCATGGAGTGGCCGTGACAGGTCTGTGACGCGCGAGGGCCCCGCACGGCCCTGCTGTTACGCCTCTGGCTCATGCTGCTCGGAACGACACGTCACGCACATAAGTTCGACCCCCTCTCCGGAGGGCGACCGCGCTCGGCGTGCCGGACTCCCCGCGGTCGCGCAGGCTGGATGCATGGCCGAGCAGACGAAGGTCACCGGACCGATGGTGCGGGGAGGCGAGCCGGATGTCGGAGCGTTGGCAGCGTGAGGAAGGGCGGCACTGGCGGGTGCCGCCGCAACCGCCGGAGTACCTGCTGCCGCCCGGGGACGGTCGCCCCGTCGACGCGGCTCGGCGGACGGCGATCCTCGACTGGACCGTGAGCGAGTACGTCGCGACCGGCTGGCGGGTGGAGTCCCGCTCCCCGACGCAGGCGGTCCTCGTGCGCGGGCAGCCGGTGAACCATGTGCTCCACGCCATCCTGACCGTGTTCACCTGCCTGCTCTGGGGCATCGTGTGGATCGCGCTGGTGGTCGGCAACCGGGTCGAACGGGTGGCGCTCACCGTGGACGGCGATGGGCAGGTGCAGGCCGTGCAAGGGCCCGGGTGATCCGGGGCCCGGATCACCGATTACCTTCTCCCGGATGGGGAGCACGCGGGGAGCCGGGGACGAATGGGCCGGGCTGGAGTACGGGACGGCCGTCGCGGGGCGGGTCCGTGAGGCCCTGGCGTGGAACCGTGCCGTGCCCGACCGGATCCTGGTGCGGCTGCTGGACACCACCCGGGGCCACCTGCTCTGGCGCCGTGACCTGCCCGAATCGGTGCTGGACGCGGCCGTGGACCACCCCGAGTGGACGGTGCGCGCCCGGCTCGCGGAGACCCGGGTCCAGCGGGGGATGTCGGCCGAGCGCTGGTCCCGGCTGCTGCTGGGAGAAGAGGCCGGACGGCGGCGATACGCCCTCCTCACGGTCGCGGCCGCGGCAGCCGCCCGGCTCACGGACGAGGCGTACGCGGTGCTCGCCGAGGACCCGTCCGGCGCGGTCCGGGAAGCCCTCCTCGAACTGCCCGCCGTACCCTCCGCCCTGGCGGTGGCCCTGACCGCCGACCCGGTCCCCGCCGTCCGATCGGCGGCCTGCCACGCGGCCTGGCCACACCTCGGTCCCGAGGCCCGGGCCAGGCTGAGCGCGGACCCGGTCGAGCGGGTGCGGCTGGCCGCCGTGGTGGCCCGGCACGAGGCGGAGCCGATCACCGAGGCGGACTACGAGGCCGTGAACGCCGCCCATGACATCGCCGGGCTCCGGCTGGACCGGGACCTCGCCGCACGCCTCTGCGCCGGCGCGGCCCCGAAGCCGCGCAGGCGCCTCGCCGAAAACCGCTACCTGGACCCCGACCTGGTCGAGCTCCTCGCCGCCGACCCGGAGGACGACGTACGCCTCGCGGTGTCCCTGCGACCCGAGCTGACGGAGGAGCAGCGGGCCGCCGTGGACGTGGACGTCGACCCGCGGCGGATGCGGCACGCCATCCCCTGGGTGGTCGCGCTGCACGACGACGAGGAGGCCATGCGCCGCCTCGCGGCCTCCGGCCACGTGCTGCTGCGCAGCAGCGTCGCGATGGCCCGACGGCTCCCGCCGGACGTGGTGGAACGGCTGGCCCGGGACGAGGACCGGGTCGTACGCCTCTTCCTCGCCGAGCGGTGTGACGACGCGCCGGCCGACATGCTGCTGAAGGTGTGGCAGTGGTGGAACGGCAGCCTCTCCACCCCCGACCGGCCGTACGGGCACCCGAACTTCCCGCGGCGCGACCTGCTCCGCTACGCCGAGGACCCGCATCCGCGGCTGCGGCAACTGGCCCTCGACGACCCGGACTCGACGGCCGAGCTGGTGGAACGGTTCAGCCGGGACGAGGACGCCGAGGTCCGCGTGCGCGCAGCGGCCGACCCCCGGCTGTCGGCGGACTCCGCGGTACGGATGCTCGACGACCCGGACGATGACGTACGGGCGACGGCCGCCCGCCATCCCCGGCTGCCCGTGCCGGTCCTGATCGGGCTGCTCGGCGACGAGGAGACGGCGGAGGCGGCGGCGCTGAACCGGGCCCTGCCGGTGGCGGTCATGGACCGCATGACCGCCACCGGTTCATGAGGGGGATCGGGGCTCAGCCGTCGGTGCCCGGCTCCTGGAAGCCGTACGGGCGCGTGATGATCTCCATCCCGTGCCCCGCGGGATCCGTGAAGTAGACGCCGCGGCCCCCGTCGTGGTGGTTGATCTCGCCGGGGTGCTTGCCGTGCGGATCCGCGAAGTACGGGACGCCCGCGGCCCGGATCTTCTCGAACGCCACGTCGAACTCCTCCTCGGAGAGGAGGAACGCGTAGTGCTGCGGGGTGATGGACTCGGCCGGGATGGTCGCGAAGTCCAGGGTGACGCCGTTGGCGGTTTCGACGGGGATGAAGGGTCCCCACTCCTCCCCGACCTGGAGGCCGAGGACGTCCGCCAGGAATGTGGCGGACTCCCGGTTGTCACGGGAGTGGATGATCGTGTGGTTCAGGTGCACAGACATGAGTGAATGCCTCCGAAAGGCACATCACGGGCGCCTCCATGCCTCACCCAGCCGGTGACCGACACGCGATGCCGTGATCACGATCCTAGGCATCCCGTCCGCGCGAAGTCCACCCCACGCCGCCGTCCCGGACGCCACCGGTGTCAGGAACCCCCGTACACCGCCTTGACGTTGTCCTGCGCCGGGTGCGACCGTCCCGCCGGACCCGCCGCGAACACCCGCAGCAGGTTCTCCGTCACCCGGGTGGTCAGCGCCCCGGACCGCGCGTCCAGCCCGTGGTTCCGTCCGCTGCGGCCGTCGCCCGTCGCGTCCAGGGCCTCCACCCACCGCATCGTGCCGGTCGCGAACACCCCCGCTCCGCTCGCCACCGTGTAGTACGCCGTGTCCTGGTGGCTGGGTCGGCCCTCGCACACCACGGGTGAGTGGGCCAGTATCTCGATCGGCCTGGGAGTCGGGAAACCGGTGTTGACCTTGTCGTACTCCACCCCGACCAGGTGCTCGAAGCGGTCGCCGGCCCGCGCGCCGGTGCCCTCGAACAGCCAATGGCCCGGGTTGGTCACCACGTACGGGGCGTCCACCGGATAGCCGTCGTAGATCACGCCGAGCAACGAGCTCTCCGGGTCCGCGCCGGGCGCCGAGCGAAAGTCCACCGTCGCCGGATGGCCCCGCTTGAACCCGGGGTCCTGGTCGTAGGAGGACTTGTAGCAGACTAGCGTCCGGTCCGGTCCCAGGTCGGAGGCCTCCAGCCGGACCCGGCGGAAGCAGCAGTTCGCGCCCAGGATCGCGATGTTGGTGCCGGCGTCGCGGGCGGCCGTGAAGTGGGCCCGCTGCTCCGGGGACCAGTACTCGTCGTGCCCGAGCGAGAGCACTGCTGCCGCACCCTCCAGCAGCCGCTTCTCCCGTGCCACGTCGGTCGTGGTCGCGTACGCCAGGGGTATGCCGAGCCGCTCGGCCAGCGCGATCAGCGGGGCCTCGTACACCAGGAAGAGGCCCGCGCCGTCGTCGTACTCGTACGGCCGGTCGAAGGTCACGGCGAGCGAGCGCGAGGCGTAGCCGCCGGTGGGGCCGTCGTAGCTGCCGTAGCCGCCCCACCGGTTGTACGCCTGCCAGGTGGCTACGGCGTTGACCACGACCGTACGCCCGGCCGTCGCCGCGGACCGGACGGTCACCGGCACGAAGCGCTGCCCCTCGCCGCCCTGCGCGTCGAGCCGCAGCAGGTAGCAGCCCTCCGGCCAGTCCTTCGTCTCGACCGTGGTGGTACGGGCCCAGCGCGTGCGCACCATCCGCGTTCCAGCGTCCACCGTGTGCTCCGGCTGCCGTACCCCCGGGAGGGCCTCGGAGCGCCACACCAGCCGGGCCCGGGCCCCGCCGTACCAGCCCATCCGGTAGGCGGAGACGGTGAACCGCGGCGCGGTGGTCGACACGTGCAGACCGAAGGACTCGCCGGGCAGGACGCTGACCTTGTCCGCGAAGCCCTCGATCGCCCGCGCCGGCCCCGCCTTGGTGACCGGCCAGTCGGCGTGCCCCTGCTTCGCGTTCTCGGCCTTGACGTCGAAGCCGTGCGCGCTCGCCGCCGACGGCTTCCCGCCCGGCTCCGTGGACCCGCCGGTCCGGTCTCCGCCCTGCCCGTCGGCGCCGCCGTCCCCGCCCCCGCAGCCCGCCACGGCGCCGAGCCCGGCAGCCGTGGCCGCGCCCGTCGCGATCGCAAGGAACCGCCGCCTACCTGCGCCTTCGCCGTCACCGGCCGGTCCGGCTATGTGCTCCTGATCCATGGTGGGCACGCTATGTCACCCTTGAGACCACCCCCTCACCACCCCCTCAGACCCCTCCTGACCTACGCTGACCCCCGGCTGTCGAGGGCACCAACCGACCCTGGGGGAAAGCGATA
Organism: Streptomyces sp. NPDC001513; assembly: GCF_042894695.1. Classification (NCBI taxonomy): domain Bacteria; kingdom Bacillati; phylum Actinomycetota; class Actinomycetes; order Kitasatosporales; family Streptomycetaceae; genus Streptomyces; species Streptomyces sp. NPDC001513. The sequence goes on from NZ_JBIAVU010000012.1 coordinate 290,301, forward strand.
TGACATACGCCGACGCACACGGACCGGGTACGGTCCGCCAGCTGTGGCAGCTGCTCGAACCCGTGCACGCCATCGTCTATTTCGCACCCGAGGCCTACGAGGAGGCCGGCGCGCTCGGCTACGCCACCGACGACCGGTGGCCGATGTACTTCGCCTTCCGGGCGGCCCCGCTCGGCCCGGCCGAACCGGAACTCGTGAACGCCCTCTTCTTCAGCTTCAGCCCGCGGATGGTGGAGCGGTACGTCGCGCAGTCCTGGCACACCGCCCCGCCGGCCGGGGTGCTCACGGCCCGCGCCGTCGCCGCGGACCGCTCCCTTCGGGTCCTCCTCGGCGAGCGGATCGCCTCCCCGGACCTGGCCGAGGCGGCGCGGCTCGCCCGGCGCGCCGCCGAGGCCGCCACCACGGCCGGCCGGCCGTTGGGCGCCGCCAACGCCGCCCTGCCCTGGCCCGACGCTCCGCACGCCGTGCTCTGGCACGCGGCGACGATCCTGCGAGAGCACCGCGGGGACGGCCACCTCGCCGCCCTCCAGGCCCACCACCTCGACCCGGTCGAGTCGCTGGTCCTGCACTCCGGTGCCGGAGCCGCCCCGGCCGAGTCGTTCGAGAGCCGCCAGTGGTCCGCCGACGAGTGGAACGCCGCCCGCGACCGGCTAGCCGCCCGGAACCTGCTGGCCGAGGACGGCACGGCCACCGCAGCCGGACTGGCTCTGCGCACCGCCGTCGAGAAGCTCACCGACGAACTCGCCTCGGCCCCCTGGTCGGCGCTGACCCCGCAGGAAGCGGCCCGGCTCGCTGAACTCCTCCTCCCGCCGGTCCTCGACATCGTCGGCGCCGGAATCCTCCCGACCCAGAGCACCCTGGGCATCGGCATGAAGTACGACTACGAGGGCTGACCCCGCCCGCTCACTCCACGTGCTCGCGGTAGCGCTCGATCACCTCCCGCAGCACCTCGGTACCGTCCCGGGCCCACAGCCCTGGGCTGAAGATCTCCACCTCCACCGGGCCCCGGTAGCCGGCCGCGTCGGCCAGCTGCCGGAAGCCCCGCAGGTCTATGGACCCGTCACCGAGCTGCCCCCGCCCCAGCAGCACGTCCTCCGGCAGCGGGGTCACCCAGTCGGCCACCTGGACGGACACGATGCGCTCGCCCCCGCCGGCCCGGAGCAGGTCGGCCGGCAGCCGCTCGTCCCACCACAGGTGGTAGGAGTCGGCCACCACCCCCACCTGCTCCGCCGGGAACTGCTCGGCGATGTCCAGGGCCTGGCCGAGAGTCGAGACCACACAGCGGTCCGAGGCGAACATCGGATGCAACGCCTCGATCCCCAGCCGTACCCCGTGCTGCGCGGCCCAGGGCGCCAACTCGCCCAGGATCTGCACTATTCGCCCGCGCGCCCCGACCAGGTCCCGGTCGCCCGCGGGCAGCCCGCCCGACACCAGGACCAGTGTGTCGGCGCCCAGCTCGGCGGCCTCCTCCACCGCCCTGCGGTTGTCCTCCAGCGCGGCTGCCCGGCCGGCCGGATCGGCCGCGGTGAAGAACCCGCCGCGGCAGAGCGAACTCACACGCAGCCCGGCCCCGGCGACCAGCTTCGCCGTCTCCCGCACCCCGAAGCCCCGCACGGGTCCGCGCCAGAGCCCGACGGCGCCCACTCCGGCCGCCACGCACCCGGCGACCAGCTCGGGCACGGACCACTGGCGGACCGTCTCCTGATTGAGGCTGAACCGCGCCGGCGCCGCGTTCATGACGACACCCCGTACACGGTGAGCAGCCGGCGCATCCGGTCTTCCGCGAGCTCGGGATCGGGGAACAGTCCCAGGCCGTCGGCCAGTTCGTACGCCGTCGCCAGATGGGGGAGGGAACGGGCCGACTGCAGCCCGCCCACCATCGTGAAGTGCTGCTGGTACCCGGCCAGCCAGGCCAGCAGGACCACCCCGGTCTTGTAGAAACGGGTCGGCGGGGCGAAGAGATGTCTCGACAGGGGGACCGTCGGGTCCAGCAACTCCCGGAAGCCGTCGGTGTCACCCCGGTCGAGCGCGAGCGCGGCCCGGGCGGCGATCGGGGCTATCGGGTCGAAGGTCCCCAGCAGTGCGTCGCTGGCCAGCTTCCCGTCCCCGGCGATCAGCTCGGGGTAGTGGTGGTCATCGCCGGTGTAGCAGCGCACGCCTGCCGGCAGGCGGCGCCGGATGTCCACCTCCCGCTCCGCGTCCAGCAGCGAGACCTTGATCCCCTCCACCTTCTCCGGACAATCGGCGATGATCTTCAGAAAGACGCCCGTGGCCGCGTCGAGATCCGCATGGCCCCAATAGCCGGCCAGCGCCGGATCGAACATGGGCCCCAGCCAGTGCAGCACCACCGGCCGCCCGCTCTGCCGGAGCAGGCCGCCGTACACCTCCAGATAGTCCTCGGGGCCACGCGCCGCCTCGGCCAGGGCCCGCGAGGCCATCAGAACGGCCCCCGCCCCGCACGCCTCGGTGTGCGCGAGCTGCTCCTCGTACGCTGCGGTGATCTCGGCGAGCGAGTGCGTACGGCCGGCCGCGAGCTGGTCCGTGCTCGCGCCGCAGACGATCCGGCCGCCCACCGCCCGGGCCTCGGCCGCCGAGAGGCGGATCAGCTCCGCCGCCGTCGGCCAGTCCAGGCCCATGCCGCGCTGTGCGGTGTCCATGGCCTCGGCCACCCCGAGCCCCTGTGCCCACAGCCGGCGCCGGAAGGCCAGCGTGGCCTCCCAGTCGACCACCGGCCCGGCTTCGGCCGACGCGGCGAGCGGATCGGCGACCACGTGCGCGGCCGAGTAGAAGGCACGGCTGCGGGCCGGGCCGCAGGTGAGCGGGGGATACGGATCGGTGTTCGGTCGGTGCAGGCGGAACCCGCCGTCGGCCGAGGGGAGACGGATGCTCACAGCGCCACCTCCGGCACCGGCAGCCGCCGGCCCTCGGCCGAGGAGCGCAGGCCCAGTTCGGCGAGCTGCACTCCGCGCGCACCGGCCAGCAGGTCCCACCACCAGGTCTCGTCGAGGACGACATGCCGCAGGAAGAGCTCCCACTGGGTCTTGAAGCCGTTGTCGGCGGGACTGTTGTCCGGTACCTCCTGCCACTGGGAGCGGAAGGCCTCGGTCTGCGGCAGATCGGGATTCCACACGGGCTTCGGCGTCGCCCCGCGGTGCTGGATCCGGCAGCCGCGCAGCCCGGCGACGGCCGATCCGTGTGTTCCGTCCACCTGGAATTCCACCAGTTCGTCACGGTGGACCCGGACCGCCCAGGAGGAATTGATCTGCGCGACCGCGCCGCCCTCCAGTTCGAAGATCCCGTACGCGGCGTCTTCGGCCGTGGCCTCGTACGGCTTGCCCGCCTCGTCCCAGCGGCGGCCGATGTGCGTGCGGGTGAGGGCCTGCACCGTGCGCACCCGGCCGAAGAGCTCGTGGAGCAGGTACTCCCAGTGCGGGAACATGTCGGCGACGATGCCTCCGCCGTCCTGTGCGCGGTAGTTCCATGACGGCCGCTGCGCGGCCTGCCAGTCGCCCTCGAAGACCCAGTACCCGAATTCTCCGCGCACGGACAGGACCTCGCCGAAGAAGCCGCCCTCGATCAGTCGCCTCAGCTTGAGCAGCCCCGGCAGGAACAGCTTGTCCTGGACCACGCCGTGCTTGATACCGGCGGCCCCGGCCAGCCGGGCCAGCTCCAGCGAGGCTTCGAAGGTCAGGGCCGTCGGCTTCTCGCAGTAGACGTGTTTTCCTGCCGCTATGGCCTGGCGGACCGCCGCCTCGCGGGCACTGGTGACCTGCGCGTCGAAGTAGATCTCGACCTCCGGATCGGCCAGCACGGCCGCGAGGTCCGTGCTGACGTGCTCCAGCCCGTGCCGCTCGGCGATGGCCCGCAGGGCCGGCTCCCGGCGCCCCACGAGTACCGGCTCCGGCCAGAGCGCCGTTCCGTCACCGAGATCGAGGCCGCCCTGCTCGCGCAGGGCGAGCAGGGAGCGGACCAGATGCTGCCGGTACCCCATGCGCCCGGTGACTCCGTTCATCGCGATCTTGATCGTCCTGCGCTCCATGGTTCCTCCTCCATCGATAGAAAGCGCTTTCTCTCCTATCAGGCTAGGATGGCGGACGCTGGCGGCGCAACCCTCGTTCGGGTGATGGAAAGCGCTTTCTGAATCGGGGAGTATGGAGATCCAGACACCGGATGAGACGATGACCCGGTCCTGAAGGAGGGGTGCAGCATGGCGGTGACTCTGGCCGAGGTCGCGGCGCAGGCGGGCGTATCGCCCGCGACGGTCTCGCGCGTACTGAACGGCGGATACCCGGTGGCCGGCTCCACCCGGACCAGGGTCGAGCGCGCCGTCGAGGAGCTCGGCTACATCGCCAACGGCCCGGCCCGCGCGCTCGCGGCCGCCACCTCCGACCTCGTCGGCGTCCTCGTCCACGACGTCGCCGACAGCTTTTTCGGGATCCTCGCCGGCTCCCTGCAGGGAGCCCTGGCGCCCACCGGCCACACCGGAAGCCGCCGGCTCGCCGTCGTCTGCAACACCGAAGGCGCCCCCGCCGCCGAACTGGCCTACCTCACCCTGCTGGAAGGGCAGCGGGCGGGCGGGATCGTCCTCACCGGCGGCGCCGTCGAGGACCCCGAACACACCGATGCCCTCGCCACCCGCATCACGCGGATGGCTGCAGGCGGCGTTCCCGTCGTCCTGTGCGGGCGGCCTCCACTGCCTGTGCCCGCCGGACTGCCCGTCACCACCGTGATGTTCGACGACCACGGCGGTGCCTTCCGCCTCGCCGAGCACCTGCTGACACTCGGGCACCGGCGCATCGCCTACGTTGCCGGCCCCCAGGGGCTCAGCGCCACCCGCGAGCGGCTCGCCGGACACCGTGCCGCCTTGCTGCGGCACGACCCCGACCTCCCCGAGGCCTGCGCCGCCCTCACCGTGCACGCCGCCTTCGAGCGCTCCGCCGGCTACGACGCCACCCGGGAACTGCTCCGCCGCGGGGCACCCTTCACGGCCGTCGCGGCCGCCAACGACACCATTGCCATGGGGGTCGCCGCCGCCCTGCGCGAGGAAGGGATACGGATCCCCGAGGACATGTCCGTCGCAGGCTTCGACGACCTGCCCTTCTGCGTGGACACCGCCCCCGCGCTCACCACCGTCCGGGTGCCCCTGCGCGAGGCGGGCGTGCTCGCCGCCCAGCTGGTCACCGGCCGGCGGCCGCAGCCACCGGGCGGGATCACCACGCTGCCCACCGAGCTGATGGTGCGCGCCTCCACCGCGCCGCCGCCGACCGCGGGGAGCCGCCCGTGAAGTACGCCTTCTCCACGCTCGGCCTGCCCGGCGCGCCCCTCGACCGCAGCGCGGCCCTCGCGGCCACCCACGGGTACGACGGCCTCGAACTGCGCGCCCACCCCGAGGAACCCCTCCACCCCGACAGCCCGGCCGCCGAGCGCGCCGCCGGACTGCGGACCCTCACCGCCGCGGGCGTCACCGTCCTCGCGGTCGCGGGCTACCCCAGGGTCGCCGCCCCCGGCGCGGACGAGCCGGTCCTCGCCGAACTGCGCGCCCTGATCCGCCTCGCATCCGATCTGGAGGCCCCGTACGTCCGCGTCTTCCCAGGGGGCATCGACCTGCCCGAGGAGGCCGCCGACGCCCACGCTGTGCGCCGCCTGCTCGCCGCGGCGCCGTTCGCCGAGCGCCACGGCGTACGGATCCTTCTGGAGGCCCACGACTCCCATCGCACCGCGGCCGCGGCCGCCCGGGTGCTCGGCCGCGTCGCGCACCCGGGCGTCGGCGCCGTCTGGGACGTCCTGCACACCTGGCTCGCCGGCGAACCCCCGACCCGGTCCGGGCGGACCCTGGCCGCGCACCTGGGCTACGTACAGGTGAAGGACGTACGGTCAGCACAGGACCTGACCCCGACGGGCCTGGGCACCGGAGTGCTGCCCCTCCCCGAAGTGGTGGCCGCCGCACCGGAGGACGGCTGGCTCTGCTGGGAGTACGAAAAACGCTGGTACCCGGACGCCGCCGACCTGCCCGGCCAGCTCACGCAAGGCCGGGAGTACCTCCAGAGCCTGGTGGCGGGACAGCCGCCGGCAGACAGTCGGACGGCTGGTTCAGACGGCCTGCAGACCCGAGTCTGAACGGGTCAGCCCTCCAGCCCCACGTCGGCCCGTCCCGGACGCTCGGACCGACGCCGACATGCCCGGCCAAGCCCGAGGCCGCATCCCTTCTCGTCGACGAACACGCAGGGCCCCTCGGCCTGCATGTCGGCGGTACACAGCGGCCCACCCCCGCCGCCGTGCTCCGCCGCTCGCACTGCGCAAAAATGGTGCACAGTTGCACGTCTTTGATGCAAGCATGGTGCACATCATTCCCCAGGGCTCCAAGGAAGGACGTCACCATGGATCAGCAGCAGCTTCCCGCGCACCCCGACAGCGAGCGGTACTCCGTGACCCTGTGCCCACCGGCGGTCACCATCGTCTCCGAGCTGACCGCCGCGAGCGGCGTCAGCAAGTCCGACGTGATCAATCGGGCGGTCCTTCTGCTCGGCTTCATCGAGAAGGAGCGGGCCAAGGGCAACGACCTGATGATCCGTGACGCCGCCGGTGCCTTGGAGCGCATCCACATCATCTGAAGCGCGGCCGAAGAGACTCCGCCCTGCCCTGCCCGGCCCGGCACGGGGTGTGCCGGGCCGGGCAGGTGTTCAGAAGTCCCAGCTCTGGCTCCGCGCGCCGTTGCAGCTCCAGCTCACCAGGAGCTGGCCGATGTCCGGCCGCCCGGCCAGGATGTCGAGGCACTTTCCGTTCACCCGGTTACGGATCTCGCTCCCGTTCCGGTACCACTTCTGGTGGAGACCGCCGTTGCAGTCCCACATGCTCACCGAGCCCTGGTCACCCAGATGGGGCCCGTAGATCTCCAGGCACTTGCCGTTCATGTTGGAACGGATCTGCTCACCGTCCCAGTACCACTGCTGGTTGGTGCCGCCGTGGCAGTCCCACGTCACGGTGGAGGCGCCGTTCTCCTGGTGGAACATGAAGATGTCGGCACACCTTCCGTTCAGGTTGGACTTGAGCAGCGGTGCCGCCGCATACGCGGGCGAGCCCGTCAAGACAGGGCCGGCCAGCAGTCCGGTGACCGCCGCCAGCAGCATCAGTCGTCGTACGGACCTCATGATTTCCCCTTCCCATCGCTGTTGCGCGGTTGCGCTGGCCCCTGTCTAGCCGCCGGTTGATGTCCGGCGCCGGAACGAGGATTCCGGACATCAAAAGCTGGACAAACACCACCCATCACCGCTGCGGAAAGCCGTGGAAGTGCGCGGAAATCCGCGGAAAGGATGGCAATGCCACGTCCCGAACGCCCGCTCGACCTGGACTCCGGTCCGCTGACACGGTTCGCGGCCGCCCTTCGGAAGCTGCGCGAGGCGGCGGGACGGCCGCCCTATCGGTCACTGGCGCAGAGGGCGCACTATTCGTCCACGACACTGTCGGATGCCGCGGGCGGGCACACCTTTCCGAGCCTTGCCGTCACGCTCGCCTATGTCGAGGCGTGCCAGGGCGACCGCCGCGCATGGGAAGTCCGATGGCATGCGGTCGCCGCCGAGATCGCCGCGAGCGCACATCGCGACGAGCCGGCGGAAACCAGCCGGCAGAGCGCGCCGTACGCGGGGCTGTCGGCATTCCAGCCGGAGGACGCCGACCGTTTCTTCGGACGCGAGCGGCTGACCGACGAGCTGGTCGCCAAGGTGCGCGACCGCCGCTTCCTGGCAGTCTTCGGGCCCTCCGGATCGGGTAAATCCTCGTTGCTGCGGGCGGGACTCGTCGCCCGCGCACGGGCATCGGGGTGGCCCGTGATGCTGTTCACGCCGGGCCCGCATCCCGTGGAGGAGTGCGCGATCCAACTCGCCGCGGCGACGGGGGAGGCCCCCGGCGCGCTGGTGACCGAACTGTCGGACGATCCTTCGGCGCTACACCTGCGCATCCGGCAGAACGTGATCGACCGCGCACCGGACATCGACACGCTGATCGTGGTCGACCAGTTCGAAGAGGTCTTCACCCTCTGCGGGGACCGGGTCGAACGAGACGCGTTCATCTCCATGTTGATCGCGGCCGCCACGGCGGCGACCAGCCGGACCCGGGTGGTACTCGGTGTGCGCGCCGATTTCTACGGCCACTGCGTCCAGGACCCCCGGCTGGTCGACGCGATCCGCGACGCGCAGATCGCGGTCGGTCCGATGAGCAGCCAGGAGCTGCGCGAGGCCATCACCCGGCCGGCCGTGCTCGCCGACTGCACGGTCACCGGCCCGCTGCTGGCGGCCGTGGTCGCGGACGCGACAGGTCAGCCAGGTGCGTTGCCCCTGGTCTCGCACGCGATGGTCGAGACCTGGCGCCGGCGCAGCGGCAGCCGCCTGACCCTGGAGGGGTACCAGGCGGCCGGCGGAATCCAGCACGCGCTCGCACACACCGCGGAAGCCGCCTACGGCGCTCTGTCGCCGGCACAGCAAGACCTCGCCCGGTCCCTGTTCCTCCGGCTGACCGCTCTGGGCGACGGTACCGAGGACACCAGGCGCCGGATCACCAGGGACGAGCTGGACCCGAGCCCCGACACCGACCACGTGCTCGAATCCCTCGCCCGGCAACGGCTCGTGACGCTGGACGAGGAATCCGTCGAGATCACCCACGAGGCGATCATCCGGTGCTGGCCGAGGCTGCGCGGCTGGCTGACCGAAGACCGGGAGCGGCTGCTCCTGCACCGCCGGCTCACCGACGCGACCGCCGACTGGGAAGCGCAGGACCGCGACCCGCACGCCCTGTACCGGGGTGCCCCGCTGGCTGCGGCGCTGGACCTGGCCGCTGCGGACGGCAGCCGGCTCACCTCAAGGGAACAGCACTTCCTTGACGCGAGCCGGGAAGCACAAGCCGGCGAGATGGCCGCGGTCCGACGACGGACGGTCCGCCTGCGGCAACTCGTCACGCTGCTCACCGTGCTGATGGTCATCGCGGCGACCGCGGGTGGGCTGGCCGTCGACTCACGCGACTCCGCCATCCATCAGCGCAACGTCGCCATCGCGCGGAAGGCCGCCGCCGACGCGGCCGAGGTGCGGCAGCACAACCCCTCGCTCGCCGCACAGCTGAACCTGGCCGCCTACCGGCTGGCAGCCACCGGCGACGTGCGCGACCAGCTCATGAGCACGTTCGCGACGCCGTACACGAGTCGGCTCACCGGCCACACCTCCGACGTGGTCTCGATCTCCTTCGCTCCGAAGAGCACCGTCCTGGCCACCGCGAGCTGGGACCGTACGGTCCGACTGTGGGACATCGGGGACGCCCACCACCCCGTACAGCTGGCCGTCGTGCACCAGCCGGAGCGCCTGATGTCGGTGTCCTTCGACGAGGGCGGCCGTGTCCTGGCCACGGCGAGCGAACGCTCGGTGCGGCTCTGGGACGTGACGGACCGTCGAGCACCCGCCGAGCTGAGCACCCTGCCGGACCAGCAGTCCGCGCCGACGTGGGTGGCGTACCGCCCAAGCGGCGGCCTCATCGCCACCGGCCACGCCGACGGCGCGGCGCGACTGTGGAACGTGAACGATCCCCGCCACCCGCGGCTGCTGGCCACCTTGCCCGGTCACTCGGGCAAGGTCGCCTCGGTGACGTTCAGCCCGGACAGCCGCACGGCGGCGACCACCGGCGACACCACCACCCGACTGTGGGATGTCGACCACCCCGCGCATCCGCTCCTCCTCGACGTCCTGCGCGGACACACCGACACCGTGACCTCGGCCGCTTTCAGCCCTGACGGCCGGACCGTGGCGACCGGGAGCTGGGATCGCACCGCACGGCTCTGGGACATCGCCGGCACCAGCAGCGGCAGCAGCCGGCAAGCGCAGCCACTGGCCGTCCTGCGCGGCCATCCCGCGATCGTCTGGTCGGTGGCGTTCAGCCCGGACGGCAGCACGCTCGTCACGGTAGGCGGGTCCACCCTGTTCTGGGATCTCGCCGCCCCGGCGGACCCGAAGCGGACCAGTACGGTTCAGGGCGGTTTCTACCAAGCCTCGTTCGGCCCGGACGGCCGCGTGCTCGCCAACTCCGACAGGCTCCTTGACCTGCGGGACTTGTCGCTCGCGACCCACGACGACGTGGTGACGTCCCTGGCGTTCGGCCCCGGCGGCCACCTGCTCGCCAGTGCCAGCTGGGACGGCACCGCTCGGCTGTGGCAGGTCACCGGGGGTCGGGCCCTGTGGCCGCTCTCCGTCCTGCACGGGCACACCAAGTTCGTCCGGTGTGTGGCGTTCAGCCCGGACGGGCGCACCCTCGTCACCGCCAGTGAGGACGGCACCGTACGCGTGTGGGATGTGACCGATCCACGGAAACCGCGGCTGACATCGGTCCTCGCCCCCGGCGGTGGCGAAGTCGCCGGCGCCGGCTTCGGCCCGGACGGCCACCTGCTGGCTGTCTGGGCAGAGGATACGGCCGGACTGTGGGACCTGACCGATCGCGACAACCCCCGGCCACTGAGCCGGATCGCCGAGGACGGGCCGCACGTCACGATGGCTTCGTTCCGGCCGGACGGCCGCACGCTGGTGACGAGCACCGGCGAGTCCGGTTCGCTGAGGTTCTGGGACATCGGCGAACCGCGCAAGCCGCGGGAACGGCCGTCTCCGTTCCGGTCCGACCCGCTGACCGGCGGCGTATTCAGCCCCGACAACCGGACACTGGCCGCATTCCACCGTACGGACAAGACGGTCTGGCTGATTGACGTCAGCGACATCAGCCGCCCGGCGAAGGTGAGGCAGCTACCGGCGTCCGGCTCCTGGCTCTACACGGTGATCTTTGACGCGGACGGCCGCAAACTGGCGGCCGGCGCCGCGGACAGCAAGGCCCTCCTATGGGACGTGAGCGGTGCGGCCGCTCCCGCCGTCCTCGCCGGCCACTCGAACCAGGTACCGGCCGTGGCATTCAGCCCGGACGGCACCACCCTGGCCACCGGCGGCAACGACTTCACGATCCGGCTGCGGGACACCGGCCTGGACAGGGTCGCCACCCGCATCTGCGACAGCGCGTACCCACGGATCACCAGAGCCCAATGGGCCCAGTACTTCACGGCGGTCGACTTCAACCCACCCTGCCCCGCCACATGACAGACGTCAGGCGCGCCCCAGCGCGCCCGCGTTCACTGAGGCGGCTCGCACCGCTCGGGAAGCGTCACGGTCCCGGGCTTGTGCTCGAAGGTGTCCATGACCAGCCACTCGTCCAGCTCGGGGTCGTAGAGGTTCTGGATACCGAACTGGAGAACCTGCCAGAAGGTGCCCCGGTTGCCCTCGTCGACGTAGATGTCGCCCAGCGCGAGCGGCAGCCGGGGGTAGTTCCCGGGAGGCAGCTGCGGGAGGACCACGCCCACCCTCCAGTGGTTCACATGCCGCTGCGGGGTGCGCCGCAGGGTCTCCCGGCCGACGAACCGGGCGTTCTCGAACCCCTCGTTCAGGTCCTCCAGGCTGAAGCCCGGGATGCGTGAGCAGGGATGCTCGTTCAGACCGGGCCACTTGTACGTCAGCGTGTAGAGCGTGTCGTGGTAGATCAGGTTGGTGAACCAGATCGGGTACTGCGGACCCCCTGCGGTCATCTGGCTGTCGCCGTCCCTCCCCTCCCAGGTGAACGGCACCGTGATGTCCAGGTCGCGGACGATCCACTTGCCCTTGCCGCGGAAGTCGCGGGGGAGGCGGGGCGGAGGCGGCGTCTGGGAGGCGTCCCCGAACGACCGCGCGGTCCCGGCCCGGGGCTCGGCGCCGACCGAAGGCGGAGCCGCCAGGAGGAGGGCGACGGCTCCGACAAGAGCGGCGGGCATGGCCGCCCGACGTCTGCCCTTCCAACCCATGGATCTCCCTCGGCTGTCGCGTCAGGCGCCGTCATGGCGCGGAACGATCACGGTGGTGCTGGGACACCGTCCCCGGAATTGCAGATTCCGAAACCGACGGTTACTCGGCTTGCAGCTGTGGTGCCGTCCGTGCGAGTCCGGTTCCGGCGGACGTTGCCCCGCGCCTTGCCGTCCGGAAGCATGGCGGCCGATCCGGCGGAGGGCGCCCGGTCCTCCTCAGTCGAGGGCTGCCAGGACGCGGTCCGGGGTGAGGGGGAGTTCTCGGATCCGGCGGCCGGTCGCGTGGTGGAAGGCGTTGCCGATGGCCGCCGCCGTGCCGACGATGCCGATCTCGCCGATGCCCTTGCTGCCCATCGGGTTGAGGTGCTTGTCGCGCTCGTCCAGCCAGTGCACCTCGATGTCGGGCACGTCGGCGTGGGCGGGGACGTGGTAAGAGGCGAGGTCGTTCCCGGTGAAGTCCCCGAAAGCCGGGTCCATGGTGCTGTGTTCGGTGAGGGCCATGCCCAGCCCCATGACCATGCCGCCGACGAACTGGGAGCGGGCGGTGAGCGGGTTCAGGATGCGGCCCGCGGCGAAGACGCCCAGGAGCCTGCGGACCCGGACCTCGCCCGTGACGGTGTCGGCCTGCACCTCCGCGAAGTGGGCGCCGAACGCGTGCCTGGCGTACGGGGACTTCTGCGTGGCGGAGGCCGTCGTATCGGCGGGGACGGACACCCCGGCCTCCGGGATCGGGCCGGAGCGGCGGGCGAGCAGCGCGACCAGGCTCGTGCAGGCGTCGTGGACCGCCCAGCCCCAGGAGGCCGTACCGGCCGAGCCGCCGGCCACCGAGCCCTGCGGCAGCGCGGAGTGCCCGATTTCCACCGTCACCCGGTCGAGGGCGACCCGCAGCGCGTCGGCGGCGATCTGCGCGAGGACGGTGCGGGCGCCGGTGCCGAGGTCGGTGGCGTTGGTCTGCACGAGGTACGTACCGTCGGGGAGGGCGTGTGCCCGCGCCGAGGAGGGCGCGACGTACACCGGGTAGGTGGCGGCGGCGACCCCGGTGCCGATCAGCAGTGGCCCGTCCCGGCGCGGCGTGCGGTGCGCGGCCCAGTCGAACCGGGCGGCCCCTTCGCGCAGGCATTCCACGAGATGGCGGCTGCTGAACGGGTGGCCGCTGTCGGGTTCCGCGTCGGGCTCGTTGCGGACGCGCAGCTCGACGGGGTCGATGCCGAGGGCGCAGGCCAGCTCGTCCATGGCCGACTCCAGGGCGTACATGCCGGGGCACTCGCCGGGTGCCCGCATCCAGGAGGGCGTGGGCACGTCGAGGGGCACGACGCGGTGCGTGGTGAGGAGGGCGGGCGCGGCGTACATGACGCGGGCCGGTACGGCGGCCTGCTCGACGAACTCCCGGACGCGGGAGGTGTGGGTGGTGACCTCGTGGGCGAGGGCGGTGAGAGTGCCGTCCGTACGGGCGCCCAGGCGCACGCGGTGGAGCGTGGGCGCGCGGTGGCCGACGACGGCCGCGAGGTGGCGCCGGGGCAGGGCGATGGTGACGGGGCGGCCGGTGTGCCGTGCGGCCATGACGGCGAGGACGACGTGCGGGCGGGGTGTGCCCTTGCAGCCGAAGGCGCCCCCGACGTGCTCGGAGACCACCGTGACGTGGTCCGCGGGCAGCTCGAAGAGGGCGGCCAGTGTGGAGCGTACGAATCCGGATCCCTGGCTGGAGTCGTACACGGTGAGGGTGCCGGCGTCGGCGTCCCAGTGGGCGGTGGCGGCGTGCGGTTCCATGGGGTGGTTGTGCAGCGGCGGTACCGCATACGCGCAGTCGACGCGCACCGGCGCGGCGGCGAACGCGGCGGCCGCGTCGCCCTTCTCGCGGTGGGCCGGATAGCCGCCGTTGACCTGTTCGGGGGTGTAGGCGGCCGGGTGGCCGGTGTGCAGCACGGAGTCGTGGGGCTCGGCGTCGTAGTGGACGCGGACGGCCGCGGCCGCGGCCCGGGCGGCCTCCGGGGTCTCGGCGACGGCCAAGGCCACGTACCAGCCGCGGTGGGGCACTTCGGGGTCCTGGAGCACGCGGAGGGTGGGGTCGTCGCCGGGGCCGAGCCGGGGCGCGTCGTAGGGCGTGAGGACGGCGAGGACGCCGGGCAGCGCGAGCGCGCCGGCGGTTTCGACGGCGGTGACGCGCCCGCGGGCCGCGGTGGCGGGCACCGGCCATGCGTACGCCCGGTCAGGCAGCGCGTACTCGGCCGCGTAGCGGGCCTTTCCCGTGACCTTCTCCCGGCCCTCCAGGCGGGTGACGGGGCTGCCGAGGGAGGGCGCCGGGGCGGCGGGGCTGGAGTCCATGGCGGGTCCTCGCGATCGGGGGCGGGCGGAGGGACGTTTCAGGAGCGGGAGCCGCGGGAGAGGGCACTCTCGGAGAGGGAGTTGAGCACCTCGCAGGCGAGGTTGCGGGCGAGGGGGACCTTGAAGGCGTTGTCGCGCAGCGGCTCCGCCGAGTCGAGCTCGGCCTCGACGGCCTCCCGTACGGCGCTCTCGGTGGGGGCGGCGCCCAGCAGCCGTTCCTCGGCGGTGGTGGCGCGCCAGGGGCGGTGGGCGAGCCCGCCGAAAGCGAGCGCGACATGGCGGACGCGTCCCCCGGAGATGTCGAGCACGGCGGCGACGGAGGCGAGCGCGAAGGCGTACGAGGCGCGGTCGCGGGCCTTGCGGTAGCGCGACGGGAGGCCGGCGCGGTCCGGCGGGAGCGTGACCGCCGTGACGATCTCGCCGTGCTCGATGACGGTGTCCCGTTCGGGGTGGTCGCCCGGCAGCCGGTGGAAAGCGGTCGCGGGCACCGTACGGGCGCCGTCGGGGCCCTGGAGTTCGATCGCCGCGTCGAGCGCGACGAGTGCCACGGCCATGTCGGACGGGTGGGTGGCGATGCACCGGGGGGAGTGGCCGAGGACGGCGTGGTCCCGGTGGACTCCGTCGCGGGCGCCGCAGCCGGTGCCGGGCTCCCGCTTGTTGCAGGGCTTGGCCACGTCCTGGAAGTAGGGGCAGCGGGTGCGCTGGAGCAGGTTGCCGCCGGTGGTGGCGACATTGCGCAGCTGGGCTGAGGCGCCGGCCAGGAGCGCCTGGGACAGGACGGGGTAGCGGGTGCGGACGAGGGGATGGAGCGCGAGGTCGCTGCCCCGCACCCCGGAACCGATCCGCAGGCCGCCGTCCGCGGTCTCCTCGACGGAGTCGAAGGGCAGGCCGGAGAGGTCGACGAGGGTGTCGGGGGCTTCGACCCCGAGCTTCATGAGGTCCACGAGGTTGGTGCCGCCGCCGAGGTAGCGGGAGCCGGGCCGCGCGCCGTGGGCGGCGATGGCCTCGGGGAGGCCGGTGGCGCGCACGTACGCGAACGGCTTCACGCGCCCACCCGCCCGTCACCGGGAGCCTGGGACGACGTGGCCGCGGCCTGCGAGACCGCGGCCACGTCCCGTACGGCGTCCACGATGCGGGGGTACGCGCCACAGCGGCACAGGTTGCCGCTCATGGCCTCGGCGATCCCGGAGCGACTGAGGTCCGCGGCCCCGGGGTCGGCGGCCGCCTCGGCGAGCAGGCCGGCGGCGGAGCAGAGCTGGCCGGGCGTGCAGTAGCCGCACTGGAAGGCGTCCCGTTCCATGAAGGCCTCCTGCAACGGGTGCAGGCCGCCTGGCGTATCACCGCTCAGTCCCTCCACGCTGGTGACCCGGGTGCCGTCGTGGGCGACGGCGAGCAGCAGGCAGCTGTTGGCGCGCCGGCCACCGACCAGGACGGTGCAGGCGCCGCACTGGCCATGGTCACAGCCCTTCTTGGCGCCGGTCAGGCCAAGGTGCTCCCGCAGCAGGTCCAGGAGGGTGACCCGGTGGTCCACGTCGAGCTCGTAGCGCCGGCCGTTCACATGCAGCCCGACGCGGGAGCGGGTCTCCTGCACTGGATGCGCCACTGTTGCCCCTTTACCCAGGAATATGGACATAGCTCCCCTCGGGATAACCGGCCGGGGCGGATCTCACACCTCCCGTGTGGGACAAGTGGGTGCCTGGCTGTGGCCCGGGGTGGCGGACCGATCCGGCAGTCCGCCGACAGGGCAGCGACCGGAGGTGCTCCGGGATTGCCACCGCTTCGGGAGACAGCTCAGAGGGCCGCTGTGTTCGAATGGTTCACGAGCAGCGGCAGCACCGGTGGCCGGCGCTTAGTGACGGTAGGCGGCTGCCGCGATCTCGATGAAGGATCGGATCAACGGGTTGGTGTCACCTTCGTTGCAGACCGCCACCACTCGGCTCGGCGCCATGTCGATCAGCGGCACCACGGCCAACTCCGCGGGCAGGTCGTGTCCGAGGGGGGCCAGGCCGACCGTGCCGTTCCACAGCACGGCGTGCAGGCATTCCTGGACGGCGCGCACCACTGGACCCTCGCGCGGCGTGCCGCCGTTCCAGTACGACTGCCAGAGCGGGTCGGTGCCCTGCGGGAACTGGAACCAGCGGCGGTCGCTCAGCTCGGCCAGCCGCAACCTGTCGCAGCGGGCCAGCGGATCGTCGGCGCGCAGGACCACGCCGACCGGATCGGTTCGCAGCGTACGCACGGTCAGGGCGGTCTCGTCGAACGGCGCCCGGGTCAGGGCGACGTCGACCAGTCCGGTGCGCAGCCCGCACGTCGGGTCGGTCAGATCGGTGTCGCGGATGCGGATGTCGATGCCGGGGTGGGTTCGGCGGTAGGCGGCGGCCAGCCTGGACACTCCCGGGTCGGTGCCGTCGCCCAGGATGCCGACGGTGATGGTCGCGGCGCCGGCCGCCGCGCTCACGCGCACCCGTACGCGGTCGGCATGGCCGAGCAGGGCCCGCGCCTCGTCGAGCAGCACCGTGCCCACCGGAGTGAGCGTGACGCCGGTCGGGGAGCGGGCGAAGAGCAGGGCCCCGATCTCGGCTTCCAACTGCTTGACCGCCCGGCTCAGCGGCGGCTGGCTCATGTGCAGTCGGGTGGCGGCCCGGCCGAAGTGGAGTTCCTCGGCGACCGCGACGAAGTAGCGCAGGGTACGTAGCTCCACGCTGCAACGATACCCACCGCGTATCGGCGCCGTGGAACAGGTCTTGGACACTGGAGCAGCTCGGGCGGTGCACTGGTGGGCATGACCGAAGAAGCACGGAACAGCGAGCCGCGGACCGGACCCGTCCTGTCGGTGGTGGGTCCCGGCGAGGGCGAGACGATCGTTCTGGGCACCACGCGCATGCGCGTCCTGGAGGACGGCAGCCACACCGGGCACCGCCTCGCGATCACCGAGTCCGTCCTCGCCCCGCACACCCAGGGCCCGCCTCAGCACCGCCACGGCCTGCACGACGAGGGCTTCTACGTCCTCTCCGGCACCGTCCGGTTCACCGTCGGGGACGAGGACCGCGACGCCACCACGGGCACGCTCGTGATGGTTCCGCCCGGCATCCCGCACACCTTCGCCAACCTGAGCGACGAGCCCGCCGTCCTGCTCAGCACCTTCACCCCCGACGTGTACGTGCAGTACTTCCGGGACCTCCAGGAGGTGCTCGCCGGCGGCCGGCCGTTGACGCCCCAGGCGAATGCCGACGCGATGAGCCGCTACGCGACCGAGCCCGCCACCGACCTCGACTGAAGCAGTCGACGGATCTCCGTGAACCCATGACTCATGAACGGGAACCATGTACATCGCCTACTGGATCGTCGCGGGACTCCTCGCCCTCTTCTACGTCTACGCGGGCACGCTGAAGGTGATCCGCAGCCGCGATCAGCTCCGGCCGATGATGTCCTGGGTCGACCGCGTGCCCTTGCCCGCCCTCAGGGCGCTGGGGACGGTCGAAATACTCGGCGCGACAGGCCTGATCCTGCCGCCGCTGACGGGCATCGCGCTCCCGCTGGCGCCGGCCGCGGCCGGCGGCCTCGTACTCCTCCAGGCAGGTGCGATCGCCGTGCACCTGACCGGCGAAGACCGCCGGATCGCACTCAACGTCGCACTCACCGGCACGGCGGCTGTGACCATCTGGCTGGCCACCAGGCTGTGATGGAGCACAGCCCTCGACTGGTGGACGCGACTGCAGGAACAGCCGCCCCACGGCTGCTGTCATTTCCGCAACTCGTGAACACGTTGATCGGCCGGAAGTTTCACGCCTACGGGGGGCGTCGGGCGCCACGAGGCTGAGGCACCGGCTCGGCTTCGGCCCGCAGGTTCCCGCGCGGCGGTCACCCTGGTGGAGGTGAGGGACGGCGTCGTCCGCAGCCTCACGGCTGCGGACGACTATGCCCTGCCGGTCAGGGCTCAGCGGGCGCGGCGCGACTTGACTCCGGAGGCCTCGAAGTCGTAGATGGTCCCGTTGATCCGCAGGCCGTCGACGGCGCCGATCCACATGCTGTCGCGGCCCTTGCCCACCGCGGCGGTGTAGATGGTCGGCTGTGCGCCACCGTCGTTGAGCGCGGTCTTCAGCTGCGGGAAGGGGCACGGGGTCGCGAGGTTGCAGCCGGTCGCGGTGCCGGCGCTGCCCGTGAGGAACCAGGTACCGGTCGTGGTGGCGTCCAGGTAGCCGCTCCAGGCGTTCGTCACCGGAGAGGCCGGCGGCAGCCACACCATCGACGAGTAGGCGGTGGCCGCCGCGGTGAGGTTCGGATTGATCTCGAACGTGACGTTCGGCATGTTCGTCGGGCCGCCGTAGGCGATGTTCTCGCCGGTCTGGAAGACGTGGAAACCGACCTGGTTCAGACCCTGGGTGCCAAGGACCGGCTTGCCGTAGAAGTCGACCTCGTTGCCGAAGCTGACCTTCTCGCTGGGCGAAGTGAGGGAAGTGGAGCGGTCCGCAACTGCGATTCCGAGGCTGCCTCGGCCGTAGGGCGGCTTCGCGGCGGTCCCCGTCACACCGAACGATCCGTACGGGCCGTCCCTCAGAGCGGCGACGGGTGAGCCGATGGTGTTGCGGGTGATGACGCCCCAGTGGTGCGAGCTTCCCAGATCTCTGCTGGTCAGGGCGGAGGCGGGGACGGTCCCGGCGGCGATCGCGATCAGCGCCGCCACCCCCAACATGACTTTCCGTTTCGTGCCGAAGAGAGCTTTCACGCTCACTCCTTTCGTGGTCGGTACATGGAGGGCAGGACGGGCGCCTGAGCCATGCCTGCTTTTTCGCACGCCACGGTAGGGACCCTCAGCGGCGGCACCGGCCACAACGCGCATATGCTCGCGGCAATTAGCCCCCATGGCGGAGCAGATGATCGGACACAACCGACCCGCCCGAGCCCACGCTGACTTCCTCGAGCGGCCCGCCCGCCGTTGCCGGCACCGGGGGAGAGGAGCCCGCCGTGGTCGACCACACGGACGGCGAACGCCGGCAGGTCATCCTGCACGACGTCAACCAGGACAACGAGAACACCAGCGGTTCCGTCGACCTGCTCAGGGAGCAGGTCCTGAGCGCCCTTGGCGGCTCCCCCCCGAACCTCGGCTCGGCGGCATTGGGTCCGGCGGGAGCGCGCCCTGACACAAGTCCGCACGACGAGAAGGCAGAAGCTCCGGGCGAAGGCATAGTGAGGACGGTCGCTTCCACACAGTGCCACGCCGACGGTCGTAGCCATCACGCAAGAGCGGTCAGGACCCCTGATCGTGTGCTCGGCCGCGTACGCCTGAACGCGCTCAGGTTTGTCTCTGCGGATCAGCTGTTCGCCGGTACGCGCCGGGTGCGGTCCCGTACGTGCGTTTGAACGCGTTGGCGAAGGCGAACTCGGACGTGTAGCCCACCTGGACGGCGATGGACCTCAACGGTGCGTCCGATGTGCGCAGCAGGCGCGCCGCCGTGGTCATCCGCCACCAGGTCAGGTAGCCGAGGGGCGGTTGGCCGATCAGCATGGCGAAGCGTCTGGCGAACGGTGCCCGGGAGAGCCCGGCTTCCGCAGCGAGTTTCGCCACCGTCCAGGGTGTTGCCGGGTCGCGGTGGATGGCGTGGAGGGCGGCTGTGACCGGTGGGTCGTTCAGCGCGGCGGCCCAGCCGGTGGTCTCTCCTCGGGCGGGCTGTTCGTCGAACCAGACGCGCAGGATGTACAGCAGCAGTGTGTCCAGGAGGGCGGGCACGATGGCGTCCGTGCCCAGGCGAGGGTTCTCCAGCTCGGCGGCCAGGAGTTGCACGGCTGAGCGCAGTTCAGGCCGGCCGCCCGACTGGGCCGGCAAGTGGATCAGATCCGGGAGGGTCAGCAGGAGCGGGTGAGTGCGGGACGGGTCGAGCTCGTAGGCCCCGCAGAGCACCACGGTGACCGGACCGCCGTCTCCGCTCCGGTCGACACTGTCCGAGGCGTAGGCGTCGTACAGCTCGTGGTCGGCCGGGCCGCATGCAGGGGCTGTCGCGAGGGATTCGGGGCTGTCGGCCAAGGTGTGCCCGCTGCCATGCGGGAGGAACACCACGTCGCCCGTACCCAGTTGGACGGGTTCCGCGTTAGGGGGCAGCAGCCAGCAGGAACCCTGCACGATCACCTGGAAGCCCGCCGACCCGGGGACGGACGCGAATTCCTGTCCCCACGGGGCATGCCACCGCACATGTGCCGACCGGGGCCGGCCGGTCCGGGTCACCGCGACCACGTCGCTGAGTACATCCATGCGCCGAGCGTACGGGAGCGAGACGTACGCGCATGAACTGGGCAGTCTGACGCATGGATCGTCTCCGAGTGCGGTCGTAGATTCGCGGCATGACGATGATGAAGACCGCGCGCATCCACGAGTACGGCGATACCTCCGTGATCCGCTACGACACCGTCCCCCGTCCACGGCCCGCCTTCGGCGAAGTGCTGGTCCATGTCGCCGCGACCTCGTTCAATCCCACCGAGGCCGCTCTGAGAGCCGGGATGCTGCAGCCGTTCTTCCCCGTGGACCTGCCCTACACGCTCGGCTGGGACGTCTCCGGCACCGTGACCGAGATCGGCGCAGGGACCGAGGGCTTCGCCGTCGGCGACCGGGTCATCGGGCGGCTCGACGGCGGGGGTGCGGCCGCCGAGTACGTCCGTGTGCCTGCTGCCTTGCTGGTCGCGGCGCCGGTGTCCGTCCCCCTCGCGCACGCCGCGGCCCTTCCCGTGGCCGGCCTGACGGCCTGGCAGGCGGTGTTCGAGTACGGGAAGGTAGCCGCTGGTCAGCGGGTGCTGGTCAACGGTGCGGGTGGCGGCGTAGGAGGCTTCGTGACGCAGCTTGCCAAGTACGCGGGGGCGGAGGTGATCGCAACGGCCAGTCCGCGGAGCACCGAGGCGGTCCTGCGGCAGGGGGCGGACCGAGTGATCGACTACACCGCCGGGCCGGTGAGCGCCGCGCTCGACGGTCCGGCGGACACCCTGCTCAACCTGGTCCCGCTGAGCCCGTCGGACGCCGCAGCTTTGGCACCTCTGGTGCGGCGCGGCGGGAGGATCATCTCGATCGCAACCCCGATCGAGCCGGCGGCCGACGCCGGTGTGAGCGCGATGCACATGGTCGCCCGCAACGATGTCGCACATCTTGCGGCGCTCGTGGAACTCGTCGACGCGGCCGCGCTCAGCATCGACATCAGCGGGTCACGGCCACTGGCCGACCTCGCAGACGTCCACCACCTCGGCGAAACCGGACAGACCCGAGGCAAGGTCATCGTCATCCCTTGAGCCCGGGCGGCCGGACTGACCCCTCCACCCCAGGGAGCTCCTGTTGGCCGACCAGCTGCGCGGCCATCTCGGCGACGACGTCCTGGCCGCAGGTGGCCCGCCAGCTCGTCGGGTTGCAGCGGGCCGGTGTCGATCTGGGGGTGTTCCTGTCGCAGATGGGCCGGATGACCGCCGGAGTCCATCAGGCCGTCCGTCACCGTGAACACGGCGCGCATCAAGGCGGAGGGCACCGACCGGTGGGCTGACCTCCTGCGCACGACGATGCCCGAGGGCCTGGTCCGCGACGCGATCCTCGCCTCCCCGGCCGCCGCCAAGGCCCCCGCCCGCACCCGCCCCGCCCGCACCCGCCTCGACCGTCCCGGTGGCGACTGCCGTTGCCGCGTCCGCTCCGCTTCCACACCCGCAGCCGGCGCCGCGGTACCGGACAGGGATGGTCGACCGCTCACCGGAACGGCCAGGAGCCCTGCCCGTCCCTGCGCATCGCCTACCGGGCGTCGACGAGGGCGACGGCCTCCGCGAAGTCGGCGTACGCGGGCTCGAAGGTGCGGGCAGCGGCGAGGAACATCGAGCGGTCCGTCAAGGCCCGGGCGAGGCGCGCAGGGTCGTCGGGCAGGCGGCGGGCCAGCGCCACGCCCTCGTCGAAGTACGGTTTGAACCGCTCACCGAACCGGTAGGGGTGGTTGCCCTCGCGGAGGGCCACGCGGATGCTGATTCTGCGCTGGACATCCACCAGTTCAGACAGTCGGCCGTCCTCGCGCAGTCTCGCCGCCTTCGCTTCGAGCTCTGGCAGGGTGCCGAGGAAGGCATCCCGCGTGTCGCTCGACCATCTGAGGTCGGTCCCGAACGGCGGCATCGGGGACTCGGCGCTCGCAGCCGGTTCGTCGACCCGCCCCGACAGGGCGAACAGGGTGACCCACCACGTGAGGATGCAGCTCCAGTTCTTCGGCTCGCCCGCCGTCGCCAGTTCCTCCAGGACGGCCAGTGCCTCCTGCCGGGTAGCCGCGGCGTCCGCCCCCTGCCCGGCGGCCTCGCGCATCCGGGAGAGGTGCACCAGCTCCCAGGTGAGGATGGCCAGCGCCGTGCACTGCCCGGCGGCCTCACGCCGGGTCTGGTCAACAAGCTCGCCGAAGACGGCCGATGCCGCATTGTGCAGTCCGGCGCCCTCCAGGTTCGCCGCCCACTCGACCATGTTCCAGAAGGAGTGCTCCGGTATGCCGTTCCGGGCCGCCTTCTCGTTGAGCTCCGCGGCCTCCTGGAACCGCCCGTCCTCGGCCAGGACGTTCGCCAGCCGCCCGCTCTGTCCGGCCTCGGCCATTTCCTCGCAGGCCACGTACCCCTCGGATCGGCGTCCGAGAGCGAACAGAGCCGACTGGTAGACATCCAGGGCCCTGCACAGCCGTTCTGCCCGGGTCGGAGCCCCGGACTCGATCCTCCGCGCGGCTTCGACCGCTTCGGCAGCCAGCGCCAAGTGCACTTCCGGGTCCCGGCCGCGGTAGCTCATCGAGAGGAGCGCGTCGACCAGCTTCGGCAAATACGCCTTCGGGCTCACCTCCGCCAGAACCCGGTACGCGTGGACTTCTTCGAGCAGGCCCAGCCGGCCGGAACCCAGCAGCAGCACCCGTGCCCGCAGCACCGCGTCGTGATCAATCTTCCTCATGCTCCCCCTGTTCTCCGGGTGATTCACGAAGGAGATTCTGCGAGTCGGGGAGCGTACCGGACAAGGCTCGCGAACTGTGCGTTCCGTCCTACGTAAAACGGCTCTGACCTGTCATGATGGACATGTCCTCGTCCTATTCCACCGGATACGTGGCCGCCAGCGACGGGACCTGCAACCTGTGACGCGCATCGAGCGGTGACGAACTCCTCGAGCGGCGGCGGTTCGCGCCCACCCCACCCCACCCCACCGCTGCTGCGGTGCCCGGTGAGCCGGCCGAGGCTGCGGTGCCCGCCCACAGGCAAGCCGCCGCGCCCACGAACGGCGCGTGTCTCGGGCGGTGACGGGGCGTACGGCCTTGGTAGATGGACGCGGTGAGGGGGCGTCAGCCGCACGGGGAAGTCGGCTCCGGCCTGCGCGGTCCGGTGTACGCGCGGCACCCGAATGGGTCGACCGCCGTGTCCATGTACCCGGTGGAGGGGTTGGAGGGGACAAGCGCCCGGCGTGGGCCTGTCTGCCCGGCCCACGGCCGACGCTCGCTTTCGTTCATCGTTTGACGCACATCGTTCGACGCACATCCTGAAGGAGTCCTCAGTGAAGAAGACCACGGCCGTCATCACCGCTACCGGCGCCATCCTCCTCGGCGCGGCGGGCATGGCTTCCGCCGATGCCGGT
>NZ_JBIAVU010000013.1:0-313336 GCF_042894695.1 Streptomyces sp. NPDC001513
TGACGAGGGGTCGGAGAGATCGGCCCCGTTGCGTTCGGCGCCCTGCGGGGATCACCCCGACACACACCCGACCCCGCCCCAACCGGCCCGGCTGCGCCGACTTTCAGCCCTGCCGCACCAACTCCAGCCTGGCCGCACCATCCAGCTTCGCCGTACACATTCAGCCTCGGCCGCACAAATTCAGCCCCTCCGGCGTTTGAGGAGCGGGTCCGGGCAGAGCCCGGTGGGGTCCGGGGCGGAGCCCCGATCTTTGAGCCGCACCATTCACCGGCGCCGCACCACTCCAGCCTCCGCCGCACAAATTCAGCCTCGCCGGCGTTTGAGGCGCGGGGTCCGGGGCGGAGCCCCGATCTTTGAGCCGCACCACTCCAGCCCTGCTGCACCACTCCGACCCGCCGCACAAATTCAGCCCCTCCGGCGCTTGAGGAGCGGGGTGCGGGGCGGAGCCCGCGCAGCGGCGGCACACCGGGAAACGGCAGACGGCAAGGCCCGAAAGCGACGGCCTAGTCGAAGCGGATGTGCCGCACGCCGATCAGCGCCCGCCGAATCCGCCCCCGCAACGCCCCGTCGGTGTCCGGCGCCAGGTCCAAGCCCGCAGACGCGGCCACCCGGTCGGCGACCTCGGACACGGTCAGCCGGTCAGTGGTCACGTGCTGCGCGAACTCGGGCGCGCGCAGTGCCTCCAGGCACCCTTCCAGCCGGGCCACCGCAAAGCTCTCCCGCTTCAGCCCGCGCCCCAGCCCCCGCTCCCGCAGCCGCCGCAGCACCGTCTCCCGCCGCGCCAGCAGCGCGAAATGCCGTACGTCGTGCCCCTGTTCCCGCAGCCGCCCCACGGTCTGCGCGAAATAGGCCGGCTCCGTGACCGTCATCGGCACCAGCAGCACCCCCGGATGCCGCCGCGCCGCGAGGTCCAGTACCTCGAACACCCCCTGGCGCCAGGCCGGAAGGTCCTGGAAATCGCCGCGCAGCGCGGGCGGCAGCATCCGGTGGAGCCCGAACCCGACGTGCTCGGGATCGCACACGACGCTTCCCGGCAGCCGCCGGTGCACCTCGTACGCCGTCTGCGTCTTCCCACCCCCGAAGGGCCCGTTGAGCCAGACGATCACCGGGTCACCGCCGTCCACGGGCCGATGCCCAGCTTCCCGGTGTTCCCGAGGTCGAACGGCCGGGCCAGCCGCAGCCACAGCCGGGGCGCTCCGGGGCGGGGCGCGATCTCCAGCACCGGCACCGTCGTGGCCGTCACGGTCGCGTCGGTGACGAGGTTGCGCCACACCACCGACCACGACGCGGCCTGTCCCGGTGCCAGCGTCACCCGTTCCGGGGCCGCCTCGATGTTCGGCACGCCCGTGGTGATCCCCTCCGCGCCGTGCACCACGGTGACGTCCAGCGGATCGTTGCGGCCGTCCCGCAGCGACACCTCCGGGTAGCCCTCCAGTACGTAGGGCTCCGTACCGCAGTTGACCAGCTGGAAGCCCTCCACGCGCAGCCCCATCGCCGCGTCCCCGCCCGTCTCGACGAGCCGGACCCCGCCCTCGGGGCACTTTTCGTGAGGCGTCCGATCCGGGGCGGGCGAGCTCCGGTTCGGCGTGGGTCTGACCTGCGGCCCGAGGGTCGGCCCCGGCGCGGCCCGCGGCGCCGGCGGCGTACTGCACCCCGCCACCACCCCCGCAACGACCACGCCCCCGACAACGCCACGCACCCACCGCTTCCCGATCACCCACCGACCCTACGACGCCCCGCCACTGGCCCACCCAACGCCTCGGCCGGTTCCGGCAGGAGGCTCCGACCCCCGGGCGGTTTCGGCGGGGTCGGGTGTGTGCCGGGGCGATCCCCGCAGGGCGCCGAACGCAACAGGCCTCCGCTCTCCGACCCCTCGCCACGTTCGGTGTCCGAGGAGACGTCCCGGCGCGCGCCCGGCCCCGCCGAAACCGCCCCACCCCACCCGGCCCAGCCCGCGCCGTCCGTGCTTCGGCCGCGCCCGTGGCCCGCCAAGCCCCGGAGGATCCGACCCGCGGCGCGCGGGCCCGGCGACGCGCGGGCCAATCCGTGCCGATTGGCCCGCCCCGGCAGGGCGCGGCGCGCCTACCGTGCCCCCATGGACCGTACGCTCGCCGCCGACCTCGCCCGGCTCCCCGACCTGCTCGAAGCCACCCGCCGCGCCGCCGCCGACGCGCTCGCCACCCTGGACGCGCGTCCCGTCGTACCGCCCGCCGGCAAGCGGCCCCCCGGCCCCAACCCCGACCCCGCCCCCGAACCCCTCCCCGAGCACGGCACCGGCACAGCCGCCGCCCTCACCGCCTTCCGCGCGCGCTGGGAGCCGCGCCTCTCCGCCTCCGCCGGCCCCCGCTACCTCGGCTTCGTCACCGGCGGAGCCACCCCCGCCGCCCTCGCCGGGGACTGGCTCACCGCCGCCCACGACCAGAGCTCCAACTCCGCCCTCGACGGCGCCGGCCAGGACCTCGAACGCGAGACCGTCGGCTGGCTCCGCGAGCTCTTCCACCTCTCCGCCGCCCACACCGGCACCTTCGTCAGCGGCGCCACCATGTCCAACACCACCGGCCTCGCCATCGCCCGCGAATGGCTCGGCGAACGCCTCGGCGTCTCCCCGGCCGACGACGGCGCAGCCGCCCTCGGCCCGGTCCGCGTCCTCTCCGGCGCCCCGCACTCCTCCATCGCCAAGGCCCTCTCGGTCCTCGGCCTCGGCCGCAGCTCCCTCGTACGCGTCCCGACCCTGCCCGGCCGCGAGGCCGTGGACCCGGCCGCCCTGGACCGCGCCCTCGCCGACACCCCCGGCCCGGCCGTGGTCGTCGCCAACGCGGGCACCGTCAACACCGTCGACTTCGACGACCTCCCCGCCATCACCGCCCTGCGCGAACGCCACGACTTCTGGCTGCACACCGACGCCGCGTTCGGCGCCTTCGCCGCCCTCTCCCCGGACCACGCGCACCTCGCCGCCGGCCTCGACGCCTCCGACTCCCTCTGCGTCGACCTGCACAAGTGGCTCAACGTCCCCTACGACAGCGCCGTCCAGTTCACCCGCCGCCAAGACCTCCAGGCCCGCGTCTTCCAGAACTCCGCCGCCTACCTCGGCCCCCTCGGCGACCACCCCGACCTCGTCCACCTCACCCCGGAGAACTCCCACCGGCTGCGCGCCCTCGCCGCCTGGTTCACGCTCCGCGCGTACGGCCGCGAAGGCCACCGCGAGATCGTCGAACGCGACATCGCCTGCGCCCGCGCCCTGGGCACCGCACTGGACGAGGACCCCGCCTTCACCCTCCTCGCCCCGGTCCGCCTCAACGTCGTCTGCTTCACCCTCGCCGACACCCCCACCGCGGCCCGGCTGACCGCCCTGCGCGAGGCCGCGGCCGCCGAGGTCTTCGTCACCCCGACCGTCTACGGTGGAACCCCCGCCCTGCGCGCCGCGTTCTCCAACTGGCGTACCACGCAGGCGGATGTACGCCGGGCCGCGGAGGCCCTCGGCGCGGCGGCAAGGGAGATCGCATGACGGACAACCCCCTGACCCTCATCGAGGTGGAGGCCCTCGCGCGCACCGCGCACGAAGGCCAGACGGACAAGGCCGGCCGGCCCTACGCCGAGCACCTGGCGGCCGTGGCCGAGGGAGTCCGCCTGCGCGGCGGCAGCCCCGAACAGCAGGCGGCGGCCTGGCTCCACGACGCGATCGAGGACGATGCCCTCAGCCTCACCTGGCTGGATTCCGCCGCCCTTCCCCCCTCGGTGAAGGACATGATCCTCGCGGTCACCAAGCGCCCCGGCGAACCGGTCGAGCAGTACACGGCCCGCATCCTCGCCACGCCCGGCGCCCTCCTCGTCAAGGAGGCCGACCTGGCGCACAACGCCGACCCCGTACGCCTCTCCGTACTGGACGGTCCCACGCGCGATCGGCTGTCCGCGAAGTACGCGTATGTCCGGTCCCTGCTCGGTCTCACCACCCCATAACCCGGGCCCCGCGCCCGAAACATGCCCGGCGCACATGTGGTTGGCGGAAACGGAACCACGGCGATTCGCCACCCGGCGGATAGCCGGGGCCCGTTGGTGGGAGGATGGTCCATGTGGGGGTGTGCCTGGCCGCGCGCCCCGGGCCGACCAGGGGACGACCGAAGGTGTGATCAGTAGTGGCCATTTCGCTGTCAGTGGTGGTTCTGTTGGCGGTCATCCTGGTGGTGCTGATCCGCGGCAACCACATCAAGACGGGCCCCGCCATCGTCGCGGCCCTCTTCGGCTTCTTCCTCGCATCCAGCTCGATCGCGGACGACGTGAACCGTTTCCTCAACTCCCTCGCGACGATGATCGCCAACATCAAACTCTGACCCGGCCCTTCGTCTTCAGACCGGGCAACGGGAACCACACCCGCGCAACCGGTTCCGAAGATCGCGTACGCACAAGAGGCCCCCCGAACGCTCCCCGGCATTCCCCCCGGAGCGTTCGGAGGGCAGATCCTCATGCCCGCTCGACTGCGTGAGGCGCCCTGCCCCTGAAAAGGGCACGCTGTACGCCCCAGGGACGGCTCGAACGTCTGTGAACATCCGGACGGAGCGGGTCGGAGAGTTCTGCCCGCAGGGCAGCCTCCAGCAGCGCAAGCCCTTCTTCCACGGCCTCAAGAGGTGGCCGCCCCGTTGTCGGCGTGCGCCTGAGGACCACGAGCTGGGCGGCGGAGAACCTGCCCTGCAGATCCTCAATGGCAGTCCGAACCGGCTCGGATGCTATGAGCGAAGCCTCGACGCCCCACTTGTAGGCACTTCCCCGAGCCTCCGAGAGCCGCCCGTCGTCCTCGTCGCGCCAGATGGAAACCAACGAGTCGTGCCAGCCGTTCGTCGCGATCAGGAGATCGCGATACAGGCCCTTCTTGTCATCCAGCCAACGCACTCGTTCCTCGTACGCCCGCTGCTCTCGCTGTTGGCGTAGCTGCCCCCGCTGGGCGAGCCAGGCCCCTGCGAAGCCGGCCATCGCGCCTACGGTTGTGCCTGCAAGTCCCGTCAGAGCCGCGTCCATGGCCGCTTCTTAGCAGACGGAGAGCCCCGCCCGTCGGTCAAAGGACGAGATCCACGCAGCCCCCGCCTGCGTGGCCTTCACCTCTGCCGGCCGTCCTGGACCCGGAGACCAGCCAGTGACGACGGGCGCGCGCACAGCCTCAGTTCGCCGTTCGGGTGGATATCCAAGGTCACGGCGTCGAGCAGGCTCCCGATCGGCGGGAACTCGTCCGAGGTCAGGTGCCTGCGTTCGTCGGTCAGCAGGACGAAGTCGACGAAGGCGGCGACGTCGGATCGGGGCTTGACGATGGAGACCTCTACGCCGAAGCGCCCTCGGTGCCCGGTGACCTCACATCGAACGACCTGGTCCGGGTGAAGCCCGATGCTCGCCCAAAGATCGTCCATCTCCCCGCCTCTCGTACGGAACGACGAAGGGCCAGGTTCAGGAGAACTCCCTGACCTGGCCCTTTTGTGCTTCAGAGTGGGTGGCGGGAATCGAACTCGCTTAGCTGGTTAGGAAGATCGCGTACGCGCCTACCCGCTCACCGGCCAAGTCCCTGGCCTGCACCTTACGGCCAGCCTCCCCGCGTCTCCCCGACACTCCCCGCCCGAGGCCCCCGCGCGGCCACGCGGGGGACACGGCCCGCCGGGGCCTTGGGGGGATGGCGTCGGCGAGTGGCATACACGGTTGTGGTACATCGCTACCGGAACCCACAGCCGGCAACGAACCTCGTCGAAGCCGCTTAGTCGCGCTTGGGCCAAACGGGGCCCTGGTCGGTCCAGGTGACGCCCTTGTTGCGGCACAGGCAGAAGGGGTGGCCGATCGGGTCGGTGTAGACCTGCCAGCCGTAGCCGTTGGGGCCGATGAAGTCCTGCCTCAGCGTCGCGCCGAGGTCGAGGACGCGGCGCTGCTCGGACTCGATCTCGTCCACTTCGAAGTCGAGGTGGAACTGCTTGGGGTGCTCGCTGTCGGGCCACTGCGGAGCGCGGTAGTCGTCCACCCGGATGAATGCCAGCTCGATCTCGCCGAACTGGATGCCGGCCCAGTCCTCAGAGCTGCCTTCCTTGATCGGACGGCCCGTCACCTCGGAGTAGAAAGTTGCCAGCTTCATCGTGTCCGGGCAGTCGATAATGAAATCGGTGAGTCGCAGCATCCCGCGATCTTGGCACAACCTCACACCCGACTTCGAGAGCAGGCCCTTCGCCCCCAGATCCCGTTCACCAGGGGCGGCCAGGGTTGTCCCGCAGGTGCGGATCGGCAGCGGACTTCGGCGGAGCCGATTAGAGCGAGTCGTCACGCTCCAGAACGAGGCCGGACGAGCCGTCCTCAAGGTCAACGCCCGCATCGAGGTGCAGGTGGCGCCCGTCCCGTACGCCGGGGCCGGCGAGCTCCAACAGCCGCTCCGCGAGGACGCGAAGCCCTTCGGCGTTGGCCTTGATGTGAGCCTCGCCGGCTGAGCTCTGCACCTTGATCAGCGGTTCATCCATGCAGCCACGCTAATGCCGGGCGGCCACGAAACGGGTTGCAGCATGTCCGCGCTGGCGGCCGACAGGGATCTCGTGGACGATCTCGCACAGTGCGGCGGGGACGACGATGTCCGCCGTCTCCACGGGCCGCCCCTGGTCGCTGTAATACCTCCGCCGGATGCGGGTGACCAGAGCGGCCTTCTGGATCCCGGGGAGCGATGCCTCCTCCGCGCTCGCCTGTCGCGGCCCCGGATGCTCGACGGCGCGGCTGACCGTGATCCCGATCTCGGCCATCCGGTTCACGACGCCAACGCCGGCATGCGGCCCACCCTCCGGCAGGACGACGAGCGTGCCCGCGGTGAGTCCGTGCGGCTCCCAGCTCGTCGACAACTGAACCGGCCGCTCATCGGCGAGGAACTCATAGACCGTACGCACGCACAGGTCGCGTCGACGAGGCTCGGCGACGTACGTGCCCGACCCCGCGCGCCCCTCCAGCACTCCCTGGGAGATCAGCAACGCGCCCAGGCGTCCCCAGCCGCCGCACCCGTTGGCCTCCCCGTGATCTGCGAGGCTTGCGACTGCCCCTGCCACACCCCGGACACTGCACTGGCCCCGCGGCAGGTGAACCAATGAGCGGCTGGGCTCCCAGCGGCGCCTTCGCCGCCAACATCGAGATCAGTTCGATCAGCGTGCGTCGCGGCGACGTTGTCCAGATCGGCGGCCAAGCGTGCCGCGTGACCGCCCTCGTCCAACTGCCCGCCGGCGCCAAACGGCGGTTCTCGAGTCAGGCGAGGCGCTGACGATGCACGCTCGTCCCCGTCCTCACCTGCGACAGAGCGGACGCCCTCTTCACCACCCGCCTCGTGACCGAGGAGAGGAGCTCGAAGGAGTGACCGAGAGAAACGAACTGCGCCTCCTCCCATGGTCGGGCCTCGAAGACAAGCCCTGCTACCTGAGCGCCGACACTCCCACCGGCTACCTGTCCCGCCTCGCCGACAACACCGAAGAGATCCAGCTCGGCTTGGGATCCGAGCTCCTGGCCCAGGCCCTCGAAGTGCTCGCCGACACGAATTCGGCCTGACCGGAGCCCTCCGGAATGCAGTCCGAGTAGCAACCAGCCGCGGCCACCGCCTCCCGCACCCAGCGCACTCCGCCCACGAAGGAGCGTCGGCGCACCTCAGAGAGCAAGAGCTCACACGAATCAACGGAGCGGCCCCAAACCTAGTCAGGAAGGTGCCGCAAGACAGGGTGGGGCGAAGACTGGGAGTAGGTCCTACGGAGTGGGTTAACCGTGCAGTTCGATCTTGACGGCACTGACGAATTGCGCTTCTTTCTCGCGGAATTGGTGAACGGCATCGAGGTATGAGCTGCTCGATGTCGGAGGATGAGATGACCATCCCTCTAGTAGTGCTCTGAACTCGCCGTCGTCCAGAGTGTCCGGTGGCAATGTGCTCCAGGCGTCGCGGCAGGACCGTTCCGCAGCTCGGCCCTCATGAGTATTCTGCCTACCCGGCTCATCGAGTTCTGATCGGAAAGTGGAGCGGAGGTTAGCCAGTGCCTCCATGAGTCTCACAGCAGCAGCGCTCACATCTGGCGATTGGTGATCCAATGTCCGGCCGAGCTTGCTCCACGCTCTCTCGTACGTTGCCTGCTTCCCGAGGTGATAGCCCATCGAGTGTGCGGCATCGGTCATGCCTGCAGCAGGGGCGGCAACGTCGTCAGGCCCTTCTAGCTCAATCACCGTTTGAGCCGCCTTAAGGTTCGCGAGAGCGTCGTAAATATCAGCCTTCCCGGCTCTGATGGTCTCCGCTGATATCTCCTCCTCGTTGTTCGCGACGAATCGCTCACCCAACTCCTGCACTCGATTGGCAGTGAGGAGGAAGGAGGCATAGGCGTCCCTCTGGATGCCACGACGCCATTGCAGGTGAGCGGCGTTCGCCTGGGCGCGAACAGCGTCCAGCGCTGCACGGTATGTAGACTCGGCTTGAGCCAGCCCCGCTTTGCTTGTGGCCTCCGCCGTACGCAAGCCGGCCTTCATCTGCCATCGGCCAATCAGCATGGTCGTCGGAATCCCGATGCTCGCTACGACGGCCGCAGACAGCGCGCCTATCCCCTCAAGGTCCATGCTGGTTATGGTGCCGCAAGCGAAGGGCGTGGCCGCGTGACCTTGGTCGGCGGAGCTGCTTTGGGGCGGCTCTGTATAAGCGCGAGTATCTGCACGGCTCGTTCAGTGCGTCGCCGACTGCGCCACCATACGCGCGAGTCGCCTCCGCGACGGGCTGTGCCACCTGCCAGCCAGGTCCACGTGGCGACCTCCGTGGCGACGAGGTGCTAGTACGCAGAGATTTCCCCGCCCCTTGTACGGAGCTGGCGTGCCGACAAGCTGGCCGCCGGCACCGGGCCCACCACCGTCGCCAAGGCCTACGCCCTGCTCCGGGCCATCCTGGGGACGGCCGTGTCCGACGAGCTGATCCGGCGGAACCCCTGCCAGGTGAAGGGGGCCAGCAGCGTCCGCACGCCGGAACGGCCGACCGCCACGGTCGAGGAGGTCTACGCGCTGGCCGAGGCGATCCAGCCGCGCTACCGCGCCCTCGTGCTCATGGCCGGGCGAGACGTGGACCTGGAGCACCGGACCGTACGGGTCCGGCGGGCCGTCGCCGAACTGAGCAACGGGCAGCGGGAGATCAAGGCGCCGAAGAGTGCCGCCGGCAAGAGGACGGTCTCCATCCCCGGCGTGATCCTCCCGGACCTCCACGAGCACCTGAAGCGATACGCCGAGGCCGGCGCCGACGGGTGTGTCTTCGTCGGGGCCAAGAGAGCGACCCCGCGCTGCATTTTCATGACCTTCGGCAGACGGGCAACACGCTCGCCGCGTCAACAGGTTCCAGCACAAGGGAGTTGATGACGCGCATGGGCCACAGCACCGCTCGTGCCGCACTGATTTACCAGCACGCGAGCGCCGATGCGCTCAGTGGGCTGGTGCAGGCGGGGCGCAAGGGTGCGAAGGGGCAACTCGGCAGGACTGCCGAAGCGGACGGCTGAACACGGCATTCGTGCGGGCGACCCGGGCCAGGCCGGGGATATTCCTGCGGCCTGGCCCTGAGTCGTGGATGCGGATCAGCTTTCGGTGTCCGAATCGCTGACCGGCGGCGCGACCTCCTGCCAGTCGGTGACCGGCTTGGTGCGGAACATGCCCCGGTACACCTCACGCGTCAGCACCACGGCACCCTCGCCGTACTCGTGCAGCTCCTCGAAGGCTTCCTCCGCGGACTCGTACACGAACTTCCGCCCCTTGGCGTTGCGGATGATCCATTCCCGGTCGTGACTGACCCCGAGTGCCATGCCGGCGCTCATGCGATACCCCCTGGACAGTGGGCGCTGATCGTACTGGCAGGCACGTGGCGAGTGAGGGGCACGCGGGGGGCACGCGCGAGTGATCCGGGCCCCGGGAATGACCAAGGGCCAGGTCGAGGAAACGTCCTCTGACCTGGCCCTTTGTGGTTCAGAGCG
The DNA here is from genome assembly GCF_042894695.1 of Streptomyces sp. NPDC001513. Lineage (NCBI taxonomy): Bacteria > Bacillati > Actinomycetota > Actinomycetes > Kitasatosporales > Streptomycetaceae > Streptomyces > Streptomyces sp. NPDC001513. The sequence continues at coordinate 9,966 of NZ_JBIAVU010000013.1, forward strand.
GGTGACGGGAATCGAACCCGCGTAGCTAGTTTGGAAGACTAGTGCTCTACCATTGAGCTACACCCGCAACGCGCGCGCCGCAGGTACGGGACCGCGGCACGGACAGCATCCTAGCGGGTCGTACAGGGGGAGCGCACACCACATTTCGCGCGCACGCCCCGGACGAGCCCGAAACGCATCGGGAAACCCCGCACATCAGAGGGTCTCCGGGCATGTACCCTACGTGTCGCACCGACGGGGTGTGGCGCAGCTTGGTAGCGCGTCCGCTTTGGGAGCGGAAGGTCGTCGGTTCGAATCCGGCCACCCCGACCAGCAGCAGTGTCTCCACAAGATCGCGTTGTGGGCTGATTGCCGCTTGCGGCTACTATGCAAGCTGCGTGCCCGTGTGTCTGATGTACCGGGCCGAAGTCCGCTGAACCGCTGAATCGCAGCGAGACGGCAGATCCCCCAGAAGTCAGCCACAAGGAGACCGAACCGTGAAGAGCGCCGTGGAGACCCTGAACCCGACTCGGGTTCGGCTCACTGTTGAGGTGCCCTTCGAGGAGCTCAAGGACAGCCTCGACGCGGCGTACAAGAAGATCAACCAGCAGGTCACGGTGAAGGGCTTCCGCAAGGGCAAGATCCCGGCCCGCGTCATCGACCAGCGCTTCGGCCGCGGTGCGGTGCTGGAGGAGGCCGTCAACGACGCCCTCCCGAAGTTCTACACCGAGGCCGTCAACGAGGCCGACCTGAACCCGCTGGGCCAGCCCGAGGTGGACATCACGGAGCTGAAGGACGGCGAGCTGCTGGCCTTCACCGCCGAGGTCGACGTCCGTCCCGAGATCGAGATCCCGGACTACTCCGGCATCGAGGTCGAGGTCGACGCCATCGAGGTCTCCGACGAGGACGTCGAGAAGTCGGTCGAGCAGCTGCGCGGCCGTTTCGGCTCCACCAAGGACGTCGAGCGCGCCGCCGCCGACGGTGACGTCGTCACCATCGACCTGGAGGCCAAGGTCGACGGCGAGGTGCTGCCCGACGGCGTCGCCTCCGACGTCGCGTACACCATCGGCTCGGGCGAGCTCCTCGAGGGCATCGACGAGGCCGTCACGGGCCTGGAGGCCGGTGGCGAGGCCACCTTCACCTCCCAGCTGAAGGGCGGCTCCGCCGAGGGCAAGGACGCCGAGGTCACCGTCAAGGTCACCAAGGTCTCCGCCAAGGAGCTCCCGGAGCTGGACGACGAGTTCGCGCAGATGGCGAGCGAGTTCGACACCCTTGAGGACCTCAAGGCGGACAGCCGCAAGCGCCTCGAGAACATGAAGCAGTACGACCAGGCCACGCAGGCCCAGGAGCGCGTCCTGGAGAAGCTGCTGGAGCTCGTCGAGGTCCCGATCCCCGAGAAGCTCCTCGCGGACGAGGTCCAGACCCGCAAGCACAACCTGGAGCACCACCAGCTCGGCCAGATGGGTCTGACCATCGAGAAGTACCTGGAGTTCCAGGGCAAGACGGTCGAGGAGTTCGACGCCGAGACCTCCGAGCAGGCGATCAAGGGCATCAAGACCCAGTTCGTCCTCGACGCGCTGGTCAACAAGGAGAAGCTGGGCGTCAACCAGGAGGAGCTCACCGAGCACCTCATGCGCCGTGCCCAGTCCTCCGGCATGTCCCCCGACCAGTTCGCCCAGGCGGTCGTCGAGGGTGGCCAGGTTCCGATGCTCGTCGGCGAGGTCGCCCGCGGCAAGGCCCTCGCGGTCGTCGTCGAGGCCGCCAAGGTCGTCGACACCAACGGTGACGTCGTGGACCTGTCCGACGAGGACGAGGAGACGGCCGTCGAGACCGTCGAGGCCACCGTCGACGGTGACGACGAGGTCAAGGCCGACGAGGCCAAGTAACACCCCGGGCGAAGCCCACTGAGCAGTGCCCCGAAGGGCCCGTACGCAGCCGCGTCCGGGCCCTTCGGCCTGGCGCCCCAACGGCCCCGGGACCTTGCGCTCCGAGCGAACAGTTCGGGAAGCGGGATGGCGTTGTCCGACCTGCGCGTTAGGGTCCATGAATACGAGGGCACGTGAGTACCCGGGCGCCGGCGGACTCGTCCGCACCGGCCGGACCGCGCCCCAGAACGAGACGCTGAGACGGCACATGGCCGTCGGAGACGAGCAGGTGGATACGTGACGAATCTGAAGCCTTACGCCGCGGGTGAGCCGTCCATCGGTGGCGGCCTCGGCGACCATGTCTACAACCGGCTGCTCGGCGAGCGCATCATCTTCCTCGGCCAGCAGGTTGACGACGACATCGCGAACAAGATCACCGCACAGCTCCTGCTCCTGGCCGCCGAGCCGGAGAAGGACATCTACCTCTACATCAACAGCCCCGGTGGCTCCGTGACGGCCGGCATGGCCGTCTACGACACCATGCAGTACATCCCCAACGACGTCGTGACCATCGGCATGGGCATGGCGGCCTCGATGGGGCAGTTCCTGCTCACCGGTGGCGCCAAGGGCAAGCGCTTCGCCCTGCCGAACACCGACATCCTGATGCACCAGGGCTCCGCCGGCATCGGTGGCACCGCGTCGGACATCAAGATCCAGGCCCAGTACCTGCTGCGCACCAAGCAGCGGATGGCCGAGATCACCGCGTTCCACTCGGGCCAGACCGTCGAGGCGATCATCCGCGACGGTGACCGCGACCGCTGGTTCACCTCCCAGGAGGCCAAGGACTACGGCCTCATCGACGAGATCATCTCGGCCGCGTCCAACGTTCCGGGCGGCGGCGGCACCGGGGCCTGATCCCGGCACCACCGTCAGTACCCAGCAGTCGACAGCCCGCAGAACGCCACCAGGATGGTGAACACCCAGATGCAGAACAACTTCTCCGCGAGCGCCAACGGCCTCTACACCGGCCCGCAGGTGGACAACCGCTACGTCATCCCGCGCTTCGTCGAGCGCACCTCGCAGGGCGTGCGCGAGTACGACCCGTACGCGAAGCTCTTCGAGGAGCGCGTGATCTTCCTCGGCGTGCAGATCGACGACGCCTCCGCCAACGACGTCATGGCGCAGCTGCTGTGCCTGGAGTCGATGGACCCCGACCGCGACATCTCGATCTACATCAACAGCCCCGGTGGCTCCTTCACCGCGCTGACGGCGATCTACGACACGATGCAGTTCGTGAAGCCGGACATCCAGACGGTCTGCATGGGCCAGGCGGCCTCCGCCGCCGCGGTCCTGCTCGCCGCCGGCACCCCCGGCAAGCGCATGGCCCTGCCGAACGCCCGTGTGCTGATCCACCAGCCCTCCGGCGGCACCGGCCGTGAGCAGCTCTCCGACCTGGAGATCGCGGCCAACGAGATCCTGCGCATGCGCGACCAGCTGGAGACCATGCTGGCCAAGCACTCGACGACGCCGATCGAGAAGATCCGCGACGACATCGAGCGCGACAAGATCCTGACGGCCGAGGACGCGCTCGCGTACGGCCTGATCGACCAGATCATCTCCACCCGCAAGAGTTCGCACTGATCCTTGCCGCCAGTTGGCGTGGAACCGCCGCCGGATTCGGCGATGTGAACCACGTCAAGGGGGCCCCGCACGGGGCCCCCGGCAAGGTACCGTCGGATATGAGGCACCAGGAGCGCTGAACCAGGCGTCTCCCAGGCGAAGGGGAAGCACCTCGTGGCACGCATCGGTGACGGCGGCGACCTGCTCAAGTGCTCGTTCTGCGGAAAGAGCCAGAAGCAGGTGAAGAAGCTCATCGCAGGACCCGGTGTGTACATCTGCGACGAGTGCATCGACCTCTGCAACGAGATCATCGAAGAAGAGCTCGCGGAGACCTCCGAGGTCCGGTGGGAGGAACTCCCCAAGCCCCGTGAGATCTACGAGTTCCTGGAGAGCTACGTCGTCGGCCAGGAGCCGGCGAAGAAGGCTCTCTCCGTAGCGGTCTACAACCACTACAAGCGGGTCCAGGCCGGCGAGAACGGCGGCGCGCAGGGCCGGGACGACGCGATCGAGCTCGCGAAGTCCAACATCCTGCTGCTGGGCCCCACGGGCTCCGGCAAGACGCTGCTCGCGCAGACCCTCGCCCGCATGCTGAACGTCCCGTTCGCCATCGCCGACGCGACGGCGCTGACGGAGGCCGGGTACGTCGGCGAGGACGTCGAGAACATCCTGCTGAAGCTGATCCAGGCCGCCGACTACGACGTCAAGAAGGCCGAGACCGGGATCATCTACATCGACGAGATCGACAAGGTGGCCCGCAAGAGCGAGAACCCGTCGATCACGCGCGACGTGAGCGGCGAGGGCGTGCAGCAGGCCCTCCTGAAGATCCTGGAAGGCACGACCGCCTCCGTACCGCCGCAGGGCGGCCGGAAGCACCCGCACCAGGAGTTCATCCAGATCGACACGACGAACGTGCTCTTCATCGTGGGCGGCGCCTTCTCCGGCCTGGAGAAGATCATCGAGTCGCGTGCGGGCGCCAAGGGCATCGGCTTCGGGGCGACGATCCGCTCGAAGCGCGAGATCGAGGCCAGCGACCAGTTCCAGGAGGTCATGCCGGAGGACCTGGTGAAGTTCGGGATGATCCCCGAGTTCATCGGCCGCCTCCCCGTGCTGACCTCCGTGCACAACCTGGACCGGGAGGCCCTGCTCCAGATCCTGATCGAGCCGCGCAACGCCCTGGTGAAGCAGTACCAGCGGCTGTTCGAACTCGACGGTGTGGAGCTGGACTTCGAGCGCGAGGCCCTCGAGGCCATCGCCGACCAGGCGATCCTCCGCCAGACCGGCGCGCGCGGCCTGCGCGCCATCATGGAAGAGGTCCTCATGTCGGTGATGTACGAGGTCCCGTCCCGCAAGGACGTGGCCCGCGTGGTCATCACGTCCGACGTGGTCCGCTCCAACGTCAACCCGACGCTGGTCCCCCGGATCGTCCCGAAGGACCAGGGCCCGCACGAGAAGTCCGCGTAGCCCGCAGAGCAGCATGCAGAAGGGGCGCCCCCGGCCGGGGGCGCCCCTTCTGCATGTCCTGCCGTGCCGCTACTTCTTGACGCGGGCGGTGTTGTAGAGCTTCGCGGCGAGCTCCGCGGTCTGCTCCTGGGTGTAACCCGACTTGCCGGAGAGCAGCGAGGCCATCTCCATGGAAGTGACCGTGCTCAGGGTGCTGTAGTCACCCCAGATGCAGATCGGGACCGTGAACTCCTTCGGCCCCTTGACGGTCGTGTCCTTCGAGGTGAACTTGGCTTCCTGGCACTTGAGCACGGCGCCCTTGAAGTTGGCCGGGCTCATCGTCTTGGGGCTCCCGACGAGGTCGACCGTGGACTTGCTGTCGTCCTTGGTGCCCTGCAGCTTGGCCAGGGCGAAGTACGCGTCCACCGCCTTCTCCGGGTCCGCGATCTCGCCGTAGACGCCCGAGAAGTTGAGGAGCTTCCCGGCCAGCGGGTTGCTCGGGTCACCGGACTGGTAGGTCATCCCCACCTGGGTGGGGTTCTTGACGCCCACCGCCTCGGCTTCCTTCTTGTCCTTGTCGGTGAAGGGCTTTTCCTTGTACTTCGGGTCCTTCTTGAAGTCGTCCACCGACTCCGGGGCGACCAGCTTGTAGCCCTTGGTGTCGGCCGCGATGTCGCCGCCCGCGCCGCCGCCCTTCGTGAAGTACCAGCCGGCGCCCGCGACGACCGCGACCGCGACGACCGCGGCGATGATCACCCCGGCCTTGGACTTCTTCGGCGGCTGCCCGCCGTACGGAGCCTGCTGCTGCGGGTAGCCGTACGCCGGCGTCGGCGGCTGCTGCGGGTAGCCCTGCGGGGGAACGCCCGGCTGCTGCGGGTAGCCGTAGCCCGGCTGCGGGGCGGGCTGGCCGTAGGGCCCGGGCTGGGGGGCGGGCTGGCCGTACGGATTCGGCTGCGCGGGCTGCTGCCCGTACGGTCCCGGCTGCTGAGGCTGCTGCCCGTAGGGCCCTGGCTGGTTGTAACTCATCCCGCGTCCCCCAATGAGGTTGGCTATCCGTTTTGCTTATCCGTTCCACACATCCTGGCGGAAGGGGATGGCGCCCGGGGCGGCGGGCCCCCTCATTACCGGTTTCATGACTGGACTGTTACGGCCGTAAACTGTGGCCCGTGACCGAGAACACGCAGACACCCAGCAGCCCCAACTCCGAATTGCCGACCGCGTACACGCCGGCCGAGGTAGAGGGGAAGCTCTACGAGCGCTGGGTAGAGCGTGGGTATTTCGAGGCCGACGCGAAGAGCGAGAAGCCGCCGTACACCATCGTCATCCCGCCGCCGAACGTCACCGGCTCGCTCCACCTGGGCCACGCCTTCGAGCACACGCTCATCGACGCCCTGACCCGCCGCAAGCGCATGCAGGGCTTCGAGACGCTGTGGCAGCCCGGCATGGACCACGCCGGCATCGCCACCCAGAACGTCGTCGAGCGTGAGCTCGCCAAGGAGGGCAAGTCCCGCCACGACCTGGGCCGCGAGGCGTTCGTCGAGCGCGTCTGGCAGTGGAAGGGCGAGTCCGGCGGGCAGATCTCCGGCCAGATGCGCCGCCTCGGTGACGGTGTCGACTGGTCGCGCGAGCGGTTCACCATGGACGAGGGCCTCTCCGAGGCCGTCCAGACCATCTTCAAGAAGCTCTACGACGACGAGCTCATCTACCGGGCCGAGCGCATCATCAACTGGTGCCCGCGCTGCCTCACCGCGATCTCCGACATCGAGGTCGAGTACCAGGACGACGAGGGCGAGCTCGTCTCCATCCGGTACGGCGAGGGTGACGCCTCCATCATCGTGGCGACCACCCGCGCCGAGACGATGCTCGGCGACACCGCCGTCGCCGTCCACCCGGAGGACGAGCGCTACAAGCACCTCGTCGGCACCGAGATCGAGCTGCCGCTGACCGGCCGCCGCATCCCGGTCGTCGCGGACGAGCACGTCGACCCGGAGTTCGGCACCGGCGCCGTCAAGGTGACCCCGGCGCACGACCCGAACGACTTCGAGATCGGCCAGCGCCACGGCCTGCCGAACCTCGCCGTCATGGACGAGCACGCCATCATCACGGCCCACGGCCCCTTCCAGGGCCTGGACCGGCTGGAGGCCCGCTCCGCCATCGTCGCCGCGCTGCGTGCCGAGGGCCGGATCGTCGCCGAGAAGCGCCCGTACACCCACTCCGTCGGCCACTGCTCGCGCTGCAAGACCACCATCGAGCCGCGTCTGTCCATGCAGTGGTGGGTCAAGGTCGGCCCGCTCGCCCAGGCCGCCGGTGACGCGGTCCGCGACGGCCGGGTCAAGATCCACCCGCAGGAGATGGAGAAGCGCTACTTCGACTGGGTCGACAACCTCCACGACTGGTGCATCTCGCGCCAGCTGTGGTGGGGCCACCGCATCCCCGTCTGGTACGGCCCGAACGGCGAGGTCGTCTGCGTCGGACCGGACGAGCAGCCGCCCGCGGGCGAGGGCTGGACCCAGGACACCGACGTCCTCGACACGTGGTTCTCGTCGGGCCTGTGGCCCTTCTCCACGCTCGGCTGGCCGAACCGGACCGAGAGCCTGGCGAAGTTCTATCCGAACTCCGTCCTGGTCACCGGCTACGACATCCTCTTCTTCTGGGTCGCCCGGATGATGATGTTCGGCCTGTACGCGATGGACGGCACCCCGCCGTTCCACACCATCGCCCTGCACGGCATGGTCCGTGACGAGCGCGGCAAGAAGATGTCGAAGTCCTTCGGCAACGCGGTCAACCCGCTGGACTGGATGGACCGGTACGGCTCCGACGCCGTCCGCTTCACCCTGGCCCGCGGCGCCAACCCGGGCGTCGACGTCCCGATCGGCGAGGACTGGGTCCAGGCGTCCAGCAAGTTCGCCAACAAGATCTGGAACGCCACGCGCTTCGCGCTGATGAACGGCGCCACGATCGAGGGCGAGCTGCCGGCCGTCGAGGAGATGTCGGCGACCGACCGTTGGATCCTGTCGCGGCTCAACAAGACCGTGGCCGAGGTCGACGCGTTCTACGACGACTACCAGTTCTCGAAGCTGTCGGACTCCCTCTACCACTTCGCGTGGGACGAGGTCTTCGACTGGTACGTGGAGCTGTCGAAGACGACCTTCTTCGCGGGCGGCGAGCAGGCCAAGGCCTCCGCCCGGGTCCTCGGCGAGGTCCTCGACGTCATGCTGCGCCTGCTGCACCCGGTGGTCCCGTTCGTCACCGAGACCCTGTGGACCACGCTGACCGGTGGCGAGTCCCTCGTGATCGCCGACTGGCCGAAGGACAGCGGCTTCCGCGACGCGGCCGCCGAGGCCGAGATCGAGGCCGTCCAGAGCCTGGTCCGTGAGGTCCGCCGGTTCCGCAGGGAGCAGAACCTCGACGACAAGCAGAAGGTCCCGGGCCGCCTGGACCTGTCGGGCACGACGCTGGGCCTGCACGAGGCCGCCATCCGCCAGCTGCTGCGCCTGCAGCCGGAGGGCGAGGGCTTCGAGGCCACCGCGACCCTCCCGGTCGGCGGTGCCACCGTCGCGCTCGACCTGTCGGGCACGATCGACATCCCGGCGGAGCGCAAGCGGCTGAGCAAGGACCTGGCCGCCGCCGAGAAGGAGAAGCAGCAGGCCGAGGCGAAGCTGGGGAACGAGGCGTTCATCGCCAAGGCCCCCGACAACGTCGTGGACAAGATCAAGGGCCGGCTCGCCAAGGCCGAGGCGGACATCACGCGCCTCCAGGCCCAGCTGGCCGCGCTGCCCGCCGCCTAGCGGTCCGCAGGAACAGGCACAGGGCGAAGGCCCCCACACCGTCGGTCGGTGCGGGGGCCTTCGCCGTATCCCTTCCCCGTGCGGGGGACGGCGTCACAGCAGGCGGGTGCCGAACCGCGCCAGGACCAGCGCGGCCGGCACCGCGTACCCGGCCGGCGGCACCAGCCAGTGCGGGAGCGCGCCGGGAGCAAGGTCGCGGGAGGCCGGGACCGGACCTCCGACCTGTCCGAAGTGCCCTAAATCACTGCGTTTTCGGTCTCCGTCGATCCGATCCGATCCGCTGACCACGGATGATGGAGGGCATGCGCGTCCAGCCCCTCGTCTCGGCGTACCACCGGTGGGTGGCCTCCGGCCGCCGGCTCACCGAGAGCTGGGCCGGATCGCCGCGGGCGCTGGACGTGCTCACGGCACTGAGCTGCCTCGGCCTGATGGCCCTCGACCTGCCGGGACTCGCCGCCGCCGACAACTCGCTGAGCGGGCCCGCCGCCGCCGTCGTGCTCGCCGTGGGCTGCGCGAGCCTGCTGGTGCGCCGCCGGACGCCCTGGATCTCGTACGTGGCCGCGCTGCTCTTCATCGGATGGCTGCACGAGCTGACCCTGATCCAGTTCGCGCTGTACTCGGTGGGCCGCTACCGGGGCCGGCGGGCCGCCGTCCTGGCCACCATCGGGTATGTCGGCTTCGCGCTGCTCCTGTTCTCCTGCGTGCCGGGCTGGGCGGCGGACAAGGCCGAGACGCTCAGCGGCTTCCTCAGCCTGTTCGTGCCCATCGGGGTGCTCGCCGCGGCGGTGGGCATCGCCGCCTACCGGCACGACCTGGTGGGGGAGCTCACCGCCCGGCGGGCCGAGTCCGCCGTGCTCCAGGCCGTCCAGCAGGAGCGCACCTCCGTCGCCCGCGACGTCCACGACTTCGTCGGGCGGGAGCTGACCTTGCTGACGGTGCGTTCCGAGGTGCTGTCGGTACGGGCGCGCGAGACGACGCACGCGAAGGACTTCGAGGAGCTGGCCGACACCGCGCGCCGGGCCCACCTGGTGCTCAACGAGATCATCGTGCAGCGCGGGGAGCGGGCCGCGACCCCGGGCGTGGACGGGCTGGCCGCGCTGGCCGAGGAGAGCGGGCGGGCGGGGTCGCCCGTACGGCTCGCCATGGACCGGGAGGTGCACGGGCTGTCGCCGCTGCGGCAGGCGGCGGTCTACCGGGTGGTGCAGGAGTGCCTGACCAACGCCGCCAAGCACGCGCACGGGGAGACCATCGAGGTGTCGATCGCGGCGGACGGACCCCGGCTGCGGATCGCCGTGAGCAACGCGCTGCCGGCCCGGACCCCGGGCCGGGCCCCCGTCTCGGCGGGCTCCGGCACGGCGAGCATGTCCGAGCGCGTACGCAGCCTGGGCGGGACCCTGACGGCGCGGCGCACGCAGGACGCGTACGAGGTCGTGGCCACGCTCCCGCGCGGCTAGATCTGTCCGGGACCTCAGGCCTTCGCGGGGACCAGCAGGCTGCCCAGTGTGTCGAGGTCCTCCACGCACCGGCCGGAGCCCAGCGCCACGCAGTCCAGCGGGTTGTCCGCCACGAAGACGGGGATGCCGGTCGCGGAGGCCATCCGCAGGTCCAGTCCGGGGAGCAGGGCGCCGCCGCCGGTCAGGACGATGCCGTGCTCCATCACGTCGCCGGACAGTTCGGGCGGGCACTCCTCCAGGGTGGTGCGCACGGCGGCGATGATCGCCTCGACCGGCTCGTCGAGGGCCGCCCGGACGTCCGCGGCGCCCAGCTCCAGCGTCTTGGGCATGCCGCCGACCTTCTCGCGGCCGCGCACGGTGAAGGTGCGCGTCTCCAGCTCCGGCCGGTCCGGCACCGGCCAGGCCGAGCCGATGGCGAGCTTGACGTCCTCGGCGGTGCGCTCCCCGATGAGCAGCGCGTGCCGCTTGCGCACGTGGTCGATGATCGCGGCGTCGAGCCGGTCCCCGCCCACGCGCAGCGACTGGGAGGTGACGATGCCGCCCAGGGAGATGACGGCGACCTCGGAGGTGCCGCCGCCGATGTCCACGACCATGGAGCCGCGGGGTTCGGCCACGGGCAGTCCGGCGCCGATCGCCGCCGCCATCGGCTCCTCGATCAGGTGCACGGCCTTGGCGCCGGCCCGGGTGGAGGCGTGGATGATGGCCCGCCGCTCGACGGGGGTGACCCCGGACGGTACGCAGATCACCATGCGGGTGCGGGGCCGGCGGCCGGGGACGGCCTTGCGCACGAAGTGCCGGATCATCTCCTCGGCCGCCTCGTAGTCGCAGATCACACCGCCCTTGAGGGGACGGATCGCGGTGATGGAGCCGGGGGTGCGGCCGATGGTCTCCTTGGCGTCCGCCCCGACGGCCAGGGCGGTGGTGGTGCCCGCCTTGACGGCGACCACGGACGGCTCATTGAGGACGATCCCGTGGCCCCGTGCGTAGACGAGGGTGTTCGCGGTCCCCAGGTCTATCCCTGTGTCGCGGCTGGAAGCCGTCTTGTTGGTACTGGCCTGCGGCATTTGTTCCCCTATCTGCTGCCCGCAAGGCTTGCATAACGATCCGGTCGCTCTTGCCGCCGAAAGTCCCCAAACGGCCGGGCCGAAAGTCCTCGGGGTCCCCGTCCGTAGACTGGCCCTGTGAGTGAGCAGCAGCCCGAGAGCCACGACCGCGACGACAACGACGACCTCGCCGGCACCTTCGACGAGTTCGACCAGATCGTGGCGGAAGAGTCCGACCGCGACCCCGACCTGGCGGTGATCGAGGCCGGCAGCCGTACCCTGCGCGCCCAGGCCGGTCCGCCCCAGGGCGACCCGGTACCCGCCCCGCCCGTCGACCCGGAGGTCGCGAAGGCGCTGCTGGAGGTGGAACAGGAGCTTTCCACCCGCTGGGGCGAGACCAAGCTCGAACCATCGGTGTCGCGGATCGCGGCGCTGATGGACGTGCTGGGCGAGCCGCAGCGCGCGTACCCCTCCATCCACGTCACCGGCACCAACGGCAAGACGAGCACGGCCCGCATGATCGAGTGCCTGCTGAACGCCTTCGAGCTGCGCACCGGGCGCTACACCAGCCCGCACGTGCAGTCGATCACCGAGCGGATCAGCCTCGACGGGGCGCCGATCAGCGCCGAGCGGTTCGTCGAGACGTACCACGACATCAAGCCGTACATGGAGATGGTCGACGCCGCCGAGGAGTTCCGGCTGTCGTTCTTCGAGGTGCTCACCGGAATGGCCTACGCGGCCTTCGCGGACGCGCCCGTCGACGTCGCGGTGGTCGAGGTCGGCATGGGCGGCAGCTGGGACGCGACCAACGTCATCGACGCCTCGGTCGCGGTGGTCACCCCGATCAGCCTGGACCACACCGACCGGCTCGGCTCCACGCCCGGCGAGATCGCCGTGGAGAAGGGCGGCGTCATCAAGCAGGACGCGACCGTGATCCTGGCGCAGCAGCCGGTGGACGCGGCGCAGGTGCTGCTGAAGAAGGCCGTGGAGGTCGACGCCACGGTGGCCCGCGAGGGCATGGAGTTCGGCGTCGTCTCGCGCGAGGTCGCCGTCGGCGGCCAGCAGCTGACGCTGCGCGGTGTGGGCGGGGAGTACGGCGGCATCTTCCTGCCGCTGTACGGCGCCCACATGGCGCACAACGCGGCGGTGGCGCTGGCGGCGGTTGAGGCCTTCTTCGGCATCGGCCAGGAGCACGCGCGGGTGCTGGACCTGGAGACCGTGCAGCGGGCCTTCGCCTCGGTGACCTCGCCGGGCCGCATGGAGGTCGTGCGGCGCAGCCCGACGGTGGTCCTGGACGCGGCGCACAACCCGGCGGGTGCCGCGGCGACGGCGGAGGCGGTGACCGAGTCCTTCGGCTTCAGCCGGCTGATCGGGGTCGTGGCCGCGAGCGAGGGCAAGGACGTCCGCGGGGTGCTGGAGGCCTTCGAGCCGATCTTCGCGGAGGTGGTGGTCACGGAGAACTCCAGCCACCGTTCGATGGGCGCGGACGAGCTGGCGGCCGTCGCGGTCGAGGTCTTCGGCGTGGACCGGGTGCAGGTGGAGCCGCGGCTGGACGACGCCCTGGAGGCGGCGATCACCCTGGCGGAGGACGAGGCCGAGTACGGAGGGGCCGGGGTCCTGGTGACCGGTTCCGTGATCACGGTGGGCGAGGCCCGCCTGCTGCTGAAGAGGGGCTGAGGATGCGCACGCTGTGTGCGAGCACGCTGATCGGCGAGTTCTTCGTGATCGGCTTCGCGGGGCTGGTGGCGATGAAGGACCCCGACCTGACCCAGGCCACGGTCTGGACGGTCTGCGGGGTCGCGATGCTGCTGTCGGTGCTGCTGTGCGGGATGCTGTCGCGTCCCGGGGCGGTCCAGCTGGGCTGGGCGCTGCAGATCGGTCTGATCGTGAGCGGGTTCGTCGTCCCGACGATGTTCTTCCTTGGCGCGGTGTTCGCCGGCCTGTGGTGGTGCTCGGTGCACTACGGCCGGAGGATCGACACGATCAAGGCGAGGTGGGCCGCCGCGCAGGAGGCGTCCGGGGCGTCCGGGGCCTCCACGGCGCCCGACACCGCGTGACGGATCCCCTTCGGGTCCGGCCGGGGACCGGCCGGACCGCCCCCTGATGGCCCTGTAGATTCGTCCCACCGCACCCGTTTGCCGCAAGGAGCCGAAACATGACCCAGCGCACCCTCGTCCTGCTCAAGCCCGACGCCGTCCGTCGCGGTCTGGTCGGCGAGATCATCGGCCGCATCGAGCGGAAGGCCGGCTGGACGATTCCCGCACTGGAGCTGCGCACGCTGGACCAGGAGACCCTGGAGACGCACTACGGCGAGCACAAGGGCAAGCCCTTCTACGAGCCCCTGATGGGCTTCATGGCGAGCGGTCCGATCGTCGCCCTGGTCGTCGAAGGGGAACGCGTGATCGAGGGTGTCCGCCAGCTGGCCGGACCCACCGACCCGATCGCCGCGGCGCCCGGCTCCATCCGGGGCGACTTCGGCACCGTCACCCGGGAGAACCTGATCCACGCCTCGGATTCCGAGGAGTCCGCGGAGCGCGAGCTGAAGCTGTTCTTTCCCGCTCTCTGACTCTTCCGGAGCACTCCTTACTGACGAGACATCAGCCAAATAGCGCTCATGACCTGGGGCGACCGAAGTAATTTCGGTCGCCCCTTGGTATTTCCCGGCGCGAGCGGGAACGCCTGGGCAGGACACGTCGTCACCACTAAGGGGGCGGGTATCCATTCCGGCGGGATTGCCGGAGTCCCGTCGCGCGGTGTCGGTACAACCGTGACTACGATGGGGCCTCCACCCACACACCCACCTCGCCGACCTGACAGCAGCCGCTATCAACTGGAAGGCCAGACGCTCCTCATGGGGAACAAGGGGAACAAAATGTCGTTCATCGGCCGTGACATGGCGATCGACCTCGGGACCGCCAACACGCTGGTGTACGTGAGGGGCCGGGGGATCGTCCTGAACGAGCCGTCCGTGGTCGCCATCAACACGAACACCGGTGGCATTCTGGCGGTCGGCTCCGAGGCGAAGAAGATGATCGGGCGCACGCCCGGCAACATCGTCGCCGTACGACCCCTCAAGGACGGCGTCATCGCCGACTTCGAGATCACCGAGCGCATGCTCCGGTACTTCATCCTCAAGATCCACAAGCGACGCTACCTGGCACGTCCGCGCGTCGTGGTCTGTGTCCCCTCCGGCATCACCGGGGTGGAGCGACGCGCCGTCATCGAGGCGTCCACGCAGGCCGGCGCCCGTCAGGTGCACATCATCGAGGAGCCCATGGCCGCCGCCATCGGCTCGGGCCTGCCCGTCCACGAGGCCACCGGCAACATGGTCGTGGACATCGGCGGCGGCACCACTGAGGTCGCCGTCATCTCCCTCGGCGGAATCGTCACGGCGCAGTCCATCAGGGTGGCCGGCGACGAGCTCGACAACGCGATCATCCAGCACATCAAGAAGGAGTACTCGCTCCTCCTCGGTGAGCGGACGGCCGAACAGATCAAGATCACCATCGGGTCGGCGTACGACCTCGACAAGGACGAGCACACCGAGATCCGAGGACGCGACCTGGTCTCCGGCCTGCCCAAGACGGTCGTCATCTCGGCCGCCGAGGTCCGCAAGGCCATCGAGGAGCCGGTCAACGCCATCGTCGACGCGGTCAAGACCACGCTCGACAAGTGTCCGCCGGAGCTCTCCGGCGACATCATGGACCGCGGCATCGTCCTGACCGGCGGCGGCGCCCTGCTGCGCGGCCTCGACGAGCGGCTGCGCCGGGAGACCGGCATGCCGATCCACATCGCCGAGGACCCGCTCGACTCCGTGGCGCTCGGCTCCGGCAAGTGCGTCGAGGAGTTCGAGGCGCTCCAGCAGGTCCTGGACGCCCAGCCCCGTCGCTGACAGAAACCCCTCCCTGCCGGAGGGGCCATGCGGAACACACAAGGATCCGCCGTACGGGTGCTACCGGGCCCGTGCGGCGGATCGTTGATATACAGGCAAAAGAGAATTCCGACGAGGAAGGCACGGCCGCCGCACGTGAGGGACACACGAGAAAGCCGGCTGCTCCTGGTGCTTCTGATCGCCATCGCGTTCGCGTTGATCACGGTGGACATCAGGGCAGGCGAGGAGTCGCCGGTCGACGGTGCCCGGCAGGCCGCGGCAGCGGTCTTCGGGCCGGTCGAGGAGGGTGTGGCGACCGCTGTCGATCCGGTCGCCAACGCCATAGGGGCGGTACGGGACTCGGGCGAGCGGCACAACCGCATCGCCACGCTGGAGCGCGAGAACGCCGCCCTGAAGGCCAAGCTGGGCAGCGAGGACCAGACCCGCAGCCGCATCCACGAGCTCGACGAGATGCTCAAGCGGGCCGGCGCCGGACAGTACGGCATCAAGGGCGCCGAGGTCATCGCGATAGGAGCGGCCCAGGGCTTCTCCTGGACCGTCACCATCGACGCCGGCAGCAAGGACGGCATCGAACGCGACATGACCGTCCTCAACGGGGACGGCCTCGTCGGCCGGGTCAGCACCGTCGGCCCGGACACCGCCACCGTCGTCCTCGCCAACGACCCCGACTTCACCGTCGGCACCCGCCTGGAGAAGACCGGCGAACTCGGCTTCGCCACCGGCCAGGGCGACCGCGCGATGTCCGTGCAGATGCTCAACGGCAAGGCCAAGATCAACCCCGGTGACCGGCTCGTCACCTTCGGCTCGCGCGGCAACAAGCCGTTCGTGCCCGGCGTGCCGATCGGCGAGGTCGTCAAGGTCGACCCCTCGCGCGGAGACCTGACCCGCACCGTATGGGTCAATCCGGCCGTCGCGTTCTCGCGCCTCGACATCGTCGGCGTCGTCGTGATGCCGCCGCGCGAGGACCCGCGCGACGCCGTCCTGCCGCCCAAGCCCGAGGCCCCCAAGCCCACCCCGACGGTCACCGTCACGGTGACCCCGTCCGGGTCCGCCAGCGTGCCCGGCAAGCCGGCCGACGAGTAGGAGCAGACCGCCCATGCGCTTCAACCGGATCCTGCTCTCGGCCACGCTCGTCGTGGTCGCCCTCGTCGTCCAGGTCACCGTCCTGGGCCGGCTCCAACTGCCCGGTGCCGTCCCGGACCTGCTGCTCCTCACCGTCGTCGCCCTCGCACTCGTGTACGGGCACGTCAGCGGAGCCCTGATCGGCTTCGCCGCCGGTCTCCTCGCCGACCTGGCCCCGCCCGCCGACCACGCCGCCGGCCGGTACGCGCTCGTGCTGTGCGTCATCGGCTACGTCTGCGGGCTGGTCCGGCCCGACGGCGGGCGCTTCCGCTCCGCCTGGGGCCCGATGCTCACCGTCGTCGCCGCCGCGATCGGCTCCACCCTGCTCTACGCCGGCGTGGGCGCGCTCGTCGGCGACACCGCCGCCCGCCACGTGGGCCTGACCGGGCTGCTGTTCACGGCGACCCTCTACGACCTGCTGCTCGCGCCGTTCACGGTGCCGTTCATCATGGCCCTGGCCCGGCGCGCCGAGAACGACCCGATGGCCGTCGAGGCCGGCGGCGGTCCCACGAACAAGGCCGCCGACGTCTCCGCCGGCTGGCTGGCCGGCGGTACGGGCCTGCGCATCGGCAGCCAGCGCGGCGGCCTGCGACTGAAGACCGCGCGCTCCCGCGCCAACAAGGCCGTCCGCATAAAGGGCGTCAAGGCAGTCAAGGGTGTGAAGAGCGTCAAGAAGCTGTGAGGGAGGAGCAGGCATGACGAACGTTCCGGAGACCGGCCGCACCTCCCGGGTGCAGATCAGGCTCGTCATCATGCAGGTGCTCATCCTCTCGATGCTGGTCACCCTCGGCGGCCGGCTCTGGTTCCTGCAGATCCGCAACGGCGCCGAGTACTACCACGAGGCCAAGAGCAACCACGTGCAGCGCGTGGTCCAGCCCGCCGTCCGCGGCTCGATCCTCGACGCCCGCGGGGTCCCCCTCGCCGACAACGAGACCCGGCTCGTCGTCTCCGCCAGCCGCACCGCGCTGATGAAGATGAAGGACCGGGGCAAGGGCGTCATGACCCGCCTCGCCGACGTCCTGGACATGACCCCCAAGGAGGTCATGGAGAAGGTCCGGCTCTGCGACTCCCAGACCCCGGCGCCCTGCTGGAACGGTTCCCCGTACCAGCCGATCCCGGTCACCCTGGAGGCCACCACCCAGCAGGCGCTCCAGCTGCGCGAGCGCCCCGAGGACTTCCCCGGCATCACCGCGGAGCCCACCGCCGTCCGCCGCTACCCGGCCCCCGGCGGGGCCCGCACCTCGCAGGTGCTCGGCTACCTCTCGCCGGTCACCGACGACGAGATCCAGAAGGCCAAGGACACCGACTCGCCGCACCTGCGCTCCGATCAGGTCGGCCGCTCCGGGATCGAACGCACCTATGACCGGCAGCTGCGCGGCAAGGCGGAGGTCACCTCGTACGAGGTCGACAACCTCGGCCGGGTCATGGGCCAGACCAAGTCCGACCCGGGCGTGGCCGGGGCCACCCTCATCACCAGCATCGACGCCCGGGTCCAGGCCGTGGCGGAGTTTGAGCTCCAGGCGGCGATGAAGGTCGTCCGCAACGAGACCGACAACATCACCGGCCGCAAGTACGAGGCCGACTCGGGCGCCGTCGTCGTCATGGAGGCCAAGACCGGCCGCGTCGTCGCGATGGCCTCCCAGCCCGACTACGACCCCAACGCCTGGGTCGGCGGCATCTCCGGCAAGGACTACGCCAGGCTCACCAGCAAGAACTCCAACTACCCGCTGCTCAACCGGGCCATCCAGGGCCAGGCTCCCGCGGGCTCCATCTTCAAGGTGGTCTCGGCGAGCGCGGCCGTGCGGGCCGGCTACGACTTCAACGACAAGTACAACTGCAGCAGCTCCTACAGCCTCGGCGGCCGGAGCTTCGCGAACTTCGAGTCCAAGGGCCACGGCCCCATCACCCTCGGGGACGCGCTCAAGTTCTCCTGCAACACCGTCTTCTACGCCCTCGGCCACAAGGAGTGGCAGCGCGACGGCGGCCTCAAGCCCAAGAAGAACGCCCACGACTGGTTCTACCGGACCGCCCGCGAGTTCGGACTCGGCTCCGAGACCCACATCGACCTGCCGAACGAGGTCACCGGCCGGATCCCCGACCGCCAGTGGAAGCAGAGCTTCTGGGCGGCCAACAAGGACTCCTGGTGCAAGCAGGGCAAACGGGGCGGCAGCTACGTCGAGCAGATCGCCTACGAGAGCTGCCTCGAAGGCAACCAGCTGAAGGCCTACGACAGCATCAACTTCGCCATCGGCCAGGGAGACGTCCTCGTCACCCCCATCCAGATGGCCACCGCGTACTCCGCCATCAGCAACGGCGGCACCCTCTACAACCCCACCGTCGGCAAGGCCCTGGTCAGCCCCGACGGCAAGGGCATCGAGATGATCAAGCCGCAGTCCCACGGCAGGCTGCCGATCGACGCCAAGACCATCGGCGACCTCGACAAGGGCCTGCGCTCGGTGGCCGAGCCGGGCGGCACCGCCGCCTGGCGCTTCATCGGCTGGCCGATGGACAAGATCCCGATGCACGCCAAGACCGGCACCGCCCAGGTCTACGGCAAGCAGACCACGTCCTGGCTGGCGACCTACACCAAGGACTTCACGATCGTCATGACGATCTCCCAGGGTGGCACCGGCTCCGGAGCCTCCGGCCCCGCCGTCCGCAACCTCTACAACGCCATCTACGGTCTCGACATGGCAGGCAAGCAGGACCTGAAGAAGGCCCTGCTGCTGCAGCCCGAGGCGAAACTGCCCAAGATCCGCCCCGACGGCTCCATCGACTCCCCGGAGATCCGGCCGTACGTGCCGCCGTCCCCGGAGGAGCTGGAACCGCCCGCCCTCGCCGGGCCGCCCGCCCCGCCTCCCGCACGGCACGACTGAGGACCGAAAGACATGCAGACCGCCAACAAGTTCTCCGTCTCCCGGTACGCGCCCGAGCGCGGGGCGATGGCCAAGCTCACCGCCCGCGACTCCGTGGTGCGCCGGCTCGACTGGCCGATACTCCTCTCCGCGCTCGCCCTGTCCTTCATGGGCGCCCTGCTGGTGTGGTCGGCGACCCGCAACAGGACCCAGCTGAACCAGGGGGACCCGTACTACTTCCTGGCCCGGCACGCCCTGAACACCGGTATCGGCCTCGTCCTGATGATCGGCACCGTCTGGCTCGGCCACCGCACCCTGCGCGGTGCGGTGCCGGTCCTCTACGGGCTCTCGCTGGTGCTCATCCTGGCCGTGCTCACCCCGCTCGGCGCCACCATCAACGGCGCCCACGCGTGGATCGTGATCGGCGGCGGATTCTCCCTCCAGCCCTCCGAGTTCGTGAAGATCACGATCATCCTGGTCATGGCGATGCTGCTGGCCACCCGGGTGGACGCGGGCGACCTCACCCATCCGGACCACCGCACGGTCGTCAAGGCGCTCTGCCTGGCCGCCGCCCCGATGGGCATCGTCATGCTGATGCCCGACCTCGGGTCCGTCATGGTCATGATCGTCATCGTGCTCGGCGTGCTGCTGGCCTCCGGCGCCTCCAACCGGTGGGTGCTCGGGCTCCTCGGCACCGGCGCCGGCGGCGCCATCCTGATCTGGCAGCTCGGCGTCCTCGACGAGTACCAGATCAACCGCTTCGCGGCCTTCGCCAACCCCGAGCTCGACCCCGCGGGCGTCGGCTACAACACCAACCAGGCACGCATCGCGATCGGCTCCGGCGGGCTCACCGGCTCCGGGCTGTTCAAGGGCTCGCAGACCACCGGCCAGTTCGTGCCGGAGCAGCAGACCGACTTCGTCTTCACCGTGGCGGGGGAGGAACTGGGCTTCCTCGGGGCCGGGCTGATCCTGTTCCTGCTGGCCGTCATCCTGTGGCGGGCCTGCATGATCGCCCGGGAGACCACCGAGCTGTACGGGACGATCGTGTGCGCCGGGATCATCGCCTGGTTCGCGTTCCAGTCCTTCGAGAACATCGGGATGACCCTCGGGATCATGCCGGTGGCCGGGCTGCCACTGCCGTTCGTCTCGTACGGAGGCTCGTCGATGTTCGCCGTGTGGGTGGCCATCGGACTGCTGCAATCGATCAAGGTGCAGCGGCCATTGTCAGCCTGATCTGCTGTTCACCCTGCCGCCGTGATCCGTTCAGGACTAAGTTCGGTCTATGGCGGACACCAAGCGCGAAATCGAGCGTAAATTCGAGTTCTCCAAGGCCAAATCTGCCCGGCGCGGGCTGCCGGACCTGACGGGCACGGCCGCGATCGCGGCCGTCTCCGACCAGGGCACCGTCGACCTCGACGCCGTCTACTACGACACCCCCGACCAACGGCTGGCCGCCGACGGTCTCACCCTGCGGCGCAGAACGGGCGGCGCCGACGCGGGCTGGCACCTCAAACTGCCCGTCTCCCCCGGAGTGCGCGACGAGGTCACGTCCGCGCTCAGCGACACCGTCCCGCCCGCCCTCGCCGCCCTCGTCCGCTCCCGGGTGCGCGGCGCCGGCCTCCGGCCGCAGGTCAGGCTGGTCTCCTCGCGCCGCGTCAGCCACCTGCTCGACGCCGACGGAGCCCTCCTCGCGGAACTGAGCACCGACGAGGTCCTCGCCGAGCGGGGCGAGGCCAGCGCCTCCTGGACCGAGGTCGAGGTGGAACTCGCCGACGGCGTGGACCCCGAACTGCTCGACGCCGTCGAGAAGACCTTCCGCAAGGCCGGCCTCCGGGTCTCCGACGCCCCCTCGAAGCTCGCCCGGGCCCTCGTGGAGACCGACGCCGCGCCCCCGGCCCGGCCCGAGGGCGGCGGCCCCGAGGGCACGGCGGGCGCGTACGTGCTGGCGTACCTGCGGGACCAGCGCGACGCCCTGGTCGCGCAGGACCCGGCCGTGCGGCGGGGCCTGCCGGACTCCGTCCACCAGATGCGGGTCGCCACCCGGCGGCTGCGCAGCGCCTTCAAGACGTACCGCAAGGTGCTGGACCGGACGGCCACCGACCCGATCGGCGAGGAGCTGCGCTGGCTGGCCGCCGAACTCGGCGTCGACCGCGATCAGGAGGTGCTCCTGGAGCGGATCCAGACCCGGCTCGGCGAGCTGCCGCGCACCCTGGTGATCGGCCCGGTCCGCAGCCGGCTGCGGACGTGGAACACCGCCCGGCGCTCCGCGTCGCGGCGCCGGGCCGTGGCCGTCCTCGACGGCGAGCGGTACGTCTCCCTCCTGGACTCCCTCGACGCCCTGCTGGAGGCGCCGCCGCTGCTCAAGGGCGCCGAGGCGCAGCCGCGGGCGGTCCTGCCGAAGGCGGTGCTCGGCGACTACGCGCGCCTGGCCGTCCGGGTCGAGGGCGCGCTCGCCCTGCCGGAGGGCGAGGAACGGGACCTGGCCCTGCACGACGCCCGCAAGGCGGCCAAGCGCCTGCGGTACGCGGCGGAGTCGGCCGTGCCGGCCCTCGGCAAGCCGGCGAAACACCTGGCCAAGGCGGGGAAGACGGTCCAGACCCTGCTCGGCGACCACCAGGACAGCGTGGTGGCCCGCGAGGCCCTGCGCGGTCTCGCGGGCCAGGCGGCCGGCGCGGGCGAGTCGGCCTTCACCTGGGGCGTCCTGTACGCCCGCGAGGAGGCCCTGGCCGAGCGGCGCGAACGGGAACTTCCGGACATCTGGGCGAAGACCGCGGACCCCGCGCTGCGGGGGGCATTGGGATGATCATGTGGGCGGGGGCGGCTGGGGGCCGAGGTACGCTTGAGAGCTGCCCCCTGCCCGCTTCACGAAAGTCGCGTGATGACCGAATCGGTCTTCCCTCAGCTTGAGGCCCTGCTTCCGCATGTGCAGAAGCCCATCCAGTACGTCGGCGGTGAACTCAACTCCACGGTCAAGGAGTGGGAGAGCTGCGATGTCCGCTGGGCGCTCATGTACCCGGACGCGTACGAAGTCGGGCTGCCCAACCAGGGCGTCATGATCCTTTACGAGGTGCTGAACGAGCGCGAGGGCGTCCTCGCCGAGCGCACGTACAGCGTGTGGCCCGACCTCGAAGAGCTGATGCGCGAGCACAAGGTGCCGCAGTTCACCGTGGACAGCCACCGTCCGGTCTCCGCCTTCGACGTGTTCGGCCTGTCCTTCTCCACGGAGCTGGGCTACACCAACATGCTCACGGCGCTGGACCTCGCGGGCATCCCGCTGGAGGCCCGCAACCGTACGGTCGACCACCCGATCGTCCTCGCGGGCGGCCACGCGGCCTTCAACCCCGAGCCGATCGCGGAGTTCATCGACTGCGCGGTCATCGGCGACGGCGAGCAGGCCGTCCTCGACATGACCGAGATCATCCGCACCTGGAAGGCCGAGGGGCGGCCGGGCGGGCGCGAGGAAGTCCTGCTCCGCCTGGCGAAGACCGGCAACGTCTACGTGCCGGGCTTCTACGACGTGGAGTACCTGCCGGACGGCCGCATCGGCCGTGTCGTGCCCAACCGCTCCGGCGCGCCGTGGCGCGTGTCCAAGCACACGGTCATGGACCTCGACGAGTGGCCCTACCCCAAGCAGCCCCTGGTCCCGCTCGCCGAGACCGTCCACGAGCGCATGTCCGTGGAGATCTTCCGCGGCTGCACCCGCGGCTGCCGTTTCTGCCAGGCCGGCATGATCACGCGCCCCGTGCGGGAGCGAAGCATCACCGGCATCGGCGAAATGGTGGAGAAGGGCCTCAAGGCGACCGGCTTCGAAGAGGTCGGCCTGCTCTCCCTCTCCTCGGCGGACCACACGGAGATCGCCGACATCGCCAAGGGCCTCGCGGACCGCTACACGGACGACAAGGTCGGCCTCTCCCTCCCCTCCACCCGCGTGGACGCCTTCAACGTGGACCTGGCCAACGAGCTGACCCGCAACGGGCGCCGCTCCGGCCTGACCTTCGCCCCCGAGGGCGGCTCCGAGCGCATGCGCAAGGTCATCAACAAGATGGTCTCGGAAGAGGACCTGATCCGCACGGTCTCCACCGCGTACGGCAACGGCTGGCGCCAGGTGAAGCTGTACTTCATGTGCGGCCTGCCCACCGAGACCGACGAGGACGTCCTCCAGATCGGCGACATGGCGGTCAACGTCATCGCCAAGGGCCGCGAGGTCTCGGGCCAGAACGACATCCGCTGCACGGTCTCGATCGGCGGGTTCGTCCCCAAGCCGCACACCCCGTTCCAGTGGGCGCCGCAGCTGTCGGCCGAGGAGACGGACGCCCGCCTGGGCAAGCTCCGCGACAAGATCCGCGGCGACAAGAAGTACGGCCGCTCCATCGGCTTCCGCTACCACGACGGCAAGCCGGGCATCGTCGAGGGTCTCCTCTCCCGCGGCGACCGCCGCATCGGCGACGTCATCCGCGCCGTGTACGAGTCGGGCGGCCGCTTCGACGGCTGGCGCGAGCACTTCTCGTACGACCGCTGGATGGAGGCCGCGGAGAAGGCGCTGCCGGCCTACGGCGTGGACGTCGCCTGGTACACGACGCGCGAGCGCACGTACGAGGAGGTCCTGCCCTGGGACCACCTGGACTCCGGCCTCGACAAGGACTGGCTCTGGGAGGACTGGCAGGACGCCCTCGACGAAACCGAGGTCGACGACTGCCGCTGGACCCCCTGCTTCGACTGTGGCGTGTGTCCTCAGATGCAGACCGAGATCCAGATCGGTCCGACGGGCAAGAAGCTGCTGCCGCTGTCCGTCGTGAAGTAACCCTTGGGTCACGAGAGGCCCCCGCCCGCAACGGGTGGGGGCCTCTGCCGTGTCCTTGACTGCATGGAACTGGACGAACGGCCTCCCGGCGGCGGTGGCGACGGATGCCTGGTGGGGGTCATCAGGATCCCCGTCAAGATCGTCGCCGTACTCGTCGTACTGCCCGTACGAGTGGTCTGGGAACTGCTCGTCGCCGTCGGCCGGGCCGCGCACCGGCACGTCCTCGGGCCGCTGTACGTCCACGTCGTCGAGCCGGCGCTCCGGGTGCTCGGCTGGGTACTGGTCACCCTGCTCAAGCTGGTCTTCGTCTGGCCGTGGGTCGGGCTGTGGCGGTACGTGATCACCCCGGTGGGGCGGGGGCTGGCCTGGCTGGGCCGCGGCGCGTACGCGCACCTGCTCGCGCCCGCCGGGCGGATCCTGAGCACGTACGTGTTCCGGCCGCTCTGGGCAGCGCTGACCTGGGCCGGCCGGGGCGGGCTGCGGTACCTGCTCGCCCCGCTCGGCAAGGGGGTGGCCTGGGTCGCGTGGGCCCTGGCCATGGTGCTGTTCGTGTGGCCGTGGGTCGGACTGTGGCGGTACGTGCTCGCGCCCGTCGGCCGCGGCCTCGCCCGGCTGGCCGCCGCGGCCTACCGGTACGTGCTCACCCCGCTCGGACACGGCCTCGCGTGGCTGGCCACCGCGGTGTACCGCTACCTGCTGCGGCCCGTCGGGCTGGGCCTCGTATGGCTGGTGGTGGCGGTGTACCGGTACCTGCTGCGGCCCGTCGGGCTCGGCCTCGCGTGGCTGGCGGTCGCGCTGTACCGGTACGTGCTCACCCCGCTCGGGCAGGTCCTTCTCTGGGCCTGGCACGTGGCCGGGCGGATCGCCGGCTGGCTGTGGCGCGGGCTCAAGTGGGTCGGCTGGGTCCTGGTCGGCTGGCCCGCATCCCGGGTGTACCGGCACGTGCTGACCCCCGCCGGCCACGCCGTCCGCGAGGTCTGGCGCACCGGCCGCGCCGCGGTCCGGGAGGCGCGGGCCGCAGTGCGCACGGCGCTCTTCGGTGCTCCTCCCGTGGAACCGGCGAGGTCACGGGCGCGTACTCTGGGTAGTACGACAGCCGCAGGCAACACGCCCGCTCCCGAGATCTCCCTCCACGAACGGCAGGGGTGAGCCGGAGGCAGGGCGGCGCCGGCCGGTCCCACAGACGCTCAGGGCGACGCGCGAGCCGCGGAGCCCCGCACAAGGAGAAGAACCACTGGGCAAGCGACAGCCCGAAGGCCCGCCTCCCGCACCGGTGGTGCAGCGCATTCGACTGCGCTACACCAAGCGCGGCCGCCTCCGGTTCACCAGCCACCGAGACTTCCAGCGCGCCTTCGAGCGGGCCCTGCGCCGCGCCGAGGTGCCGATGGCGTACTCGGCCGGCTTCACCCCCCACCCGCGCGTCTCGTACGCGAACGCCGCCCCCACCGGGACCGGCAGCGAGGCCGAATACCTGGAGATCGCCCTCGCAGAGCCCCGCGACCCCGAGAAGCTCCGCGAGCTGCTCGACGAGTCGATGCCGACCGGGCTCGACATCATCGACGCCGTCGAGGCCCGCACCTCGGGCCTCGCCGACCGGCTGACCGCCTCCGTGTGGGAGCTGCGCCTGGACGGCGTGGAGCCCGCCGAGGCCGAGCGGGCCGTGACGGCCTTCCTCGCCGCCGAGACCGTGGAGGTGCAGCGCCGTACCAAGAACGGGATGCGGACCTTCGACACGCGTGGCGCGGTCGTCAGCCTGGAAGCCCTTCCTGCCCCGGCTGATAGGCCGCTGGACAATGCCTGTGCGATACTGCGGCTGGTTGTTCGGCATCTGACACCTGCCGTGCGACCCGACGACGTCCTGTCCGGTCTCCGAGCTGTGGCCGACCTGGCGCCGCCGGTCCCCTCAGCGGTGACCAGGCTGGCGCAGGGGCTCTTCGACGAGGAGTCCGGCACGGTGACCGACCCGCTCGCGCCCGACCGCGAGGCTGATACGGCCGCTCCACCCACGGCCGCCGTAGCCGCCGACGCGAAGGCGCCGGAAGGTCCCGCCGCGTAGGGATCGTCGTCGTCGCGCAGCCCTGGTACTCGGGAGCCACCTGGGTCGGGCCGCGCACTGACCTGAAGACTTCCGCCAGGCCGTACGGACAACACGTACGGAACCGGCGGCCATGGACTACAGCTCCCGTGTGGCGAACGCGCCCCGGAGGCCGGTTCCGCGCTCATTACGCGGAGCCGAGCCGGACCGGAAGTCAGCCGCGGCGCCCGGGAGCGTGACGGGAGAACCGCCCGCAATGCTCAACAACGAAAACGACACCACCGCAGGTAACGCCGACAGCGGCAGCCCCAGCGACAACCTGCCCCCGCGCAGGCGTCGCCGCGCCGCTTCCCGGCCCGCCGGCCCGCCCGGCGGGGCCACCGCAGAGGCGACCCCGGCGACAGAGGCCGCTCCGGCCGACCCCCAGGCGGGCGCCGATGAGGCCGCTCCGGCCGCCGCCCCCGCACGTACCCGCCGCCGCGCGACCCGCGCCGTGGCCGCTCCCGAGACGCCGGCCGAGGCCGTCGTCGTCGAGGCTCCGGCCGCCGCGGCTCCCGCTGCCGCCGCCCCCGCCGCCGAGGAGCCCACCGCTGCCGCCCCGCGTGCCCGTCGTCGTGCCACCCGTGCGGTGACCGCTCCGGAGGCTCCGGCCGCCGAGGCTCCCGTGGTCGAGGCCGCGCCCGTGGTCGAGGAGGAGGCCCCGGCCGCTCCCGCTCCGCGTGCCCGTCGTCGTGCCACCCGCGCCGTGACCGCGCCGGCCGCCGAGGCCGCCGTCGCGGAGGCCCCCGTGGCCGAGGCCGCGCCGGTGGTCGAGGAGGAGGCTCCGGCCGCTCCGGCTCCGCGTGCCCGTCGTCGTGCCACCCGTGCCGTGACCGCTCCGGAGGCTCCGGCCGCCGAGGCTCCCGTGGTCGAGGCCGCGCCGGTGGTCGAGGCCGCGCCCGTGGTCGAGGAGGAGGCCCCGGCCGCTCCCGCCCCGCGTGCCCGTCGCCGTGCCACCCGCGCCGTGACCGCCCCGGCCGCTCCGGCCGCCGAGGCCGCCGCCGTCGCCGAGGCCCCGGCCGCCGAGGCCGAACCGGTCGTGGAGGAGGCCCCCAAGGCCACCGCCCGCACCTTCACCGTGGCCGACGCCCTGGACTCCCCGAAGCGCGGCGGCCGCCGCCGCGCCACCCGCTCCACCACCGCGTCGGCCGCCCCCGCGCAGCCCGCCGCCGAGGCCGAGGCGCCCGCCGCCCCGGCCCGCGCCCGCCGCGCCGCGCGCCCCGCCGTGGCCGTCTTCCAGGCCCCGGTCTTCGCCGAGCCGATGTTCCAGACCCCCGAGACGGCCGCCATGGCCGCCGCGGCCGCCCGCGCCGCCGCCCCGGCCGACGAGGTCGAGGAGGAGGAGGAGCTCGAGGCCGAGGCCGAGGTCGTCCAGACCCCCGCCCCGCAGCCCGCCGGCCGCCGCCGTCGCCGTGGGCGCGGCGCCGCCGAGTCCGCTCCGGCCGCCGAGTCCGCACCGGTCTCCCTCCCCGAGGTGCTCGCCGAGGAGGAGCCCGAGGCCGAGCTCGAAGAGGAGTCCGGCGAGTTCGACGAGGGCGACGAGTCGGGCGAGCGCCCGTCGCGCCGCCGCCGTCGCGGTGGCCGTCGCCGCCGCCGCGGTGAGGCCGCCGACCTCGACGAGTCCGCCGAGGAGGAGACCGAGGCAGAGGCCACCGAGCAGGAGGCCGAGGCCGAGGACGAGGAAGACGACGAGGCCGAGGAGGCCCTCGGCTCCAGCTCCAGCCGCCGTCGCCGCCGTCGCCGTCGCCGCAGTGGCGACAACGCCGGCGAGTCCGCCGAAGCGGGTGACGAGGACGGTGTGCGCACCGTCGTCAAGGTCCGCGAGCCGCGCCCGGCGCGCGAGAAGGCCGAGCCGTCCGACGAGGTCCAGTCCATCAAGGGCTCGACCCGTCTGGAGGCGAAGAAGCAGCGCCGCCGCGAGGGCCGCGAGCAGGGCCGTCGCCGCGTCCCGATCATCACCGAGGCCGAGTTCCTGGCCCGCCGTGAGGCCGTCGAGCGCGTCATGGTCGTCCGCCAGGCCGGCGAGCGCACCCAGATCGGCGTCCTCGAGGACAACGTGCTCGTCGAGCACTACGTCAACAAGGAAGAAGCCACCTCGTACGTCGGCAACGTCTACCTGGGCAAGGTCCAGAACGTGCTGCCGTCCATGGAGGCCGCCTTCATCGACATCGGCAAGGGCCGCAACGCCGTCCTGTACGCCGGTGAGGTCAACTTCGAGGCGCTCGGCATGGCCAACGGGCCGCGCCGCATCGAGTCCGCCCTCAAGTCCGGCCAGTCGGTCCTGGTGCAGGTCACCAAGGACCCGATCGGCCACAAGGGCGCCCGCCTGACCAGCCAGGTCTCGCTGCCCGGCCGCTACCTGGTCTACGTGCCCGAGGGCTCGATGACCGGTATCAGCCGCAAGCTGCCCGACACCGAGCGCGCGCGTCTGAAGACCATCCTCAAGAAGATCGTCCCCGAGGACGCGGGCGTCATCGTGCGCACCGCCGCCGAGGGCGCGAGCGAGGACGAGCTGCGCCGCGACGTCGAGCGTCTGCAGGCCCAGTGGGAGGACATCCAGAAGAAGTCGAAGCAGATCTCGACCTCTTCGCCGAGCCTGCTGTACGGCGAGCCGGACATGACCGTCCGCGTCGTGCGCGACATCTTCAACGAGGACTTCTCGAAGGTCATCGTCAGCGGCGACGGCGCCTGGGAGACCATCCACGGCTACGTGAACCACGTGGCCCCGGACCTGGCCGACCGGCTGTCGCGCTGGACCTCCGAGGTCGACGTCTTCGCGACGTACCGGATCGACGAGCAGCTCGCCAAGGCGCTCGACCGCAAGGTGTGGCTGCCCTCGGGCGGCTCGCTTGTGATCGACAAGACCGAGGCGATGATCGTCATTGACGTCAACACCGGCAAGTTCACCGGTCAGGGCGGCAACCTCGAGGAGACCGTCACCAGGAACAACCTGGAGGCGGCCGAGGAGATCGTGCGCCAGCTGCGGCTGCGCGACCTGGGCGGCATCGTCGTCATCGACTTCATCGACATGGTCCTGGAGTCCAACCGCGACCTGGTCCTGCGCCGGATGCTGGAGTGCCTGGGCCGCGACCGTACGAAGCACCAGGTGGCCGAGGTCACCTCGCTGGGCCTGGTCCAGATGACCCGCAAGCGGGTGGGCCAGGGTCTGCTGGAGTCCTTCTCCGAGACCTGCGTCCACTGCAACGGCCGCGGTGTCATCGTCCACATGGAGACGCCGACCGCGATCGGCGGCGGTGGCAACGGCAAGCGCTCGAAGCGCCGCGGCGGCCGTGGCGAGTTCGACCAGCACGACCACGAGGTCGAGACGGTCGAGTCGGTCGACGCGGAGTTCGAGTCCGAGGCGGAGGTGGCTGCCGAGGCCGCCGCTCCGCGGGCGCTGCCCGAGCCGGAGTTCGTCGCGGACGAGGAGCTCTACAGCAGCCCCGCCGAGGCCGAGGCCGCGGCGGGTGTGAGCAGCCGTCGCAACCGGCGCCGCGCCACCCGCAAGGCGACCGCTCCGGCGGGTGCCCCGCGCGGTGCGGCCGCTCCGGCGCAGGCCGAGGTCCAGGCCCCGGCCCCCGTGGCCGAGGCGGAGCCGGTGACCGAGCGGGCCGACACGGTGCTGGTCCCCGAGCCCGAGCCCGTCGTCGAGGCCGTGGCCGAGGTCGTCGCGGAGCCGGTGGCGGAGGAGGCCCCCAAGGGCCGTACCCGTCGCCGTGCGACCCGTAAGGCCACCGCCCCCGCGGGTGCCCCGGCCACCGCGGCCGAGGTGGCCCCGGAGCCGGAGCCCGAGCCGGTCGTCGTGCCGGAGCCCGAGCCCGTCGTCGAGCCCGAGCCCGTGGCCGTCGTCGAGGAGGCCCCCGTGGCGGAGGCCGCACCGGCCCGTCCGCGCCGGCGTGCCACCCGTAAGGCCACCGCACCCGCCGGGTCCCCGGCAGGCGCGGCGGAGGCCGCCGTGGTGGTCGTCGAGGCCCCGGTGACCGAGGCCCCGGCTCCCGCCGAGGACGCCGCACCGGCCGAGGAGGCCGCACCGGCGAAGAAGGCCGCCAAGAAGGCTCCGGCCAAGAAGGCGACCGCGGCGAAGAAGGCCCCGGCCAAGAAGGCGGCGGCCGCCAAGAAGACCGTGGCCAAGAAGGCGGCCACGGTCAAGAAGACCGCGACGAAGCGGGCGACGAAGAAGACCGCGGCGGCGGAGCAGCAGACTGCCCCGTCCGTCTCGGCTCCGACCGAAGCCTGATCCGCTCCTGACCGTGGGCCCCGCCGAGCGGCGGGGCCCACGGTCGCGCGGGGCCCGGTTTGACCCTCCGGAACCGGCCCCGTAACCTAGACCGTCGGCGTGTCTTGGACGAATCCGTCCAGCGTGCGCCGCGCTCCTGAGCACCTTCCTCCCGTTCCGCACGCGCGAGCGTCGTTCGAGAGAGGCCGCTCGTCCAATCCGGATCAGAGCCGTCCCCGTCAGCACGAGGGGTCTGTCTGAGCGGCTGGCTTCAGGAGCATCCGTCCCGAGTGAGAGAGAGATCCGCGTGTACGCCATCGTGCGCAGCGGTGGTCGCCAGCACAAGGTTGCTGTCGGCGACATCGTTGAAGTTGACAAGATTCCCACTGCCAAGGTTGGCGACACGGTCGAGCTCTCGACCCTGCTCGTTGTCGACGGCGAAGCCGTGACCAGCGACCCGTGGGTCCTGGCCGGCATCAAGGTCCAGGCCGAGATCGTGGACCACCACAAGGGTGCCAAGATCGACATCCTTCGGTACAAGAACAAGACCGGCTACCGCCGTCGCCAGGGTCACCGCCAGCAGTACACGGCGATCAAGGTCACCGGTATCCCCGCGGCTGCGAAGTAAGAGGGACTGAGACATGGCACACAAGAAGGGCGCATCGTCCACCCGGAACGGGCGCGACTCCAATGCCCAGCGGCTCGGCGTGAAGCGCTTCGGCGGTCAGGTCGTCTCCGCCGGCGAGATCCTCGTCCGCCAGCGTGGCACCCACTTCCACCCGGGTTCGGGTGTCGGTCGTGGTGGCGACGACACGCTGTTCGCGCTGCAGGCGGGTGCCGTGCAGTTCGGCACGCACCGTGGCCGCAAGGTCGTCAACATCGTTCCGGCCGCCTGATCCAGCTTCGGCTGATCAAGCGTTCGTAACTTCCCGAGGGCGGATCTCAGCTCTTCCCGGCTCTGGCCGGGAAGAGAGGTCCGCCCTCGGCGCGTTGGTACGTACAGACGTTTTAATGGACAGCAAGGCCTGTCCGGGACATTCCCGTATGTAACTGGAGGAACAACCATGACCACCTTCGTGGACCGCGTCGAGCTGCATGTCGCCGCGGGTAACGGGGGCCACGGCTGCGCCTCCGTTCACCGGGAGAAGTTCAAGCCGCTCGGCGGCCCCGACGGCGGCAACGGCGGCCGTGGCGGCGACGTCATCCTGGTGGTGGAGCAGGCGATCACCACCCTGCTGGACTACCACCACAGCCCCCACCGCAAGGCCACCAACGGGCAGCCCGGTGCGGGCGACAACCGCTCCGGCAAGGACGGCCAGGACATGATCCTGCCCGTCCCGGACGGCACCGTCGTCCTCGACAAGGAGGGCAACGTCCTCGCCGACCTCGTCGGCCAGGGCACCACCTACGTCGCGGCCGAAGGCGGCCGGGGCGGCCTCGGCAACGCCGCGCTGTCCTCCGCCCGGCGCAAGGCCCCCGGCTTCGCCCTGCTCGGCGTACCGGGCACCGGCGGCGACGTCGTCCTGGAGCTGAAGACCGTCGCCGACGTGGCGCTCGTCGGATTCCCGAGCGCGGGCAAGTCCTCGCTCATCTCGGTGCTCTCGGCGGCCAAGCCGAAGATCGCCGACTACCCCTTCACCACCCTGGTCCCCAACCTCGGCGTGGTCACCGCCGGCTCGACGGTCTACACGATCGCCGACGTCCCCGGCCTCATCCCCGGCGCCAGCCAGGGCCGTGGCCTCGGTCTGGAGTTCCTGCGCCACGTCGAGCGCTGCTCGATCCTCGTGCACGTGCTGGACACCGCCACCCTGGAGTCCGACCGCGACCCGCTGGCCGACCTCGACGCCATCGAGAACGAGCTGAAGCTCTACGGCGGCGGCCTGGAGAAGCGTCCGCGCCTCGTCGTCCTGAACAAGGTCGACATCCCCGACGGCCAGGACCTCGCCGACATGGTCCGCCCGGACCTGGAAGCCCGCGGCTACAAGGTCTTCGAAGTCTCCGCGGTCGCCCGTACGGGCCTCAAGGAGCTGTCGTACTTCCTCGCCGAGGTCATCGCGAAGGCCCGCGCCCGCAAGCCGAAGGAGGAGGCGACCCGCGTCGTCATCCGTCCGAAGGCCGTGGACGACTCCGGCTTCACCATCACCTACGACGAGGTCGAGGACGTGTACAACGTCCGCGGCGAGAAGCCCGAGCGCTGGGTCCGCCAGACCGACTTCAACAACGACGAGGCCGTCGGCTACCTCGCCGACCGCCTCAACCGCCTCGGCGTCGAGGACGCGCTGCGCAAGGCCGGCGCCCGTGCCGGTGACGGCGTCTCGATCGGCTCCGACGAGAACTCGGTCGTCTTCGACTGGGAGCCGACCGTGATGGCCGGCGCCGAGATGCTGGGCCGCCGCGGCGAGGACCACCGTCTGGACGCCCCGCGTCCGGCGACCACCCGCCGCAAGGACAAGGAAGCCGCCCGCGGGGACTCGGCGCAGAAGGAGTACGACGAATTCCGGCCGTTCTAGTCCCCTCCCGAGGGAATCCCGCCCGGAGGGTTTGAAGGCGTCTTTATGTGGGTCGCCTAGGATCCTTCGGGTGAACAGCAGCAACCTCCCCACGGTCTCCGTCGTGGTCATCGCGTACAACGACGCCGGGCTCGTGGGCGAGGCCGTCTCCTCGGCCCTCGCCCAGGGCCCGGTGGTCGCCGAGGTCATCGCGGTGAACGACGCCTCGTCCGACGGCACCGCGCGGGTGCTGGACGAGCTGGCGGCCGCGCACCCCCGCCTGAAGGTCGTGCACCGCACGGAGAACAGCGGGGGGTGCGGCACCCCGCGCAACGACGGGATCGCGGCCGCGTCCGGCCGGTACGTCCTCTTCCTCGACAGCGACGACGTCCTGCCGCCGGGTGCGGCCGACGCCCTGGTGCGCACCGCCGAGCGGCACGGCGCCCCGGTCACCGTGGGCGCGGCGGTCCGGCGCGAGCTGCCCCAGCGCCACGACGTGCCGTGGATGCCCGGGCTGTACACGCCCGGCGACGTCATCGAGCGGCCGGCGGACCGGCCCGAGCTCGTCCGCGACACCCTCTGCGTCAACAAGCTCTACGACCGTGCCTTCCTGGAGGAGCACGGCCTGCGCTTCCCCGACGGCCGGTTCGTCTACGAGGACTTCGTCTTCACCTCGCGCGTGCTGGCCGCGGCCCCCCGCATCGCCGTCACCGGCGACCTCGTCTACATCTGGCACGTGCGCCGCAGCGCCGCCCAGGTGTCGATCTCCCTGGACCGCAAGGACGTCGGGAACTGGCGCGCCCGCATCGAGGCCCACCGGACGGCCGCCCGGACCCTCGCCGCCGCCTCCCCGGTGCTGGGCAGCGCCTGCCAGGTGAAGTTCCTCGAGTACGACCTGCGCATGTACCTGCGCGAGCTCGGCAAGGACCCCGAGTACCAGGCCGCCTGGTGGACCCTCACCCGCGAGTACCTCGACACCTTCGCCGAGGCCGACATCGAGTCCGCCGCCGCACACGCCCGCTGGATCGTGGGGGTGCTGCGGGCCACCGCGACCCCGCCCGCCGACATCGGCCGGCTCACCCGGCTGGCCGCCGAACCGCCGCGGCTGCTGCCCCCGTACGCGGTCGATCCCACCGGTGCCCCGGTGTGGAGCGAGGAGCTCCCGGTGGAGCTGGACGGCCTGGCCGGGCTGCCGGTCGCCGAACTGCCCGTCACCGTCGACGCGGAACCGGCCGGCCGCGGCGCCGTCCGGGTCCGCCTGCACGACCTGTACGGGCGCCTCGCCGAGGCCGGGCCCCGGACCGTACAGCTGAGCTTCATCCCCCGCGCGGGAGCCGAACCGGTCCTCGCCCAGCCGGTCGAGCTGCGCCCCGACCGCAACGGCGGCTGGATCGCCGTGCTGCCCTTCCGGCTGGCCGACCTGGCCGTCACGGGCCGCCGCCAGGGGCTGCGCAGGATGCAGGCCTGGAACGTCGGGGTGCGCGTGGAGTGCGCCGACGGGAGCTCGGTGTTCACCTCCCTGCGCCCCGGCGGCCGTCTGCTCCGCCGACGGGCCCTGCCCAGCAGCCGGTACGGTGTTCTGCTGGCGCAGCCCTACCGGACGGGGGCCGGCGCCCTCGCGCTGCGCCTCGCGCCCGGCGCCGAGGGAGCGCTGTACCTCGTGCGCAACCGCCTCCACCGGGCCCGGGCAGGCCGCGGGGCGGGCTGACGTCCCCTTCCACACCGCTGTGCTTTCACCACCGAAGTCGGACAGGACCAAGGAGATACACATGACGTTTCTGATCACCGGTGGCGCCGGTTACATCGGCGCGCACGTCGTCCGCGCGATGCTGCTCGCAGGGGAGAAGGTCGTCGTGCTCGACGACCTCTCCACGGGCAACGAGGACCGCGTCCCGGAGGGCGTCCCGCTGGTGGTCGGCTCCGTCCTGGACCGGCTGACCCTGGACAAGACCCTCCGCGCGCACAAGATCACCGGCGTGGTGCACCTGGCGGGCAAGAAGCAGGTCGGCGAGTCCGTCGAGAAGCCGCTGTACTACTACCACGAGAACGTGCAGGGCCTCACGGTCCTGCTCCAGGCCGTGGCCGACGCGGGCATCCGCAACTTCCTCTTCTCCTCCTCCGCCTCCGTCTACGGCATGCCCGACGTGGACCTGGTCACCGAGGACACCCCCTGTGCGCCGCTGAGCCCCTACGGCGAGACGAAGCTGGCCGGCGAGTGGCTGGTTCGCGCCGCGGGCAAGGCGCACGGCATCTCCACCGCCTGCCTGCGCTACTTCAACGTGGCGGGCGCGGCGACCCCCGAGCTCGCCGACACCGGCGTCTTCAACCTGGTCCCGATGGTGTTCGAGCGCTACGACTCCGGCCAGGGCGCCAAGATCTTCGGTGACGACTACCCGACCCCGGACGGCACCTGCATCCGCGACTACATCCACGTCGAGGACCTCGCGGAGGCCCACGTGGCGGCGGCCCGCAAGCTCGCCGAGTGGGGTGCGGCCGGGGACTACAAGGACCTCACCGTCAACATCGGGCGCGGCGAGGGCGTCTCGGTCGCCGAGATGGTGGCGCTCCTGAACAAGAACACCGGGCACGACTACGCGCCGGTGATCAGCCCGCGCCGCGCCGGCGACCCGGCGAAGGTCGTGGCCTCGGCCGACAAGATCACCGGTGAGCTGGGCTGGAAGGCCCGCCACGACGTCCGCGAGATGGTCACCTCCGCCTGGGCGGGCTGGGAGGCCAACAAGGCCGCCCGCACGGACCGTCACAAGGACGTCCACAAGGCCTGACCGGCCGGCGAAGGACACGTACGAAGCCGCCCGCCCCGGATGTGTCCGGGGCGGGCGGCTTCGTGTGTCGCGCGGCGGGGGAGCTCAGCGCTCCAGGAAGGAGAACAGCTTCTCCCAGCGGTCGGTGATGTCGGTGCTGGAGTACCGCTTCACCGCGTGGAAGGCGTTGTCCCCGAGCCGGTCGCGCAGTTCGCGGTCGGACATCAGCGCGTTCAGGTGCCCGGCCAGTTCCATCGTGTTGCCCAGCCGGGCCAGCAGCCCGTCCTCGCCGTGCTCGACGATCTCCCGTACGCCCGGCGCGCAGTCGAAGGCGGCCACCGGAACGCCCGCCGCCATCGCCTCCAGCAGCGTGATCGGGAAGCCCTCGGCCCGCGAGGCCTGGGCGAAGACCGAGGCCCCGCGCAGGGCGCCCAGTACGTCGCCGGTGCTGCCCATCCACTCCACGGAGTCGTCCAGGCCCAGCGAGGTGCAGTGCGCCCGCAGCGCCTCCTCCTCCGCGCCCGCCCCGTAGATCCGCAGGACCCAGTCGGGGTGGTGCGGCGCGGCGTCCGCCCACGCGTCGAGGAGCAGGTCGACGCCCTTCTCGAAGGCGAGGCGGCCCACGCACGCCACGACCTTCTCCGTGCGCGGGGCCGGGGTGTCGGGCATGAAGGGCAGCGGGTTCGGCATGCTGCCGACGTTCTCCATGCCCGCCCGGATCCACAGGTCCGCGTCCTCGGCGGTCAGCACCAGCAGCCGGTCGACCTCGGGGTAGTAGCGGCGGACCCGCTCGCCGCGGGTGGACTTGTGGCTGGCCTCGAAGGACTCGTGGCTCATGCCGATGACGCTGAGCCCCTTGGTGTCGGCGAGCGCCACCCACTCCATCGCCCAGACCTGCGTGACGATGACCACGGCGCCCGGACGGGCCGCGCGCAGCAGCTCGCCGAGTTGCTCCGCCTTGACCCGCATCTTCGCCCGCCGGGCCGCCTGACGGCGCCGCTCGGGGGCGTTCAGCCGGCCCTTGATGCCGCGCAGCCGGCGGGCCGACGGCGGGTGGGCGTCGTAGAGCGTGGTCATCGCGTATGGCAGGTCCTGCGGCAGCTGCTGCCGGATCTCCTCGGCGACCGGGGCGATGCCGACGATGTGCACCCGGTGCCCGCGGTCCGTGAACAGCCGGGCCATCTGGTGCGACCAGGTGGTCACGCCGCCGAGCTCGTCGACGTTGTTGGAGACGATGAAGATGTCACGGCCGCCCGGGGTGCTGGTCTCCTGGCTCACTTGCCGCTCCTGGTGAAGAACTTCTCGACGATCTGGCGGGCCGCGTCCCCGCGGTCGTACTCGCCGAACTCGGCGAGGAAGCGCTGGCGCGCCTGGGCGTACTTGACGTCCGCCTCCTCGAAGGCGGCGACCGCCTGCAGGAGTTCGTCCGCGGTGGCCACCACCGGGCCCGGGGCCTTCTCCTTCAGGTCGAAGTACGTGCCGCGGATGTCGTTGGCGTACTTCTCGTAGTCGTACGCGAAGAACAGCATCGGCCGGTCCAGGACCGCGTAGTCGAACATCACGGACGAGTAGTCGGTGATCAGTCCGTCGGCGAGGGCCAGCAGCGGGGTGATGTCGTGGTGCCGGGACACGTCGATGACGCGGCCCGCGACCGACGGCGGCAGCGAGACGCTGTTGAGGTAGTGGGTCCGCACCAGCAGCGTGAAGCGGTCGCCGAGCCGGTCCGCGAACTCCTCCACGTCGAAGGGGAAGGTGAAGCCCTCCACCGCGCCGTCCGCGCCCGCCCGGAAGGTCGGCGCGTACAGCAGCACCTTCTTGTCCGGGTCGATGCCGAGCTCCGTCGCCAGCGGGCCGCGGACCCGCTCACCGCTGTCCGCCTCGGTCCGGTACGCCTCGACGAGGGCGTCGTTGCGCGGGTAGCCCGTGCGCAGCAGCACCTCGTCGCGCAGCCGGAAGCCCTTGGCGAGGGTGCGGGTGTCGTGCTCGGAGCGGATCAGGAAGTGGTCGAAGCGGTCGACGGCCTCCTGGAAGCGCTTCTGGCCGGCCCGGCCCTGCGCCTTGGTGCGGGGCTCGTGGAAGCCCATGCGCTTGAGCGCGGAGCCGTGCCAGGTCTGGATGTACGTCGTGCCCGGGCGCTTGGCCAGCGCCAGCGGGAAGCCCTGGTTGTCGACCCAGTACTCGGCCTGGGCGAGGGCCCGCAGGTAGGGCCAGCTCCAGCGCCGCACCAGGGTGGCCTCCTTGGGGAAGCCGGTGGGCTTGCCGCCCGCGTACGACCAGATCGCCTCGAACGGCGCGCCCTGGCGCACCATCTCCTCGTAGATCGCCTTCGGGCTGTCGCTGTACTGCTTGCCCATGTGGCTCTCGAAGACGACCGTGCCCTTCTTGATCGGCAGCTTCGAGAAGACCTCGTGGTAGAGCTTCACCTTCTGCTCGCCGGAGCCCATGTTCCGGCGGGCCCGCAGGGCCTTGCGCAGGCCCCGCTTGACCACGCCGGCCGCCTTGCCCTGTATGGCGTTGTTGATCAGCGACTGGGTGCGTACGGCGGCGGCGCCCTCGGCGGACAGGACGTAGCTGAGGTTGCCCTTCTTGGTCATCTCCGGCCCGAAGCGGTCGGAGACCAGCCGGGTCAGGCGCGGCCGCACGCGCAGCCGGGCCGCCGAGTCCAGGTCCACCCCGCCCACCGAGACACGGGTGGTCAGCCGTTCCTTCCCGGAGGTCAGCTTGAGGCGGACGTCCCAGACGGCGTCGATGATGCCGAGGGGGCGGACCGTGCCGGCGACGTCGGCGGTGCCGGTCCACTCGATCGTGTCACCGGTGTGGCGCACGCTTGCCACCGGGAAAGCGAAGGAGCGCACGCCGACCTGCCGGCGGGCCCGGAACTCGAGCGTGGCCTTCAGGTCCGCGTCGGCCGGGATCCGGCCCAGCGGGTTCACGACGGAGCCCGACATCGTGACGGTGCCGCGCCCGTCGTCCTCGTAGGAGGTGAGGCGGTTGCCCAGGGTGAGGGAGGTGAGCGGGGTGGTGTGGAAGCCCTGCTCGGTGACGTCCAGTATCCGGCGGGCCTCGGCGGCCTCGGCGGGGTCGGGGCTGTCGATGTGCCGCCCGCACCAGTAGACGCGGCCGTCGCGCTCGGCGAGGGGGGAGGTGAGCCGGCCCTTGTTGGTCATGGCGTCGGCGGCCGGGAGCAGGTTGTCCCAGTCCTCCTTGCCCAGCAGGTAGGCGCAGATCGCCTGGAGGTGGGTGACGTTCTCGTACGCGGCCGGGTCGATCCCCGCGAGGTAGCCGTTGGCCAGCCGGGCGAACTCCTGGCGGTACTCGTCGCTCAGCAGGCGCAGGTCGCGCAGGTGCAGCACCAGGTCGTGCTTGACGAACTTGGCGTCCTTCGCGGACTTGATGTCCGCGTGTCCCTTGGCCGCCAGCAGCTCGTCGACGCGGCGGTGGATCTCCATCCGGTGGACGAAGTTCTCGATCTCGTGGCGCCGGTTGCTGATCGACAGGGCGGAGGCCTTCTCGACCACGTTCCAGAAGTAGACGTGGTTGGGGATCAGCGTGATGCGGCCGGCCGCGACGTAGGCCTGCGCGGAGAACAGCAGGTCCTCGTAGTGGATGCCGACCGGGAACTCCAGGCCCTGCTCCAGCAGGAACGCGCGCCGGTAGCACTTGTTCGTGGAGAGGGTGTCGTAGACCAGCAGGTCGGGGAACTCGGTGATCGATTCCAGCGTGCGGGTCCGCGCGTAGATCCAGGGGTACCACTCGGTGGTCTTGCCCCACCGGTTGTCGAGGTGCACGCGTACGCACATGCCCGAGACCAGATCGGAGCCGGTCCGCTCGGCGGCCTGCAGCATGTTCCGGCAGGCGTTGCGCTCCAGCACGTCGTCGCTGTCGAGGAACATCACGTACGTTCCGGTGGCCTGCAGGATGCCGTGGTTGCGCGGCGCGCCGCAGCCACCGCTGTTCTCCGGCAGCCGGAAAGCGCGCACTCTCCCCGGATGCGCGGCCTCCAGTTCCTGGGCGACCGCATAGGAACGGTCCTTGCTGCAGTCGTCGACGATCACGACTTCGACCCCGTGCAGGGTCTGGTCCAGAACGGACTGGACTGCTGTCGACAGACGCTCTGCGTCGTTGTAGACGATGACGACCACGGAGACGTCGGGCACGTGCACCTCGATCCCTTCGTTTCGTTGCGTTTCGTTCAGCTCATTCCGCTTATCTCGTCAAAGCTACCGTGTACCGCTCTCGGCTCAGGCAGGCCGACCGACGCTCCACCCTCGCCGTGCATACTTCTAAGGAAGAGGTGAGAGGCCGGTCCGGTCGCCGACAATCACCCGTTCGGACCCAGCAGGAAGTGTTCATGACGAAGCTGTCCGTAGTTGTCCCTTGCTACAACGAAGAGGCCGTCATCGACAGCTTCGACGCGGAGGTCCGCAGGGTCCTGGACGCCCTCCCCGTCGAGTACGAGATCTGCTACGTCGACGACGGCAGCCGCGACGGCACCCTCGGGAAACTGCGGAAGATCGCCGCGGAACACGGCGACCAGACGCGCTACGTCTCCTTCAGCCGCAACTTCGGCAAGGAGGCCGGCATGCTCGCCGGCCTGCGCGAGGCCACCGGCGACGCCGTCGTGATCATGGACGCCGACCTCCAGCACCCGCCGGAGCTCATCGAGCGCATGCTGGAGCACTACCGGCAGGGCCACGACCAGATCATCGCCCGCCGCACCCGCGAGGGCGACAAGAAGCTCCGCTCCGCCCTCAGCCGCCTCTACTACCGGGGCGTCAACCGCTGGGTCGACGTCGAGCTCACCGACGGCGTCGGAGACTTCCGCATGCTGTCGCGCCCGGCCGTGGACGCCCTGCTGTCGCTGCCGGAGTACAACCGCTTCTCCAAGGGCCTCTTCTCCTGGATCGGCTTCGACACCGTCCACTTCGACTACCGCAACGCGCAGCGCGAGGCCGGCGAGACGAAGTGGAAGTTCGGCTCCCTGCTGAACTACGGCATGGACGGCCTGATCTCCTTCAACAACCGGCCGCTGCGCATCGGGATCTGGTTCGGCGTGTCGCTGGTCGCCCTGACCGGCCTGTACGCGCTGTGGATCACGATCATGGCGATCACCAACGGCGTCGAGTCCCCGGGCTACGTCACCCTCGTGGCGATCATCACAGGCCTGGGCGGCGTCCAGCTGATCATGCTCGGTCTCATCGGCGAGTACATCGGCCGCATCTACTACGAGACCAAGCGCCGGCCGCACTTCCTGGTGAAGGAGTCGCACGGCACGGAGCAGCCCCCGCGCGACGGCCGGACCAAGGCGGCGGCGGAGCCCGCCATCGTGGAGCGCAGCGCCCGATGAGCCGCAGGGACCAGCTCGGCCAGATCTTTCGCTTCGCCCTCGTCGGCGGGGTCAACACCGGCACCTTCTTCGGCATCTACCTCCTGCTGCACCCGTGGATGCCGTACTTCGCCGCCTACTCCCTCGCCTTCGTCCTGGCGATGGTCGGCTCGTTCTTCATGAACACCTACTTCACCTACCGGACCCGGCCGACCTGGAAGAAGTTCTTCCTCTTCCCGCTGACGAACGTGACCAACTACGTCATCCAGTCGGCCGGCCTCTACGCCCTGGTGACCTGGGCCGGGATGGACACCCGGATCGCCCCGCTGGTCGCGGCGATCGTGGCCATCCCGTTCACCTTTCTCCTCTCCCGCAAGATCCTCGTCCCGGGCGCGGCGCTGGCCCCCGAGCCGGAGCACGCGCACGACGGCCCGTCCAGGGTCTGAAACCCCCGAGCAGCCCTTCCCACCCACCCCGTAGATTGAGGTGGCAGGCATTTCGGCAAGGGGCAAGGGGACAGACGTGTCAGCGGCTAGGCAAGGTGTCGTGGACGCCCGCAGGATCGTGGTCAAGGTCGGCTCCTCCTCCCTGACCACCGCGGCGGGCGGACTCGACGCCGACCGGGTGGACGCGCTGGTCGACGTCCTCGCCAAGGCCCGCGGCGGCGGCGAGAAGGAGATCGTCCTCGTCTCCAGCGGAGCCATCGCCGCCGGACTCTCCCCGCTCGGCCTGCGCCGCCGCCCCAAGGACCTGGCCCGCCAGCAGGCCGCCGCCAGCGTCGGCCAGGGCCTGCTCGTCGCCCGCTACACCGCCTCCTTCGCCCGCTACGGCGTGCGCGTCGGCCAGGTGCTGCTCACCACCGACGACACCAGCCGGCGCGCGCACTACCGCAACGCGTACCGCACCCTCGACCAGCTCCTCGCCATGGGCGCCCTCCCGGTCGTCAACGAGAACGACACCGTCGCCACGGACGAGATCCGCTTCGGCGACAACGACAGGCTGGCCGCCCTCGTCGCCCACCTCGTCCGCGCCGACCTCCTCGTCCTCCTCTCCGACGTGGACGGCCTCTACGACGGCGACCCGTCCCAGCCCGGCACCACCCGCATCGACGAGGTCCGCGGCCCCGAGGACATCGCGCACGTCACCATCGGCAGCGCCGGCAAGGCGGGCGTGGGCACCGGCGGCATGGTCACCAAGGTCGAGGCGGCCCGGATCGCGGCCGCCGCCGGGATCCCGGTCGTGCTGACCTCCGCGAGCCAGGCCGCCGACGCCCTCGCCGGGCGGGGGACCGGCACGTTCTTCCACGCCACCGGGCGCCGCTCGGCGGACCGGCTGCTCTGGCTCCAGCACGCGTCGACCCCGCAGGGCCACCTGGTCCTGGACGACGGCGCGGTGCGCGCCGTCACCGAACGCGGCAGCTCCCTCCTCCCGGCCGGCATCGCCGCCGTCGAGGGCGACTTCGTCGCCGGGGACCCCGTGGAACTGCGCGCCGCCGACGGCCGCGCGGTGGCCAGGGGCCTGGTCAACTTCGACGCCAAGGAGCTCCCGCAGCTCCTCGGCCGCTCCACTCGCGAGCTCGCACGGGAACTCGGACCCGCGTACGAGCGGGAGGTCGTCCACCGGGACGATCTGGTCCTGCTGCAGGGCTGAGGTTCGGGAAAAGCGCAGCGCGGAGGGCCGGGGACTGGTCAACTGTGAGGGGCGGGCGGACACGCGCAGCGGAGACAGGAGGCGGCTGGTGAGACGAGCGCTGACCAGCGTCGGTCCGGGGGACGGTGACGGCGGCGGCGGTGGCGGGGAGGAGCAGGATCACGCCTCGCGCCTGTGGCACGTGACCCTGAGCGTCTCCGGCAAGCCGGCCCCGCTGTCCGAGGTCCGGCGCGGACTGGAACAACTGGCCCACGACCACCCCTTCCTGCTCACCAGCCGGTACGCCGACGACCACGCGGAGATCCGCTACTGGGAAGAGGCCCGCGACCTCCACGACGCGGCGGCCGTCGCCCTGCGCCTGTGGGGCGAACACCGCTCCTCGGCGCAGCTCCCGCCCTGGGAGATCGTCGGCCTGGAGG
Organism: Streptomyces sp. NPDC001513; assembly: GCF_042894695.1. Lineage (NCBI taxonomy): Bacteria > Bacillati > Actinomycetota > Actinomycetes > Kitasatosporales > Streptomycetaceae > Streptomyces > Streptomyces sp. NPDC001513. The sequence goes on from NZ_JBIAVU010000013.1 coordinate 52,761, forward strand.
TCATCGACCGCGCCACCTACCACCAGCGAGTGGCCGAAGGCTACGGCCCACCCCCAGCCCACCCGGTAGGCGTCCACCCGTACTGATCCAGCCCCGCCAATCCAGCCCGTCCGGCGTTTGAGGACCGGGTCCGGGCGGAGCCCGGCAGACGGCCCGCGGCCGCGTCTCGCGGGGTGGAACCCCATCGGCGGGGCTGCGGCAGGGGCTTACCCTGGCGGCATGACCTCGCTCGACGCCGCCACGGCCACCTCGCCCGTCACCGCCACCGCGCAGCGGTCTCGCACCGCCGCCGCCACCATCGCCCCACTCCCGCGGTCCGCCAAGGACACGGCCCTGCTGGCGATCGCGGACGCGCTGGAGGCCCGTACGGCCGAGATCATCGCCGCCAACGCCGTGGACACGGACAAGGCCCGCGCCGCCGGCACCAGCGAGACCGTCATCGACCGCCTCACCCTCACCCCCGAGCGCGTCGCCGCCATCGCCTCCGACGTGCGCGACGTCGCCGCCCTCCCCGACCCCGTCGGCGAGGTCGTCCGCGGCTCGACCCTCCCCAACGGCATCGACCTCCGGCAGATCCGCGTTCCCCTCGGCGTCGTCGGGATCATCTACGAGGCCCGCCCCAACGTCACCGTCGACGCCGCCGCCCTCTGCCTCAAGTCCGGCAACGCGGTCCTGCTGCGCGGCAGCTCCTCCGCCTACGCCTCCAACACCGCGCTCGTCGACATCCTGCGCGACGCCATCACCGCGGCCGGCCTGCCCGCCGACGCGATCCAGCTCGTCCCCGGCGAGTCCCGCGACTCCGTCCGCGAGCTGATGCGCGCCCGCGGCCTCGTCGACGTGCTCATCCCGCGCGGCGGCGCCTCCCTCATCAAGACCGTGGTCGAGGAGTCCACCGTGCCGGTCATCGAGACCGGTACCGGAAACTGCCACGTCTACGTCGACGCCCAGGCCGACCTGGACATGGCCGTGGACATCCTCGTCAACTCCAAGGCCCAGCGGCCCTCCGTCTGCAACTCCGCCGAGACGCTCCTCGTCCACCGCGACATCGCCGACGCCTTCCTGCCCCGCGCCCTCGACGCGCTCGCCGACGCCGGCGTCACCGTGCACGGCGACGCCCGGGTCCTGGCCGCGGCCGAGGGCGGCAAGGTCACCGCCCTGCCCGCCACCGACGAGGACTGGGCCGCCGAGTACCTCTCCTACGACATCGCCGCGGGCGTCGTGGACTCCCTCGACGACGCCGTCGCCCACATCCGCCGCTGGACCTCCGGCCACACCGAGGCGATCGTCACCACCTCCCAGGCCGCCGCCCGCCGCTTCACCCAGCTGGTCGACTCGACCACGGTCGCCGTGAATGCATCCACCCGGTTCACGGACGGTGGTCAGTTCGGATTCGGCGCCGAGATCGGCATCTCCACCCAGAAGCTGCACGCCCGGGGCCCGATGGGCCTTCCCGAGCTCACCTCCACCAAGTACATCGTCACCGGCGACGGTCACGTTCGGTAGTCATCGCCTGGACACGGTGTGGCCGGATTTCGGCTCACACCCTGCCCAAAGGCGCCCCCCAGGTCTAGGCTGGTCCTGTGCCGGACGACGTGGGGGGCAAGCCGTTCCCGGACGACGGGGAGCCCGACGACGACCGCGGAGGCGCGGATCAGGACTTCGCCTCCGTGGTGTTCGACGAGGCCTTCGTCCGGAACGCCGAGATCCATGAACCGAGTGCCGCCGAGCGCCAGCGGGCGGCCGACCGGGCGCGCGCGGAGGCGGAAGCCGCCCGCGCCGTGGCCGGCGGCTGGACGGGCGACGACGACTACGACGGATACGGATACGGCCATCCCGACGGGTACGAGGCCGACGACCAGGGCTGGGACGACCGCGGCCACGGCTACCCCGACGGCCCGTACGGGGCCTACGGCGGCAGCCTGCGCCCCTACCGCGGCCGCGCGCCCTGGCTGCGCCCCGTCGCCTGGGTGCTCGCCTTCGTGATGGGCCTCGGCATGGTCGCGCTCGCCTTCAGCGCCGTCTACCGCAGCGCCGCGGGCGAGGCGGACCCGGCCCCGGCGCCCGCCAGCACCCCCGGGCGTGAAGTCACCGGCGTCGGCGCGTTTACGTACCCCTCCGTCCGCCAACCCTGAAGGTACGACCCCACTCGCGTACGTCGGAGCAGGGGGCTTCTCTGAAGCGGGGACAGCGGGGAGAAGCGATGGCCGTTCCAGGAGATCCGCCCAACGGCACCCCCGAAGGCATGGGCGGGGGCGACGACGAGTTCCGGTCGGACGAGTACCGATCGGTGGTGTTCGACGAGGACTTCGTCCGGGCCGCCCGGCTCCAGGAGTACTCGGCACAGGAACGCATGGGCGAGCACGCCCGGGCCGTACGCAGCCGCTCCATCTGGTCGGGCGGCGGCGGGTCCCGGACCGGCACCCCCGGCCGCGGCGCCCGCCAGGGCATGCTGCTCGTGCTGCTCATCGCCACGGCCTTCGCCGCCGCCGTCTACATGGGGCTGCGCAACCCCTACGTCCCCCCGCCCGGGGGACCCGCCCAGGCACTCAGCAGCACCGTGGTCCCGCTCGCGCCGACCACCGCCGTGCCCGGCGGGCGGCCCGCCGACCTGTACGCGAAGAGCCCCGCCGCCGACTACCGCGTCGGGGCGGCCGGGATCACCCTGCCCGCCGTACGCCGCACGGACCACTTCACCGACGTCCAGATCCTCACCGCGCTGTCCATCGCCAAGGACTACCTGGTGAACTCCTCGCTGGACCCCGACGTCCTGGCCGGAGCCGCCAACCGGCCGGTGCGCGTCCTGCTCGACCCCGACCAGCTGGAGCAGTTCGACCGCAGCATGACCTCGCCCGCCGGCGACGGCCGACACGCGGTCACCGGCTGGCTGGTCCGCTTCGACCCGGCCACCGCCGTCGTGGCCGACTCCCGGGTCCGGGTCAGCGGGAGCCTCGCCTACGCGGAGGTCGCCCCGGAAGTGCTGGAGGTGATGACCGACCACACCTTCGTGTACGCCGTACGGCCGGCCACCGGGGTCCCCGCCGCGGCCGAGGGCGCCTCGCTCTTCACCGTCCGCCGGGAACTGCGGCTGCGGTTCGACCGGGACGACCTGAACACCCGGAGGCTGGAGCTGGCCGCGGCCTACGTGATGGCCGGGCCGCAGGACTGCTCCAGCGACCCGGCCGGGGGCTTCCGCCCGGTGCTGGCCGGAGCCGGCCCGACCACGGTCGGCCCGCCCGCGAGCGACCCGTACGCCACCGGCGAGCCGCGGCGCACGGCCGGTCTGTGCGGCGTACTGGCGCCCTCCGCGACCCCCGGGGAGACCCAGGTCAGTCCTGCTCCGTAGGCCCGCCCTTGGCCGTCGGCCCGGTGCCCGCGGCCGATCCGCTGCCGGCGCCGGTGAACTTGTCGCGGAGCTTGCCGCCCATGTCGGCCGCGCCGCCCGCGATGTCGCCGACCAGCTTGAACAGCGGGTCCTTGCTGGTGCGCACCGCGTCGGCGTAGTGCGCGGCCGACTCCCGGAAGGAGTCGGTGACCGAGGCGTCCTTGTCCTCCTCGCGGCGCGGGTAGTGGCCGTCCATGATCCGCTGGAAGTCCCGGCTCTCCGACCACTTCTTCAGTTCGGCCGCACGGACCGTGGTGAAGGGGTGCGTGCGCGGCAGCATGTTGAGGATCTTCAGGACGGAATCGCGCAGGTCGCCGCCCTTCTCGTACTCGTCGGCCTGCTCCAGGAAGGCGTCCACGTTCATCTCGTGGAGGTGGTTGCCGCCCGCAAGCTTCATCAGCCCCCGCATCGAGGCCGTCACGTCCTGCCCCACCAGCAGGCCGGCCCGGTCCGCCGAGAGCTCGGACTTGCGGAACCACTCGCGCAGCGCGGTCACGAGCGCCGTGATCGCCACATTGCCCAGCGGGATCCACGCGACCTTCATCGCGAGGTTCGTCAGGAACAGCAGGATCGTGCGGTACACGGAGTGCCCCGACAGGGCGTGGCCCACCTCGTGGCCCACCACCGCCCGCATCTCCTCCTCGTCGAGCAGCTCGACGAGGCTCGTGGTCACCACGATGATCGGCTCGTCCAGCCCGATGCACATGGCATTGGGCTTCGGGTCCTGCTGCACGTACATCTGCGGGACCTTCTCCAGGTCCAGGATGTAACAGGCGTCGCGCAGCATCGCGTACAGGTGCGGGAACTGCGTCTCGCCCACCCGCACCGAGTCCGACAGGAACAGCAGCCGCAGGCTGCGCTCCGGGAGCAGCCCGCTCAGGGCCTTGAACACGGTGTCGAACCCGGTCAGTTTGCGCAGCGCCACCAGCGCCGAGCGGTCCGCCGGATGCTCGTACGCCCGCGAGGAGATACCGGGGAACCTCCTGCGGTCCCTCGCCGGTGCCTTCTCGAAACCCGTCTCCGTCATAGCGCCCTCCCCTGGATGGACCTGCTCGGCCGTGCGTCTATCCTCTCCAACGCCTGAGTCGGCGTGAGCGTGCCCCAGGCCCCCGCATACGATGTGAGCGAAGTCTCCGCCCGCTCCCCGACTCGATAGGTACCTGCCTGATGAGCCTCGCCTCCACCGCCCACAACCTGGTCGTCCTCGCCTCGGAGGGGGCCGAACAGCACGGCGGCAACCACGACAGCCTGAACCCGTACCTGACCGGCGGCGGTGCCTTCGTCGTCCTGTTGCTCATGCTCTGGGTCACCACGCGCCTGAACCGCGACCGCTAGACCGACCGGCCCGCCGGGCCAGTAGGCTCTGCGCTCATGGGAGAGCAGGAGAGGCCTACCGGTCCGGTCAAGCGCCGGCTCGGCGTGATGGGCGGGACATTCGACCCGATCCACCACGGACACCTGGTGGCCGCCAGCGAGGTGGCCGCCCTTTTCCACCTCGACGAGGTGATGTTCGTGCCGACCGGTGAGCCGTGGCAGAAGTCGCAGCGGGCCGTGTCGCCCGCCGAGGACCGCTACCTGATGACGGTCATCGCCACGGCATCGAACCCCCAGTTCTCGGTGAGCCGCATCGACATCGACCGCGGCGGGCCGACGTACACGATCGACACCCTGCGGGACCTCAAGGCGCTGAACGACGACGCCGACCTGTTCTTCATCACGGGTGCCGACGCGCTCGCACAGATCCTGACCTGGCGGAACGCCGACGAGCTCTTCTCGCTCTCCCATTTCATCGGCGTCACCCGCCCGGGCCACGTGCTCACCGACGACGGGCTGCCCGAGGGCGGCGTCTCCCTCGTCGAGGTGCCCGCGCTGGCGATCTCGTCCACGGACTGCCGTGCGAGGGTGGCCCAGGGGGATCCCGTCTGGTACCTGGTGCCCGATGGTGTCGTGCGTTACATCGACAAGCGTGAGCTGTACCGGGGAGCCTGAGCTTCCGGAGAGAGGGGCCCCGCGGTGAACGACCGACAGGATCCGTACGACCCGTATGCCGCCCAGGAGCAGCAGCTCGTCGGCTACGACGCGTACGGGCGGCCGGTGTACGGCCAGGTGCCCGCCCAGCCCGTCCAGCCCGCGCCGCAGCAGTACGAGCAGCAGCAGTACGGCTACGACTACCAGGACTACGGCCAGCAGCCGCAGCAGCAGTACTACGCGCAGCAGCCGGCCGCCCAGGAGTACGGGCAGCAGGAGTACGTGCAGGCGCCCGGCTACGGGTACGACACGCAGCAGACCCAGCAGTGGATCCCGCAGCAGGCGGCCCCGCAGCCGGCCGCTCCGGAGCAGAGCGCCCCGCAGCCGGCCGCCCCCGAGGCGCCGGCCCCGGCCGAGCGCCGGTCCGCCCAGGTCCCCGAGCCGCGCCGGCCCGACGGCGAGCCCGAGGCGGGCCGGGACTACCGCACCGAGATGTTCGCCTTCATCGACCAGCCGGACGAGGACTCCGAGGACGTCATCGACTGGCTCAAGTTCACCGAGAGCCGGACCGAGCGCCGCGAGGAGGCCCGCCGCCGCGGCCGCAACCGGGTGGTGGCGCTGATCGTCGTCCTCGCCGTGTTCGTCGTCTGCGGTCTCGGCTACCTCTGGTACGCGGGCAAGCTGCCCTTCCTCGACGGCCCCGGCAAGGACAAGACCGGTGCGACCGCCGCCGGGCCGCAGAAGCGCGACATGATCGTCGTCCACCTGCACAACACCAAGAAGGGCGGCACCTCCTCGGCGCTGCTCGTCGACAACGTCACCACCAAGCAGGGCGCCACCGTCCTGCTGCCCAACACCCTCGCCCTCACCGGCCAGGACGGTTCCGCGACGGGCCTCGGCAAGACGGTCGAGGACGGCGGCATCGGCACCCGGGAGGCCCTCGACTCGGTGCTCGGCACCCACATCGGCGGCACCTGGCGGCTGGACACCCCCTTCCTGGAGAACCTGGTCGAGCTGGTCGGCGGCATCGAGGTCGACACCGACACCGCGGTCCCGGCCGACGACGCGGCCAAGACCCCGGCCGTGGCCCAGGGCCAGAAGCAGAGCCTCAGCGGCGCCATGGCCGTCGCGTACGCCACCCACCGCGGCCAGGGCGAACCGGAGGTCAAGCAGCTGGAGCGCGTGGGCAAGGTGCTCCAGGCGGTCCTGCGCAAGGTCCCGAGCGACCCGAAGGCGGCGGCCGTGACGGTCGAGAGCATCGGTCAGATCCTCGACCCGGCGCTGAACGCGCAGACCCTCGGCGCCCTGCTGGCCCGGCTCGGCGAGCACGCCAAGGTCGGCGCGTACCGCACCGACACCCTGGCCGTGAAGCCGGACGGCACGCTCACGGACGAGGCCAACAAGAAGGTCGTCAAGGAGGTGCTCGGCGGATCCGCCACCGAGGCGCAGCCCGGCGCCACCCCGCGCGTCGGCCTCAAAGACGCCACCGGCGACGAGAAGGCGCAGATCGCGGCGAAGGCGGCGCTGACGAACGGCGGCTACACCTTCGTGGACGGCGGCAAGGCCGACAAGACCGCGGCCGCCTCGCAGATCACGTACCAGGACGACGGACAGCGGGACCGGGCGATCGAGGTCGCCAAGACGCTGGGGCTGCCCGAGACGGTCGTGAAGAAGGCCGAGAACGCCGTGAACGCGGAGGTCGTGGTGATCCTGGGCAAGGACTACAAGGCGTCCTGAGGGGTCCTGAGAGTGTCCCGGACCGGGCTCCGGCCCGGTCCGGGGAGGCGCTTTCGCCCGCGCGGGCCGTTCCGCGCGGGCGGTGTCGGCGGTACATGAGACCCTTGTAAGGATCTGCCCGCCAACCCGAAAGCATGGCCAGTGACCGCCACGGACCGCTCCATCGAGCTCATCACCGCCGCCGCCCAGGCCGCGGCCGACCGGCTCGCGCACGACATCATCGCGTACGACGTCAGCGACGTGCTGTCGATCACCGACGCCTTCCTGCTCGCCTCGGCGCCCAACGACCGCCAGGTCAAGTCGATCGTCGACGAGATCGAGGAGCGCCTGCTCAAGGAGCTCGGCGCCAAGCCGGTGCGCCGCGAGGGCGACCGCGACGCCCGCTGGATCCTGCTCGACTACGTCGACATCGTCGTCCACGTCCAGCACAGCGAGGAGCGGGTCTTCTACGCGCTGGAGCGCCTGTGGAAGGACTGCCCCGAGATCGAGCTCCCCGAGGACGCCAAGCTCACCCTCGGCAAGGCCGAGGAGCACGCCAAGCTGCGCGAGGCGGCGGGCGACGACGAACTGGACGGTGATCTGTTCTGAGCGCGAGCACCTCGGGCAAGTCCGGACGCAAGATCGTCCTCTGGCGGCACGGCCAGACCGCGTGGAACCTGGAGCGGCGCTTCCAGGGCTCCACGGACATCGAGCTGACCGAGGCGGGTGTGGCGCAGGCGCGCCGCTCCGCGCGGCTGCTCGCCTCGCTGAAGCCGGCCGCCATCGTGGCGTCCGACCTGCAGCGCGCCTCCGCCACGGCGGCCGAACTGGCCTCCGTCACGGGGCTGCCCGTGGAACACGACGCCGCGCTGCGCGAGACGTACGCCGGTGAGTGGCAGGGCCTCACGCACGACGAGATCATCGAGAAGTACGGCGAGCAGTACGCGGCGTGGAAGCGCGGCGAACCGGTCCGCCGCGGCGGCGGTGAGCTGGAGACCGAGGTCGCCGACCGCGCCGCACCGGTGGTGCTGGCGCACGCCGACCGGCTGCCGCAGGGCGGCACCCTCGTCGTGGTCAGCCACGGCGGCACCATCCGTACGACGATCGGGCGCCTCCTGGGCCTGAACGCGTACGACTGGGAGGGCCTGGGCGGGCTCTCCAACTGCTGCTGGTCCGTCCTCGGCGAGGGCGCGCGCGGCTGGCGGCTGTTGGAGCACAACGCCGGCACCCTGCCGGAACCGGTGCTCGGCGACGACGACTGAGCTGCTTCCTGCCGCTCGTTGCCGCTCCCCGCGGGGGCTGCCACCCGGATTTCACTTTCCGGCTGGTCACAGGCTAGAGTTCTTCTTGTTCGCAGCGCGGAACACCGGAGACGGGGGGAGCGCGGCGGAGAACGGGGCTATAGCTCAGTTGGTAGAGCGCCTGCATGGCATGCAGGAGGTCAGGAGTTCAATTCTCCTTAGCTCCACAATCAGGATCCCGTCCCCAACAGGGGGCGGGATCCTTGTTTTTGTACCCTTTGCGTTTGCTGACCTGGCCCACACCGGCATGGCAGAATCGGACCGCCGGAGGGGGAGACGACGGCCCGACGCGGGAGGGAGTCGCTGACGGATGGGTGCACACCGGCGCCGGTGCGACTGGTGCAACAACGGCACGCCGATCGTGCGGGACATGGACCCGGTCAACCCCGACTACCAGTACTGGTGCGAGGAATGCGCGCGGGCGCTGATCATAAAAGGCGACCCGATCGAGACGTACCGTGAGCTGGAAGGGGAGCCGATCTACGGCCGGCTGCTCGACGAGCACTGCACGCTCAAGCGCTTCTATCAGTTCGCGAGAGCGTGACAAGTTGGATTAAATCGGACATGGCCCGGAGTCGGTGGAAATCGATTTTTGGACCAGGGCCATGACCGTGTAATGTTTGGGACGTCGCCAAGGGGAACCGGCAAGGGGAACCGAAGCGGCAAGCGGAACAAGGGGCTATAGCTCAGTTGGTAGAGCGCCTGCATGGCATGCAGGAGGTCAGGAGTTCAATTCTCCTTAGCTCCACAGTGAAGAAGCGGGTCACCCGGATCGGGTGGCCCGCTTCTCGTTGTGTGGTCGTCCGAGCGGGCGCCACGGGTGCTGCGGTACCCTGACGCCATGCGTGCCGTACGCCTTCTGCTTACCGAGCCGCGCTGATCAGCGCCGACCTCCGAGAGGTCGGCATCGGCGCGGCGTCCCCTCCTGTGCGAGGGGTTTTTTCGTTTGGGCAGGCAGAGACGGCGAAGACGATCGATGGAGCTTCAGAAATCATGAGCGAGACGAACACCCCGGCCCCCGAGGCGGCCGAGGCGCACCGCTACACGGCTGCCATGGCCGCCGACATCGAGGCACGCTGGCAGGACGTATGGGACGCGCAGGGCACCTACGAGGCCCCGAACCCGACCGGTGACCTGGCAGGGGATCCCGCGGTGGTCGCGCGGCCCAAGAAGTTCATCATGGACATGTTCCCGTACCCGTCCGGTGCGGGCCTGCACGTCGGTCACCCGCTCGGCTACATCGCCACCGACGTCTTCGCCCGCCACCAGCGGATGACCGGCCACAACGTCCTGCACACCCTGGGCTTCGACGCCTTCGGCCTGCCGGCCGAGCAGTACGCCGTGCAGACCGGCACGCACCCGCGGGTCTCGACCGAGGCGAACATCGAGAACATGAAGGTCCAGCTGCGCCGGCTGGGCCTGGGTCACGACAAGCGCCGGTCCTTCGCGACGATCGACCCGGACTACTACAAGTGGACCCAGTGGATCTTCCTGCAGATCTACAACTCCTGGTACGACGCCGACGCGGGCAAGGCCCGGCCGATCACCGAGCTGGTCGCCGCCTTCGAGAACGGCTCCCGTGAGGTTCCCGGGGGCCGTGCCTGGGCCGGGCTGACCGCGGGCGAGCGGGCCGACGTACTGAACGGGTACCGGCTGGCGTACTCCTCGGACGCGCCGGTGAACTGGTGCCCCGGGCTGGGCACCGTACTGGCCAACGAGGAGGTCACCGCGGACGGCCGGTCCGAGCGCGGCAACTTCCCCGTCTTCAAGTCCCGGCTGAGCCAGTGGAACATGCGGATCACCGCCTACGCCGACCGGCTGATCGACGACCTGGACGCGCTGGACTGGCCCGAGGCCATCAAGCTGCAGCAGCGCAACTGGATCGGCCGCAGCGAGGGCGCGCGCGTCGACTTCGCGCTGGGCGACGAGGCCATCACCGTCTTCACCACCCGCCCGGACACCCTGTTCGGCGCCACCTACATGGTGCTGGCGCCCGAGCACCCGCTGGTCGAGAAGTTCGTCCCGGCCGCCTGGCCCGAGGGCACGCACCAGGTGTGGACCGGCGGACACGCGACCCCGGCCGAGGCCGTCGCCTCGTACCGCAAGCAGGCCGCGGCCAAGTCGGACGTCGAGCGGCAGGCCGAGGCCAAGGACAAGACCGGTGTCTTCACCGGCGAGTACGCGGTCAACCCGGTCAGCGGCCAGAAGGTCCCGGTCTTCATCGCCGACTACGTGCTGATGGGCTACGGCACCGGCGCGATCATGGCGGTCCCGGCGCACGACGCCCGCGACTTCGAGTTCGCGCGCGCCTTCGAGCTGCCCGTCCGCTGCGTGGTCGAGCCGACCGACGGGCGCGACATCGACCCGGCCGAATGGGACGACGCCTTCGTCGCGTACGACGCGAAGCTGGTCAACTCGACGGGCGAGGGCATCTCGCTGGACGGCCTGGGCGTCGTCGAGGCCAAGGCCGCCATCACCGACTGGCTGACCGAGCGCGGCATCGGCGAGGGCACCGTCAACTTCCGCCTGCGCGACTGGCTGTTCAGCCGGCAGCGCTACTGGGGCGAGCCCTTCCCGATCGTCTACGACGAGGACGGCGTCGCGCACCCGCTGCCCGAGTCGATGCTGCCGCTGGAGCTGCCGGAGGTCGAGGACTACTCGCCGCGCACCTTCGAGCCGGACGACGCGACCTCGAAGCCGGAGACCCCGCTGTCGCGCAACGGGGAGTGGGTCAATGTCGAGCTGGACCTGGGCGACGGCCGCGGCGTGCGCTCCTTCCGCCGCGAGACCAACACCATGCCCAACTGGGCCGGTTCCTGCTGGTACGAGCTGCGCTACCTGGACCCGAACAACGCGTCGGCCCTGGTGGACCCCGAGATCGAGCAGTACTGGATGGGCCCGCGCGAGGGCGCGCCGCACGGCGGTGTCGACCTGTACGTCGGCGGCGCCGAGCACGCGGTGCTGCACCTGCTGTACGCGCGCTTCTGGTCCAAGGTGCTGTTCGACCTGGGTCACGTCTCCTCGGCGGAGCCGTTCCACAAGCTGTTCAACCAGGGCATGATCCAGGCGTACGCCTACACCGACGAGCGCGGTGTGTACGTCCCGGCGGCCGAGGTCGAGGAGCGCGACGGGGGCTGGTTCTACGAGGGCAAGCAGGTCAAGCGCGAGCACGGCAAGATGGGCAAGTCCCTGAAGAACGCCGTCACGCCCGACGAGATCTGCGAGGAGTACGGCGCGGACACCCTGCGCCTGTACGAGATGGCGATGGGCCCCCTGGACGTCTCGCGTCCGTGGGACACCCGTGCCGTGGTCGGCCAGTACCGCCTGCTGCAGCGCCTGTGGCGCAACATCGTCGACGAGGAGACCGGCCAGGTCACCGTCGTGGACGGGGAGCCGGGCGAGGACACCCTGCGCGCGCTGCACAAGGCGATCGACGGGGCCGGCGCGGACCTGACGGGGCTGCGCTTCAACACCGCCATCGCGAAGATCACCGAGCTGAACAACGCCCTGACGAAGGCGGGCCGGCCGCTGGAGCGCTCGGTCGCCGAGCGGCTGGTGCTGCTGATCGCCCCGCTGGCCCCGCACATCGCCGAGGAGCTGTGGAGCCGCCTGGGCCACGCCGAATCGGTGGTCCACCAGGACTTCCCGATCGCGGACCCGGCGTACGTCGTGGACGAGAGCGTGACGTGCGTGGTGCAGGTCAAGGGCAAGGTCAAGGCGCGGCTGGAGGTGTCGCCGACGATCTCGGACGCGGAGCTGGAGCAGCTGGCCGTGACCGATGAGGGTGTCGTGGCGGCGCTGGGCGGTGCCGAGATCCGCAAGGTGATCGTGCGCGCGCCGAAGCTGGTGAACATCGTCATCTGACGTCATCTGACGTCATCTGGCCTTGGTCGGATGAGGGACCCCCTACATGGGGGAGATCCCGTACGGGCAGGTTGGGGGTTCGAATGGAACCCCCAGCCTGCCTGTGGCGTTTACGGTTGAGGGGACGGCAGAAAACCGCGGGGACTGGGGAAGGGACACTCATGGAGGCAGCGTTGATCATCTTCGCGCTGATGGTGCTTTTCACCTTCCTTGGGCTGGGCGTGTACGCGACCGTCAAGGTGGTGCAGGCGACCAAGCGCGGAGTGGACCGGACGATCACCCAGGCCCGGCGGACGGTGGAGGACACCACCCTGCGGGCCAAGAGCTTCGGCCAGGTCGGGGTCCCGGGTGCGCTGGCGCAGCTGCGGCTGGACCTGCGGACGTCGATGCGCTCCACGCAGCAGGCACTGCACGAGGGGGTCCGGCTGGACGCCTCGCTGCGGGAGTCGATCGCCCTGTTCGAGCAGCTCAGCGCGCACGGGCACGAGCTGGACGGCGAGCTGAAGCGGCTGGAGCAGGATCCGGACCGCAAGCGGATCGCGGAGCGGCTGCCCGAGCTGCGGGAGCGGACGGCCAAGATCACGCAGGCCTCGGACTCGCTGCGCTGGGCCGCGCGGGACCGTGCCAGCCGCTTCGCGGAGGACGACCTGTCCGCCTTGTCGGCCCAGATCGAGATGGAGTCCGGCGCGCTGCGGGACTGGTCGCCGGAGTCGGTGGACCACCTGGCGGCGGCGGCTGCGGAGTGGGACGCGGCGCAGCAGACGCAGCAGGCGCAGCAGACACAGCGGCGTGAGCAGCCGCGTGAGCAGTCGCGGAAGGCGGCGCTGAACCCGGCCGCGCCGGCGCCCGAGTACCCCTGGCAGAAGACGCGCCGCCCGGAGAGCACGACCTGATCCCCTGCGGCCTCGCCTGAGGGTCCCCCGGACGGAGTCCGGGGGATTGGAGGCGCGGGTCGGGGGCGGAGCCCCGGTATCGGGGAGCCAGGCAGGGCCGATGCAGGTCCCCGCGAGGGGCCAGGCTGCCGTCATGCCCCCACTGGCGGTAACCTCCGCCTCATGTCCCGCCATGTCGCCATCGTCACCGATTCCACGGCCTACCTGCCCCAACCGGCGATGGCGCGGCACGGAATCACCTCCGTCCCGCTGACCGTGGTGCTCGGCGGCGAGGCGCTCGAGGAGGGCACCGAGATCTCGGCGCGCAGCCTGGCCGTGGCCTTGCAGAAGCGCCGCTCGGTGACCACCTCGCGCCCCAGCCCGGAGGAGTTCGTCCGCGCTTACCGGGCGGCGGCTGACGCCGGGGCGACCGGCATCGTCAGCCTGCACCTGTCCGCCGAGCTCTCCGGCACCTACGACGCCGCCGTGCTCGCCGCGAAGACCGCACCCGTGCCGGTGCGCGTCGTGGACACCGGCATGATCGCGATGGCGCTGGGCTTCTGCGCGCTGGCCGCTGCGGAGGTGGCCGAGGGCGGCGGTTCCGTGGACGAGGCCGTGGCGGCCGCCGAGAAGCGGGCGGCGGACATGACCGCGTACTTCTACGTCGACACCCTCGACTACCTGCGCCGCGGTGGCCGGATCGGGGCCGCGCAGGCCCTCCTCGGCTCGGCCCTGGCGGTCAAGCCCCTGCTGACGCTGGAGGGCGGGCGGATCGAGCCGCTGGAGAAGGTGCGTACGGCCTCCAAGGCCATCGCCCGCCTGGAGGAGCTGGCCGTCGAGCGCGCCGGGTCCGCGGCCGTCGACGTGGCGGTGCACCACCTGGCGGCTCCGGAGCGGGCGGAGAAGCTCGCCGAGCGGCTGCGCGAGCGCATCCCCGGACTGGTCGAGCTGCACGTCAGCGAGGTCGGTGCGGTGATCGGCGCGCACACCGGGCCGGGGCTGCTGGCGGCGGTCGTGTCCCCTCGCTGATCACCGGAACGAGTGGCCCGGTTGTCCACAACGGGCTTGTCGTCCACCGGAATTGAAGGCTCCGAACGGGGGTCGGGGCGGGCCCCTACCGTCGTGGCATGACTCTTCGAACGCGTACTTCGCATCCGTCGGGCGGCGCCACCAGTGGTCCGGGCCGCCCCCGTCCCTCCGACGGCCGTTCCGCGGACGGCCGTCTCTCCGACGGCCGCTTCTCTGACGGCCGGTTCTCCGACGGCCGGTTCGCGGGCAGTCGGCTCCGGCACCGCCGCGGCCGCCGCGGGCATCCGGTGCACCGGGTTCCCCCTCCCGAGCCGGGCGCGGTACGCCGACGGGCCGAAGCCCTGCTCGGCGGCAGCGGTCCGCCGCAGGCGTCGCCGTCGGCTGCCGAGGCGGACCCCGGGACCGCTCCCGGGACCCCGCCTGACGAGGGGGCCGGGCTCGGGGCGGCCGGGCTGAACTCCGGGGTCGCGCGGAGGCTGGCCGTGCGGGAGCGGCTGCCGGTGTGGCTGCAGGCCCGGTGCGGGGTGGAGCCGCGCACGGTGGCCGCCGTCGCGGTGGTGCTGGTCGCCGCCGTCGGCTTCGCCGGGCAGCAGTACTGGTCGGCCAGGCCGCGGGCGGTGACCGTCCCGGCAGTGGTCGCCCCGGGGGTGGTCCCGGCGGCGGCCACGGCGGCCCCGGCGGCCCCGGGGCCGACTGCCGCGCCGGCCGGGGGCGGTGGCGCCGGTGACGGCGCGCGGATCGTCGTGGACGTCAGCGGCAAGGTCAGGGATCCTGGGGTGCGCCGACTGCCCGCCGGTTCCCGGGTGGAGGACGCGCTGGCCGCCGCCGGGGGAGTGCGCCCCGGCACCGACACCACCGGGCTGAACCGGGCGCGGGTGCTGGTGGACGGCGAGCAGGTGCTGGTGGGCGCCCCGGCGCAGCCGCCGCCGGGCGGGACCGTCGCCGGCGCCGGTCCGGGTCCGGGTCCGGGTCCGGCGCCGGGGCCGCTCAGTCTGGGCTCGGCCACGGTCGCGCAGCTGGACGGTCTGCCGGGGGTCGGGCCGGTGCTGGCCCAGCACATCGTCGACTTCCGCACCGCCCGCGGCGGGTTCCGGTCCGTGGAGGAGCTGCGTCAGGTCGACGGCATCGGTGAGCGGCGCTTCGCCGACCTGCGCACGCGGGTGCGGCCGTGAACCGCCCCGAGGAGACGGGCCCGGTGGATCTGCGCCTCGCGGTGCCTGCCGTGGCCGCCTGGGCGGCGGCCGCCCTCGCCCTGGACGCGCCCGCGGGCCGGACCGCCCTCGGGGTGGGGCTGGGGGTGGTCGGAGCGGGCCTGCTGGTCCTGGCCGGGTACCGGCGCCCCGGATCGCTGTGGAGGGTCGCGCCGGCCTTGGCCGCCGCCCTGCTCTGCGCGGCCGCCGGGGC
Source organism: Streptomyces sp. NPDC001513 (assembly GCF_042894695.1). Taxonomy (NCBI): domain Bacteria; kingdom Bacillati; phylum Actinomycetota; class Actinomycetes; order Kitasatosporales; family Streptomycetaceae; genus Streptomyces; species Streptomyces sp. NPDC001513. Next base: position 68,297 of record NZ_JBIAVU010000013.1, read on the forward strand.
CGGGGTCGCGGGGCTCCAGCGGGCCGAGGCGCGGGCCGGACCGGTGGCAGGGCTCGCGCGGGAGCACGCCCGCGTCCTCGCCGAGCTCACCGTCGGCTCCGACCCGAGGAGCGCCCGCGGCGGGAACGGGCCGCCGGTGGTGGTGCTGGACGCGGTGGTGACCCGGGTGACCGGGCCCGACGGGACGGGCACCCGGGTCGAGACACCGGTACGGGTGCTGGCCGGGCATGCGGGGTGGGCCCGGCTGCAGCCGTCCACCCGGGTGGTGGTGGTCGCCCGGCTGGCTCCGGCGCGGGACGGGGAGCGGGCCGTGGCGCTGCTCCGGCCCGCCGCCGACACCCCGCCCCGGGTGACCGGCGGCCCGGACACCGCGCAGCGGATCGCGGGGCGGCTGCGGGCCGGGCTGCGCGAGGCCACCGAGGGGCTCGCGCCGGATGCCGGGGCCCTGCTGCCCGGGTTGGTCGTCGGGGACACGTCCCGGGTGCCGCCCGACCTGTACGAGGCCTTCCGGGCCACCGACCTGCTGCACCTGCTGGCCGTCTCCGGGTCCAACCTGACCGTGGTGCTGTTCCTGCTGATCGGGCCCCCGGCCCGCGCGCAGCAGGCCGAGCGGCGCGGGCTGGCGCCCCGTCTCGGGCTCTCGCTGCGGGTGACTGCCCTGTGCGGGGCGGCCCTGACGCTGGCGTTCGTGGTGGTGTGCCGGCCGGAGCCCAGCGTGCTGCGGGCCGCCGCCTGCGGGGCGGTCACCCTGCTGGCCATCGCCACCGGGCGGCGCAGGTCCCTGATCCCGGCCCTGGGCGCGGCCGTGCTGCTGCTGGTGCTCTACGACCCGTGGCTGGCCCGCAGCTACGGCTTCCTGCTCTCCGTGCTGGCCACGGGGGCGCTGCTCACCCTCGCTCCCCGGTGGAGCGAAGCCCTGCGGCGGCGCGGGACGGGGCCGCGGCTCGCCGAGGCGCTCGGGGCCGCTGCGGCCGCCCAGGCGGTGTGCGCGCCGGTGGTGGCCGTGCTCGCGGCCCGGGTCAGCCTGGTGGCGGTGCCGTGCAACCTGCTGGCCGAGCTCGCGGCGGGTCCGGCGACGGTCCTCGGCTTCGCCTCACTGGCCGCGGCCCCGCTGTGGATGCCCGCCGCGCAGGTGCTCGCCTGGTGCGCGGGGGTGCCGGCCGGGTGGATCGCGGCCGTGGCGCGGGCCGGGGCCCGGGTGCCGGGGGCGGAGCTGCCCTGGCCGGGCGGGCTCACCGGCGGCCTGCTGCTGGCCGCGGCCGTGGTGGCCACCGTGGCCGTCGTGACCGTGGTGGGACGGAGAGGGCGGCGGTGGTGGCGGTGGCTCTGCCCCGCGCTGGCGGTGCTGCTGCTCCTCGCCGTGCTGCGGCCGCCGCAGCTCACCCGTACGCTCACCGGCTGGCCGCCGCCCGACTGGAGCTACGTCCAGTGCGCCGTGGGGCAGGGGGACGCCGCCGTCCTCGCGGTCGGCCCGGGCGAGGCCCTGGTGGTGGACGCCGGACCGGAACCCGGCCCGGTGGACCGCTGCCTGCGCGCGCTGGGCGTGCACCGGGTGCCGATGCTGCTGCTGACGCACTTCCACGCCGACCACGTCGGAGGGCTGGCCGGGGTGCTGAAGGGCCGGTCCGTGGGTGTGATTGAGGCCACCACACTGGAAGAGCCCCCGGCGCAGGCCGAGTTCGTCCGCCGGACCGCGGCTGCCGCCGGTGTGCCCGTCGTACGGGCGGTCCAGGGGGAGCGGCGCCGGGCCGGCCCGCTGGAGTGGCAGGTGCTCTGGCCGCCCGCGGCCGGACCGCCGCCCGACGGGCCCAACGACGCCAGCGTCGCCCTGCTGGTGCGCGGCGCGGGTCTGACCCTGCTCCTGCTCGGCGACCTCGAACCGCCCGCACAGCAGGCACTCCTGAGGGAACATCCGCAGCTCGGTCCGGTGGACGTCCTCAAGGTCGCCCACCACGGCTCCGCGCACCAGGACCCCGAACTGACCGCCCGGGTCCGGCCGAGGCTCGCGATTGTTCCTGTCGGCACAAAAAACGGCTACGGGCACCCCGCGCCGGGTACGCTCGCACGCCTGCGGGCGGTGGGGGCGACGGTGCTGCGCACCGACACCGATGGCTCGATCGCCGTCAGCGGAAGCGGTGTTCGGATGCGTGCGTTTCCGGCCGGCCGGCGCCGGATCCGGCGTGGTCATACCGGGCGCGACCGCTCTGTTTGCCCACAACCCGACAGCATGATCGAATGCGTCTTCGCCAGAACGGTCCAAGTCCACACAGCACGGGGGTGCATCAGTCATGTTCGGTCGCCGACGGGGGATGGAGTCGGCCGGAAGTCCCAGCCCACAGACATCCGCGACACTCACACTGCCGCCGACGGCGGGTCTGCTCAGCTGCCGGGTCCTCGACACGGTCCACCAGCCGGTCCGGCAGGCCATGTTCGAGGTGACGGACCCGATCGGGCGCCGGATCGTCAGCGGGGAGACCGACCCGTACGGCGGTTTCACGGCGGCCGTTCCGGAGGGGGAGTACCGGCTGTCCGTCACCGCCGAGGGGTACGCGCCGTTCCACGGGGCGACGCTCGTGGGGGATCCGGCGCAGCCGGGCACCGGGGAGATCATCCTCGACGCGGTGGAGCCGCCGCTGCTGCCGCAGCCCGGTCACTGGGAGCTCGATCCGACGCACTCGTCGATCGCCTTCACCGCCCGGCACATCGGGATGGCCCGGATCCGCGGCCGGTTCAACACGCTCGCCGGAGCGGTACGGATAGCCGAGCGCATGGAGGACTCGTCCATGCACGTGATCATCGATGCGGCGAGCATCGACACCGGGTTGCGGCTGCGGGACGACCACCTGCGGTCGGGGGACTTCCTGGACGCGGTCCGGCACCCCACGGTGGAGTTCTACAGCGAGCGGTTCATCCACCGCAGCGGCAGCCGCTGGACCGTGGCCGGCGCCCTGACCCTGCACGGGGTCAGCCGGTCCGTGACCCTGGACACCCGGTACCTGGGTCTCGGCACGGGTCTGGAGGGCGAGCCGAGGGCCGCCTGCCGGGCCACCACCGAACTGCACCGCGAGGACTTCGCCCTGAACTGGCAGTCGGTGCTGGCGCAGGGGATCGCGGCGATCGGTCCGAGCGTGGACGTGACGCTGGACGTCCAGATCGTCCACAAGGCCTGATCCCGGACGCTCCCCTACGGGGCTTCCAGCCAGCCTTCGTACTCGGCGGCGAGTTCGTCCAGCGTGGTGGCGTCGAGCCGTTCCTGCGGATCCTCGAGGACCACCAGCCACTGGGCGTCCTCGGCGTCGTCCTCGCCGGCCAGCGCGTCGCGGACCAACTGCGGTTCCTCCGGGAGGCCGAAGCGGTCGACGGCCTCCTGCGCCACCTCCTCGGCGGCGTCGCGGTCGGGCAGGACGAGTACATGTCGCACGTTCACGCGACCATTCTCAAGGATCCGGTGAGAGGGGCCGCGGGGCGGGGGACTGTCAGTGCGGCGTGGGATGCTGGAGGCGATGGCCACCAGGAAGAACCCCACCGACGATCCGCTTGCCCCGCTCACCCTCGCGGTGGGGCAGGAGGAGCTGCTGCTCGACCGTGCCGTACGGGAGGTGGTGGCGGCCGCCCGTGCCGCCGACGCCGACACGGACGTCCGCGACCTCGCGTCCGAGCAGCTCCAGCCCGGCACGCTGGCCGAGCTGACGAGCCCCTCGCTCTTCTCCGAGCGCAAGGTGCTGGTCGTACGCAATGCGCAGGACCTGGCCGCGGACTCCGCCAAGGAGGTGAAGGCCTACCTCGACGCACCCTACGAGGAGATCATCCTGGTCCTCCTCCACGCGGGCGGGGCCAAGGGCAAGGGTCTGCTCGACGCGGCGCGGAAGGCCGGCGCGCGGGAGATCGCCTGCCCGAAGATGACGAAGGCCGCGGACCGGCTCTCCTTCGTACGGGGCGAATTCCGCGCGCTGGGCCGGGCGGCGACCCCGGAGGCCTGCACGAACCTGGTCGACGCGATCGGCAGCGACCTGCGGGAGCTGGCGAGCGCCGCGGCGCAGCTGTGCGCGGACGTCGAGGGCACCATCGACGAAGCCGTGGTCGGCCGCTACTACACGGGCCGGGCCGAGGCCTCCAGCTTCACGGTTGCCGACAAGGCGGTCGAGGGGCGTGCGGCCGAGGCCCTGGAGGCCCTGCGCTGGTCCCTGTCCACCGGGGTGGCGCCGGTCCTCATCACCAGCGCCCTGGCCCAGGCGGTCCGCGCCATCGGCAAGCTGGCCTCCGCCCCGCGCGGGGCCCGCCCCGGCGACCTCGCCCGGGACCTGGGCATGCCGCCGTGGAAGATCGACCGGGTCCGCCAGCAGATGCGGGGCTGGTCGGCGGACGGCGTCGCGGACGCGCTGCGCGCCGTGGCCGCCGCCGACGCGGGGGTCAAGGGCGGCGGCGACGACCCCGAGTACGCCCTGGAGAAGGCGGTCGTGGCAGTGGCGCGCGCGGCCCGCCCACAACGTCGCTAGGCCGTCTCCCTCCTCGGATCAGGTCGGGCGGGCCCGCGGATGCGGTCGGCCGGTCGTCGACGCGTGGGTCTGCCGGCTCAGGGTTAGCCTGGACACGGGGAATTCGCCGGCCAGGCCGCCTTCACCACCGGACGGCAAGGGCGTCCCGGTGGGCGAGAGGGAGGTTCCGTGGCCGGCAGAGTGCGCGTGACGACGGTGGACGCCGGGCCCTTCACCATGCCGATGAGCGGCATCCAGTACGGGGCCACCGGCATGATCACCGTGCCCTCGACCGTGGCCGTCATCGAGCACGCCACCCACGGGCTGATCCTCTTCGACACCGGGATCAACCACCGCGTGGCCGACCCCGAGGCCGCCGAGGCCCACTGGGGTCCGGGGCTGCGGGCGGAGTACGGGGTCGAGGGGTTCACCCGGGCCCACGCCGTCGACGCGCAACTGGAGCGGCTCGGCTACCGGCTCGACGAGGTCAGGTACGTCCTCTACTCCCACCTGCACCTCGACCACGCCGGAGGGATGACCTACTTCCCGCACGCCGTGCACGTGGCCCAGCACGAGGAGCTGCGCCACGCCTGGTGGCCGGACCGCTGGACCGCGCGGGGCTACGCCTTCAACGACTACGCGGGCAGCCGCGACTACGAGTTCCTCGAACTCCGGGGCGACACCGACCTGTTCCAGGACGGCACGCTCACCCTCCTGCACACCGCCGGCCACACCCCCGGCCACCAGGGCGTCGTCCTGGACCTCGGCCACCACGGACGGATCGGCCTGATGGGCGACGCCGCGCACCTGCAGCAGGGACTGGACCGGAACGCACCCATGCCCAGCGACTGGAACATCGAGGAGAAGCTGCTCACCTACGGGCGACTTCGCGCGCTGTCCCGGGCCGGCATCCCCGTGTTCCTCTCCCACGACCCCGACCACTTCGCCGACCTGCCGCACGACGGCGAGTTCTGGGACTAGCCCCTCGGAAAGTGCTCGACGGGCCGGGCTCAGTGGGCCATGGCGCGGGCCGCCGTCGGTGCGGGGCGGCCGTCCGGGAGGAGGGCGGCGGCGGCCAGGGCGAGGGCCAGGGCCGGGAACGGCAGCACGGTGAAACCGCCCGAGGCCAGGGCCGCGACGCCGATGGACGCGCCGAGCTCGTGCGAGGTGCCGACGAGGCCGGAGGCGAGCCCGGAGTGCTCCGGGGCCACCTCGGAGAGGGCCGCCGTCGTCGCGCACACGAACGCCGCGCCGAGACCGAACGCCAGCAGCGCGAAGCCGGGGACGAGGCCCGTCCACAGGCCGAAGTGCGGGGCGAGGGCGGCGCCGGCCGCGGCCAGGGCGAAGGCCGCGCCGCCGACCGGGCGCCAGCCGAACCGGACCACCGCCCGGCCGCCCGTGTGCGCGCCCGCGGTGACGGCCACCGCGACCGGGAGGAAGGCCAGCCCGGTGACCAGGGGGCCGCGCCCGAGCGTGTGCTGGATGTGCAGGGAGCTCAGGTAGAACCCCGAGACCAGCAGCCCCGCCGCCCCCAGCATCACCGCGCTTCCGCCCAGCAGGGCGCGCCGGCCCGGCAGGGCGGTCGGCAGGAGGGGATGCCGGGTCCGGCGCTGCGCCAGGACCAGCAGGATCCCCGCCGTCGCCGCCCCGGCGAGCCAGGGCCAGGAGCCCTCGGTCAGCCCGTGGACCAGGCAGGCCGAAGCCGCCGCCAGCAGCACGGCTCCCGGCACGTCCACGGGGGCCCGGCGGGCCGGCCGGCCGCCGGGTGCGCGCAGCGGGCGGCCGAGCAGCAGCGGGACGGCGACGAGGGCGAGCATCCCGGCGGGCAGGTTGACGTAGAAGATCCAACGCCAGCCGGGCCCATCGGCGAGGACGCCGCCGAGCAGCACCCCCACGGCCGCGCCCGCGCCGCCGACCGCCGCCCAGACGCCGAGGGCGCGGTGCCGCGCCGGGCCCAGGAACACCGCCATGACCAGTGACATCGCGGCCGGTGAGAGCAGCGCCGCGCCGATTCCCTGCGCCGAGCGCGCCGCGATCAGCGTGCCGCCGTCGCCCGCGAGGCCGGACGCCGCCGAGGCCGCGGTGAAGAGGGCCAGTCCGGTCAGGAACATCCGCCGCGCCCCGAACCGGTCGGCCAGCCGTCCGCCGACCAGCAGCAGGGCGCCGAAGAGCAGGGTGTACACGGTGACGACCCGGGTGAGGCCGGTGCCGGAGAGCGCCAGGTCCGCGCCGACGGCGGGCAGCGCCACGTTCACCACGGTGACGTCCGCGATGAGCATGAACTGGGCCAGGCAGAGGAGGGCCAGCAGGCGCCACCGGTGCGGATGCGGAGGCGAGTCCGGAGGCGCAGGTGCAGGTGCGTGGGCGTGGGAGTGGGCGTGAGAGGGCATGGCGAGGCCGCTCCTAAAGTTAACAGGGCTGTTAGGGATTGAGTATGCGGGCCCGCCCATGGAATGTGAACAGCAGTGTTAAGTTTGGGTCCATGGCAGCAACCGACGCCCCCACCCCCCGGCCCCGCCGCGCCGACGCGGAGCGCAACACCGCCGCGATCGTTGACGCCGGCCTGGACTGCTTCCTCGCCGACCCGCAGGCGAGCATGGCCGCCATCGCCCGCGCCGCCGGGGTCAGCCGGGTCACCCTCTACTCCCACTTCCCCACCCGCGAGGCGCTCCTCGACGCGGCCTTCGCCCGGGCCTCCGACGAGGCCGCCGTCGCACTCGCGGACGGGGTCGACCTCGCCTCGCTCGTTCGCACCTCCTGGCGGCTGCTCGACCGGCACTCCGCCGTCTTCGCCGCCGCCTCCGCCGCGTTCCCGCCCGAGGAGCTCCGCGAGCGCCACGACCGGATCCTGGCCCCCGTCCGCCGTCTGGTCGTGGCCGGTCAGGAGGCAGGTGACGTGCGTACGGACCTGTCCGCCGACTGGCTGGTCACCGTCGTCTACAGCCTGGTCCACGCGGCCGCCGCCGAGGTGCAGGCCGGCCGGATGGACCCGGCCGACGCCCCCGAGGTCCTGACCTCGACCGTCCTCGCCGCCGTCCGCGGGTAAGCCGCCGTCCGCGGGTAACACGAAGGCCCCGGCCGCCACCCTGGGGAAGGGTGGAGGCCGGGGCCTTCGGTCACTGCGTTGGTGCGCCGCACCCGCGTGGCGAACGCAGGCCGCGTGCGGCGCGGTGTGCCGGTGAAGGAGCGGAAGAGAGGGCCCGCTGGGTCCTTACCGGCGATTCACATCGAGAGCTCAGCCCTGGAGGGAGCCAACCTTGATGGCCAGCGCCGACTTCTTGTTGGCGGCGGCGTTCTTGTGGATGACACCCTTCGAGACAGCCTTGTCGAGCGCACGCGCGGCGGCGCGAGAAGCCACGGTGGCCTTCTCGACGTCACCGGCGACGACGGCCTCGCGGGCCTTGCGGATCGCGGTCTTGAGCGACGACTTGACGGCCTTGTTGCGCAGGCGCGCCTTCTCGTTGGTCTTGTTCCGCTTGATCTGGGACTTGATGTTCGCCACGAAAGAGCCTTTTCAGGTTCAGAGTTTTGTTCTTCGGATTGTGCCTCGACAGCTGAGAGGGCATACGAGACACAGCTGCCCAGGCTACCAGCCACGCTCCGGGCAGCCCAAACCGAGCGCACTTCCCCATCCATGGGAGCATGGGAGGACTCAGACTTCGTTCCGAGTTCCGACTGCGACCGAGAATCAGGACACTGCGTGCCCGCGATCCCCAGCCACGTGCCCGAGCCGAGCCGTACCGACTCGGCTCTGATCCGCAATTTCTGCATCATCGCGCACATCGACCACGGCAAGTCGACGCTTGCCGACCGGATGCTCCAGATCACCGGTGTGGTCGACCAGCGGCAGATGCGCGCCCAGTACCTCGACCGCATGGACATCGAGCGTGAACGCGGCATCACGATCAAGTCCCAGGCGGTCCGACTGCCCTGGGCGCCCACCACGGGCGAGGGCCAGGGCAACACCCACATCCTCAACATGATCGACACCCCCGGGCACGTCGACTTCACCTACGAGGTCTCGCGCTCCCTCGCCGCGTGCGAGGGCACCGTCCTCCTGGTGGACGCCGCCCAGGGCATCGAGGCCCAGACCCTCGCCAACCTGTACCTGGCGATGGAGAACGACCTCGCGATCGTCCCCGTCCTGAACAAGATCGACCTGCCGGCGGCCCAGCCGGAGAAGTTCGCCGAGGAGCTCGCGAACCTGATCGGCTGCCAGCCGGAGGACGTGCTGCGCGTCTCGGCGAAGACCGGTTTCGGCGTCGAGGCTCTGCTCGACAAGGTCGTCGCCACCGTCCCGGCCCCGGTCGGCGTCAAGGACGCCCCGGCCCGCGCGATGATCTTCGACTCGGTCTACGACTCGTACCGCGGTGTCGTCACCTACGTCCGTGTCGTCGACGGGCAGCTGAACAAGCGCGAGCGCATCCGGATGATGTCCACCGGAGCCACCCACGAGCTGCTGGAGATCGGTGTCTCCTCCCCGGAGATGACCCCCTCCGACGGCATCGGCGTCGGCGAGGTGGGCTACATCATCACCGGCGTGAAGGACGTCCGTCAGTCCAAGGTCGGTGACACCATCACCAGCCTGCACAACGGCGCGACCGTGGCCCTCGGCGGCTACAAGGACCCGCGGCCGATGGTCTTCTCCGGCCTGTACCCGCTCGACGGCTCGGACTACCCGGACCTGCGCGAGGCCCTCGACAAGCTGCAGCTCAACGACGCCGCGCTCGTCTACGAGCCGGAGACCTCGGCGGCGCTCGGCTTCGGCTTCCGCGTCGGCTTCCTGGGCCTGCTCCACCTGGACGTGGTCCGCGAGCGCCTGGAGCGCGAGTTCGGCCTCGACCTGATCGCCACCGCGCCCAACGTGGTCTACCGGGTGGTCCTGGAGGACGGCAAGGAAGTCACCGTCACCAACCCGAGCGAGTTCCCCGAGGGCAAGATCTCGGACGTGTTCGAGCCGGTCGTGCGCGCCACCGTGCTCGCGCCCACCGAGTTCATCGGCGCGATCATGGAGCTGTGCCAGCAGCGCCGCGGCACCCTCCTCGGCATGGACTACCTCTCCGAGGACCGCGTCGAGATCCGCTACACCCTCCCGCTCGCGGAGATCGTCTTCGACTTCTTCGACCAGCTGAAGTCCAAGACGCGCGGCTACGCCTCCCTCGACTACGAACCCACGGGCGAGCAGTCCGGCAGCCTGGTCAAGGTCGACATCCTGCTGCACGGCGACAAGGTCGACGCCTTCTCCGCCGTCACGCACAAGGACGCCGCCTACGCCTATGGCGTGCGCCTGGTCGCCAAGCTGCGCGAGCTCATCCCGCGGCAGGCCTTCGAGGTGCCGATCCAGGCCGCGATCGGCTCCCGCGTCATCGCCCGCGAGACCATCCGCGCCATCCGCAAGGACGTCCTCGCCAAGTGCTACGGCGGTGACATCTCCCGTAAGCGGAAGCTGCTGGAGAAGCAGAAGGAAGGCAAGAAGCGGATGAAGATGGTCGGCTCCGTGGAGGTCCCGCAGGAGGCCTTCATCGCCGTCCTGTCCAGCGACGAGTCCAGCGGCAAGAAGAAGTAGCGACGCCGCCGCCACCCGACGGAACCAGGCCCCCACGCTCCGGCGCGGGGGCCTGTTTCGTTATGAACCGGCCGCTCGCGGGCTCTTACGCAGGCGCCGGACGGGCTTTAGTCTGATCACTGCTCGATGGTTACTCGCCAGTCACTAGCTGGTACGTCTCAAACCCGCCCGTCCCCAGCGCCCCCAAGCGCCCCACGCCCACGCACTGCCGCGTGGATCGGTCCGGAGGATGTCGTGAGCGACACACAGACCTATCTCGAGAACCGCCCGCCCACCGTGGCGGTGCTCTTCCTTGAGCGCGTCGCAGCGACGCCGAACGCGGAGGCCTACCGGTTCCCGGTGCCCGCAGCCGACGGCCAGGGCGCCGACGACTGGAAGTCGCTCAGCTGGGGCCAGGCGGCCGAGAGGGTCTTCGCCATCGCCGCCGGGCTGATCGCCCTCGGCCTGCAGACCGAGGAGCGCGTCGCGCTCGCCTCCAACACCCGGGTCGAGTGGATCCTCTCCGACCTCGGCGTGATGTGCGCGGGCGGCGCGGTCACCACCGTCTACCCCAGCACCAACGCGGACGAGTCGGCCTTCATCCTCGCGGACTCCGAGAGCCGGGTGCTCATCGCCGAGGACGCCAAGCAGCTGGCGAAGGCGCGCGAGCGGCGCGCCGACCTGCCGAAGCTGGAGCACGTCGTGGTCCTCGACGCCGCGGACGCGGTCGCCGCCGACGGAGACCCCGAGGGCTGGGTGCTCTCGCTCGCCGAACTGGAGGCGCGCGGCAAGGAGTACCTCGCCAAGCACCCCGAGGCGGTCAAGGAGCGGGTCTCGGCCATCACCTCCGACCAGCTCGCCACGCTCATCTACACCTCCGGCACCACCGGCCGCCCCAAGGGCGTGCGGCTGCCGCACGACAACTGGTCGTACATGGCCAAGGCCATGGTCGCCACCGGCCTGATCGGCCGCGAGGACGTCCAGTACCTGTGGCTGCCGCTGGCGCACGTCTTCGGCAAGGTGCTGACCTCGGGCCAGATCGAGGCCGGGCACGTGACCGCCGTCGACGGCCGGATCGACAAGATCATCGAGAACCTGCCGATCGTGCAGCCCACCTACATGGCCGCCGTCCCGCGCATCTTCGAGAAGGTCTACAACGGCGTGGCCGCCAAGGCCCGTGCCGCCGGCGGCGCCAAGTACAAGATCTTCCAGTGGTCGGTCGGCGTCGCCCGCGAGTACGCCAAGGTCACGCAGGACAACTTCCGCCGCACCGGACAGGCGAGCGCCCCCTTCGGCCTCGCCACCAAGCACAAGATCGCCGACGCGCTCGTCTACTCCAAGCTCCGCGAGGCCTTCGGCGGCAACCTGCGCGCCGCCGTCTCCGGCGCCTCCGCGCTGGCGCCCGAGATCGGCTACTTCTTCTCCGGCGCGGGCATCCACATCCTGGAGGGCTACGGCCTGACGGAGTCCAGCGCGGCCTCCTTCGTCAACCCAGGCGAGGCCTACCGCACCGGCACCGTCGGCAAGCCGCTCCCCGGCACCGAGGTGCGCATCGCCGACGACGGCGAGGTCCTGCTGCGCGGCCCCGGCATCATGCAGGGCTACCACCAGCAGCCGGACAAGACCGCCGAGGTCCTGGAGTCCGACGGCTGGCTGCACACGGGAGACATCGGCGAGCTGTCGGCCGACGGCTACCTGCGCATCACCGACCGCAAGAAGGACCTGATCAAGACCTCGGGCGGCAAGTACGTCGCCCCGGCGGAGATCGAGGGCCAGTTCAAGGCGATCTGCCCGTACGTGTCGACCATCGTCGTGCACGGCGCCGACCGGAACTTCTGCTCGGCCCTGATCGCCCTCGACGAGCCGTCGATCCTCACCTGGGCGGCCGACAACGGGCTTGAGGGCAAGACGTACGGACAGGTCCTGGCCGCGCCGGAGACCAACCGCCTGATCGAGACGTACGTACAGACCCTGAACGAGGGCCTCCAGCGCTGGCAGACGGTCAAGAAGTTCCGGCTGCTGCCGCGTGACCTCGACGTCGAGCACGGGGACCTGACGCCCAGCCTGAAGCTGAAGCGGCCGGTGGTCGAGCGTGAGTTCAAGCACCTGATCGAGGAGATGTACGAGGGGTCGCGCGAGGCGTAGCGCCTGCCGCGGGCTTGGCTTGGCGGGGCGGCTGGGCCGCCCCGCGGACCCCTCCGCCCCTCCTGGGCGGGCCCGGGGTGGGGGCTGCCGCGCCGTACCCGCCTGCGGGTCCGCTCCCGGGGCTCCGCCCCGAACCCCGCGCCTCAAACGCCGGCGGGGCTGGAGTGGTGCGGGTCCGCTTCCGGACACGCCCGCGCCTCGAACGCCGGCGCGGCTGGGGTGGTGCCGGGCGGGGCTGACCATGAGCGGCGTGCGGGATGATGGGGGTATGCCTTCCGCACTGCCCGACGGTGAACCCATGCCCGAAGACGGCTCGCTGCCGTCGCATGCCCTGGTGGGCGCGGGGGAGCGGCCGCTCGGGTTCTACCTGCACGTCCCGTACTGCGCCACGCGCTGCGGGTACTGCGACTTCAACACCTACACGGCCACCGAGCTGCGGGGCACCGGAGGCGTGCTCGCCTCCCGGGAGAACTACGCCGACACCCTGATCGACGAGGTCCGCCTCGCGCGGAAGGTGCTCGGGGACGACCCGAGGGCCGTACGCACCGTGTTCGTGGGCGGCGGCACGCCCACACTGCTGCCGGCCGGGGACCTCGTACGGATGCTCGCGGCGATCCGCGAGGAATTCGGCCTGGCCGAGGACGCGGAGATCACCACCGAGGCCAACCCGGAGTCCGTGAACCCGGAGTACCTGGCCGAGCTGCGCGCCGGGGGCTTCAACCGGATCTCCTTCGGCATGCAGAGCGCGAAGCAGCACGTCCTGAAGGTCCTGGACCGCACCCACACCCCGGGCCGCCCGGAGGCCTGCGTCGCCGAGGCGCGGGCCGCGGGCTTCGAGCACGTCAACCTCGACCTGATCTACGGGACGCCCGGGGAGTCGGACGAGGACTGGCGGGCTTCGCTGGACGCGGCGCTCGGGGCGGGCCCGGACCACATCAGCGCCTACGCGCTGATCGTCGAGGAGGGCACGCAGCTGGCGCGCCGGATCCGCCGGGGCGAGGTCCCGATGACGGACGACGACGTGCACGCCGACCGCTACCTGATCGCGGACGAGGTCATGGCCGGGGCCGGGTACTCCTGGTACGAGGTGTCCAACTGGGCCACCTCGGAGGCCGGGCGCTGCCTGCACAACGAGCTGTACTGGCGCGGCGCCGACTGGTGGGGCGCCGGGCCGGGCGCGCACTCGCACGTCGGCGGGGTCCGCTGGTGGAACGTGAAGCACCCGGGAGCGTACGCCGCCGCGCTGGCCGAGGGCCGGTCTCCGGGCGCGGGGCGCGAGCTCCTCTCCGAGGAGGACCGGCGCGTCGAGCGGATCCTGCTGGAGCTGCGCCTCGTGGACGGGGTCCCGCTGTCCCTGCTCGCCCCGGCCGGCCTCGCCGCCTCCCGCAAGGCCCTCGCGGACGGTCTGCTGGACCCCGCGCCGTACGAGGCCGGGCGGGCCGTCCTGACCCTGCGCGGCCGGCTGCTGGCCGACGCGGTGGTCCGGGACCTGGTCGACTGATCACTCGCCGGAGTGAATCGCTGCGAATGAGGGCAGGCGCGGCCTAGCCTGTTCGTAGCCTTCTGTCGCATACCCGGCGGCAGAAGTGGAGGGCACGGAGATGACCGCTGTGGACGATCGCCGGATGACCGAGTACTTCGAGAGCTTCGAGGCTCCCGAGGGGGTCAAGGTTGAGCTCCTCAGGGGGGAAATCGTGATGATGGCGGGGCCCGACGTGGTCCACAACCTGTTCGTCCTGTTCGTCCAGCGGCAGATCCCCGTGGGGCGCTTGTACCCGCTCCAGACGCAGGACGTGGACATTCCGGCGGAGTCGTCCGAGCCGCAGCCGGACCTCGTGGTCCTGCCCAGCGAGGCAGCGCCCGAGTCGGGCCGGTTGGTGCCCGCTCAGGCTCTGGCGATGGTGGTCGAGGTCGTCTCCAAGACCAGCAAGCTGCGCGACTATGTGACGAAGCGCTCCATCTACGCGGCGGGCGGCATCCCCACCTATTTGATCATCGACCCCTTCCAGGCCAAGTGCGTGGTGCTCACCGAACCCTTCGGCGCCGGAGAAGAAGCCGACTACCGGACCGAGCGGACCAGCAAGTTCGGTGAACCGGTCCCGCTCGACGTCCTCGGTGTCACGCTCGACACCACGGAGTTCGGCACCCTGCCGTAGCTCAAACCGGTGCCGTGACGAAGTCGATCAGCTCCTCCACGCGGCCCAGCAGCGTCGGCTCCAGGTCCTTGTAGGACGTCACCCGGGACAGGACGTGCTGCCAGGCGGCGCCCGTGTTCTCCGGCCAGCCCAGGGCCCGGCAGATGCCCGTCTTCCAGTCCTGGCCGCGCGGGACCACCGGCCACGCGGGAATGCCCAGCGCCGACGGCTTCACGGCCTGCCACACGTCCACGTACGGGTGGCCCACGATCAGGACGTCCGGCGAGGTCACCGAGGCCGCGATGCGGGACTCCTTCGAGCCGGGCACCAGATGGTCCACCAGGACGCCCAGGCGGGCGTCCGGGCCCGGGGCGAAGTCGGCGACGATGGCCTGCAGGTCGTCGATGCCCTCCAGGTACTCCACCACCACGCCCTCGATGCGCAGGTCGTCGCCCCAGACCTTCTCGACCAGTTCCGCGTCGTGGCGGCCCTCGACGTAGATGCGGCCGGCCCGCGCCACCCGGGCCCGGGCGCCCGGAACCGCGAGCGAGCCCGAGGCCGTACGGGCCGGCGCCGACGGGCCCCGGGGCGGGCGGACCAGGGTGACGACCGCGCCCTCCAGCAGGAAGCCCCGCGGTTCCATCGGGAACACCCGACGCTTGCCGAAGCGGTCCTCCAGGGTCACCGTGCCCGCCTCGCAGGCCACCACCGCGCCGCAGAAGTCCGTACCCGCCACCTCGACCACCAGATCGGGCTCGGCCGCCACCTCGGGCACCGCCCGGGGGCGCTTCCACTGCGGGGTCAGGTCGGGGGAGTACTCGCGCATCCGGCCGACAGTAGGAGAGCGGCCCGCGTCATGTCTCCGACACGCCGAAACGGATTGCCAGTGTGGCGCGTTGCGCACGGACGAAGTCCGCCGAGACCACCGCTCCGTGACCCGGCACGTACAGCGCGTCGTCGCCGCCGAGCGCCAGCAGCCGGTCCAGGGCGGCGGGCCACTGCCGGGGCGTCGCGTCCGGACCCGCCAAGGGCTCGCCCGACTCCTCGACCAGGTCCCCGCAGAACACCGTCTCGCGCTCGCCCGGCACGAAGACGGCCAGGTCGTGCCGGGTGTGCCCGGGCCCCACATTGGCCAGCAGCACCTGCAGCCCGCCCAGTTCCAGCGTCCACTCGCCCGACACCAGGTGCTTCGGCACCACCAGCAGGTCCACCGCCTCGGCCGCCTCCGGCTCCGCCAGGCCGTGCCGCACCGCGTCGCCGCGCAGCTCCTCACGGCCCGTCGACAGCAGCGCGTCCAGCCCGACCGCACCGAACACCTCGGCCCCGGAGAAGGCGGCCCCGCCCAGGACGTGATCGAAATGGCCGTGCGTGAATGCGATATGGGTCACGTGCCGACCCGTCAGCCGCTCCGCCTCCGCGCGCACCTGTGCGCCCTCCCGGAGACAGGAACCGGGGTCGATCAGGAGGACCGACTCGTTGCCCACCACCAGTCCCACGGTGCAGTCCCACACCGGCAGCCGCCGCCGGCCGGCCCGCCCGGTCAGCCGTTCCCAGCCTTCCTCTTCCCAACGCACGTCCATGCCGCGACGCTACCCTGGCGGGCCTCCCTTGCCAGGGTCTTACTACCCGGCCGTACACTGAGCGGGGGATCTCTGGCACTCGAACGGACAGAGTGCCAACGAACACGGCAGAACACGGCAACGGACCACAGCTGGAGGTGTGCGCGATGCTCAGCGAACGCAGACTCGAAGTGCTGCGCGCCATCGTCCAGGACTACGTCGGGACGGAGGAGCCGGTCGGCTCCAAGGCGCTCACCGAGCGGCACCGGCTCGGCGTCTCGCCCGCGACCGTGCGCAACGACATGGCCGTGCTGGAGGACGAGGGCTACATCGCCCAGCCCCACACCAGCGCCGGCCGGATCCCCACCGACAAGGGCTACCGGCTCTTCGTCGACAAGCTGGCGGGGGTCAAACCGCTGTCGACGCCCGAGCGCCGGGCCATCCAGAACTTCCTCGACGGCGCCGTCGACCTCGACGACGTCGTCGGCCGCACGGTGCGGCTGCTCGCGCAGCTCACCCGGCAGGTCGCGGTCGTGCAGTACCCGAGCCTGACCCGGTCGACCGTCCGGCACGTGGAGCTGCTCTCGCTCGCTCCCGCGCGCCTGATGCTCGTACTGATCACGGACACCGGACGGGTCGAGCAGCGGCTCATCGACTGCCCGAGCCCCTTCGGCGAGGCCTCGCTCGCCGACCTGCGGGCCCGGCTCAACAGCCGGGTCGTCGGACGGCGCTTCACCGATGTGCCCCCGCTCGTCCAGGACCTCCCCGAATCCTTCGAGGCCGAGGACCGCGGCACGGTCTCCACCGTGCTCACGACACTCCTCGAAACCCTGGTCGAGGAAGCCGAGGAACGGCTGATGATCGGCGGCACCGCCAATCTCACCCGCTTCGGACACGATTTTCCCCTGACGATCAGGCCGGTGCTCGAGGCGCTGGAGGAGCAGGTCGTGCTCCTCAAGCTGCTCGGCGAGGCCAACGAGTCGGGAATGGCCGTACGGATCGGGCATGAGAATGCCTACGAGGGACTGAACTCCACGTCCGTCGTCTCCGTCGGTTACGGTTCGGGCGGCGAAGCAGTCGCCAAACTCGGCGTGGTCGGACCGACCCGCATGGACTACCCCGGAACGATGGGAGCGGTACGCGCAGTGGCACGTTACGTCGGACAGATCCTGGCGGAGTCGTAAGTGGCCACGGACTACTACGCCGTTCTCGGCGTGCGCCGCGACGCATCGCAGGACGAGATCAAGAAGGCCTTCCGGCGGCTCGCGCGCGAGCTGCACCCGGACGTGAACCCCGATCCCAAGACGCAAGAGCGTTTCAAGGAGATCAACGCCGCCTACGAGGTCCTCTCGGACCCGCAGAAGAAGCAGGTCTACGACCTCGGCGGCGACCCGCTGTCCTCCTCGGGCGGCGGCGGAGCGAGCGGCTTCGGGGCCGGCGGCTTCGGCAACTTCTCCGACATCATGGACGCCTTCTTCGGGCAGAGTCAGCAGCGCGGCCCGCGCTCGCGGACCCGGCGCGGCCAGGACGCCATGATCCGGCTGGACCTGGAGCTGGACGAGGCGGCCTTCGGGACGACCAAGGACATCCAGGTCGACACGGCCGTCGTCTGCACCACCTGCTCCGGCGAGGGCGCCGCACCCGGCACCTCCGCGCAGACGTGTGACATGTGCCGCGGCCGCGGTGAGGTCTCGCAGGTCACCCGGTCCTTCCTGGGCCAGGTCATGACCTCGCGCCCCTGCCCGCAGTGCCAGGGCTTCGGCACCGTGGTCCCGACCCCGTGCCCCGAGTGCGCGGGCGACGGACGGGTCCGCTCCCGCCGCAGCCTCACGGTCAAGATCCCGGCCGGTGTCGAGAACGGCACCCGGATCCAGCTCGCGGGCGAGGGCGAGGTCGGCCCCGGCGGCGGCCCCGCCGGCGACCTGTACGTGGAGATCCACGAGCTGGCGCACCCGACCTTCCAGCGGCGCGGGGACGACCTGCACTGCACGGTGACGCTCCCGATGACGGCGGCCGCACTGGGCACGAAATGCCCGCTGGAGACGCTGGACGGCCTGGAGGAGATCGACATCCGGCCCGGCACCGGCTCCGGGCAGGCGATCCCGCTGCACGGGCGGGGCGTCACCCACCTGCGCGGCGGCGGGCGCGGCGACCTGATCGTCCACGTCGAGGTCACCACCCCGGGCAAGCTGGACGCCCAGCAGGAGGAACTGCTGCGCCAGCTGGCGAAGCTGCGCGGCGAGGAGCGGCCGATGGGCCAGTTCGCGCCAGGTCAGCAGGGGCTGTTCAGCCGCCTGAAGGACGCGTTCAACGGTCGCTGAGCGGCCGGCGGACACCGCCGAGAGCCCGGCCAGGGGATTCCCTGCCGGGCTCTTCGCATGGGCCCGGCGGCGGCCCCTGACCGGGGCCGGAAGCGGACTATGCCAGGCGAATGCCATGATTCGGCCCCATGAGCGGGACATGGCACGATGCAGTCCATGTCCTCCGCACCGTACGGTCTCTCTCCTTACCCGATCGTGCAGGCTCCCATGGCGGGCGGCGTCTCCTGTCCGCCGCTCGCCGCCGCCGTGTGCGAGGCGGGCGGGCTGGGCTTCCTGGCGGGCGGCTACAAGACCGCCGACGGGATGTACCAGGAGATCAAGCAGGTGCGCGCCCTGACCCGGCGCCGTTTCGGCGTCAGCCTCTTCATGCCGCAGACCGGGTACGTGGATCCGGCCGCCGTGGAGGCGTACCGCGGGCAGCTGGCCGGTGAGGCGAGCTGGTACGGGATCTCGCTCGCCGAGGAGGACCTCATCGGCACGAGCGACGACGGCTACGACGCCAAGCTGGCCATCCTCCTCGAAGACCCGGTCCCGGTCGTCTCGTTCGTCTTCGGCTGTCCCTCCTCCGCGGCCCTCGCCGCCCTGCGCAAGGCCGGTACGTACACGGTCGTCACGGCGACCTCCGTCGAGGAGGCCCGTACGGCCCAGCAGGCGGGCGCCGACGCCGTGTGCGTCCAGGGCGTCGAGGCGGGCGGCCACCAGGGCACGCACCGCGACGACCCGCAGGCCGACGGCACGGCGGCCGTGGGGCTGCTCGCGCTGGTGGCCCAGGTCCGGGAGGCCGTGGCCCTGCCGATCATCGCGGCGGGCGGCCTCATGCGGGGCTCGCAGATCGCGGCGCTGCTCGCGGCGGGCGCCGAGGCGGCGCAGCTCGGGACGGCCTTCCTGGCCTGCCCGGAGTCGGGGGCGGACCCCGTGCACAAGAAGGCGCTGACCGACCCGCTGTTCGTCCGGACCGAGCTGACCCGGGCGTTCTCCGGGCGGCCGGCGCGGGGGCTGGTGAACCGCTTCATGCGCGAGCACGGCCCGTACGCCCCGGCCGCCTACCCCCAGGTCCACCACCTGACCTCGGGGCTGCGCAAGGCGGCCGCCGCGGCCGGGGACGCGCAGGGCATGGCCCTGTGGGCGGGCCAGGGGCACCGGCTGGCGCGGGCGCTGCCGGCGGCGGAACTGGTGGAGGTGCTGGCGGCCGAACTGGCCGAGGCACAGAGCACGTTGAAGGCAATGCAGATGAGGAGTGCGTCATGACCGCCCCGGTGTTCGTGGTCGAAGAGGTCCCCGCGGGACCGGAGTTCGTCCTGGACGGCCCGGAGGGCCGGCACGCGGTGTCCGTGAAACGGCTGAACCCGGGCGAGGCACTGGTCCTGACCGACGGCCGGGGCGGCTGGGCGGAAGCGGTCGTGAAGGCGGCGGAGGGCAAGGACCGGCTGGTCGTGGCCGTGTCCTCGGCCGGACTGGAACCGGAACCGGCCGTCCGCATCACCGTGGTCCAGGCCCTGCCCAAGGGCGACCGCGGCGAGCTGGCCGTCGAGACCATGACCGAGACCGGCGTCGACGCGATCGTGCCCTGGCAGGCCTCGCGCTGCATCACGCAGTGGCGCGGGGACCGGGGGGCCAAGTCCCTGGCCAAGTGGCGCGCCACCGCCCGCGAGGCGGGCAAGCAGTCCCGCCGGGTCCGCTTCCCGGAGGTGGCCGAGGCCATGTCCACCAAGCAGGTGGCGGCGCTGCTCGCCGAGGCCGACCTGGGCATGGTCCTGCACGAGGACCGCGACACCCCCTCCGACGCCCTGGCCACGGCCGCGCTGCCCTCCTCGGGTTCCGTCGTCCTGGTCGTCGGCCCGGAGGGCGGGGTCTCCCCGGAGGAACTGGCGGCGTTCGCCGGGGCGGGGGCCCACCCCTACCGGCTGGGCCGCTCCGTCCTGCGGACCTCCACGGCCGGCACCGCGGCCACGGCGGTCCTGCTGGCCCGCACCGGCCGCTGGGCCTGACGGGCCGCTGGGTTTGACGGACAACTGGGTTTGACGGACCACTGGGTTTGACGGACCGAAATGCCCGCCCGCGGCGGGCGCCCGGCTGGATACGATGCCCGGACCGATCACCATCACGGGAGGCTTGGCAATGGCCGGGGAACCGCAGGCGGACTGCCTGTTCTGCAAGATCGTCGAGGGGCACATCCCCGCGACCGTGGTCCGCGAGACCGAGACCACGGTCGCCTTCCGGGACATCAACCCGCAGGCGCCCACGCACGTGCTCGTCATCCCCAAGGTGCACTACCCGGACGCGGCCTCCCTCGCCGCCGCCGAGCCGGCCGTCGCCGCCGACATACTGCGCGAGGCCGGCCAGGTCGCCCTCGACGAGAAGATCGTCGACCACGGCTACCGCGTGGTCTTCAACACCGGCTCCGGCGCCGGGCAGACCGTCTTCCACGCGCACGCGCACGTCATCGGCGGCCGCGGCCTCCAGTGGCCCCCCGGATAGCACGTGTCCGTACGAGAATTCGTCGTGCTGGGCACCGCCAGCCAGGTGCCCACCCGGCACCGCAACCACAACGGATACCTGCTGCGCTGGGACGGCGAGGGCATCCTCTTCGACCCGGGCGAGGGCACGCAGCGGCAGATGCTGCGGGCCGGGGTCGCCGCGCACGACATCAACCGGATCTGTATCACCCACTTCCACGGTGACCACAGCCTCGGCCTGGCCGGCGTGATCCAGCGGATCAACCTCGACCAGGTCCCGCACCCCGTCACCGCCCACTACCCGGCCTCCGGGCAGAAGTTCTTCGACCGGCTGCGGTACGCCACGGCCTACCGCGAGACCGTCCCGCTGCGCGAGGAACCGGTGGCCGCGGACGGGACGCTGGCGCAGGGGCCCCCGTACGTCCTGGAGGCCCGGCGGCTCTCGCACCCGGTGGAGTCCTTCGGCTATCGGATCACCGAACCCGACGGGCGCCGCATGGTGCCGGAGCTGCTCGCGCGGCACGGCATCAAGGGGCCGGACGTCGGCCGGATCCAGCGCGACGGGCGGCTCGGCGAGGTCACCCTGGACGAGGTCAGCGAGCACAGGCCCGGACAGCGGTTCGCCTTCGTCATGGACACCCGGCTCTGCCCCGGCGTGGACGCGCTCGCCGAGGGCTGCGACATGCTGGTGATCGAGTCGACTTTCCTCGACGAGGACGAACGGCTGGCCACCGACCACGGGCACCTCACCGCGGGCCAGGCAGCGCGGGTCGCACGGGACGCGGGCGTACGGCACCTCGTGCTGACGCACTTCTCCCAGCGGTACACGGACCCGTCCGAATTCGAACGGCAGGCGCGGGCCGCGGGCTTCGACGGCGAGCTGACGGTGGCGGAGGACCTGGTGCGCGTGCCGCTCCCCAAGCGGAGCTGAACGGGCGGGTGATCTGCGCCACACTGGGGTTTGGCCCTGCCCCGGGCGGGCAGGGCTGGCAGCTTTCCGCCGGAAACTCATCGGGGAGTACACCGTGACCAGTAGGGACTTCGACAGCCGCGCAGCCGCAGTGGACCCGCTCGGTCCGGTGCGCGATCCGCAGGAACCGGGCTGCGACGTCTTCCTGACCGGGACGGTCTTCCTCGACATCATCTTCACCGGCCTCGACTCGGCACCGGTCCGCGGTACGGAGTCCTGGGCGCGCGGCATGGGCTCCAGCCCCGGCGGCGTCGCCAACATGGCCACCGCCCTGGCCCGGCTGGGCCTGCGCACCTCGCTGGCCGCGGCCTTCGGGGACGACCACTACGGCGAGTACTGCTGGGACGCCCTGGAGCAGGGCGAGGGCATCGACCTGTCCATGTCGCGCACGATCCCCGGCTGGCACAGCCCCGTCACCGTCTCGATGGCCTACGAGGGCGAGCGGACGATGGTCTCGCACGGCCACGAGGCCCCGCCGCCCGCCGACGCCGGCCCCTTCCCGCACTGCCCGCCGCGGGCCCGCGCGGCCGTGGCCGCGCTCGGCGCCGGCCGGGGCGAGGAATGGATCGGCGAGGCCGCCCGGCACGGCTCGCGGATCTTCGCCGACGTGGGATGGGACGAGAGCGGGCGGTGGGACCTGGGGGCCCTGGCCGACCTGGAGCACTGCGAGGCCTTCCTGCCGAACGCGGGCGAGGCCATGCGGTACACCCGCACCGACTGCCCGCGCGCCGCCGCCAGGGCGCTCGCGGAGAAGGTGCCGATCGCCGTGGTCACGATGGGTGCGGAGGGCTCGTACGCGGTGGACGGGCGCACCGGCGAGACGGCGCAGGTCCCCGGGATCACGGTGGACGAGCTGGACCCGACGGGTGCGGGGGACGTGTACGTGGCGGGCTTCGTCACCGGCACCCTGGCGGGCTGGCCCCTCGCCGACCGCCTCGCCTTCGCCGGGCTGACCGCGGCCCTGTCCGTCCAGGAGTTCGGCGGCTCCCTGTCGGCCCCCGGCTGGCCGGAGGTGGCCCACTGGTGGCGGAGCGCCCCGCACGCGCTGCGCGGCCGCTACGGCTTCCTCGACGACCTGATCCCGCCCGGCTCCGGCCCGGCGGCCCGGCGCAGAGCCGTGCCCACGATCGGCTTCCGGCACTCCGCGTGACCGGACGGCCGCAGGGCCGTGGGGCCCCGGGGGCGCGCGGAGACGGCGTAAAACCCCTCGGGGAAGCAGCGGCGGCGACGTACGCTTGGTAGTCCGGAGGTCGTCGATCGGCGCGGCCCCTCAGCGGGAGGTATGTGCAGGCCACAGTGCCGGCCCATGACTCAGACACCCACAGCCCACATTCCGGTGCCGGGGCAGGCGCGAGCCCACTTCACCGTCCCGGCCAGGCACCCGATGGTGACGGTGCTCGGATCCGGTGACGCCCTGTTGCGCGTGATCGAGAAGGCCTTCCCGAAGGCCGACATCCATGTTCGGGGCAACCAGGTCAGCGCGATCGGCGAAGCGGCGGAAGTCGCTCTGATCCAGCGCCTGTTCGACGAGATGATGCTGGTGCTCCGCACCGGGCAGCCGATGACGGAGGACGCAGTGGAACGCTCGATCGCCATGCTCAAGGCGAGCGGCAACGGCAACGGGAACGGGCCCGAGGAAACGCCCGCCGAGGTGCTCACCCAGAACATCCTCTCCAGCCGCGGCCGCACCATCCGACCCAAGACCCTCAACCAGAAGCGGTACGTCGACGCGATCGACAAGAACACGATCGTCTTCGGCATCGGCCCCGCCGGTACCGGCAAGACCTACCTGGCCATGGCCAAGGCGGTCCAGGCCCTGCAGTCCAAGCAGGTCAGCCGGATCATCCTGACCCGGCCCGCCGTCGAGGCGGGGGAGCGGCTCGGCTTCCTGCCGGGCACCCTCTTCGACAAGATCGACCCGTACCTGCGCCCGCTCTACGACGCGCTGCACGACATGCTCGACCCCGACTCGATCCCGCGGCTCATGGCCGCCGGGACCATCGAGGTCGCGCCCCTGGCGTACATGCGCGGACGCACGCTCAACGACGCCTTCGTCGTCCTCGACGAGGCGCAGAACACCACCGCCGAGCAGATGAAGATGTTCCTGACCCGGCTCGGCTTCGACTCGAAGATCGTCGTCACCGGCGACATCACGCAGATCGACCTGCCGGGCGGCGCCAAGAGCGGTCTGCGCGAGGTCCAGAAGATCCTGGACGGGGTGCCGGACATCCACTTCGCGCGGCTCACGTCCGAGGATGTCGTCCGCCACAAGCTGGTCGGCCGTATCGTCGACGCGTACGAGAAGTACGACGACGGCCAGCAGGCCGCGAACGGCCACCAGCGGAAGTAGAACCCAGCGCACCATGTCGATCGACGTCAACAACGAGTCCGGAACCGAGGTCGACGAGCAGGCGATCCTCGACATCGCCCGCTACGCGCTCACCCGGATGCGGATCCACCCGCTCTCCGAGCTCTCCGTCATCGTCATCGACGAGGACGCGATGGAGCAGCTCCACATCCAGTGGATGGACCTGCCCGGCCCGACCGACGTCATGTCCTTCCCGATGGACGAGCTCCGTCCGCCGGCGAAGGACGACGAGGAGCCCCCGCAGGGGCTCCTCGGCGACATCGTGCTCTGCCCCGAGGTCGCGAAGAAGCAGGGTGAGGAAGCCCCGACGCAGCACTCCATGGACGAGGAGCTCCAGCTCCTGACCGTCCACGGAGTGCTGCACCTGCTCGGCTACGACCACGAGGAACCGGACGAGAAGGCCGAGATGTTCGGCCTGCAGGCGGCCATCGTCGACGGCTGGCGCGGTGAGCGCGGCATGACCGGTCCGTCCCCGGCGCCCACCGTCTCGTGAACGCCGCACAGCTGATCACCGGCGCGGTACTGCTGGTGGTGGTGGCCTGGTTCGCGGCGTGCGCCGAGTCCGGGATCGCCCGCATTTCGATCTTCCGCGCCGAGCAGGCCGTACGGGAGGGCCGGCGCGGCAGCGAGAAGCTCGCCCAGGTCGCCGGCGACCCCACCCGCTACCTCAACGTGGCGCTGCTGGTCCGCGTCACCTGCGAGATGGCGGCCGGGGTGCTCGTCACCTACGTCTGCCTCGACGAGTTCGGCGAGAACTGGACCGCGCTGCTCGTGGCCATCGCCGTGATGGTGCTCGTCTCCTTCGTCGCCGTCGGCGTATCCCCGCGCACCATCGGCCGCCAGCACCCGCTGAACACCTCGACGGCGGCCGCGTACGTCCTCGTCCCCCTCGCCCGGGTGATGGGGCCGATCCCGCAGCTGCTGATCCTCATCGGCAACGCGCTCACGCCCGGAAAGGGCTTCCGCAAGGGGCCGTTCGCCTCCGAGGCGGAGCTGCGCGCGATGGTGGACCTCGCGGAGCGGGAATCGCTGATCGAGGACGACGAGCGCCGGATGGTGCACCAGGTCTTCGAGCTCGGCGACACCCTGGTGCGCGAGGTGATGGTGCCCCGCACCGACCTGGTCTGCATCGAGCGGTACAAGACGGTCCGTCAGGCGACCACGCTGGCGCTGCGGTCCGGCTTCTCGCGCATCCCGGTGACCGGGGAGAACGAGGACGACATCGTCGGGATCGTCTACCTGAAGGACCTGGTCCGCAAGACCCACATCAGCCGCGAGGCGGAGTCCGACCTGGTCTCCACGGCGATGCGGGCGGCCGTCTTCGTGCCCGACACCAAGAACGCGGGCGACCTGCTGCGCGAGATGCAGCAGGTGCGCAACCACGTCGCCGTCGTCATCGACGAGTACGGCGGCACGGCCGGCATCGTCACCATCGAGGACATCCTCGAGGAGATCGTCGGCGAGATCACGGACGAGTACGACCGGGAGCTCCCGCCGGTCGAGAACCTGGGCGAGGACCGCTACCGGGTCACGGCGCGCCTCGACATCACCGACCTCGGTGAGCTGTTCAAGGTCGAGGCCTTCGACGACGAGGACGTGGAGACGGTCGGCGGCCTGCTGGCCAAGGCCCTGGGCCGGGTGCCGATCGCGGGCGCCTCGGCGGTGGTGGAACTGCCCGACGGGCGTCCGCTGCGGATGACGGCCGAGTCCCCGGCGGGGCGGCGGAACAAGATCGTGACGGTGCTGGTGGAACCGGTGGGCGCGGCGGAGACCGCGGGGGAGGAGGGGGAATGACCCCGGCGGAGCTGCGGGAATTCTGTCTGGGCTTCAACGCGTCGGTGGAGGAGTTCCCCTTCACCCCGGAGACCTCGGTGTTCAAGGTGCTGGGCAAGGTGTTCGCGCTGTCCGCGCTGGACGCGGAGCCGCTGAAGGTCAACCTCAAGTGCGAACCGGAGCTGGCGGTGCGGCTGCGCGAGGAGCACGAGGCGATCGTGCCGGGCTATCACATGAACAAGCGGCACTGGAACACGGTGACCGTCGGCGGGATCCCCGACGCGATGCTGCGCGAGCTCGTCGAGGACTCGTACGACCTGGTGGTCGCCGGGCTGCCGCGGGCGGAGCGGCTGAGGCTCGACAGGCCGTGAGCCCGGCCGTGTGCCGGGCCGGGGCGCTCCCTATGCTTTCGACCATGACCGACAGCACCGGGATCGACCCCGAGGACAGCAAGATCATCACGCTGGCGCGCAGCGCCCGGGCCCGCAACGGGGTGCCCGAGGGGGCGGCGGTGCGCGACGAGACGGGCCGCACGTACGTCGCCGGGACGGTGGAGCTCGACTCCCTGAAGCTGAGCGCGCTGCAGACCGCGGTCGCGATGGCCGTGGCGAGCGGGGCGCGCTCTCTGGAGGCCGCGGCCGTCGTCAGCGCGGCCGACGCCCCCGCCGAGGCCGACCGCGCGGCCGTACGGGACCTGGGCGGCCCGGACACCCCGGTGCTGCTGGCCGACCCGGACGGCAGCCTGAAGTCGACGACGCCCGCCGGCCCCTAGCCTCCCGGCGGGGTAGCAGCCCATCTCTGCGCGCCCGCGCCTTGCCGGTCCACCGGGGCCGGACATTTCCAGCTTCGCCCGGGCCAATCCAGCCCGGCCCGGACCGGCCCAATCCAACCTCGCCGGGCAAGATCCAGCCTGGCCCGGGCAATTTCAGCCCCTCCGGCGTTTGAGGAGCGGGGTCTGGGGCGGAGCCCCTGGGGGCACCTCCCAGCGGTAGCTGGGGGAGAAACCCGGCTCCGCCGGGCACCGGGCTCCGCCCGGACCCGCGCCTCAAACGCCGGCGGGGCTGAAATTGCCCGGGCGAGCCTCAAGCGTCGGCGAGGCTGGATGTGCCCGGGCGAGCCTGAAGGCGCCGGCGGGGGTGGGTTTGGCACCGGCGAGGCCGAAGGTGGCGGCCAAGCCGGATCGTGCCGGCGGCGAGGCCGGACTTGGCCCAGGGCGGGCCCGAAGGCGGCAGCCAAGCCGGATCGTGCCGACGGCGAGGGAGGGTTTGGCTGCGGCGGGCCCGGAGGTGGCGGTCAAGCCAGATCGTGAATTGGCGCGGGTCCGCCGGGAGGCTGCCGGCGGCGGATGATCATCGCCATCAGCGCAGCCACCGCGCACAGCGCGCCCGACGCGTACCAGACGACGTCGTACGAGCCGAAGGCGTCACGGGCCAGGCCGCCCAGGAAGGCCACCACCGCCGCGCCCACCTGGTGCGAGGCCAGGACCCAGCCGAAGACGATCGCGCTGTCCTCCCCGTAGTGCTCACGGCAGAGCGCGATGGTCGGCGGGACGGTCGCGACCCAGTCCAGCCCGTAGAAGACGATGAAGAAGACCATCGGCGGGTGCACGGACGGCGCCAGCAGCATCGGCAGGAACAGCAGCGAGATCCCGCGCAGCGCGTAGTACACCGCCAGCAGGCGGCGCGCCTCGAAGCGGTCGGTGAACCAGCCGGAGGCGATGGTGCCGACGACGTCGAACACCCCGATCACCGCGAGCAGTCCCGCGGCCGCCGTCACCGGCATGCCGTGGTCGTGGGCCGCCGGGACGAAGTGGGTCTTGACCAGCCCGTTGGTCGAGGCCCCACAGATCGCGAAGGTCCCCGCCAGCAGCCAGAAGGGGCCGGTCCGGGCCGCCTTGAACAGCACCGTCACCGTCCGCCGCGCCGCGCCCGTCACCGGGGCGGGCTTGTCCGCGTAGGTGCCGCCGTACGGCGCGAGGCCCACGTCCGCCGGGTGGTCGCGCAGCAGCAGCCACACGAACGGGACGACGGCCAGGGCCGCCAGCGACACCGTCACCGCCGCCGGACGCCAGCCGTGGTGCTCCACCAGCCACGACAGCAGCGGCAGGAAGATCAGCTGGCCGGAGGCCCCGGCCGCGGTCAGGATGCCGGTGACCAGCCCGCGCCGGGCGGTGAACCAGCGGTTGGTCACCGTCGCCGCGAAGGCCAGCGCCATGGAGCCGCTGCCCAGGCCCACCAGCACTCCCCAGAACAGCACCAGCTGCCAGGACGCCGTCATCCACACGGTGGCCGCGGTGCCGCCGGATATGACCAGCAGGGCCAGAGCCACCACCCTGCGGATGCCGAAGCGGTCCATCAGCGCCGCGGCGAAGGGGGCGGTGAGCCCGTACAGCGCGAGGTTCACCGAGACGGCGAAGCCGATCGTGCCGCGCGACCAGTCGAACTCCTCGTGCAGCGGCTCGATGAGCAGTCCGGGCAGCGAGGCGAAGGCCGCCGCGCCGATGATCGTCACGAAGGCGACGGCCGCGACGAACCAGGCGCGGTGGACGCGTCCCGGGGCGGCCGGAGGTGTGGTCGTGGGGGCGGGGATGGGGGCTGTCTGCGTCACCCGGACAGCTTCCGGCTGGGAGGGCCCCCTACGACAGTGGCCTGACCGACACCCTTCGATATGATCGGGCCATGGCCCCTCACCGTGTCGTCGTCCTCGCGCTCACCGGGCTGCTGCCCTTCGAGCTGGGCATCCCGCACCGGATCTTCGGCCGCGCCAAGGACTCCGCCGGCGAGCCGCTGTACGAGATCCTCACCTGCGCCCTGGCCGCCGGGCCGGTGCGCACCGACGCCGATTTCGCGGTCCAGGTCGAGCACGGCCCCGAGCTGCTGGCCACGGCCGACACCGTGGTGGTGCCCGCCTCGTACGAGCTGGGGCCGGTGTACGAGGAGGGCCGGCTGAGCGGTGAGCTCGCCGCGGCGCTCGCGCACATCCGGCCCGGGACGCGGCTCGTCTCCATCTGCACGGGCGGGTACGTGCTGGCCGCCGCCGGTTTCCTGGACGGCCGCCCGGCCACCACCCACTGGTTCCACGCCGAGCACTTCCAGCGGCTCTTCCCGGCCGTGCGGGTGGACGCCGGCGTGCTCTACACCGACGACGGGGACGTGCTGACCTCGGCCGGGGTGGCCGCCGGCATCGACCTGTGCCTGCACATCGTGCGCCGCGACCACGGGGCGGCTGTCGCCAACGACGTGGCCCGGCGGACCGTCGTACCGCCCCACCGGGACGGCGGGCAGGCCCAGTTCATCGAACGCCCGGTGCCACAGCCGCAGCTGGCCAGCACGGCGGCGGCCCGCGCCTGGGTGCTGGACCGGCTGCACGAGCCGGTTCGGCTGGTCGACCTGGCCCGCCAGGAGGCCATGTCGGTACGGACGTTCACGCGCAGGTTCCGGGAGGAGGCCGGGATCAGCCCCGGCGAGTGGATCGTCGGACAGCGGGTGGAACGGGCCCGGCGGCTGCTGGAGCGGACGGACCTGCCGATGGAACAGGTGGCGCGGGAGACGGGCTTCGGTACGGCCCAGTCGCTGCGCAAGCACGTGCAGGCGGCGCTGGGCGTGAGCCCGACGGCCTACCGGCGCACGTTCCGCGCGTCGGGCGGGGACGCGGGCGAAGAGGAGCCGGGGAGCGGGGCGGGGAGCGGGAACCTGCCATCTCCTGATGGGCCATCAGTTGACGCCGGATCCGTGCATTGACTTCTTCCGCCACCCGCTCGTGAATGGCCCCCTGCGCAGGGGCTCGGCGCGAGGGAACCCAGGGGGCGGGCAGTGCGAACAGGGGCGCGGAAGCGGAGATGGTCGGCCGCCGTCGGCATGGCGGTGCTCGCCGCCACGGCCGGGGGCGCCCTGGGCGCACCGGCCGCGGCCGAGGGGGAGACGCCGCCCGGCCAGGTGGAGTTCCCGACGCACTGCCTGCCGCCGCAGGAGGCCGGACTCCCGCCCGCCGACGGGCCCACCACCGCCCGGATCACCGTCGACAACCCGGCCCCGCAGGTCGGCGACACCGTCACCGTGACCTACCAGGTGGTCCGGACCCCCGCCGCCAACCCGGCCGGCGGCGAACTCCCCGCCGACGTGCTGACCCCCACCGGCCGGATCCTGCTGGCGGGAGCCCAGAGCGGCGAGGTCACCGTCGTCGGGGCCAAGCGCAACGACCCCATCCGGGCCGGCGAACCCCTGCCCGCCGTCACCATGACCGGCACCTTCACCGTCACCGCGCCCGGCGAGACCACCCTCGTCCCCGGCGACTACACCCTGCACACCAGCCACCCGCTGGACCTCGACACCACCTGCACCGCCGCGGCGCCGACCGCCGCCCCCGTCTCCGCCCGCCTGACCGCGACCGCCCTGCCCACGGCCAACCTGCGCAGCGTCTTCCTCGCCGCGGCCTCCGGAAAACCGGGCGCCAAGGTCAAGGTCACCGCCGCCGGATTCCCCCCGGGCACGGCCGTGACCGTGGCCGGACGGGCCGGCGCGGCCGAAACCGCGGACCGGGTGACCGCCACCGCCGACGAGCTGGGCACGGCCGCGGTGGAGCTGCCGGTCACGGACAAGGCCACCACCGCGGTGATCGCCTACGAGGGCCCGGCCTGGTCGGCGCACCGGGGCTCCGGCCCGGCCGCGTACACCGTCATCGACACCGCCCCGGTGACGGCGGACTCCCGCAAGGTCACGGCCACCGTCGAGCCGGGCGCCCTCGGCATGACCCAGGCCGGCGAGGACATCACCCTCGGCGCGGTCCCGTACGGCGATGGCGGCGCCGCCCCCGGCCGGATCGGCACCGTGACCGTCACCGACGCCCGCGGCGGCCCGGCCGGCTGGTCCCTGACCGGCAAGGTCACCGACTTCACGGGACCGGGCGGGGTGCGCATCCCGGGCGCGTCCCTGTCCTGGACCCCGACCTGTGTGGCGGCCGCCGGCAGCCCGAGCGCGTGTACGCCGGGCAGCGCGGGCGTGGTCGGCCCGGAGGGCGCCCTCCTGGCCTCCACCGCGAACGCCCCGCTGGTCGGCGGGACCTTCACCATCGACGCCACGGTGACGCTGCGAGTCCCGCCGTACACCCCGCCGGGGGCGTACACGGCGGTCCTGACCCTGACCCTGTCGTGACGCCCCGGCTGAAGATTCAGCCCCGCCCGGGGGTACCCCCGGACGGAGTCTGGGGGAGTTCGAGGCGCGGGGTCCGGGGCGGAGCCCCAGGACGGCTCCGCGCAGCGGGGGCCCTGCTCGTCGCAGCCGGGGTCCTCCTCCTGCCCGCCGGAACGGCCGAGGCGTCGGACAACGGCCAGTGGTCCGTGCTGCCCGCCGCGACAGGCGCCGGCCGGCGGCCCTACCTCTACCTCGCCGCCGCCCCCGGCCAGGCCGTCACCGACGCCGTCACCGTGACCAACCGCACCGACCGCCCCCGCACCTTCCGGCTCTACGCCGCCGACGCCTACAACACCGCCCGCGACGGCGGCTTCGCCCTGCGCGGCCCCGACGAGCCGCGCCGGGCCACCGCCGCCTGGGCCAGGCTCGACCAGGAGCGGGTGACCGTACCGGCCCGGGGCGAGGTCCGCGTCGGCTTCACGCTCGCCGTGCCCGACCGGGCGGAGCCCGGGGACCACCCCGGCGCCATCGTCGCCCTGGAGGACCGGCCCGCCACCACCACGGACCGGGGGATCGGCGTCCAGCAGGCCGTCGCCGCCCGCGTGTACCTGCGGGTGACCGGCCCGACCGCCGCCGCCCTCGCCGTCGAGGGGGTCTCCGTACACCGCCGCGGCGCGGGCGCGGAGATCTCGTACACGCTCCACAACACCGGCAACGTCACCCTCCGCCCGCGCGCGGCCCTCACCGCCTCCGGCGCCCTCGGCCGCACCCTGCTGCGGCGCGAGCTCACCGGCCTGCCCGCCGAACTGCTGCCGGGTCAGCAAGTGCGCCTCGGCACCCGCTGGGAGGGTCCGCCCGTCGCGGAATGGGCCGAGCTGACGGTGCGCGCCCGGGCCGACGGAACCACAGCTCAGGGCCGTGCCGCCGATGCCGCGCACCCCTTGCTCACGCCCGCGCTCGCCCTCACCGCGGTGATCTGGTCGGCGCTGGGAGCGGCATCGGGGAGAATGGCCCGTATGAGCGATCGTTCCCCCGAGTCCACCAGCCCGCACCGCGCGGGCTTCGCCTGCTTCGTCGGCCGCCCCAACGCGGGGAAGTCGACCCTCACCAACGCACTCGTGGGCACCAAGGTCGCGATCACCTCCAACCGGCCGCAGACCACCCGCCACACCGTCCGCGGCATCGTGCACCGCCCCGACGCGCAGCTCGTCCTCGTCGACACGCCCGGCCTGCACAAGCCGCGCACGCTCCTCGGCGAGCGCCTCAACGACGTCGTACGGACCACCTGGGCCGAGGTCGACGTCATCGGCTTCTGCCTGCCGGCCGACCAGAAGCTCGGCCCCGGCGACAAGTTCATCGCCAAGGAGCTCGCGGGGATCAAGAAGACCCCCAAGATCGCCATCATCACCAAGACCGACCTGGTCGAGTCGAAGGTGGTGGGCGAGCAGCTCATCGCCGTCCACCAGCTCGCCGAGGAGCTGGGCTTCGAGTGGACCGAGATCGTCCCCGTCTCGGCGGTCGGTGACACCCAGGTCCAGCTGCTGGCCGACCTGATCGCGCCGCTGCTGCCGGAGAGCCCGCCGCTGTACCCGGAGGGCGACCTCACCGACGAGCCCGAGATGGTGATGGTCGCGGAGCTGATCCGCGAGGCCGCGCTCGAAGGCGTACGGGACGAGCTCCCGCACTCCATCGCCGTGGTCGTCGAGGAGATGATCCCGCGCGAGAACCGCCCGGCCGACCGCCCGCTGCTCGACATCCACGCCAACGTCTACATCGAGCGGCCGAGCCAGAAGGGCATCATCATCGGCCCGAAGGGCTCCCGCCTGAAGGAGGTCGGGATGAAGTCGCGCAAGCACATCGAGGCGCTGCTCGGGACCCCGGTCTTCCTCGACCTCCACGTGAAGGTCGCCAAGGACTGGCAGCGGGACCCCAAGCAGCTCCGCAAGCTCGGTTTCTGAGGCGCGCACCGCGCGACACGACGGCGCACGACACGACGGCGCACGGACGCGATCCCCGATCGGGGACCGCGTCCGTGCGTCGTCGTCGTTCCCGCGGCTACGCGGGCCGGCGCACCCGCACCACGTTGTCCGTACGGGTCCCCGGCGTACCGTCGGGCTGCGCCTGGATCCGCTCGGTCTCCTCGGCCCGCAGCACCTCCCAGCCCGCCGTGACCGGCTCCAGCTGCGCGAGGACCTCCTCGGGCGTGGGGAAGTGGGCCTCCTCGCGCTCCTCCTGCCACGGCGCCCAGCCCGCGTGGCCGACCACCAGCAGGGTGCCGCCGGGGGCCACCGCCGTGGCGGCCGTGCGCAGGATGGCATCGCGGGGGAAGTCCCCGTAGTTGTGCAGGAAGCAGGCCGATACGAGGTCGAACTTCCCCTGGGGGAAGGACTCCGTCAGATCGTGGCGCGCGAAGGAGATCCGGTCCGCGACCCCGGCGTCCGCAGCGTGCTCGGCGGCCCGGCCGAGGGCGACCCCGGAGATGTCGGTCCCGGTGACGGTCCACCCGCGGCGGGCCAGCCAGACGGCGTCGCCGCCCTCCCCGCAGCCGAGGTCCAGGGCCCGCCCCGGGGCGAGGTCGGACACCTCGCGCACCAGCATGGCGTTGGCCTCGCCGCTCCAGATCCGGTCGCTCTCCCCGTAGCGGCCGTCCCAGAACTCCTCGCCCGCCGGGGGACCGGTCACGGGGTAGTGGTGGGAGTGCGCGTGGGTGTCCGTGTGCGCGTGCTCGGTCATGGGTCCCTCTTCCAGTACGGGTGCCGGTACGGCCGATGCTGCGCCCGACCCGCCCGTACGGCAAACCTTGTTGCCGTTTCGGCAAACGCGCGTCAGCCCTGCGGTTCCGCGATCAGGGCCGTCGCCACCCGGCGGTAGCCGGCGCGGCCGTAGATCCGGGCCACGTCCTCGTCGCCGGCCGAGAGGAAGACCGTACGGGCCCCGCGCGACAGGGCCTCCGCGACCAGCGCGGCCGTGACCCCGAGGGCCAGGCCCTGGCGGCGGGCCGACGGCAGGGTGCCGACGCCCACCACCTCGGCGACGTCCCCGACCGGGTTGTACATGCCGGAGCAGAGCACGACGCCGTCCCGTACCGCCGCCGCCATGGCCGAGGTGCCCGCCGCCAGCTTTCCGGCGGCCCGGGCGCGGCCCTCCTCGGCCGAGGGCTCCGCCGTCGCCGCCGCCAGTTCCGCGGGTCCGGCTTCGCCCACCGTCGTGCCCGGGGCCGCGAAGGCCAGGGCCGGGACCGTCACCGCGGCGGTCAGCAGCGGGTCGTCCGCGCCGAGCAGACGGACCTCCGGATGCGGGGGAAGGGGCTCGGCCGACGGGTCCAGCACCATCAGCGGGTGGGCGTGGACGGTCAGTCCCGCCTCCTCCACCGCGGCCCGCAGCGAGGGGCTGGTTTCGGCCACCCACTCGAAGGCCTGGGGGACCCCGAGCTCCTGTTGACGGGACAGCACGCGCCGGACGTCGGCCGCGGTCGCCTCGCCGGAGCCGCCGAGGGCGGGCCGCGCGTAGTACGGCCAGCCCGCGCCCTCCTGGACGAACAGGGTCAGCGGGCCGAAGTCCTCGGCCCGTGCCCCGCCCACCCGCGGCACCGTGTCGTAGTACCGCTCCAGCTCGGACAGCGTCGAATCGATCATGTGGTCGGTCATCCGGACATCCAAGCAAAGCGGTCCTGCTCAGGCACCTTCTTTCAGGACCCGCGAGATCAGCGTCCGCTGCGCCTCCGACAGGCCCGGTTCGGCGCAGGAGACCGTCCGGCCGTCGATCGTGATCCGGTACGAGAACCCGTCCCGCACCCGGTCCGCCGGATCGCCCGGCGGAGCGGGCCGCAGCGCCAGCCGGGCCAGGGCCCGCCACTCGTCCTCGTCCGGCCGGCCCGAGGTGTCCACCTCGGCCCGGCGCTCGATGCCCGCGAAGCCGCCCGTCCGAACCACCTGAATGCGCATGGCAGCGGTCTACCCCGCGAGCGGGACGCCCACCGCGGACCAGGCCTTCTGCAGGGCCTGGTGCTCGGCGCCGCCGTCGCCGTACCGGGTCACGGCCGCCGCCGTCGAGAGCCGGGCGAAGTCCTCGAAGTCGGCGTTCGAGGCGAGCTCCCCGCCGGTCAGGGCGTCGTACCAGATCTGCCCGGCCCGCTCCCAGGCCTTGCCGCCCAGCTCGGTCGCCACGATGTAGAAGGCGTGGTTGGGGATGCCGGAGTTGATGTGGACCCCGCCGTTGTCGCTGTGGGTGGTGACGTAGTCGTCCATCGTGGCCGGCTGCGGGTCCTTGCCGAGCTCGTCGTCGTCGTACGCGGTCCCCGGCGCCTTCATCGAGCGCAGCGCGACCCCGGTCACGTTGGGGCCGAGCAGGCCGGCCCCGATGAGCCAGTCGGCCTGGTCGGCCGTCTGCTCCAGCGAGTACTGCTTGATCAGCGAGCCGAAGACGTCGGACATCGACTCGTTCAGGGCGCCCGACTGCCCGCGGTACCTGAGGTTCGCCGTGTACTGGGTGACCCCGTGGGTCAGCTCGTGCCCGATGACGTCCACCGACACGGTGAAGTCGAGGAAGAGGTCCCCGTCGCCGTCCCCGAAGACCATCTGCTGCCCGTCCCAGAAGGCGTTGTTGTAGTCCTCGTCGTAGTGGACGGTCGCGTCCAGCGGGAGCCCGGCATCGTCGATCGAGCGCCGCCCGAAGCCCTTCAGGAACAGCTCGTACGTCGCCCCGAGCCCCGCGTAGGCGCGGTTCACGGTGGCGTCCTTGCTCAGCGGGTCGCCCTCCCCACGGACCTTCTTCCCGGGCAGTTGCGTGCGGTGCTGGGCGTCGTAGAGCGTCCGGTTCGGTTCGTCGGAAGCCGGCGCACCGAGCGTCGGCACGATCCCGCGGACGGCTGTGACCCGGCGCCGGGTACGCAGCAGGGAGTCGCGTTCGAGGGTGCGCTGGGCGAGATCGGCGCGCCGGGAGTCCCCGGACAGGGCGGCCTTGTCGAGGAGGTGGGGCGGCACCACGGTGCAGAAGACGGGGTGGCGGTGAGCGTGGGAGGCATCCATGCCCGGCAATGTGGCAGTGGGTCATGGCGGTGTCACTACCTGCGACCATGATTCATTCGCTTGTCTGAAAGCTGCGGCGCCGGATTGACGGATCGCCCTGAGCTCGGTGCTTTGAAAGAGGCTTAGCTCACATTTGGTGCAAATCGGACGGTGGGGTCTTGCATACTGAAACAGGTCCTCGCGTCACCGCGCGGCTCGGCTAGGCTCGGTCCATCATGCGTTTCGGGCTGCTTCTCCTTAGCTGCCGCGGCGAGGGTCTGTAGTCGTAGGCCGACCCCCTCCCCGCGGAGTTTGGTGTTGCGGTTTTTACGACCGCCGTCGGCCGTCCCAGCGAACTACACGCGGACACGCGAGGAGCCCAACGCCATGAGCCAGCAGCCTTTTGTCGGTCGCCCCACGCCCATCACCAACGCGACCCACACCCAGCAGTCCTCCGGGATGCCGATCCACAAGTACGGCTCCTACGAGCAGGTGGAGATCCCGGACCGCACCTGGCCGGACGTCCGTGTCACCAAGGCTCCCCGCTGGCTGTCCACCGACCTGCGCGACGGCAACCAGTCGCTGATCGACCCGATGACCCCCGCCCGCAAGCGCGAGATGTTCGACCTGCTGGTGCGCATGGGCTACAAGGAGATCGAGGTCGGCTTCCCGTCCTCCGGCGAGACCGACTTCGCCTTCGTGCGCTCCATCATCGAAGAGGGCGCGATCCCGGACGACGTGACGATCTCCGTACTGACCCAGGCCCGCGAGGACCTGATCGAGCGGACCGTGGAGTCCCTGGTCGGCGCCAGGCGCGCCACCGTCCACCTGTACAACGCGACCGCCCCCACCTTCCGCCGCGTGGTCTTCCGCGGCTCGAAGGAGCAGATCAAGCAGATCGCCGTCGACGGCACCCGCCTGGTCATGGAGTACGCGGACAAGCTGCTGGGCCCTGAGACCACCTTCGGCTACCAGTACAGCCCGGAGATCTTCACCGACACCGAGCTGGACTTCGCCCTGGAGGTCTGCGAGGCCGTCTGCGACGTCTGGCAGCCGGCCGAGGGCCGCGAGATCATCCTGAACCTGCCCGCGACCGTGGAGCGCTCCACGCCCTCCACCCACGCGGACCGCTTCGAGTGGATGGCCCGCAACCTGACCCGCCGCGCGCACATCTGCATCTCCGTGCACCCGCACAACGACCGCGGCACCGCCGTCGCCGCCGCCGAGCTGGCCCTGATGGCCGGCGCCGACCGCATCGAGGGCTGCCTGTTCGGGCAGGGCGAGCGCACCGGCAACGTCGACCTGATCACGCTGGGCATGAACCTGTTCTCCCAGGGCATCGACCCGCAGATCGACTTCTCGCAGATCGACGAGATCCGTCGCACCAGCGAGTACTGCAACCAGATGGAGGTCCACCCGCGCCACCCCTACGCGGGCGACCTGGTCTACACCGCCTTCTCCGGCTCCCACCAGGACGCCATCAAGAAGGGTTTCGACGCCATGGAGGCCGACGCGGCCGCCCAGGGCAAGACCGTCGATGATCTGGAGTGGGCGGTCCCGTACCTGCCCATCGACCCGAAGGACGTCGGCCGCTCCTACGAGGCCGTCATCCGGGTCAACTCGCAGTCCGGCAAGGGCGGCATCGCGTACGTCCTGAAGAACGACCACAAGCTGGACCTGCCGCGCCGCATGCAGATCGAGTTCTCCCGGATCATCCAGGCCAAGACCGACACCGAGGGCGGCGAGGTCACGCCCAAGGCGATCTGGTCGGTCTTCGAGGACGAGTACCTGCCCAACCCCGAGAACCCGTGGGGCCGCATCCAGCTGCGCTCCGGCTCGACGGCCACCGACAAGGACGGCACGGACACGCTGACCGTCGAGGCGGTCGTGGACGGTGTGGAGACCGTACTGGACGGCACCGGCAACGGTCCGATCTCGGCCTTCTTCGACGCACTGGCCGGCATCGGCATCGACGCCCGCCTGCTGGACTACACCGAGCACACCATGAGCGAGGGCGCCTCCGCCGTGGCCGCCTCGTACATCGAGTGCGTGATCGACGGCCGCGTCCTGTGGGGCATCGGCATCGACGCCAACACCACCCGCGCCTCCCTGAAGGCGGTCATCTCCGCCGTCAACCGCGCGGGCCGCTGATCCCCCGGGCGCCCATCGCCCGTACGTGTGCACGTGCGCCCCGTCCCTCCTCGCGGAGGGGCGGGGCCGCGCCGTTCCCGGCCTCAGCGGGCCAGGTAGCCGCCGTCCACCGGCAGCACCACGCCCGTCACGAACGAGGCCGCGTCGGAGGCCAGGAAGGCGATGACCCGGGCCACCTCCTCCGGCTCGCCGAGCCGGCCCATCGGGTGCGCCCCCGCGATCTCCTCCAGGTACTCCGGCCCGCCCGGCTCGTCCTTCAGCGCGATCACCCGCTCCGTACGGATGGTGCCCGGTGCCACCGCGTTGACCCGGATCCCGCGCGCGGCCCACTCCACCGCGAGGTGCTTGGTCAGCCCCGACGCGACGAACTTCGCCGGTCCGTACGCCGCCTGGCGCGCCTGCCCGGCCACGCCCGAGATCGAGGACACGCAGACCAGCGCCCCGCCGGGCCGCGGCTGCGCCGTCATCGCCTCGATGGCGTACTTGCAGGTCAGGAACATCCCCCGGCCGTCGACGGCCATGACGTGGTCCCAGTCCTCCGGGCTGGTCTCCCGTACGTCCGAAAGAGGGAGCACCCCGGCGTTCGCCACGGCCACGTCGAGGCGTCCGTACGCCCCGACGGCGGCGGCGACCATCGCGCGGTTGGCCTCCGGATCGGCGACGTCACCGGTGACCGCGGTGACCTCGTACCCCTCGGCGGCCAGTTCCGTACGCAGGGACTCCACCCCGGGACCGTTGATATCGGCCGCGGTGACCCGGGCTCCCGAGCGGGCCAGCAGCAGTGCGGTGGCCCGGCCGATCCCGCTCGCGGCGCCGGTCACCAGACAGGACTTCTCTTCCATGCGGCCGACCTTAGGGGGAGCGCGGAGGGGGTGCGGGGAGAGCAGGGGCGGGCGTGGGGGCGCAGATCGGCCAAGTGCGCGCCCCGGGACATGTTGTCTTGTCACACGACTGACGCATCCTCACCGATGTGGCTAACATCACGCCAACCCGGCGATGCTGCCGTGGTGGTCCCTTCCGTGCCCGCAGGGCGACGGGGGAGTTACGGAGGTGCGACGTGCTGCCAGTTCGGGGTGGGGACGGCCGGAAGCTGACGGTCTGGGGCATCCGTACCACCTGGAGCACCGTGGGCGACGGGGAGTTCTTCTGCCCCGCCTGCGGTGGAGACCGCAACTACCGCAGGCGCACCGGGCGACGCCGGTTCACCGTCGTCGGGGTGCCCGTGCTGCCGCGCGGCAAGGAGGGGCCCATCGTCGAGTGCCAGGGCTGCCGCGCCCGCTTCGGCACCGACGTCCTGGACCACCTCACCACCACCCGCTTCACGGCGCTGCTGCGCGACGCCGTGCACACCGTCGCGCTGGCCGTGCTGACCGCGGGCGGGACGGCCTCGCGCAGCGCGCTGGAGGCCGCGGTGGGCGCCGTACGGGCCGCGGGCTTCCCGGACTGCACCGAGGAACAGCTGGAGTCCCTCGTGGAAGCGCTCTCCACCGACGAGGGGCGGCTCGGGCTGTACGACGTCCCGGAGTGCTGCGGGGCCGCGCTGTCGATAGAGCTCCACGAGGCCCTGGAGCCGCTGGCCCCGCACCTGGCGGGCCCGGGCCGCGAGTCGATCCTGCTGCAGGGCGCCCGTATCGCGCTCGCGGACGGCCCGTACATCCCGGCGGAGCGCGAGGTGCTCGCCACCGTCGGCGCGGCGCTGCGCATCGACGCGGACGAGGTGGCGCGCCTGCTGTCGGCGGTACGCGCCCCCTAAGCCCTGTCCGGGGGCGTCTGCGCGATGAAACGGCGCAGGGCCGCGCAGAGGCCCGCCGGGTTGTCGAGCGGGATCAGCGTGCGGGCGTCGGGGATCTCCTCGTACCGGCCGTGCGGCAGCAGCCCGGCGAGCCGGCGGCCGGTCTCGGGCGGCATCATGCGGTCCTCCGCGCCCCAGGCGACGAGGGCCGGACGGTCGAAGGCGCGCAGCCGCTCGGCGGCCCGCAGGTACGTGTCCTTGCGGGTGCTGCGCAGGAACGCGGTGAAGTCGCGGCGGACGGCGGGGTCGGTCAGCAGCGGGCGGTACCAGCGGCGGACGAGCTCGTACGGGATCGGCCGCTTGGCCATGCCGCCCAGTGAGCTCTGCAGGCCGGCGAGGAAGGGCGACCGGAAGGACTGCAGGAGCAGGAAGATCCCGCCCGGGACGCGTGAGGCGGCCTGGAGGGTGCGGCCCTGGAGGCCCGGCGGGTAGTTGTCGAGGGCCTCGCAGGAGGTGAGGACCAGGCGGCCGATGCGCTCGTCGTGGTCGCCGACGAGGAGCTGCGCGGTGCCGGCGTCGTTCTGGACGAGAGTGACCGCCCGCAGGTCGAGGCGGTCCATGAACTCGGCGAGCAGGGCGGCGATCCCGTGGGCGGACAGGTCGGCGCCGGGGCGCATGGCGCGGCGGTGGCTGCCGAGGGGCAGGACGGGCACGACGACGCGGAAGTCCGCGCGCAGGTCCGCCACGACGGGCTCCCAGAGGGACTCGTCGAAGCCGAGCCCGTGGACGAGGACGACGGTCTGGCGTGCCGGGTCCGGGTCCGGGCCGGCGTCGGTGTAGTCGATGACGCCCGAGGTGAGTTCGATGACAGGCATGCGTCCCCCACTGGACAGGTAGTAGATAGACCGATCTAGTGAGAGGCTAGTCGCGATGACGACGACAGGCGATACCAGAGCCCGCATCCTGACCGCGGCGACCGAGCTGTTCCGGCGCCAGGGCTACGCGGCCACCGGCATGAAGCAGATCGTGGCGACGGCCGAGGCCCCGTACGGATCCGCGTACCACTTCTTCCCGGGCGGCAAGGCCCAGTTGGGGGAGGAGGTCGTCCGCACCTCGGGGGCGGCCTACCTGGCCCTGATCGGGGAGCTGTTCGACGGGGGCGCGGGCGCCGATCCCGTCGAGGCCACCCGCGAGGCCTTCCTGGGCGCGGCCGCGACCCTGGAGTCGCTGGACTTCGCGGACCCGTGCCCCATCGCCACGGTCGCGCTGGAGGTGGCCAGTACGCACGAGGGGCTGCGGCGGGCCACGGCGGAGGTGTTCGCCTCCTGGATCGACGCCCTGGCCGGGTCCTACGCCTCCCGGGGCATCGGCCCCGCGCGGGCCACGGCCACCTCGGTGATCGCCCTCCTGGAAGGGGCCTTCATGCTCGGCCGCGCGAACCGGTCCCCGGAACCGGTGCTCACGGCGGCCTCGGCGGCGGCCGCGATCGTGTCGGCGGCGCTCCGGAATTGACCCCTTCCCCTCTCGCGAGGGGCACACGTCCCGGAAAACGTACAAGTCATACCGGAATGCGTACGAACTACGGCGAATTCAGGTAACGATCCGGCCTCGCGCACGTGAACCGCGGTCCGCCGGCGCTCGTGCCATCGGTGGAGTCGTACCCTCCGCGCTCGGTGCATCACCCCATCCGGTGGCCGGAATCATGCGCTCAGGTTTGCGCCACGCAAGGGTGTGAACCTTGTGCCGGCTGGTCGCCGCGGGTGGGATTCGCAGTCGCGCAGCAGGAACGGACATCTCAGTGGAATCTGGCCTTACTCCGCCGAGGGGCTGTGCGCCATGGGAGAACCCTCCAAAGTGAAGATCGCCAAGCCTCAACACTTTGTAGAAGTCGCCGATATCTGTGAGCGGCCCCACAGGCGTTCAATTCCGGTCACACGGGGAGACGCGGCCGGTAACACAGGCGGGCTTCGATTCACGTGAACGTACTGACAACCCTGGCGGAAAACGGGATAGCGACCCACTCCGGCCAGGGATAACCAGATTCCTCTCAGTTACCTACCTTTTGAAGGGCAAGGCAGAGATGGCACGTGTCGCCGCCCGGCTTTCCGAAGACGGAAAGCAGAACACGCACCCGGTCGACGAGGTGCTCCCCCTCCCCAAGCTCGCGCTGTACGGCTTCCAGCACGTACTCGCCTTCTACGCCGGTGCGGTGATCGTCCCGATCATCGTCGGCAACGCGCTGAAGCTGAGCCCTGAACAGCTGGTCTACCTGATCAACGCGGACCTCTTCACCTGCGGCATCGCGTCGATCATCCAGGCCTGGGGCATCGGCCGGATCGGCGCCCGACTGCCGCTGATCCAGGGCGTGACCTTCACCGCCGTGTCCCCGATGATCGCCATCGGCCTCGGCGCGGGCGGCGGAACCGCCGCCCTGCTGGTCATCTACGGCGCGGTCATCACCGCCGGCATCGCGACCTTCGCCTTCGCCTGGCTGCCGGCCAAGGCGTTCCGGGCGGTCATGCGGCTGTTCCCGCCGGTCGTCACCGGCACGGTGATCACGGTGCTGGGCATCGTCCTGATCCCGGTCGGCCTCAACGACGCGGCCGGCGGCCTCGGCAGCCCCGACTTCGGCGACCCGAAGAACTTCGCCTACGCCGGCGGCACGATGCTCTTCATCCTCGTGCTGATGAAGATCGGCAAGCCGTTCCTCTCCAGCATCTCGATCCTCCTGGGCCTGGTCGTCGGCACCACCGTCGCCTTCCTCCTCGGGGACGCGAAGTTCGGCGACGTGAGCAACTCCGACTGGGTCGGTGTCAGCACCCCGTTCCACTTCGGCGTCCCGAAGTTCGAGTGGTTCCCAATCGTCCTGATGCTCATCGTCATGCTGATCACCATGGTCGAGACGACCGGCGACACCTACGCCGTCGGCGACATCGTGGGCAAGGAGGTCGACAGCGAGACCGTGGCCCGCGCCCTGCGTGCCGACGGCGCCGCGACCGCCCTCGGCGGCGTCCTCAACTCCTTCCCGTACGTCGCCTTCGCCGAGAACGTCGGCCTGGTGCGGATGACGAAGGTGAAGAGCCGGTTCGTGGTCGTCGCCGCCGGTGTGTTCATGATCATCCTGGGTCTGCTGCCCAAGGCCGCCGCGATCGTCGCCGCCGTCCCGCACGGAGTCCTCGGCGGCGCCGCGACCGTCATGTTCGCCATGGTCGCCCTGGCCGGCATCCAGACCCTGGCCAAGGTGGACCTCAAGGAGGAGAAGAACGCGCTGATCGTCGGCGTCTCCC
Source organism: Streptomyces sp. NPDC001513 (assembly GCF_042894695.1). NCBI lineage: Bacteria > Bacillati > Actinomycetota > Actinomycetes > Kitasatosporales > Streptomycetaceae > Streptomyces > Streptomyces sp. NPDC001513. Next base: position 111,349 of record NZ_JBIAVU010000013.1, read on the forward strand.
TCGCCTTCGCCCTGCTCCCCGCGACCGTCCCGGTCTTCTTCACCAAGCACATGGACGCGGACCTGTCCTCGCTCCTCAACAGCGGTGTCACCCTCGGTGCCACGTCCGCCATCGTCCTCAACCTGATCTTCAACGGCCTGGCCAAGGACGGCGCCCACGACACCCCCGGCACCCCCGCCCCCGCAGCCCCGGCCCCCGACGCCCCCGCCCCCGACGCCGCCAAGGCCGAGCTGCCCGCCCAGCCGGTGGCCGCCCCGGCCGGCGCCGAGAAGGCGGCCGGCACCGAGAAGGCGGCCGGCGCCGAGAAGGCGGCCGGCGCCGAGAAGGCGGCCGGCGCCGAGAAGGCGGCCGGCGCCGAGAAGGCGGAAGACAGCGAGACGTCCTCCGCCGGCTGATCCTCCCAAGGGGTGGTGGCCCCTCGTCCGGACCCGGGTCCGGACGAGGGGCCACCGCTGTCCCCGAGCGGCCGCCCGCACAGGCGACAATGGGCGCATGAGTCTGTTCCGCGACGACGGCATCGTGCTGCGCACCCAGAAGCTGGGTGAGGCGGACCGCATCATCACGCTGCTGACCCGGGGCCACGGCCGCGTGCGGGCCGTCGCCCGCGGGGTCCGGCGTACGAAGTCCAAGTTCGGCGCCGGGCTGGAACCTTTCTCCCACGCCGACGTGCAGTTCTTCGCCCGCGGCAGCGAACTGATCGGCCGCAGCCTGCCGCTCTGCACCCAGACCCAGATCATCGCCCCGTACGGCAACGGCATCGTCACCGACTACGCCCGCTACACCGCCGGCACCGCCATGCTGGAGACCGCCGAGCGGTTCACCGAGAACGAGGGCGAGCCCTCCGTACAGCAGTACCTGCTGCTCGTCGGCGCCCTGCGCACGCTCTCGCGCGGCGAACACGAACCGAACCTCATCCTCGACGCCTTCCTGCTGCGCTCCCTCGCCGTCAACGGCTACGCGCCCAGCTTCGGCGACTGCGCGAAGTGCGGGATCCACGGCCCCAACCGGCACTTCTCCGTCGCCGCGGGCGGAGTGATATGCGGGGACTGCCGGGTGCCCGGCAGCGTCGTACCCTCGTCTGAGGCCATCGCCCTGCTCAGCGCCCTGCTGACGGGCGACTGGGGGCATGCCGACGCGTGCGAGGCGCGTCACGTGCGGGAGGGCAGCGGGCTGGTCTCCGCCTATTTGCACTGGCATCTGGAGCGCGGGCTACGCTCCCTGCGATACGTCGAGAAATAGGAGCTGGGCACATGGCACGACGCGGGATTCTGGGGCGCTCTCGCCGCGAGTACAAGGTTCCCGAGCCGCACCCGTCCGGCGCGGTCCCGCCGAAGATCCCCGGCGAGCTGGTCCCCAACCACGTCGCGGTCGTCATGGACGGCAACGGCCGCTGGGCCAAGGAGCGCGGCCTGCCGCGCACCGAGGGCCACAAGGTCGGCGAGGGCGTCGTGCTCGACGTGCTCAAGGGCTGCCTGGAGATGGGCGTCAAGAACCTCTCCCTGTACGCCTTCTCGACGGAGAACTGGAAGCGCTCGCCCGACGAGGTCCGCTTCCTGATGAACTTCAACCGTGACGTCATCCGGCGCCGCCGCGACGAGATGAACGAGCTGGGCATCCGCATCCGCTGGGTCGGCCGCATGCCGAAGATGTGGAAGTCGGTCGTCCAGGAGCTCCAGATCGCCCAGGAGCAGACCGTCGACAACGACGCGATGACCCTGTACTTCTGCGTGAACTACGGCGGCCGCGCCGAGATCGCCGACGCGGCGCAGGCGATCGCCCGCGATGTCGCGGCCGGCAGGCTCGACCCGTCGAAGGTCAACGAGAAGACCTTCGCGAAGTACATGTACTACCCGGACATGCCGGACGTGGACCTGTTCCTGCGCCCGAGCGGGGAGCAGCGCACCTCCAACTACCTGCTCTGGCAGAGCGCGTACGCCGAGATGGTCTTCCAGGACGTCCTGTGGCCGGACTTCGACCGCCGCAACCTGTGGGCGGCCTGCCTGGAGTACGCGCAGCGCGACCGCCGCTTCGGCGGCGCCGTCCCGAACCAGCCCGAGGGCTCCGCCTGACGGGGCGCGTGATCGCCGGGCTCCGCGCCGCCGGTAGGGTCCGCTGTCATGAACACGGGTGAGGATCATGCACAGCGAACCGAGCAGGCCGCCTTCGTCTACCGGCTGACGCTCGCCGACCTTCAGGGCGTGGTCCGGGCGCGTGCCCGGCGGACGGGGGCGGGGCGTGCGGAGACGCTGCTGACCCCGCTGGTGACCACTGCCCTCGTGGCGGGGTTCGGGCTGGTCCGCGGGCTGCTGCCGGCCGTCGTCGTGGTCAGCGCGGTGCTGGGACTCGGTGCCGGACTCCTCGGAGTCGCACGGAGCCGACGCGGCATGGCGCGTCGGCTTCACGCGGTGTGGGAGCCGTACGGGCAGTGCCGCACGGTGGTCGACGACCAGGGCGCCGCGACCACGGGCGAGACCATGTCGTACACGGTCGACTGGAAGCTCTTCACGGACTACGCCGAGACGCCGGACCTCTTCGTCCTGGTCGGCGGCCCGCGCGCGAGCTGCCTCGCGGCGGTGCCGAAGCGGGGCGCCGAGGAGCCCGCCGACGTCGACCGCCTGCGCGCGATCCTGGACCGGAACCTGCGCAGGCTCTAGCGCCGGGTCAGGGCTGGAGGGCGGCGGCGCAGTCGGCGCAGGTGCCGAAGATCTCCACGGTGTGGGCCACGTTCACGTAGCCGTGCTCGGCCGCGATGGACTCCGCCCACTTCTCCACGGCCGGGCCCTCCACCTCGACCGCCTTGCCGCACTTGCGGCAGACCAGGTGGTGATGGTGATCGCCGGTGGAGCAGCGGCGGTAGACGGACTCGCCGTCGCTGGTGCGCAGGACGTCGACCTCACCGGCGTCCGCGAGCGACTGGAGGGTGCGGTAGACGGTGGTCAGGCCCACGGAATCGCCACGGTGCTTGAGCATGTCGTGGAGTTCCTGGGCGCTGCGGAACTCGTCCACCTCGTCCAGCGCAGCCGCCACGGCCGCCCGCTGCCGGGTGGATCGCCCTCGTACTGGCGCGGTATTCATCTCGCCAGGCGCAGTCGCCACCGGTTCCTCCTCGTATCGGCCTGCCGCCATTGTGCCAGGCGGCCGAGGACTCTAGACCTTTACGTCGTCCCGCGTGCACACCTCTTCGGCGGCGCGGGCCGCCTTCGCCCGGCGCCGGGCCAGGGGGGCGGACAGGGCCGTCAGCACCATGAAGACGCCGATGGCCAGCAGGACGATCGTCGCGCCCGAGGGCACGTCCATGTAGTAGGTGGCCGCCGTGCCGGTCAGGGACACGGTCACGCTGATGGCCATGGCCAGGCCCAGCGTGGTGGCGAAGCTGCGGGTGAGCCGCTGGGCGGCCGCGACCGGGATCACCAGCATCGCGCTGACCAGCAGCAGGCCGACGATGCGCATGGCGACGGTGACGGTGACCGCCGCGGTGACCGCGATCAGCAGGTTCAGCGCGCGCACGGGCAGACCCGTGACGCGGGCGAACTCCTCGTCCTGGCAGACGGCGAAGAGCTGGCGGCGCAGGCCGATGGCGACGGCGAGGACGAACGCGGCGAGGATCGCCATCGCGGTCACGTCCTCGGCGGCGACCGTGGTGATCGAGCCGAACATGGAGCCCAGGAGACTGGCCGTCTGGCCACCGCCGAGGTTGATGATCATGACGCCGCCGGCGAGGCCGCCGTAGAAGAGCATGGCGAGGGCGACGTCCCCGCTGGTCCTGCCGCGGGCGCGGATCAGCTCCATGCCGACGGCGCCGAGGACGGAGACGAGGGTGGCCATCCAGACCGGGCTGGTGTGGAGCACCAGGCCGAGGGCGACGCCGGTCATGGCGACGTGGCCGAGGCCGTCGCCCATGAGCGCCTGGCGGCGCTGGACGAGGTACGTGCCGATGGCGGGGGCCGTGATGCCGACCAGGGCGGCCGCGATCAGCGCTCGCTGCATGAAGGCGTAATCGAGGATGTCCATCAGCTCAGCAGTCCCGTCCGCAGGGGCTCGGCGTCGTGCGCCGCGTGGGGGTGTACGTGGTCGTGGCCGGGCAGGGCGTGCTGGCCCACGGCCTCCGGGGGCGGCCCGTCGTGGACGACGCAGCCGTCGCGCAGGACGACGGCGCGGTCGATCAGGGGCTCCAGCGGGCCCAGCTCGTGCAGGACGAGCAGGACGGTGGAGCCGGCGGCGACCTGCGTGCGCAGGGCGCTCGCCAGGACCTCCTGGTTGGCGAGGTCCACGCCCGCCATCGGCTCGTCCATGATCAGCAGTTCGGGTTCGACGGCGAGTGCCCGGGCTATGAGGACGCGCTGGTGCTGGCCGCCGGAGAGGGCGTCCACCGAGACGTCGGCGTGCCCGTCCATGCCGACCAGGGCCAGGGCGTGCGCTATGGCGGCCCGGTCGGCCTTGCGCAGGAGTCCGAAGCAGGAGCGGGCGAGCCGGCCGGAGGAGACGACCTCGCGGACGGTGGCCGGGACGCCGCCGGCGGCGGTGGTGCGCTGCGGGACGTACCCGATGCGCGACCAGTCGCGGAAGCGCTTGAAGTCCGTGCCGAAGAGGCTGAGGGAGCCGTCGGTCAGCGGGACCTGGCCGACCACGGCGCGGACGGCCGTGGACTTGCCGGAGCCGTTGGCGCCGAGCAGGGCGACGACCTCCCCGCGGTGGACGGTGAGGTCGATCCCGCGCAGCACGGGGCGCGAGCCGAGCGAGGCCGTGGCCCCGCGCAGGGATATGACGGGCTGGTCGTCCGCCGGGCGGGGCGTGGACTGCATGGCTCGCGCCTCCGTTGCTGCTGCCATTACTTGCTACCGAGTGCCTTCTGGAGGTTCTTCAGGTTGGACCGCATGACCTCGAAGTAGTCAGCGCCCTGGGACTTGTCGCTGATTCCCTCGAGCGGGTCGAGGACGTCGGTCTTCAGACCGGTGTCCGCCGCGAGGACCTTGGCGGTCTTGTCGCTGGCCAGGGTCTCGAAGAACACGGTGGAGACATTGTCCTTCTTCGCGACCTCCTGGAGCTCCTTCATCCGGGCCGGGCTCGGCTCGGACTCGGGGTCGACGCCGGAGATGCCCTCCTGGTCCAGGCCGTAGCGCTCGGCGAGGTAGCCGAAGGCGGAGTGGGTGGTGATGAAGGTCCTGGAGGCCGTGTTCTTCAGGCCGTCCTTGAACTCCGTGTCCAGCGCGGTCAGTTTGCCGACCAGCTCGTCGGTGTTCTTCCGGTAGTCCGCCGCGTGGTCGGGGTCGGCCTTCTCCAGGGCGGCGCCGACGCCCTTGGCGATCTCCGCGTACTTGGCGGGGTCGAGCCAGACGTGGGGGTCCGTGCCGCCCTCGCCGTGGCTGTGGCCCTCGGCCTCGCCGGCGTGCTCGTCGCCGTCCTGGTGGGCGTGGCCCTCCTCGCCGTGGCCCGGCTCACTGCCGTGGTCGTGGTCGGAGGAGGCGTGGGACTCCAGCTTGGTGAGGGTCGCGGCGTCGACGACGTTCTTCACGCCGGACTGGGCGACGGCCTTGTCGACGGCGGGCTGCAGGCTCTTGAGGTAGAGGATCACGTCGGCCTCGCCGAGCTGCGCGGTCTGCCGCGGGGTGATCTCCAGGTCGTGCGGTTCGACGCCCGGCTTGGTCAGGCCGTCGACCTTCACGTGGTCCTTGCCGATCTGCTCGGCGAGGAACTGCATCGGGTAGAACGACGCCGTCACGCCGAGCTTGCCGTCCTTGCTGCCGGTGGCGGCGGCTCCGGAGCAGGCGGTGAGGGCCGTGGCGCCGAGGGCGACGGCTCCGGCGAGGGCGGCGGTGGGTATGAGGCGTCGTACGTTCATGACATCCATTTTCATCAAAAATGGAAACGATTGTCAAAAACCCTGGTGGGGAGGCCGGGCGGGCAGGCGTGGAGGGGGATCCGATTTGAAAGGGGGGGTGCGGGCGCCGGTAACCTAAAGGCTTCGCCGTTCGTCCTCGTAATGAAGAGAGCACCGTGGCCGCCGACAAGATCGACACCATCGTCAGCCTGAGCAAGCGCCGTGGCTTCGTTTTCCCGTGCAGTGAGATCTACGGCGGCTCCAAGGCCGCCTGGGATTACGGCCCGCTGGGTGTCGAGCTCAAGGAGAACATCAAGCGCCAGTGGTGGAAGGCGATGGTCACCGGGCGTGAGGACATCGTCGGCATCGACTCGTCCGTGATCCTGGCCCCCGAGGTCTGGGTGGCCTCCGGCCACGTTGCGACCTTCTCGGACCCGCTGACCGAGTGCACCGCCTGTCACAAGCGCCACCGCGCGGACCACCTTGAAGAGGCGTACGAGGCCAAGCACGGCCGCCTGCCCGCCAACGGCCTCGCCGACATCAACTGCCCCCATTGCGGTGTGAAGGGCCAGTTCACCGAGCCCAAGCAGTTCTCCGGCATGCTGGAGACGCACCTCGGCCCGACCCAGGACACCGGCTCCAAGGCGTACCTGCGCCCCGAGACCGCCCAGGGCATCTTCACCAACTTCGCCACCGTGCAGACCACCTCGCGCAAGAAGCCCCCGTTCGGCATCGCGCAGATGGGCAAGTCCTTCCGCAACGAGATCACCCCCGGCAACTTCATCTTCCGCACGCGCGAGTTCGAGCAGATGGAGATGGAGTTCTTCGTCAAGCCGGGCGAGGACGAGCAGTGGCAGGAGTACTGGATGCAGGAGCGGTGGAACTGGTACCGCGACCTCGGCATCCGCGAGGAGAACATCCGCTGGTACGACCACCCGAAGGAGAAGCTGTCCCACTACTCGAAGCGCACCGCTGACATCGAGTACCGCTTCAACTTCGGTGGCAACGAGTTCTCCGAGCTCGAAGGCGTCGCCAACCGCACCGACTTCGACCTCAAGGCCCACTCCGCCGCCTCCGGCCAGGACCTCGTGTACTTCGACCAGGAGACGAAGGAGAAGTACACCCCGTACGTCATCGAGCCGGCGGCCGGTGTCAACCGCGCCATGCTCGCCTTCATGCTCGACGCGTACGTCGAGGACGAGGCCCCGAACGCCAAGGGCGTCATGGAGAAGCGCACCGTGATGCGCCTCGACCCGCGCCTGGCCCCGATCAAGGTCGCCGTCCTGCCGCTGTCCCGCAACGCGCAGCTGTCGCCGAAGGCCAAGGGCCTCGCCGCGGACCTGCGCAAGTTCTGGAACATCGAGTTCGACGACGCGGGCGCCATCGGCCGCCGCTACCGCCGCCAGGACGAGATCGGTACGCCGTTCTGCGTCACCGTCGACTTCGACACCCTGGACGACAACGCGGTGACCGTGCGCGAGCGCGACACCATGAAGCAGGAGCGCGTCTCCCTGGACCAGATCCAGACCTACCTCGGCAGCCGCCTGCTCGGCTGCTAGGCCCTGTCCGGCCAGGACGCACGAAGACCGGTGGCCCCGGTGCGCGAGGAGCGCACCGGGGCCACCGGTCTTTCGTCTTGCGCGGTAGGTCAGGCCGCGGAGCCCCCGGCCGCCCCGGCCGCCTCGGCTTCGGCCGCCTCGGCGGCGCGGCGCTCGCCCTCCGCCTGGGAGCGCTTGCCGTACAGGGCGGTCCACACGCCCAGGGCGCCGAGCACCGCGTAGATCATGATCGGGCTGAGGGTCACCATGGTCTTGGTGCTCAGCGTGTACGCCAGGATGATGCGGACGACGGCCTCGATGACGTAGGCGACGCCCCAGACCAGGGTCATCCGGGTCATCGTGGTCCGGAAGCCCTCGTACTGCCACAGGCCGTTCCACCAGGCCGTGCTCTCGGGCGTGCCGTCGGTGGCGAACTTGCGGCCAAAGTAGAACATCAACGGGCGCTTCGCCAGCAGGGTGGACAGGCAGAGCAGCCCGAACAGCCCGGTCACGGCGGAGTCCTTGACCAGCAGGGCCCGCGCCGAGGGGTCACCGACGAGCGAGACCCCGGCGGTGATCACGATGAACACGATGGTGACCAGGGCGAATTCGTCGAGCTTGCGGTGCCAGGCCACGCTGATGGCGCTGTCGAGCAGGGGCCAGGCGCTGCTGAGGAGCAGCGCCGAGAACTCGCTCCAGCCGTGGTCGTCCACGAGCGTGTTGTAGGTGATGATCGGCGCGACCACGTTGAGGCCGATGGTCAGGATCCAGCCGATGGCGGTCGCGGCCCCCGAGCGGGCGGGAGGTGCGGGTCGGGCGACGTGGGTGGACAAGGTTCCCCCTGGAACGAGCCTGATGGAGTGCGGTAGGGGGACCGTAGGGACGGGGGAATGGCAGGGACAAGACAAGGGCGCCCAAAATGATCATCAAGTTCTCCGGACCGACAGATTCCGGACAGGCCCCGCCGGCCCGGGTCAGGCGCGCAGACCCCGGATGACCAGCGTGGTGACCGCCTCGAACTCCGTGAAGATCGTGGGCGAGAGCCAGTCGGCCGCGTACTGCGGGTCGTGGAAGCGGCCGGTGGCGTCGAAGACCGCCCGGGCGGCGGCCGGCACGTCCTCGGCGGCGAGCGTCCCGGCGGCGACGCCCTCCGCGATGATCCGGGCCAGCTGGTCGATCAGCTCGACCAGATGCGCGTCCACCACGCCGCTGTTCTCGGCGAGCAGCACCGTGTAGGTCGCGAACAGCTCCGGATCCGCGCCCGCCTTGTGCCGCTTGGCCTCGAAGAGGGCCCCGAGCCACGCCTCCAGCTTGGTGGGGGCGCTCCCGGTGGGTGCCGAGGTGATCTCCTCCAGCATGACCACGCTCTTGGCGAGCCAGCGGTCCGTGACGGCCTCGCGCAGCGCCGCCTTCGACGGGAAGTGCCGGTACACGCTGCCGTGGCTGACACCGAGGGCGCGCGCCACGTCCACCACGGTCGCCTTGGTGGGGCCGAAGCGGCGCAGCACCTCCTCGGTGGTCTCGAGGATGCGCTCGGGGGTCAGGGGCTCGGCGGCAGCGGGGGACATGGGTACGACCGTACCGTCAGCTCAGTGCTCACTGTCGAGGTGGGCCATCTGGGCCTCCGGGTACCTCTCGCCGGCCGCCGCACCGGCGGGCACGGCCTCCTCGATGGCGGCGAGGTCCGCGGCGCTGAACGTGATGTCCATGGCACCCAGTGCCTCGGCGAGCCGGTCCCGGCGCCGGGCGCCCACCAGCGGTACGAGGTCCACGCCCTGCCGGGGGCCCTGGGCGAGCACCCAGGCGATCGCGGTCTGGGCGACGCTGACCCCCTTGTCCTCGGCGACCTTGCGCAGGGCCTCGACCAGGTCGAGGTTCCGGTCGAGGTTGTCGCCCTGGAACCGGGGGCTCATGCCGCGGAAGTCGCCCGGGGCCAGCGAGCGGTCGCGGGTGAAGTGGCCGCTGATCAGGCCGCGGGACAGCACTCCGTACGCCGTGATCCCGATCCCGAGCTCGCGGGCGGTCGGCAGGATCTCCTGCTCGATGCCGCGGGAGATCAGCGAGTACTCGATCTGGAGGTCGGAGATCGGGGCCACGGCGGCGGCCCGGCGCATGGTGTCCGCGCCGACCTCGGACAGGCCGATGTGGCGCACGTGCCCGGCCTGGACCGCCTCGGCGATGGCCCCGACCGTCTCCTCGATCGGCACGTCCGGGTCCACGCGGGCGATCCGGTAGATGTCGATGTGGTCCCGGCCGAGCCGCTGGAGCGAGTAGGCCAGGAAGTTCCTGACGGCCGCGGGCCGCCCGTCATAGCCGGTGAAGCCGCCCTCGACCGTGCGCAGCGCGCCGAACTTGACGCTGGTCAGCGCCTGCTCGCGGGCCGCGGCGGGCGCCGTGCGCAGGGCTTCGTTGATCAGCAGCTCGTTGTGGCCCATGCCGTAGAAGTCGCCGGTGTCGAGCAGCGTGATGCCCGCGTCCAGGGCGGCGTGGATGGTCGCGAGGGACTCGGCGCGGTCGGCCTCGCCGTAGAGGGCGGACATCCCCATGCAGCCCAGCCCCAGCGGGAAGACGGAGGGGCCGGTGCTGCCGAGGGTGGTGGTCGTCCGGGTGGTCGTTCGGGCGGTCGTCTGAACGTTCTCGTTCTTCGTCATGGAACGAGAATGACATGACGGATGACAGATTTCAACATCTGTCACTCGTCAGTGTCAGGCGAGGATCCGCAGGGCCAGGGCCGCCGCCGCGACCACGGCGAGGACGGCCGCCGGTGCGAGGTCGTAGTCCTTGACGCGCAGGTGGCTGATGACCGCGCCGATGAAGTAGAGGGTCACGCCGATCGCGGCGGCCACGCCGAGCGGTGTCACCCACAGGCCGGCGACCAGGCCGATCGCCCCGGCGGCCTTGAGGGTGGCCAGCCGTGGCAGCCACGCGTCCGGGACCCGGACCTTCTGCATGCTCGCCACGATCTGGTCGTTGCGCTGCAGGGTGAAGGTGGCGGAGGCGGTGAGGACGAGGGCGAGCAGGCCGCCGACGACGGCGTAGGCGATGAACATAAAGGTCTCCAACAGTCGATGGTGTTGAATCATTGAATAGCATCAACGATATGTCCAATGCAATCATTTCTCGATTGCTACGATGTGGACCATGACGGCAGATCAGGACGGATCGCACCCCCCGCAGCGGCTGGGCCTGCTGCTCGCCTGGCACGGATCGGTCACCCAGACCCGGATGAAGCGGGCGCTCAGCGCCGCCGGGCTCACCCCGCGGCACGCGATGACGCTGATGCACCTGGAGGGCGGCCCCATCAGCCAGCGGGCGCTCGCCGAGCGGCTGGAGGTGGACCCGAGCGTGCTCGTCGGGATCCTGAACGACCTGGAGGGCGACGGCCTGGCCGAACGTCGCCGGGACCCGGCCGACCGGCGCCGTCACAACGTGGCCATCACCGCCGCCGGGGAGGCCGCCCTGCACAAGACGAACGCCGCCCTCGACGAGGTCGAAGGCGGCATGTTCGCAGGACTGTCGGAGCAGGAGTGCGCCCTCCTGCGCGGCCTCCTCGACCGGGTCAACACCTCGGCCGGGGACTTCGAGTGCGGCGAGTAGCCGCCGCCCCGGCCGGGCGCGCGGCCGGGCGGGTGCTCAGGCGCCCGGCCGCGCCGGCGGTCAGGCGCGCAGTCAGGCGCGCGGCGAACCCGCCGTCGCGGACGGACTGACGGGCTCCGCCAGGGTGCGGGCCGTCCGCTCCGCCGTCGCCCGCGCCCAGCTGCCGCTCGTCACCGCGCCCACGACCAGCACCGCCAGTCCGCACAGCGTGATGATCCACCAGGCCGGCTGGGCCGCCCCGGAGAAGTCGGAGCCGCCGGCCAGCCCGGCCGCCAGGACCGAGCCGATGACCGCGACGCCCAGCGTGCCGCCGGTCTGGCGGCTGGTGGAGGCGATGGCGGCCGCGACGCCCGCCTGGGAACGCGGCATCCCGGACACCGCCGTATTGGTGATCGGCGCGTTCACCATGCCGAAGCCGAGCCCGAACAGCACGTACCCGGTGAACAGGAGCGGGTTGGAGGTCTCGGCCTCGAACAGGGCGAACAGCAGCCCGCTCGACGCCATCGCCACACCCGCGATCAGCAGGCAGATCCGTGGCCCCCGGCTGCCCACCAGCCGCCCCGCGAGCGGCGCGAAGAGGACGGTCAGGGCCGCCATCGGCAGCATGTAGAGCCCGGCGTGCAGGGCGCTGAGCCCCCGTACGTCCTGGAGGTACAGCGTGTTCAGGAAGAGGAAGCCGGCCAGACCGGCGAAGGCGCTGATCGCGATCACGGTCGACCCGCTGAAGGGCGCGCTCCGGAAGAACCGGAGGTCGATCAGCGGCTCCTCGCGCCGGGGCTCGTAGACCAGCAGCCCCACGAGCGAGGCCACGGCCACCACCGCGCACCCCATGATCAGCGGCGAGCGCCAGCCGGCGGCCGGGGCCTCGATGATCCCGTACGTCAGACTGCCGAGCAGGGCGATGACCAGCACCTGGCCCACCGGGTCCGGGCGCCGCGGCCGGGCCGCCCGGGACTCGGGGATGTGGCGCAGGGTCAGCACGAGCGCCGCCAGACCGATCGGCAGGTTGATCAGGAAGATCGAGCGCCAGCCCACGGAGTCCACCAGCACTCCGCCGATCAGGGGCCCCGCGGCCATGGAGATGCCACCGACCGCGCCCCACACGCCGATGGCCCGGGCCCGCTCGGCCGGATCGGTGAAGGTGTTGGTGATGATCGACATCGCCACCGGGTTGAGCATCGCGCCGCCGATCGCCTGCACCATCCGGAAGACGATGAGCCAGCCGAGGCTGGGGGCGAGCGAGCACAGCAGGGAGCCCAGGCCGAAGGCCAGCAGGCCGGCGACGAACACCTTGCGGCGGCCGATCCGGTCGGCCGTGGAGCCCGCGAGCATCAGCAGCGAGGCCAGGACCAGGGTGTACGCGTCGATGGTCCACTGCAGCCCCGCGACCGAGGCGTCGAGTTCTCGGCGCATCGACGGCAGCGCGACGTTGAGCACGGTGTTGTCGAGGCTGACGATCAGCAGGCTCATGCAGCAGATCGCCAGGACGAGCATGCGCTGCCGGGGACTCGGCTCGATCATGCCGCCGATGCTACGTCCGCCACACCCCCTCGGCATGCGGGACAATGGGCGGATGACCACGCTCCCTCCGCCTCTCGCGATCGGCCCGCACACCGTGCAGCCCCCGGTGGTGCTCGCGCCCATGGCCGGCATCACGAATGCCCCGTTCCGTACCCTCTGCCGCGAGTTCTCGGGCGGCAAGGGGCTGTTCGTGAGCGAGATGATCACGACCCGCGCCCTGGTCGAGCGCAACGAGAAGACCATGCAGCTGATCCACTTCGACGAGACCGAGAAGCCCCGTTCGATTCAGCTGTACGGGGTCGATCCGGCGACGGTCGGCAAGGCCGTCCGGATGATCGTCGAAGAGGACCGCGCCGACCACATCGACCTCAACTTCGGCTGCCCGGTCCCCAAGGTCACCCGCAAGGGTGGCGGCTCGGCGCTCCCGTACAAGCGCAACCTGCTCCGCGCGATCCTCCGCGAGGCCGTCGCCGGCGCCGGCGACCTGCCGGTCACCATGAAGATGCGCAAGGGCATCAACGACGACCACCTCACCTACCTCGACGCCGGCCGCATCGCCGTCGAGGAAGGGGTCACCGCGATAGCCCTGCACGGTCGGACCACGGCCCAGCACTACGGCGGCACCGCCGACTGGGACGCCATCGCGCGGCTCAAGGAGCACGTGCCGGAGATCCCCGTGCTCGGCAACGGCGACATCTGGTGCGCCGAGGACGCCCTGCGCATGTTCCGCGAGACCGGCTGTGACGGCGTGGTCGTGGGCCGCGGCTGCCTGGGGCGGCCGTGGCTGTTCAACGACCTGGTGGCGGCCTTCGAGGGCCGCCCCGAGGACTTCCACAAGCCGGTGCTGCGCGAGGTCGCGGCCACCATGCACCGGCACGCGCAGCTGCTGGGGGAGTGGATCGGGGACGAGGCGCGCGGGGTGATCGACTTCCGTAAGCACGTGGCCTGGTACCTGAAGGGCTTCTCGGTCGGGTCCGAGATGCGCCAGAAGCTCGCGGTCACCTCTTCCCTGGCCGAGCTGGACGCTCATCTGAGCGAGCTGGACCTGGACCAGGCATGGCCCGAGAGTGCGGACGGCCCGCGCGGTCGGACGTCCGGAAACAACCGAGTTGTCCTGCCCGACGGCTGGCTGAAGGACCCGTACGACTGCGCGGGTGTGAGCGAGGACGCTGAACTGGACACCTCCGGAGGCTGACAAATCGCCCTCCGTGGCGCGTGATATACGCCACGCATGGGAAGGGTTTCGCTCAGATGAGCAATAAAGTCACGGGTAAGACTTTCAAAGGGTGGCACTGGGTGCCACCCTTTGTGCGTTCAACTCTTGAAGGCAAATGGATCGATGATCGCTCATCCGAGCGTGATTACGCCCCAGAAGCCCCCTCCTCCTTCGAGAGGTGAACGCTGTTCGTACTTTCTGATTACCCATGAGTTACTTTCGATCTGCTGGCGCACGGGTGGTTACAGCCGCATGACGACCAAGTGGACGTACCCAGAAGCCTTCGATCTGGGTATGTTCCTGGCCGTCAGGGCAGCCACCGAGCCTCGAGGAGTCGAGACCCGTGTCGGAAAACAAAGATCAGAAGTTCGTCTACGACTTCACCGAGGGCAACCGCGACCTCAAGGACCTTCTCGGCGGCAAGGGAGCCAACCTCGCCGAGATGACCAACCTGGGTCTGCCGGTCCCTCCCGGCTTCACCATCACCACCGAGGCCTGCAAGGTCTACCTCGACAGCGGCACGGCCCCGGCCGCGCTGCGCGAAGAGGTCAGCGCCCACCTTGCGGCCCTCGAGGCGAAGATGGGCAAGAAGCTCGGACAGTCGGACGACCCGCTGCTGGTCTCCGTCCGCTCCGGCGCCAAGTTCTCGATGCCCGGCATGATGGACACCGTCCTGAACATCGGTCTCTCCGACGAGTCCGTGACCGGCCTTGCCTCCCAGGCCGGTGACGAGCGCTTCGCGTGGGACTCGTACCGCCGCCTCATCCAGATGTTCGGCAAGACCGTCCTCGGCGTCGAGGGCGAGCTCTTCGAGGACGCCCTCGACGAGGCCAAGGCCGCCAAGAAGGTCACCGTCGACACCGACCTCGACGCCGCCGACCTGAAGAAGCTGGTCAAGCACTTCAAGAAGATCGTGGCGAAGGAAGCCGGCCGCGAGTTCCCGCAGGACGCCCGCGAGCAGATGGACCTCGCCGTCGAGGCCGTCTTCAACTCGTGGAACACCGACCGCGCCAAGCTCTACCGCCGCCAGGAGCGCATCCCGAGCGACCTGGGCACCGCGGTCAACATCTGCTCCATGGTCTTCGGCAACCTGGGCCCCGACTCCGGCACCGGCGTCGCCTTCACCCGCGACCCCGCCAGCGGCCACGCGGGCGTCTACGGCGACTACCTCCAGAACGCCCAGGGCGAGGACGTCGTCGCGGGCATCCGCAACACCGTGCCGCTCGCGGACCTGGAGGCCATCGACAAGGCCTCGTACGACCAGCTCATGACGATCATGACGACGCTGGAGAACCACTACAAGGATCTCTGCGACATCGAGTTCACCATCGAGCGCGGCCAGCTGTGGATGCTCCAGACGCGTGTCGGCAAGCGCACCGCCGGCGCCGCCTTCCGCATCGCCACCCAGCTCGTGGACCAGGGCCTGATCGACGAGGCCGAGGCCCTCCAGCGCGTCACCGGTCACCAGCTGGCGCAGCTGATGTTCCCGCGCTTCGACGAGGGTGCGAAGACGACCCTGCTCGGCCGCGGCATCGCCGCCTCCCCGGGCGCGGCCGTCGGCAAGGCCGTCTTCGACTCCTACACGGCCGTCAAGTGGTCCCGCTCGGGCGAGAAGGTCATCCTGATCCGCCGCGAGACCAACCCGGACGACCTGGACGGCATGATCGCCTCCGAGGGCATCCTGACCTCGCGCGGCGGCAAGACCTCGCACGCCGCCGTCGTCGCCCGCGGCATGGGCAAGACCTGTGTCTGCGGCGCCGAGGAGCTCGACGTCGACACCAAGCGCCGCCGCATGACGGTCGGCGAGACGGTCATCGAAGAGGGCGACGTCGTCTCCATCGACGGCTCCACCGGCAAGGTGTACCTGGGTGAGGTACCCGTCGTACCGTCCCCGGTCGTCGAGTACTTCGAGGGCCGCATGCACGCCGGCGCCGACGACGCCGACGAGCTCGTCGCCGCCGTGCACCGGATCATGGCCTACGCGGACCGCGTCCGCCGCCTGCGGGTGCGCGCCAACGCCGACAACGCCGAGGACGCGCTGCGCGCCCGCCGCTTCGGCGCCCAGGGCATCGGCCTGTGCCGCACCGAGCACATGTTCCTCGGCGAGCGCCGCGAACTGGTGGAGCGACTGATCCTCGCGGACACCGACGGCGAGCGCGAGGAGGCACTCAGTGCCCTCCTGCCGCTGCAGAAGAAGGACTTCGTCGAGCTGTTCGAGGCGATGGACGGCCTGCCCGTCACCGTCCGCCTGCTCGACCCGCCGCTGCACGAGTTCCTGCCCGACATCACCGAGCTGTCGGTGCGCGTCGCCCTCGCCGAGTCCCGCCAGGACGCCAACGAGAACGACCTGCGCCTGCTCCAGGCCGTGCACAAGCTGCACGAGCAGAACCCGATGCTGGGTCTGCGCGGCGTCCGCCTCGGCCTGGTCATCCCCGGCCTGTTCAAGATGCAGGTCCGGGCGATCGCCGAGGCCGCGGCCGAGCGCAAGAACGCCAAGGGCGACCCGCGCGCCGAGATCATGGTCCCGCTCGTGGGCACGGTCCAGGAGCTGGAGATCGTCCGCGAGGAGGCCGACCAGGTCATCGCCGAGGTCGAGGCCGCCACCGGCACCAGCCTCAAGCTGTCCATCGGCACCATGATCGAGCTGCCGCGCGCCGCGCTGACCGCCGCCCAGATCGCCGAGGCCGCGCAGTTCTTCTCCTTCGGCACGAACGACCTGACCCAGACGGTGTGGGGCTTCTCCCGCGACGACGTCGAGGCCAGCTTCTTCACCGCGTACCTGGAGAAGGGCATCTTCGGGGTCTCGCCCTTCGAGACCATCGACAAGGACGGCGTCGGCGCGCTGGTCCGCAGCGCGGTCGAGCAGGGCCGGGCCACCCGCCCCGACCTCAAGCTCGGCGTCTGCGGTGAGCACGGCGGCGACCCCGAGTCCGTCCACTTCTTCCACGAGGTCGGCCTCGACTACGTCTCCTGCTCGCCCTTCCGGATTCCGGTGGCGCGCCTGGAGGCCGGTCGTGCGGCCGCCGAGGCGAAGGGCAGCGACAGCCGCTGACCCACCGGCCCTGCCAAGGGCTCCCATAGACCGCGCCTGCCCCCGGGTTCCCTGACTGCCCGGTGGCGGGCGCGCCTATTTCCGTTGTTCAACAAATCTTTACGCCAGCAGGCGGTGGACGGATCCCCACCCGTCCACCGCCGCTGTCATTCTGCCGGGCACGTCGGCGCTTCCCGGTGCGACCGACCGCCAGGCCCCGCAAAGCCCCCCACGGCCTTCGCGGAGCGTTTCGGTCGCATCGGAGTGTGCCCGGCGGAGTACAGGATTTCGGTTGTCACGCCCCTGCCGAAAGGGGTTTCAACTGTGGCCGAAAGGGCGTGGTGACAACGTGTGACGGCATGCATACTCATGGGGCGGGGGGATTGCGGTTGCACAGGTGGGGGTTCGGTGCTGCGTATCCATTTCACTGGAGTGGACCTGGCACGCGTACGGATGGCAGGGCGTCCCGATGCGTTGTGGGAAACGATTCTCAGCTTTCACCGCTTAAGAGACCGGCGCGATGCCCGGTTGTTCGGTGAATGGCGTACGGAAACCCGGAGCAGGTTGAATAGTGAAACACGCACGCTCGGTATGCTCATACCGAGCCGTGGTTATTTTCCCGATTTCCTGACCCCTGTGGAGGGGCAGTACGGGTGGGACGTGGGCCTCGACGCGCTGCGCGGGATCCGTCCCGAGCGCATGCGGCGCGAGCTCCAGCTGCTGGCCGCCGGGGCGCCGATGACGCCCCGGCTACGGGAGTTCATGGACGGCGGTGACAAGCAGCTGCCGCGGCTCATGGGCGAGCTCCGCGCGTACCACCGGGCCGCCGTGGAGCCGTACTGGACGCACATCCAGGCCCAGATCGAGGCCGAGCGGGCCGCGCGCGGCCGGGCCCTGCTGGACGGGGGCGCGGACGAGCTGCTGGACTCGCTGCCGCCGATGCTGCGCTGGCGGGCGCCGGTGCTGGAGTGCGACTACCCGGTGGACCGGGACGTACGGCTGCGGGGGCGCGGGCTGCTGCTCCAGCCGTCCTTCTTCTGCCGGCGCACCGCGGTGACCCTGCACGATCCGGAGCTGCCGCCGGTGCTGGTCTATCCGGCGGCGGCGCAGTTGGCCTCGGCGCCGGCGGGGGGTGAGGCGGCGCGGCCCGTGGAGGAGCAGCGCCAGCGCACCCTGGGCAAGCTGGTGGGGCACACGCGGTCGGTGGTGCTGCGGGCCATAGGGGACGGGGCGACCACCAGTGAGCTGGCCCGCCGGGCCGGGGTCTCGCTGGCGTCGGCGAGTCAGCACGCGTGTGTGATGCGGGAGGCGGGGCTGGTGACCACGTTGCGGCGGGGGAACGCGGTGCTGCATACCGTGACGCCGCTCGGGGCCGCCCTGTTGAAGGGCGGGGCCGTGGCTTCGTGACGGTGGCCGCCGCCGCACCCCTGCGGGGTTGCCCGTGGGGGTGCGGCCGGTTGTGCGGGTGCCGGTCCGTTGCGGGGGCGCTGCCCCCGAGCCCCCGCGCCTCAAACGCCGGCGAGGCTGGAGTGGTGCGGCGGGGCTGGAGGGGGCGGGGTCCGGGGCTGAATGGTGCGGCGAGGCTAGAGGCGGAAGGGGCCTGTGACCTCGTAGGTGATGCCGGCGGAGGAGCTGCCGGTGGTGCCGCGCTGGCTGGAGAAGTAGAGGCGGTTGCCGGCCGGGGAGAAGGCCGGGCCGGTGATCTCCGAGGAGGACTGGCCCGTGATCCGCAGGAAGGGGGCCACCACGTCGTCCGGGGTGATCACGCAGATCTCCATGTTGCCGCCGTCCTCGGCGACGTACAGGTCGCCGAACGAGGACCCGGTGACGTTGTCGACGCCCGTCAGCGGGGCCGCGCCGCCGGGGACGAGGGAGTCGTCGTAGGCCAGCTCGTACGTGTTGTTGGTGAGGTTGAGCTGCCAGACGCGGTTGTCGCCCTTGGTGGTGAACCAGACCGTGTTGTTGGCGTAGTGGCAGCCCTCGCCGCCGTTGAACTTCTTCGAGCCGGACACCTGGCTGCGGGTCGCGGTCGGGGAGCCGTCCGGGTCGGGGACGTTGGCCCAGGTGAAGGAGCCCGAGGTGGCGGTGCCGGCCTTGAGGACCTGGAGGGTGCCGGAGGAGAGGTTGCCCCAGGTGGTCGGGATGAACCGGTAGAAGCAGCCGCTCGTCTCGTCCTCGGTCAGGTAGATCACCTGGCGCACCGGGTCGGCGGCGGCCGCCTCGTGCTTGAAGCGGCCCATGGCGGGACGCTGCACGGACGCGTTCACGCCGTACGGGTCGGTCTCGTAGACGAAGCCGCGGTCGACCTCCTCGCAGGACAGCCAGGTGTTCCACGGGGTCTTGCCGCCCGCGCAGTTCTGCCGGGTGTTGGAGAGGATCCGGTAGGCGCCGGTGACGGTGCCGGCGGAGTTGAACTTCACCGCGCTCGCCCCGCCGGAGGGGTTGATCTCCGAGTTGGACACGTAGATCCAGCCCGAGCCGTCGGCGAAACACGCGCCGCCGTCCGGGGCGCTGTGCCAGGTGTACGAGGTGCCGCCGACGGTCTGGCCGGAGCGGGCGATCACCCGGCTGGTGAAGCCGCTGGGGAGCATGATGCCGTTGGCGTCCGCCGCGCCGAGCGCCCCGTAGGGTCCGGCCCCGGGCTGGGCGGGCGCCGCGTAGGCGGCCCCGTGCATCAACGTGCCGCCGAAGGCGGCGGCCGACGAGCCGATGACGGCGCCGCGCAGGAAGGTACGACGTTCCACGGTCACTCCTGTGGGAGGAAGGCCCCGCACCCGGTCGAGCGCGGGGTCGCACGCGTCGAGGAACCTAGGAGGCGCCCGTTGCCGGGGCGCCAACTCCTCATGACGCACGAGCGACCGCTCGACGTTCAATCCCCCGGACGTGCCATGGCGTGCCGTGCCCGTGCCGTGGTGGGCGTACGAAAAAAAACTTCGCGGGGAGCGATGAGTTTCTCCGGGCCCCGCGGTCTACCTCCCGAAAGCACCGAGCAGCACGCACCGCGCGCCGCACCCGAGAGAAGAGGGACCCCGATGTCCGCCACCATGATCTTCGTCAACCTGCCGGTCAAGGACCTGGAGGCCAGCAAGACCTTCTGGGGCAAGCTGGGCTACACCTTCAACGCCCAGTTCACCGACGAGAACTGCGCCTCGATGGTCATCAGCGACACCATCGTCGCGATGCTCCTGACCGAGGACCGCTACAAGGACTTCACCCACAAGGAGATCGCGGACGCGACGAAGACCTCCGAGGTGCTGCTCTGTCTGAGCGCCCCCAGCCGCACCGCCGTCGACGAGCTGGTGGACGGGGCCCTGGCGGCCGGCGCCACCGAACCCCGCCCCGCCCAGGACCACGGCGTCATGTACGGCCGCGCCTTCGACGACCTCGACGGCCACACCTGGGAGATCATGTGGATGGACCCGGCCATCATCCAGGGCCAGGACCAGGGCCAGGACCAGGGCTGACCGTCCGCCTGGTGATCACGAGGTCGCGGCGGTCCGCACCGGGTAGGTCCGGACCGCCACCTCCTCGTCGTCCAGGCAGCGCCCCGACTCCAGGTCGAAGCGCTGCTTCAGCAGGGGCGAGGCCACGAAGGGCCGGCCCGCCACGGCCCCCACCAGCCCGCGCGAGAGCACGTGCGCCCCGGTGAAGGGGTCCTGGTTGCCGATCGCGTACGGGCGCCCCGCACGGTCGACGAACACGGCGGCCTGGCTCCCGTCGGGCAGCAGGGCCGCGACCCCGCGCCCGGGGACCAGCGAGGACAGTTCGCACACCGTCAGCCAGCCCTGCGCCACTTGCAGTTCCACGGTCATCGGACGGCACCTCCTATGGTCAGGACGGCCAGGTCGGGCTTGACCTGGTCGCGCTCGGGGACGAACCTCACGGTCGGGTCGGGGGCGCCGGGCGCGTTCACGAAGGACACGAACCGGCGCAGCCGCTCCGGGTCCTGGAGCGTCTCGGCCCACTCGTCCCGGTAGTGCGCCACGTGGTCGGCCATCAGGGACTCCAGCTCCGCGCACAGCCCGAGCGAGTCGTGCACGATGACGTCCCGCAGGTGCGCCAGGCCCCCCTCCAGCCGCTCCAGCCAGGTGGAGGTGCGCTCCAGCCGGTCGGCGGTGCGGATGTAGAACATCAGGAACCGGTCGATCAGCCGGACCAGTTCCGCGTCAGACAGGTCCTGGGCCAGGAGGTCGGCGTGGCGCGGGGTGGCCCCGCCGTTGCCGCCGACGTACAGGTTCCACCCACTCGCCGTCGCGATGACCCCGAAGTCCTTGCTCTGTGCCTCCGCGCACTCGCGGGCGCAGCCGGACACCGCCGACTTCAGCTTGTGCGGGGCGCGCAGCCCGCGGTAGCGCAGCTCCAGGTCGATGGCCATCCTGACGCTGTCCTGGACCCCGTAGCGGCACCAGGTCTGCCCCACGCAGGACTTCACCGTCCGCAGCGCCTTCCCGTACGCGTGCCCGGACTCGAAGCCGGCGTCGACGAGCCGGGCCCAGATCCGCGGGAGCTGGTCCACGCTCGCGCCGAAGAGGTCGATCCGCTGCCCGCCGGTGATCTTCGTGTAGAGGCCGAAGTCGCGGGCCACCTCGCCGATCACGATCAGCTTGTCGGGGGTGATCTCACCGCCCGGGATGCGCGGGACGACCGAGTACGAGCCGTTGCGCTGCATGTTCGCCAGGAAGTGGTCGTTGGTGTCCTGGAGGGCGGCCTGCTCCCCGTCCAGGACGTAGCCGCTGGCGCCGAGGGCCGGGGCGAGCGAGGCGATGATCGAGCCGACGGTGGGCTTGCAGACCTCGCAGCCGTCGCCGCCGCGGGCCTCCGGGCGGCCGTGGCCGTCGAGGAGCTGCTCGTACGAGGCCAGCCGCCGGGTGCGGACGATCTCGTACAGCTCGGAGCGGGTGTACGGGAAGCAGCCGCACAGCCCCTTGTCGGCGGCGGCCGGCAGCAGCTGGCCGATCACCTTGACGCAACTGCCGCAGCCGGTGCCCGCCTTGGTGCACTTCTTGACCTCGGCGAGGGTGGCGCAGGCGGCGATGGCCTTCTTCGTGACGTTGTGGCAGGAGCAGATCACGGCGTGGTCGGGCAGCGAGGACGGGCCGAGCGCGACCGGCGCGCCCACCCCGGCGGGCAGCACCAGCTGCTCGGGGGCGACGGGCGGGACGCTGCCGGTGAGCGGGCGCAGCAGGCCGTACGCGTCGGCGTCACCGACCAGGACACCGCCGAGCAGGACCCCGTCGGGGGAGACGACCAGCTTCTTGTAGACGCCGGAACGGGAGTCCGACCAGATGACGTCGAGGCTGCCGGGGGCGGTGCCGTGGGCGTCGCCGAAGGAGGCCACGTCCACGCCCAGCAGTTTGAGCTTGGTGGAGAGGTCGGCCCCGGTGAACTCCTTCTCGCGGCCCAGCAGGTCCTCGGCGGCCGTCTCGGCCATCTCGTAGCCGGGGGCGATCAGCCCGTAGACCCGGCCGTCCACGGCGAGGGCGCACTCGCCGATGGCGTAGACGTGCGGATCGGAGGTGCGGCAGCGGGCGTCGACCGCGATGCCCCCGCGCTCGCCGACGTCCAGCCCGGCATCGCGGGCCAGCTGGTCGCGGGGGCGGACGCCCGCGGAGAAGACGACGAGGTCGGCGTCGACGGTGGAGCCGTCGGACAGCCGCATCCCGCTGACGTGGCCGTCCTCGCCGGTCACCACCTCCTGGGTGCCGACGCCGGTGTGGACGGTCAGACCCATCGACTCGATGGTGCGCAGCAGGGCCGCGCCGCCGCCGTCGTCGACCTGGACGGGCATCAGGCGTGGGGCGAACTCGACGATGCGGGTGGTGAGGCCGAGCCCCTGGAGGGCGCCGGCCGCCTCCAGCCCGAGCAGCCCGCCGCCGACGACCGCGCCACTGGTCCGGCTCTTGGCGTACTCCTCGATCGCGAGGAGGTCCTCGATCGTGCGGTAGACGAAGCAGCCGGGGGCGTCCTTGCCGGGGACGGGCGGCACGAAGGGATAGCTGCCGGTGGCCAGGACCAGCACGTCGTACGGGAACACCCGCCCCGAGCGGGAGGTGACGGTGCGGGCGGCCCGGTCGATGTGTTCGGCGGGGTCGCCGAGGTGGAGGGCGATGCCGTGCTCGTCCATGAACCCGGCGGGGGTCATGGACAGGTCCTCGGCGGTGCTGCCGGAGAAGTACGAGGTCAGGTGCACGCGGTCGTAGGCGGGTCGGGGCTCCTCGCAGAGCACGGTGATCCGGTGCGTGGCGGTGACCCCGCGCTCGGCGAGCGCTTCGAGGTAGCGCTGGCCGACCATGCCGTGCCCGATGAGCACGATCGTGGGCAGGGGCTCGGTCATCTCAGTGGCCTCCGTCGTCGGTGAGCAGGTGGAACAGGTCGTGCGGGGACTCGCCGCCCTCCCAGGTGCGGGCGAGGGCGCCCACGGTGGAGAGCTCGCCGAGCAGGACCCCGCCGACGAGCCGGTCGTCGCGGACGACGACCTTGCGGTAGGTCCGGCGGGTGGCGTCGGCGAGGCGGACCACGTCGTCGCCTGGGCGGGGGGTGGTCTCGCCGAAGGCGGCGAGGTCCAGGGAGCCGGTCTCGGCTCCGCCGAGGGTGAGGCGGGTGAGGGCGCGGGTGCCGGTGTAGCGCGCGGGGGTTCCGGTGAGGACCGCGGCGAGGGCGTCGGCCTGCTCCAGGGCGGGGCCGGCCAGGCCGTACACCTGGCCGGCGTGCTCGGCGCAGTCGCCGATGGCGTGGATGCGGCGGTCGCTGGTGCGGAGGTGGTCGTCGACCACGATCCCCCGGCGGGTCTCCAGGCCGGCGGCCTTGGCGAGGCCCGTGCGGGGGCGGACGCCGCAGGCGAGCACGACGAGATCGGCCTCCAGGCGGTAGCCGTCGGCGAGTTCGACCCCGGTGACCCGCCGCTGCCCGGGCGCGGCGCCGTTGCCGGGGCTCCGCCCCGGACCCCGCTCCTCAAACGCCGGAGGGGCTGGATCGCGCGGCGGAGCCGCAGATGTGACCAGGCCGCGGACGCGGCATTCCGTGTGGATCTCCACGCCGAGTGAGGTCAGGTGCGCGGCCAGCAGGGCCGAGGCCTCGGTGTCCAGCTGGCGTTCCATCAGGCGCTCGCCCTGCTGGGCCAGGACCACCACCGCCCCCCGCGCGGCGAGCGCACGGGCCGCGGAGACGCCCAGCAGGCCGCCGCCGATCACCACCGCCCGCACCCCGGGGCGTACGGCCGCCGAGAGGGCCAGGCAGTCGTCCATCGTGCGGAACGCGTGGACCCCGTCCGGGAGGTCCCGCCCCTCGGGCTCGAACAGCCCGCGCAGCGGCGGGAGCACCGCGTTCGAGCCCGTGGCCAGCACCAGCGTGTCGTACTCCGCCACCGTGCCGTCGTCGCACCGTACGGTCCGGTCCGCGCGGTCGATCCGTACCGCGCGCACGCCCCGGCGCAGCGCCGGGCCGGGTGCCGGGAGGGCGGTGACCTCCGGTGCGTACCGGCCGGCCAGGACCTCCGCGAGCAGGACCCGGTTGTAGGGGACGTGCGGTTCCTCGCCGAGGACGGTCACCGTCGCCCCACCGGTCAGCCGCGCGGCCAGTCGCAGGCCCGCGAGGCCGCCGCCGATCACCACCACACGCTGGTTCGAGGTCATGGCACGAGCGTGCGCGGCCGCTGTTTCCCCGCCGCATCGCCCCTGTTACCCGGACGGAACGCCGACCTCAGCGCCCGGGTTAAGGGTCGGTGAGGCCTTCCTCAAGGCCGACTTAAGGATCATCAGGGCGGCCGTCCGGGCCCTTAGCGTGCTCCGTATGCGAGATGCGGTGGTGCTGGTCAGGGGCGGGATGCTGGGCGGGGCGGGGGTGGTGACCCTGCTCTGGGCGGCGCAGGTGCGGCCCTCCGCGCGGCCCGACGCGCTGTTCGCCACCGCCGCGCACCTGACCGGCCTGCTCGCCGGCTACGGGGTGCTCGTGCTGCTGTTCCTGATGGCCCGGGTGCCCGCCGTCGAGCACGGGGTCGGCGCGGACCGGCTCGCCCGCTGGCACGCCTTCGGCGGCCGGTACGTGCTCCTCCTCTGCTTCGGGCACGGGCTCTTCGCCCTGCTCGGATACGCCGTGCACGAGGGCGTCGACGTGGTCTCCGCCGTCCGGGAGCTGCTCGGCTACCCCGCGCTCGCCGCCGCCGCGGCCGGGACCGTCCTCCTGGCCGCGGTCGGCGTGACCTCCGCCCGGGCGGTACGCCGCCGGGTGCCCCACGAAACCTGGCGCGGGGTGCACCTGCTGGTCTACCTCGCCGCCGCCCTCGCCTTCGGCCACCAGCTCGCCGGGCCCGATCTCGCCGCGGCCGCCTGGTTCTGGGCGCTCGCCCACACCGTGGTCGCCGTCCTGCTGGTCTGGTACCGCGCGGTGGTTCCCGTACGGCAGGCCCTGCGGCACGCGCTGCGGGTCGCGGACGTGCGGGTGGAGGGGCCCGGGGTGGTCTCCGTCGTCATGTACGGGGAGCACCTCGCGGAACTGCGCGCGGAGCCGGGCCAGTTCCTGCGCTGGCGGTTCCTCCAGCGGCGGCTGTGGCACACCGCCCTGCCGTTCTCGCTGTCCGCGCCGGTCCGCGGGAACGCCCTGCGGATCACCGTCAAGGGGCTCGGCGGCCACTCCCGCCGGATCCGCCGGCTGCGCCCCGGCACGCGGGTGCTGGCCACCGGGCCGTTCGGGGCGCTCACCGCCGCCCGGCGGACCCGGCCCAAGGTGCTGCTGATCGCGGGCGGGGTCGGGATCACCCCGATGCGGGCCCTGTTCGAGACGCTGCCCGGCGGTCCCGGGGACATCACCCTGCTCTACCGGGCCGGGGCCGAGGAGCACCTCGTCCTGCGCGGCGAGCTGGAGAGGATCGCGGCCGAACGGCAGGCGGGGCTGCACTACCTGCTGGGGCCTTCGGGCGCCGCGTACGATCCGCTGGCGCCGCAGGCGCTGGCCGGGCTGGTGCCGGACCTGACCGAGCACGACGTGTACCTGTGCGGGCCGCCGGGGATGGCCGAGGCGACCCGGGCGGCGCTGTTGCGGGCCGGGGTGCCGGCCGGACGCATCCATTCCGAGTGCTTCAGCTTCTGATCCGGTTCCGATCCGCTTCCGATCCGCTTCCGATCCGGGGTTTCCCCTTCCGTCCGGCGTTCCCCGAGGAGTCACCACCCCATGCGTCACCCGCTGCACGTCGCCCTGTCCGTACCCGTCGGGTCCAAGGCCGCTCCGGCCGCGGCCCGGCACCGCAAGCCGCGCGGGCCCTCGGTGGTGCGGGCCGGGCTGGCCGCGCTGGCCTCCGTACCGCCCGCGCGGCGCCTGGCGGCGGGGCTGGGGGCGGCCAGTGTGCTGGCCGCGAGCGTGCTCACGGCGGTGGTGGACCCGGCGGCCCCGGTGGCTCCGGACCGGGCGGCGGCCCGGCAAAGCTCAACCTTTGCGCAAGTTTCCGGGGATTGATGGTCCCTGCACCTGACAGCTCCATAAGGTCATGTCGTGCCTGACATATCAACGACCATGATCATCGTCCTGTGCGTGGCAGCGGCGGCGGCCGGCTGGATCGACGCCGTGGTGGGCGGCGGCGGCCTGCTGCTCCTGCCCGCACTCCTGCTGGGCCTGCCCCAAGCCCACCCGGCCACCGTCCTCGGCACCAACAAGGCCGTGGCCATCGTCGGAACGGCGGGCGCCGCGGTCACCTACGTCCGCAAGGCCCCGGTGGACGTGAAGCTCGCCGTCCGCATCGGCCTGGCCGCGCTCGTCGGCTCGATGGGCGGCGCCGCGCTCGCCGGCGGCATCAGCAAGGACGCGCTGCGGCCGCTGATCATGGGCGTGCTCGTGATCGTGGCGGGCGTCGTGATCTTCAAGCCGGGCTTCGGCACCGCCCCCTCGACCGCGCCCGTCAGCCGGCAGCGGGTGCTCCTCGCCATCGCGCTCGCCGGCCTCGGCATCGGCTTCTACGACGGCCTCATCGGGCCCGGCACCGGCACCTTCCTGGTGCTCGCGCTCACGGCGCTGCTCCACCTCGACCTGGTGACCGCCTCCGCCACCGCCAAGATCGTCAACTGCTGCACCAACGCGGGGGCGCTCGCGATGTTCGCCTACCAGGGCATGGTGCTGTGGCAGCTCGCCGCGCTCATGGCGGTCTTCAACCTGGCCGGCGGCATGATCGGCGCCCGCATGGCGCTCAAGAAGGGCAGCGGCTTCGTCCGCGGCGTCCTGCTCACGGTGGTGGGCGCGCTCGTGGTCAAGCTCGGCTTCGAACAGTGGGGATGACCGGATGACCGGTGCTCAGTACGTCCCGGTGAGGTGCGCGAAGACGACCACGTTGCCGCGGTAGCCGGTGCGCGGCGAGAAGCCGCCGCCGCAGGTGATCACCCGCAGCTCGGCCCGCGCCGAAGGGCCGTACACGCGGGTGTCCGGGAAGGCCTTGGCGTCGTAGACCTCGACCGCGTGGACCGTGAACACCGCCGTACGGCCGTCCGCGCGCGGGATCTCGATCGCGGCCCCCCGGCGCAGCGCGCCCAGGTGGTAGAAGACCCCCGGTCCGGCGGCGTCGTCCACGTGCCCGGCGACGACGGCCGTGCCGGTGGCGCCCGGGGTGGTGCCCTCGCGGTACCAGCCGGCCAGGTCGCGCCGGTCCGGCGGGGGCACTTCGAGGCTCCCGTCCCGCTCCAGACCCAGTCCGGTCAGCGGGGCGTCGACATGGATGGCGGGGATCCGGATCCTGCCCGGCGGGGACCCGGGGAGCGGGGCGATGCCCGGGCCCAGGACGCCGGCCGCGGATAGGGCCTCGGCGGGGGAGGGCAGCGGCGGTCCGACCGGCTCCCGGGAACCGCTGGTGACGAGCCAGATGCCGATGCAGGCGGCGAGCGCGACGAGTCCCCCGTGCCGGGCGGTCGGGCGGATGCCCCGGGCCGGGAGGCGCGCGGCAGATCCGGGGCGGTCGCCGGGCGGGGGCCAGGGCTGCCGGTCGGAGCCCCGGACCCCAGCGAATTCGCCACCCATGCGTACCCCCTCGGCTTTCGTTTCGGGGTGACTGGCCGTCGCCCGGCCCCGCGAACGGGGGGACCTCGCGGGGGCGGGCGACGGGGACGGTACCGGTCGGACCGCGGCCGGAGCCGCGGTGGGCGTCCGTCAGCTCCGCGTGCCGCTCGCCCGGCGACGCAGGAGCCAGGTACCGCCGACGGCGGCAGCGGCCAGTACGGCAGCTCCCACCGCGATCTTGGCGGGGTCGGTGGTGGTGGTCGTGCCACCGCCCACCCCGGTGTTGACGTGGCCCTGCGGGCCACGTTCGGTGACGACCAGGTCGCCGGTGGCGAACTTGCCGTTCGCGCAGGTCGCGCCGATGCCGTAGGTGCCGGGCCGGGTGCCGTGGGCCACCTGGAACTGCCCCACGACCACCTCCTTGTGGGTGCCCGGGACCAGCTTGAACCGGCCGCCGCCGACCGTGGTGGCATCGCCCTCGGCGTGGCTGCCGGACCCGCAGGCGGTGGTGTTCACGGTCACGGTGGCGGCGGGGGCGGCGGACTTGGGCCACACCTCCAGCCGGGCGAAGTCCCCGGGCGCGAAGCCCACCATGCCGAGGTCCGCGGCGGCGACCGCACCGGCGACCGGCCCGGTGAACGCGGCGGCGGTCAGCGCGGTCGCGGTCAGCACGTGTGCGGTACGTCGGCGCATGGGGACTCTCCTGAAGACACGGGGTCGTGCTTCCGAGATAACCGGCCCCGCCCGCCGCGCGCCTGCTGATGTCCCGTCAGATGTGCCCGTACGCGGCCCACGCGCGAGCCGTATCCGCAGGTCAAGGCCGCTCGTGCCGCCATCCGGGCCGTCCGTGCGGTCCGCGCCGTCCGGGTGACTCCCGATGCCGAAGGCCGCCCCGCGCGGGCGCCGGTCAGGCCGGCGGGAGCGCCACCGTCGCCGAGGCACCCGAGGGCGGCGGGTTCGCGGGCCGTCTCCGCCGCCGTCCGCAGGTCCCGGCTCAGCCGGCTGGCCGGCAGCGCCCCGCCCATCGCCGCGAGCGCCACGACCGAGACCCCGTACGCCACCGGCTGCCGGTCCGGTTCGGCGAGCTCGGCGCGGTCGTCGGCCGGCGACAGGCGTACGGACAGCACGTGCTCGCCGCCGGCCGGCCGGGCGGCCCAGACCACCGGGTCGGGGCCGGACAGGTCGAGGTAGGTGCTGCGCTGCCCGGCGAGGGCCTCCGCGCGCAGCGGGGCCGGCAGTTGCCGGCAGTCGACCCGGCCCGTCAGCTCGTACACCCTCCGTACGCCGATCAGCCGGGCGGTGGCGCTCGCGCGGGCCGCGTCGCCGATCTGGCGGACGCGGGCCCCGCGGATCAGGATCCCGATCGTGACGGCGACGAGCGAGCAGCCGACGGCGCACAGGAGGGCGGCGAGCAGGCGGCGGGACGAAGGTGTCATGGACGCAGAACCGTGAGGGGGAGGGGAGGAGACCGACGCTGGACGGCAGGGGTCACGGGCACCGGGAGGTGGTGCAACAGCGGTGCGTACGGTGGTGGGGCGCAGGGAAGTCGGGACTTTCGGCCCGGCCGGCGGACGCTGCGCCTTACCCCGAGGGAGGGCCCCGTGACATCGGTCGAACGGCCACAAGACCCGACCGCCCCGCTCCCGTTCTTCGTCTACGGGACCCTGCGTCCCGGCGAGGTCAACCACGGCCTGTTCCTGCGCGGCCGCACCGCCTCGGAGGAGCCCGCCACCCTCCCCGACGCGGTGCTCTACGACGGCCCCGGCTACCCGTACGCGGTGCACCGGCCCGGCTCGGCCGTCGTCGGCGAGCTGATCACGGCGGCGCCGGGCGCGTACGGGGAGCTGCTGGCCGCGCTGGACGTGCTGGAGGAGTACGGGGGCCCGGACCGGCCGGGGAACGTCTACGACCGGATCGCCCGCCGGGCCCTGCGCCCCGACGGCAGCCCGGTCCGCGCCTGGGTCTACCTGGCGGCCCCGCTGCTCGCCCGCGACCTGCGGGAATCGGGAACCGAGATACCGGGCGGCGACTGGTTCAGGCGCCGCGGCCCGGCCGCGAAAGAGACGGCCGAGACGGCCTAGCGGAGGTCAGAGGCCTTCGGCGCCGCGGTTGCGCAGGCGCTGGCCGTACTGCTGGAGCACCCACAGCTCCTCCTGGACCGCCGCGTGCTGTTCCGGCGGGGCCTGGGGGCTCAGGCGGGTCATGGCGCCCTGGATCTCCAGGACCCGGCGGTCGACGGCGCGCAGGCGGACCTGGACCAGCTGGACCCCGGCGTAGATCTCGTCCACCGTCTTGGCGTGGATGGCCTCCACCGCCAGCTCCGTGACCATCGCGCGGACGGTGTCGTTCGGGGCGGCTTCGCGGACGCGCGCCAGGTAGTCGTCGGCGGCCTGCGAGGCGCCGCCCGCGTCCTGGATGGCCTGGCGGACCGCGGCGTACGGCGGGGCGGTGAACTCGTCGATCCCGTACGCGTCGAACGCGGGGGAGACCAGCGCGGGCCGCTGGAGCGCCAGCTTGAGCAGTTCCCGCTCGGTGCGGTGGGCGGGGCTGCGCAGGTTCAGGGCGGGTCCGCCGCCGACCGGCGAGGGCGCGGCGGGGGCCGGCTCCTGGGAGCGGCCCCGGCCCTGCTGCTGCGGCTGGTTGCCGCGCTCGCGCGCCCACCGCGCCAGCTGCGCGACCCGCTTGACGACGAACGGCTCGTCGAGGATGCCCAGCATCCCCGCCAGCTGGACCGCCGACTCGTGCTGGATCGAGAGGTCCTTGATGCTCGCGACGACCGGCGCGGCCTCGGCCAGCGCGGCGGCGCGGCCCGCCGGGTTCTCCAGGTTGTGCCGGGAGACGATGTGCCGCAGCGCGAACTCGAACAGCGGGGTGCGGGACTCGACCAGCCCCGAGACGGCCGCGTCGCCCTGGGCGAGCCGCAGGTCACAGGGGTCCATCCCGCCCGGGGCGATGGTGATGGAGGTCTCGGCGGCGAACTTCTGGTCGTCCTCGAAGGCGCGCAGCGCCGCCTTCTGGCCCGCCGCGTCGCCGTCGAAGGTGAAGATCACCTCGGCGGTCGCGTTGTCCATGAGCAGCCGGCGCAGGATCTTGATGTGGTCCCCGCCGAAGGCGGTGCCGCAGGTGGCGATGGCGGTGGTGACGCCGGCGAGGTGGCAGGCCATCACGTCGGTGTAGCCCTCGACGACGACCGCGCGGGAGGTCTTCGCGATCTCCTTCTTGGCCAGGTCGATGCCGTAGAGCACCTGGGACTTCTTGTAGATCGCCGTCTCGGGGGTGTTCAGGTACTTGGGGCCGTTGTCGTCGTCGCGCAGCTTGCGCGCGCCGAAGCCGACGACCTCGCCGCTGATGTCGCGGATCGGCCACATCAGCCGGCCGCGGAAGCGGTCGATGGGCTTGCCGCTGCGGCTGTCCTGGGAGAGCCCGGAGGTGATCAGTTCCTTGTCGGTGAAGCCCTTGCCGCGAAGGAAGCGGGTCAGGTGGTCCCAGCCGGCCGGGCTGTAGCCCACGCTGAAGTGGGTGGCCGCGGCCTGGTCGAAGCCGCGCTCCGCCAGGAACTTGCGGCCGATCTCCGCCTCGGGGCTGCCGAGCTGGTCGACGTAGAACTGGGCGGCGGCCTTGTGCGCCTCGACCAGCCGGATGCGGTCACCGCGGCCGCTGGTGCCGGAGGTGTAGCCGCCCTCCTCGTACCGCAGGGTGATGCCGGCCAGGCCGGCCAGGCGCTCGACCGCCTCCGAGAAGGAGAGGTGGTCGATCTTCATGACGAAGTCGAGGGTGTCCCCGCCCGCCTGGCAGCCGAAGCAGTGGTACAGGCCCTTGCTGGGACTGACCTGGAAGGACGGGGACTTCTCGTCGTGGAAGGGGCACAGGCCCTTGAGGTTGCCGCCGCCCGCGTTGCGCAGCTGGAGGTATTCGGAGACGACGGCGTCGATCGGGACCGCGTCCCGTACCGCCTTCACGTCGTCGTCATTGATCCGTCCAGCCACCCGTGAAGTCTACGGCCGGGCGCGGGCAAACCTGTCAGGCACCCTCCGCCGTGACCAGCGACTCAAGCGGAACAGACGGATCCGCGAGGGCCTCGCGGTCCACCGGCGCCTTCGACCTGATCAGGGCCTGGATCTGGTCGGTGACGTCCCACACGTTCACGTTCATCCCGGCCAGCACCCGCCCCTCGGAGAGCCAGAAGGCGATGAACTCCCGCTTGCCCGCGTCCCCGCGGATCAGCACCTGGTCGTAGCCCCCGGGCGGCGCGTAGCCGGAGTACTCCAGCCCCACGTCGTACTGGTCGGAGAAGAAGTACGGCACCCGGTCGTAGCTGACGTCCCGGCCCAGCATCGCCCGCGCGGCGGCCGGACCGCCGTTCAGCGCGTTGGCCCAGTGCTCGACGCGCAGCCGGGTCCCGAGCACCGGGTGGTGGGCGGCGGCCACGTCCCCGACCGCGTAGACGTCCGGGTCGGAGGTGCGCAGGGACTCGTCCACGGCGATGCCGCCGCCGTGCTCCCGGTCGACCAGGGCCAGCCCGGAGGTCTCGGCGAGCGCCGTCCGCGGCGCGGCCCCGATCGCGGCGAGCACCGCGTGCGCCGGGTGCTCCTCCCCGTCGTCCGTACGGGCGGCCAGCACCATGCCGTCGTGACCCACGATCTCCGTCAGCCGCGCCCCGAAGTGGAACCGCACCCCGTGATCGCTGTGCAGGTCGCCGAAGAGCCGGCCGATCTCCGGGCCGAGCACCGAGTGCAGCGGCGTGGCCTCCGGCTCGACGACGGTGACCTCCGCGCCGTACCCGCGGGCCGCGGCGGCGACCTCCAGGCCGATCCATCCGGCGCCCGCGATGAGCAGGTGGCCGTTGTCCCGGCCGAGTCCGGCGAGGACCCCCTTCAGCCGCTCGGCGTGCGCGAGGCGCCGCAGGTGGTGCACCCCGGCGAGACCCGTGCCGGGGATGTCCAGGCGGCGCGGTTCGGCGCCGGTGGCCAGCAGCAGCTTGTCGTAGTGCAGGGCCGTGCCGTCGCCGAGGACCACCTTCTTGGCTTCCCGGTCGAGCTGGACCGCCGGCTGGCCGAGGTGCAGCTCGATGTCGGAGGCCGCGTACCAGGACGGCTCGTGGACGAAGACGCTCTCGCGGTCCTCCTTGCCCATCAGGTAGCCCTTGGACAGCGGGGGCCGCTCGTACGGATGGTCGCGCTCGTCGCCGATCAGGATCACCCGCCCCGTGAACCCCTCGGACCTCAGCGCTTCGGCCGCCTTTGCCCCGGCGAGCCCTGCGCCGACGATGACGAATGTCCGGTGTGCGTCGACCACCTGATGCCTCCTCATAACCTCTCCGCCACATGCGACCACATGCGAGCGTCCCGCACTGAGCCTGCCGCGTGAAGGGGGAGTGGCGCGATCGGCTCACCCATCGGCGCGTCGGGTGCGCCGCGTGAGACGTGTGTGCAGGGAACGGGCGGCTGCGTCGGTCAGACACGCGATCTGGTCGATGACCGCCCGTTTCCTGGCCCTGTCGTCGGGGGCGGCGTCGAAGATCGCCCGGAACTGCGGGTCCAGCCCCTCGGGGGCCCGGGCGCTGAGCGCCTCCGCGAGTTCGGCCAGGACGATGCGCTGGTCGGCGCGGATCCGCTCCTGCTCGTCGCGCTGCATGACGTACAGGTCGGCGACCGCCTTGAGCACCGCGCACTCGTTGCGCGCCTCGCGCGGGACCACCAGCTCGGCGCCGTACCGGGTGAGGCGGCCGGAACCGTACGCCTCCCGCGTGGCGCCCTCGGCGGCCAGGCAGAACCGGCCGATCAGCTGGCTCGTCGCGTCCTTCAGCCGGGCCTGGGCGACGGCCGAACCGTCGTACCCGTGCGGCCACCACTCCTCCTCCATCAGGCGGTCCAGGGCGGCCCGCAGCTCCTCCGGCTCGGTGTCGGCGGGCACGTAACGGCCGATGGCCACCCGCCAGATCGCGGTGCGCTCGGGCTCGGCGAAGAGGAGGTTGGGATCGAGGTGGCCGGCGTGCAGGCCGTCCTCGAAGTCGTGGACGGAGTACGCGACGTCGTCGGCCCAGTCCATGACCTGCGCCTCGAAGCACTTGCGGTCCGCGGGTGCGCCGCGGCGCAGCCACTCGAAGACCGGCAGGTCGTCCTCGTACGCCCCGAACTTCACCGAGCCGGGGTCGGTGGGGTGGTCCCCGCGGGCCCACGGGTACTTGGTGGCGGCGTCCAGGCAGGCCCGGGTGAGGTTGAGGCCGACGCTGACGAGCTCGCCGCTCGCCGGGTCGGGCACGAACCGCTTGGGCTCCAGCCGGGTCAGCAGGCGCAGCGACTGGGCGTTGCCCTCGAAGCCCCCGCAGTCCTTGGCGAACTCGTTGAGCGCCTCCTCGCCGTTGTGGCCGAAGGGCGGGTGGCCCATGTCGTGCGAGAGGCACGCGGCCTCGACCAGGTCGGGGTCACAGCCGAGCGCGAGCCCGAGCTCCCGCCCGACCTGGGCGCACTCCAGGGAGTGGGTGAGGCGGGTACGGGGACTCGCGTCCCAGTCGTACGAGCGCGTGCCCGGCGTGACGACCTGGGTCTTCCCGGCGAGGCGGCGCAGCGCGGCGGAGTGCAGCACACGGGCGCGGTCGCGCTGGAAGGCGGTCCGGCCGGGCCGTTTGTCGGGCTCGGCGGCCCAGCGCTCGGTGTCGGACGCGTCGTAGGGGTCGTCGTGGTGGTCTGCGGGGGCGTGCGCGGTGCCTTCCATGGAAGAGACGGTAACCGGAATGACTGACAAACCGGGATCAGGCGGAGACGAGTTCCGGCCGCACGGGCCGGGCGGGGCGCGCGCGGGCCTCGTCGTAGCGGTGCAGCAACAGGCGGGCCAGCGCCGGATGGTCGCCCAGCGGGGCGGCGGCGAGCGCGGGGGCCGCCGCGGCGGTCTGCGCGGAGAACCGGCCGGGAGCGGCGAAGTACGAGGCCACGGCGATCCGGTGGTGGCCGCGGGCGGCCAGCGCACGGACCGCCTCGGGGGCGTTCGGCGCGGCGGCGGAGGCGTAGGCCGGGACCACCGGGACGCCGCCGAGGCGTTCGGCGAGCAGGTCCGCGGTGCGGCGGGTGTCGGCCGCCGAATCGGGGTCGCGGGAACCGGCGGCGGCGAGCACGACGGCGGTGCCGGCGCTCCAGCCGGCCTCCACGAGGCGCTCGTACAGGGCCTCGACGAGCAGCGGATGCGGGCCCAGCGGGGCGGCGACGCGGGTGCGCAGGTGCGCGGCCCGGGCGGCGGCCGCGGGGAGGTCGCGCTTGACGTGGTACCCCCGGCCGAGCAGCAGCGGGACGAGCACCGCCGCACCGCGCAGCTCCCCGAGGACGGAGCCGAGCAGCGGTTCGTTCAGCTCGATGTGGCCGAGCCGGACGTCGAGCCGGGGGCGGAGCTCGCGGACCCGTTCGAGGAGGGCGAGGGCGGTGTGCAGGGCGCGCGGGTCGCGACTGCCGTGGGCCACGGCGACGAGGGTGGGCTGCATGGGCGGACTCCGGGTCGGCGCAGGCCGCTGAGCTGCGTGCCCAGCTGGAGGGTGATGCGGCCGAGGAGCTCGGCCGCACTGTCGAAGGGGAGGGCGGGAAACTCGGGAGGGTGCACCGGCTCCGTCATGAACCGATCCTGCGCGCCGGACATTGCCGGTGCGTTGCGCAGGGGTGACGGGTCTTTGCCGGGTCCTCACAGGACCGTCCGCGCGACTGTCGGGTGTGCCCGCGCCGGGGCGGGCCGGCGAACCAAGCGGCCCCCGGCGACGTCCTGACCAGGGGACCCGTAGTCGAGACACCAGGGGATGGATGATGCGCGGACCGCGCCTGCCGAGAGTCACGTGGAGCCGGACGGCGGCCGCGCTGCGCACCGTACGGGTCCGGAGGCGTGCGGTGCAGACCGTCATGGCGGGCTGCGTGCTGGCCCTGCTGCCCTCGGCGTGGATGCACGCGGTGGCCGCGGACCGGCTGCACACCACGGCCGACGCGCCGGCCTCCGAGGTGGCCGTGGTGTTCGGGGCGGGCCTGCTGGGCAGCCGGCCCACCCCCTACCTGGCCGACCGGCTCGACGCCGCCGCCGAGCTGTACCGCACCGGCAAGGTCAAGGTCGTACTGGTCACCGGGGACAACAGCCGCACCGAGTACGACGAGCCGAACGCGATGCGCACGTACCTCACGGGGAAGGGGGTGCCGGACACGCAGATCGTCAGCGACTACGCCGGCTTCGACACCTGGGACTCCTGCGTGCGGGCCAAGAAGATCTTCGGGGTCGAGCGGGCCGTGCTGGTCACCCAGGGCTTCCACATCCGCCGGGCCGTCGCCCTCTGCCAGGCGGCGGGCCTGGACTCGTACGGCGTCGGGGTCGCCGACGTGCACGACGCCACCTGGTACTACGGCGAGACCCGCGAGGTCTTCGCGGCCGGCAAGGCGGCGCTGGACGCGGCCCTCAAGCCGGCCCCGCGGTTCCTCGGACCGAAGGAGGAGGGGGTGTCGCGGGCCCTGGCCGCTCTGGCAGACTGACGCGCACCGGCTATTTCGAATAGTCATATACGGGAGCCGGTCCGGTCCGTCCGTTCGAGCATCAGGGGTGTGGAACCGTGGCTGTTGTGGATCTCAGCGACAAGGTCGTCGTCATCACCGGCGGAGCCCGCGGCCTGGGCGCCGCGGCCGCGCAAACCGTCGTGGACGGCGGCGGCAAGGTGCTGATCACCGATGTCCTGGAGACGGAGGGCGCCGAGACGGCCGCGAAGCTCGGCGACGCCGCCCGCTTCCTGCGGCACGACGTGACCAGCGAGGCCGACTGGCAGGCGGCGCTGGAGTACGCGGTCGCCGAGTTCGGCCGCATCGACGGCCTGGTGAACAACGCGGGCATAGCCACCGGCCAGTTCCTGGAACACGAGAGCGTCGAGCACTTCCGCCAGGTCGTCGAGATCAACCTGGTCGGCGTGTTCATCGGCATCAAGACCGCCATCCCGCTGCTGCGCGCGAACGGCGGCGGCTCCATCGTCAACATCTCCTCCGCCGCCGGCCTGACCGGCCTCGCCCTCACCGCCGGCTACGGGGCCTCCAAGTGGGGCGTGCGCGGCCTGTCGAAGATCGGCGCGGTCGAGCTCGCCGAGGCGGGCATCCGCGTGAACTCCGTCCACCCCGGCATGACGCTGACCCCGATGACCGCACCCGTCGGCATCCGGGCGGGCGAGGGCAACTACCCCGGCGCCCCGCTGGGCCGCGTCGGCGTCCCCGAGGAGATCGCCGCCGCCGTCGCCTTCCTCCTCTCGGACGCCGCCGGCTACATGACGGGCGCCGAGCTGGCGGTGGACGGCGGCTGGACCGCGGGCCTGACGGTGAAGTACCTGACGGGCCAGTAGCCCCGCCCGCCGGGCCAGGCGCCGTGCCGGCCGCAGCCTCCTCACCGGCGCCGCCGGGCCGCGCTGAGGCAGAGCATCCCGGCCCGTAACGCGGGGCTGCGGTCCGCGTAACACCGGCGGCGCAGCCTGGTCGCATGCACACCTCGGAGCCGGCCACCGCCACGCACTGCCCCTACTGCGCCCTGCAGTGCGGGATGAACCTGCGCCCCGGGCAGGGCGGCGCGGGCGTGACGGTGGAGGAACGGGCCGACTTCCCCGTGAACCGGGGCGCACTGTGCGGCAAGGGCCGCACCGCCCCCGCCGTGCTCTCCTCCCGGGTGCGCCTGACCGGCCCGCTCGTCCGCACCCACGCCGGGCGGCTGGAGCCGGCCACCTGGGAGGAGGCCCTCGACGCCGTCGCCGAGGGCCTCGCCCGCACGGGCCGCGCGTACGGTCCGGACGCGGTCGGCGTCTTCGGCGGCGGCGGGCTCACCAACGAGAAGGCGTACGCGCTCGGCAAGTTCGCCCGCGTCGCCCTGCGCACCTCGCAGATCGACTACAACGGCCGGTTCTGCATGTCCTCGGCCGCCGCCGCGCACCAGCGGGCCTTCGGGCTCGACCGCGGGCTGCCCTTCCCGCTGGAGGACATCCCGCGCACCGGCTGCGTGATCCTCGTCGGCTCGAACCTGGCCGAGACCATGCCGCCCGCCCTGCGCTACCTCACGGAACTCAAGGCCAACGGCGGCACCCTGATCGTCATCGACCCGCGCCGCACCCGCACCGCCGACCAGGCCGACCTGCACCTCGCGCCCCGCCCGGGCACCGACCTCGCGCTCGCCCTCGGTCTGCTGCACCTGGTCGTCGCGCAAGGGCGGACGGACGAGGAGTTCATCGCCGCCCGCACCACCGGCTGGGAGGAGGCCCGGGCGGCCGCCATGGCCCACTGGCCCGAGCTGGTGGAACGCATCACCGGCGTCCCCGTGCCCAAGCTCCGCGAGGCCGTCGCCCTGTTCTGCGCCCCCGAATCCGCCATGGTCCTCACCGCCCGCGGCCCCGAGCAGCAGTCCAAGGGCACCGACACCGTCGGCGCGTGGATCAACCTCTGCCTGGCCACCGGCCGCGCCGGCCGGCCGCTCTCCGGCTACGGCTGCCTCACCGGGCAGGGCAACGGCCAGGGCGGCCGCGAGCACGGCCAGAAGGCCGACCAGCTCCCCGGCTACCGCAAGCTCACCGACCCCGCGGCCCGCGCACACGTCGCCGAGGTCTGGGGCGTCGACCCCGACGACCTCCCCGGCCCCGGCCGCAGCGCCTACGAACTCCTCGACGCCCTCGGCACGGACGTCCGGGCCCTGCTCCTGATGGGCTCCAACCCGGTGGTCTCGGCCCCCCGCGCCTCCCACATCGAGGACCGCATCCGCTCCCTGGACTTCCTCGCGGTCGCCGACGTCGTCCTCTCCGAGACGGCGGCCCTCGCCGACGTGGTCCTCCCGGTCACCCAGTGGGCCGAGGAGACCGGCACCACCACCAACCTCGAAGGCCGCGTCCTGCTCCGCCGCCGCGCCCTGACCCCGCCCCCGGGCGTCCGCTCCGACCTCGACGTCCTGCACGGACTCGCCGCCCGCCTGGGCATCGAGAAGGGCTTCCCGACCGCGCCGGAGGAGGTCTTCGAGGAACTGCGCCGCGCCTCCGCCGGCGGCCCGGCGGACTACTCGGGCATCACCTACGCCCGCATCGAGGCCGAACAGGGCGTCTTCTGGCCCTGCCCCGAGGGCTCCGCGGGCACCGAGCGCCTCTTCCTGGACCGCTTCGCCACCGACGACGGCCGGGCCCGCTTCGTCGCCGTCTCCCACCGCGACGCCGACGAGGTCCCCGACGCCGAGTACCCGGTGCTGCTCACCACCGGGCGCGTGGTCGCCCAGTACCAGTCCGGCGCCCAGACCCGCCGGGTGGAGGAGCTCAACGCGGCCGCCCCCGGCCCCTTCGTGGAACTCCACCCGCGCCTCGCCGCCCGCATCGGTGCGGTCGACGGCAGCCCCCTCGCCGTGACCTCCCGCCGCGGCCGCGCGGTGGCCCCGGCCCGGATCACCGACACCATCCGCGCGGACACCGTCTTCATGCCCTTCCACTGGCCGGGCGAGGGCCGCGCCAACACCCTGACCAACCCGGCCCTCGACCCGGTCTCCCGGATGCCGGAGTTCAAGGTCTGCGCGGTCCGCGTCGAGCCGGCCTAGCGGCCCGTGAAGGTGGGAGCCAGGGCGGCCAGCAGCCGTTCGGCGTAGGACTCGGCGGAGCCGGGGATCCCCGGGTAGTCGGCCCGGAAGGTGTCCCAGTCGGCCCACTTGACCTCGGCGAAGGCCTCCAGGGTCAGCGGGGTGTCCGCGGGCGCCTGCGGCGGGAAGTACTCGCCCGACTCCCGGAAGACCGTGTGGACCAGCTCGTACGGCGCGGTGCAGTGCTCGGCGAGCAGCACCGCGTCGTAGAGGTCCTTGCCCTGCGGGTACATGTCCGTGGCCAGCCAGATCAGCTTCCACGCCAGCGACAGCTGCGCAGTGGCCGCCCGCAGCCGCACCCCCGCCACATCGGCCGGCTCCGGCGCCGCCGGGAGCCGCTCGTTGAAGACGAAGTCCAGCTGGACCTGGCCACCGGGCAGCCCCGGCGCCGACCAGGGCAGCACCAGACGGCGCCCGGGGACCCGCTCGTACGTCCAGATGTCCTCGGACACCGCCGCGCCCGCGGCGATCACCAGCCCGCCCTGCTCGTCGGCGGCCCGCTCGGCCGCCTCCGCCACGGCCGCCAGCAGCTTCCCGGTGCGCGGCTCCTCGATCGCCCAGTCCTGGGGGACCACCACGAAGTCCAGGTCGTGCGGCTCCCGCGCCGCCGCCCCGAACCATCCGGACATGAGCATGCTGCCGCGCAGTACCAGCGAATCCGCCCAGCCCGACCGGGCGACGCCCCGCGCCACCACGTCGAGCGCGGTCCGGCGGGCGGCCCGCCAGGCGGGGCGCAGCGCGTCGTCCACGGCCGCGTCCGTGATCCGGTAGCCGTCCGCGAAGTGCTTCAGCGCCGGGTCGAAGACCCGTGCCTCGGGCCCCGCCGCGTCCAGTCCGGCCGTGGAGGTACGCGGCAGGTCCACCTGGCGCCGCCTCCAGTCGGCCCTGGCCGCGTCCTGCGCGCTCGTCCCGGTCATGCCGTCACCCCTTCGTCGATCCACCCGTCGTCCACCGACAGGTCGCTGTCGTACAGCACGAACTCCCGCTCCCCCGTGTCCGTTTCGTACCCGGCCGAGTCGAGCTCCCGGATCAGCGCGTCGAAGGCCGCACCCGCACCGGCCGCCCCCGCGGCGCCGCGCCACCGCTGCGTCACGAACCGCACGTGCCAGCCCCCGCCCCCCACCCGGCGCGCGTTCCACGACAGGTGCGCCCCGTGCGGGACCACCAGGGCCTCCAGCGCCGGGCGGTCGAAGTCCGCGGGCAGCAGCACCGGGAGGTGGTGCTCGAAGTAGCCGCCGCCCGGGCCGGGGGAGTCCGTGGTCCAGGGGACCGTCTCCACCTTGACCCGCACCGGGTCGAAGCCGTCCGCCCGCAGCTGCGGCACCAGCCGCTCGTGACTCGTGCGGTCCGGCACGGTCAGCATGGGCTGGGACACCATCCGCCCCCGTGCCAGCCGGATGTGGGTCACCTTCAACTCCCGCGCGGCGGCCCAGGCGTCGAGCCGCGCCAGCTCGGCCGCGTCCGCGCAGCGCACCGTCACGTGGGTTTCGTACTCATGCATGGAGTCGATCATCTCGGACATGCGTCCGATCCGCATCGGGGTTCTCGCCGGGGGGTAACCATCCGGTCACGCACCGGACTCAGAAAGTGCTCGCACGCCCCTCGTGGCCGCGATGTGTCGTACCCCACACTGAAGGCGGTGCCCCCGTCCTCGGAGCCCTGGAGGTCGCCCCCGTGCAGACCCGGACCCTGACCGTGAACGTGAGCGAGTCCTCGGAGGCCAAGGCCGTGGACGAAGAGCCCGAGGTACTGGAGCTGATCGATCCGGTGCCCGCGCCGCGCAGGCGCAGCAACAGCGACGGCGGGGGCGGAGCGGGTCCCTCCGCCGATCTGTTCCGGCAGTACCTCCGCGAGATAGGCAGGATCCCCCTGCTGACCGCCGCCGAGGAGGTGGACCTCGCGCGGCGCGTCGAAGCCGGACTGTTCGCCGAGGAGAAGCTCGGCAACACCCCCGATCTCGACTCCCGGCTCGCCCTGGACCTCGACAAGCTCGTCGTCATGGGGCGGATGGCCAAACGCCGGCTCATCGAGTCGAACCTGCGGCTCGTCGTCTCCGTCGCGAAGCGCTACGTGGGCCGCGGGCTCACCATGCTCGACCTCGTGCAGGAGGGGAACCTCGGGCTCATCCGCGCCGTCGAGAAGTTCGACTACGCCCGCGGGTACAAGTTCTCCACGTACGCCACCTGGTGGATCCGGCAGGCGATGTCCCGGGCCCTCGCCGACCAGGCCCGCACCATCCGCGTGCCCGTCCACGTCGTCGAGCTGATCAACCGCGTCGTGCGCGTCCAGCGCCGCATGCTCCAGGAGCGCGGGTACGAGCCCACCGCCGAAGAGGTCGCCGTCCACCTGGAGTTGACCCCCGAGCGGGTCATGGAAGTGCTCCGCCTCGCCCAGGAACCGGTCTCCCTGCACGCGCCGGTCGGCGAGGAGGACGACGTCGCCCTCGGCGACCTCATCGAGGACGGGGACGCCGCCTCCCCCGTGGAGTCGGCCGCGTTCTTCCTGCTGCGCGAGCACCTGGAAGCGGTCCTGTCGACCCTCGGCGAACGCGAACGCAAGGTCGTGCAGCTGCGCTACGGGCTCGCCGACGGGCGGCCGCGCACCCTCGAGGAGATCGGCCGGATCTTCGGCGTGACCCGCGAGCGGATCCGCCAGATCGAGTCCAAGACCCTCAACAAGCTCCGTGACCACGCCTTCGCCGATCAGCTCAGGGGCTACCTGGACTGACGGACCAACGGACCAACGGAAAGGGGGGACGCCCCGCCAGGCGCCCCCGCCCCGTTGCCCGTACGGCTACGGCTACGGCTACGACTGCGGCTACGGCTGCGCGGGCTCGTGGGAGTCGGACAGGCTCCGGCTCATCCAGACGTCGTCGACATAGGCCCCGTCCAGCAGGAACTCCTCGGGCAGGACGCCGACCACCGCGAAGCCGCACCGCCGGTAGAGCTGCTGCGCCGGCTCGTTGTGGCCGAGCACGCGCAGGGTCATCCGGCGGGCACCACCGGCCCGGGCGGCGGCGCAGGCGGCCTCGACGAGGGCCCGCCCGATTCCGCCGCCGCGGGCGGATTCGAGGACCGCCAGTCCCTGGACGTGACGGACGTGCCGATTGGACTCCATGGGGCTGGCCGGGGACTGCGCGATGTACCCGACGATCCTCCGGCCGTCTTCCGCGACGAGGAAGTTCTCCACGGGGTGCCGCTCGTCGAAGACGGCCGCGTCGGCCGGGCGCTTGGGGCCGGGTTCGCTCAGGCGCGACCATGCCGAGCGGTGCAGCTCCAGGATCTCGTGCTCGTCCGCCGCCCGGGCCGGGCGTATCACCACGTCCAATGCCATGCCGTCATGCTAACGACGGCGTCGCGCCGCGGACCCCCGGGGTCCGTCGGGGGCCCGCGAAGATCGCCCGGACAGGGCCTAGTCGACCTCGGCGACCGCCTGCGCGAACTGCGCCGCGTACAGCCGCGCGTACGCGCCGTCCGAGGCCAGCAGCTCCTCGTGCGTGCCCTGCTCCACGATCGAGCCGCTCTCCATCACCAGGATCACGTCCGCGTCGCGGATCGTGGAGAGCCGGTGCGCGATCACGAAGGACGTACGGCCGTGCGCGAGCCGCGCCATCGCCTTCTGGATCAGCACCTCGGTACGGGTGTCCACCGAGCTCGTCGCCTCGTCGAGCACCAGGATCACCGGGTCCGACAGGAACGCCCGGGCGATGGTGATCAGCTGCTTCTCGCCCGCGCTGACGCCCGCGCCCTCGTCGTCCAGGACGGTGTCGTAGCCGTCCGGCAGGGTGCGGATGAACCGGTCCGCGTGCGCGGCCCGTGCCGCCTCCTCGATCTCCGCGCGCGTGACCTCGCGCGAGGCGCCGTACGCGATGTTCTCCGCGATGGTGCCGCCGAACAGCCAGGTGTCCTGGAGCACCATGCCGATGCCGCCGCGCAGTTCCTCGCGCGTCATCTTCGCGATGTCCACCCCGTCCAGGGCGATTTCCCCGCCCGTGACCTCGTAGAACCGCATCAGCAGGTTCACGAGCGTCGTCTTGCCGGCGCCCGTCGGGCCGACGATCGCGACCGTCTGGCCCGGCTCGACCGATAGCGAAAGGTGGTCGATCAGGGGCTTGTCCGGCTCGTAGCGGAAGGCCACCTTGTCGAAGGTGACCTGGCCGCGCAGCTCCTCCGGACGCTCCGGAACCTCGGCGTCCGCCTCCTGCTCCGACGCGTCCAGCAGCTCGTAGACCCGCTCCGCCGAGGCGACACCGGACTGCACGAGGTTCGCCATCGAGGCGACCTGCGTCAGCGGCATCGAGAACTGCCGCGAGTACTGGATGAAGGCCTGCACGTCACCGATCGACAGGGTGCCGGAGGCGACCCGCAGCCCGCCGACGACCGCTATCAGCACGTAGTTGATGTTCGAGACGAAGAACATCACCGGCTGCATGATGCCGCTGACCAGCTGCGCCTTGAAGGAGGCCCGGTACAGCGCCTCGTTCTGCTCGGCGAAGACGGCCGCGGACTCCTTCTGCCGGCCGAAGACCTTCACCAGGCTGTGCCCCGAGTACATCTCCTCGATGTGGGCGTTGAGCGCCCCGGTCGACTTCCACTGCGCCACGAACTGCGGCTGCGACTTCTTGCCGATCTTCGCCGCGACGTAGATCGACAGCGGTACGGTCGCCAGCGCGACCAGTGCCAGCAGCGGCGAGATCCAGAACATCATCACGAGCACGCCGACGATGGTCAGCAGCGAGTTCAGCAGCTGACCCATCGTCTGCTGGAGCGTCTGGCCGATGTTGTCGATGTCGTTGGTGGCCCGGCTCAGCACCTCGCCGCGCTTCTGCTGGTCGAAGTACGACAGCGGCAGCCGCGACAGCTTCGCCTGGAGCTCCTCGCGCATCCGGTAGACGGTGCCGTTCATGACGTGGTTCGACAGCCGGGTCGCGACCAGCATCAGCAGGCCCGCCAGGGTGAACACCACCAGCGCCCAGATCGCCACGACCCCGACGGCGCCGAAGTCGATGCCCTGCCCCGGAGTGAAGTCGGTGCCGGAGAGCATGTCCGCCATGCCGTCCTGGCCCCGCGCGCGCAGCCCGTCCAGGGCCTGCTGCTTCGTGAGCCCGGCCGGCATCTCCCGGCCCACGATCCCGGCGAAGACCAGGTCGGTGGCCTCGCCCAGGATCTTCGGGCCGACCACCGCGCAGCCGACGCTGCCGACCACGGCCGCGACCATGCCCCAGATCTTGGCGCGGTCGTGCGCGATCTGGCCCAGCAGACGCTTGCCCGAGCCCTTGAAGTCCATGGACCGAGCGGCCGGCCCCGTCATCATCCGTCCTCCGGGCCCGCTCATGCGGCCTCCGCCTCCGTCAGCTGGGAGAGCACGATCTCCCGGTAGGTCTCGTTGTCGGCCATCAGTTCGTGGTGGCGCCCCTCGCCCACGACCTGTCCCTCGTCCAGGACGATGATCCGGTCGGCGTCGCGGATCGTGGAGACCCGCTGGGCGACGATGACCACGGTCGCGTCCTCGGTCTCGCGGCCGAGCGCCGCGCGCAGCGCCGCGTCCGTCGCGTAGTCCAGGGCCGAGAAGGAGTCGTCGAACAGGTAGATCTCCGGGCGCTGCACGAGGGTGCGGGCGATGGCCAGACGCTGGCGCTGGCCGCCGGAGACATTGGTTCCGCCCTGGGCGACGGGGGCCTCCAGGCCACCCTCCAGCGCGGACACGAACTC
This sequence comes from Streptomyces sp. NPDC001513, assembly GCF_042894695.1. Classification (NCBI taxonomy): domain Bacteria; kingdom Bacillati; phylum Actinomycetota; class Actinomycetes; order Kitasatosporales; family Streptomycetaceae; genus Streptomyces; species Streptomyces sp. NPDC001513. Next base: position 156,341 of record NZ_JBIAVU010000013.1, read on the forward strand.
CTTGGCCTGCGCCACCTCCAGCGCCTCCCACAGCTCTTCGTCACTCGCGTCCGGGCGCCCGTAGCGCAGGTTGGAGGCGATGGTTCCGGAGAACAGGTACGGCCGCTGCGGAACCATGCCGACCGTCTTGGCCAGCAGCTCCGGGTCGAGCCGGCGTACGTCCTCCCCGTCGACCAGCACCTCGCCGCCCGTCGCGTCGAACAGCCGCGGGACCAGGCCCAGCAGCGTGGACTTGCCGCTTCCGGTGGAGCCGATCACCGCCGTGGTCTCGCCGGGGCGGGCCACCAGGTCCACCCCGCGCAGCACCGGGGCCTCGGCGCCCGGGTATCCGAAGTCGGCGCCGCGCAGCTCCAGCACGCCCCTGCGCAGCAGCTTGCGCACCGGGTCGGCGGGCGGGACCACGCTCGACTCCGTGTCCAGGACCTCCTGGATGCGCTCGGCGCAGACCTCGGCGCGCGGCACCATCATGAACATGAAGGTGGCCATCATCACGGACATGACGATCTGCATCAGATAGGCGAGGAAGGCCGTCAGCTGGCCGATCTCCATGCCGCCGCTGTCGACGCGCATCGCGCCGAACCAGATGACGGCGACGCTGGAGATGTTCACGACCACGATGACCGTGGGGAACATGTACGCCAGGAGCTTGCCGGAGGCCAGCGAGACGCCGGTCAGGTCGGCGTTGGCCTCGCGGAAACGGTCCTTCTCGTAGTCGTCGCGGACGAAGGCCCGGATCACCCGGTTGCCCGTGATCTGCTCGCGCAGCACCCGGTTCACCGTGTCCAGGCGGTCCTGCATCTGGCGGAACAGCGGCCGCGTCCTGAAGACGATGGCGCCGACCGAGATCCCGAGCACCGGGACCACGGCGAGCAGGACGCCCGACAGCCGCACGTCCAGCGAGAGCGCCATGGCGATGCCGCCGACGCACATGATCGGGGCCGAGACCATCAGGGTGAAGGTCATCAGCACCAGCATCTGGACCTGCTGGACGTCGTTCGTCGTACGGGTGATCAGGGACGGGGCGCCGAACTGGCCGAGCTCCCGTGCGGAGAAGCTCTGCACGCGGTCGAAGACGGCCGCGCGGACGTCCCGCCCGAAGGCCGCCGCCGTCCGGGCGCCGTAGTAGACGGCCCCGACGTTGCAGACGAGCTGGACGAGGGAGACGCCGAGCATCAGGGCGCCGAAGCGGAGGATGTAGCCGGTGTCGCCGTTGACCACACCCGTGTCGATGATGTCGGCGTTGAGGGTGGGCAGGTAGAGGCTGGCGCTGGTCTGCAGCAGCTGCAGCAGGACCAGCACCGCGATGGGTTTCCGGTACGGACGCAGATGGGTCCGCAGAAGTCGTATGAGCACGCGTAGGCTCCGGTCGGCATGATCGAGGGGGTTCACCCCATCTTGGGCCAACCGGCCCATCGATCCCCAGCGGATTTCGCAAAGGCCGGTCAAAAGGAGTAGGCCATCGGGCGCGGCCCTAGGCCCCCTGGACCTCCAAGACGAGCCGGACCCGGCCGAGCCCCCTCACGCCCCCTGGAACGCCCCCGGGTGGATCTGCTCACGCGTCGCGATGTACTGCTGGCGCACCGCCTGCCACGCCGGGAACTCCTCACCCGGCTCGAAGACCTGGGCCGCGGGGGCCGGCCAGACCGGCGGGGTGTGCGGGGACAGCGTTCCCTGCGCCACGCCCAGCGCCCAGGCCGCCTGCCGCGCCGCGCCCAGCGCCGCGTAGTCCGCCGGCGCCGGTACGACGACCTGCGTCCCGAACAGCCCCGGAGCCGCGGCCTGTACGGCGGGCAGCTCGGCCGCCGCGCCCAGCAGGAACACCCGGCGGATCTCGACCCCGCGCGAGCGCAGCACGTCGAGCGCGTCCACCAGCCCGCAGAGCATGCCCTCGAAGGCGGCCCGGGCCAGGTGCTCCGGCTTCATCGAGTCCCGGCGCAGCCCGGACAGGGTCCCGGCGGTGAGCGGCAGGTTCGGCGTCCGCTCACCCTCCAGGTACGGCAGGAGCACGAGGCCGTGCGCGCCCGGCGTCGACTTCAGCGCGAGCTCGGACAGCCCCTCCAGATCGGTGCCGAGCAGCTCGGCGGTGCCGCGCAGGGCCCGTACGGCATTGGAGGTGTTCACCACGGGCAGGTGCATGCCGGTCGCGTCGGCCAGGGAGGTGATCAGCCCGCCCGGCTCCGACAGCGCCTCGTGGTGCACCGCCATCACCGAACCCGAGGCGCCGAGCGAGACCACCGCGTCGCCGGGGCCCAGCCCCAGCCCGAGCGCGGCGGCCATCGTCTCGCCGGTGCCGGCGGATATGAGCAGCCCCTCGGGCGTGGTCCCGGCGGTGTCGGCCGGGCCGAGCACCTCGGGCAGCAGCGCCCGGTGCCCGAGCGCCAGCTCCACCAGGTCGGGCCGCCAGGACCCGGAGGCCGCCGACCAGTACCCGGTGCCCGAGGCGCCGCCCCGGTCGGTGGTCCGGCGGGCCGGCCGGCCCAGCAGCTGCCACACCAGCCAGTCGTGCGGGGACATCAGCACGGCCACCCGGCGGGCCGCCTCGGGTTCGTTGCGGGCCAGCCAGGCGAGCTTCGCGACCGGCTGCGCGGCGTGCGGGACCGAGCCCACGGCCTCGGTCCAGGCCTGCCGGCCGCCGAGCGCTTCGGTGAGGTCGACGGCGGCGACCTGAGGACGCTTGTCGTTGCCGACGAGGGCGGGGCGGACCAGGCCGCCCTGCGGGTCCAGCGGCAGCAGGCCGTGCTGCTGCGCGGAGACCCCTATGGCCTGGACCCCTTCGAGGAGCCCGCCGCCGGCGGCCTCGCCGAGGGAGAGCAGCCAGGCCTGTGGATCGGTCTCGTGGGGGCTGGCGCCGTCGGGTTCGCCCGTGGGCTGCGGATGGGGTGCGTACCCCTGGCGCAGCACGGCGCCGGTCTCGGCGTCACAGACGACGATGCGTGTGAAGGCGGAAGAGCTGTCCAGCCCGGCGACTATCCCCATGTGGAGGATTCTGCCGCACGCGGGGCCGGTCTCGACCGTCGCGGAGCCCCCGGAACCTCACCGGTCCCGGGAACCCCGCGCGGCGGACGCCGGACGCCTCAGGTGTTGCTCGTGCCCCAGTCGTCCTCGCCGCCGCCGGAGCGGTCGCGCAGTCCCCGTACCCGCCCGGCCAGCGAGGCCGGCACGGCGTCGCCGACCTTCCCGCTCACCGCGGCGAAGGCCTTGCCGGCGTACTCGCGCCCGGTGTGGCCCGCGGTCTCGGCGGCGTTGCGCACCGCCGGGTTCTGCGCGATCTCGCGTGCGGACTTCTTCATCTGCTCGTAGCGCTCGCGCCCGGCCCGGGTTCCGAGCACGTACCCGAGGGCGAGTCCGACCACGAACGTGACCTTGTACCGCATGCCTGCCACCCTTCGTCGTGTGGTGCCCGGCCCGCTGGCGATACCGATTGGCGGAGCACCCCCCTGCTTGCGCTAATCTATGACTCGCAACGGGCACTCGCCCCCCGGCAAGGCCGGAGGTGGGCTGTTCGATGCACCGCAGCAATCCCCTGTAGCTCAATTGGCAGAGCAGCCGGCTGTTAACCGGCAGGTTACTGGTTCGAGTCCAGTCGGGGGAGCGCGGTCCCCTGTAGCTCAATTGGCAGAGCATTCGGCTGTTAACCGGAGGGTTGCTGGTTCGAGTCCAGCCGGGGGAGCAAGGAAGAAGAAGAGGGCCCCACGGGGTCCTCTTCTTTTCTTTGTCGCCCCGTCCTGGAACCGGGCAGCCCTCGGCGCGGTCTCTCTGAACAGGCGAAGCCGATCATGCGAGGCATCCGAGGCAGGAGATCGTATGAGCGGCTATGCTGCGGCAGACGGCGCGCACACGTGTACGCGCCACGCCGTGAAGGGGCGGTAGCTCAGCCGGTTAGAGCAGCGGACTCATAATCCGTCGGCCGTGGGTTCGAGTCCCACCCGCCCCACTGCGAGCCGCAGGTGCAGAAACGATCGCACCTGCGGCTTCGGCGTGTTGTGGGTCACTGCGGGCTAGAAGTCCTCCGTTTCGTCCGCGAGGTGGCGCAGTACGTCCGTCAGGTCCTGGCGGCGGGCGAAGGCCACGCGTTGGCGGTGGGCGCCCGAGCCGTCGCGCAGGAGGCCCGCCAGGGTCTTGGCCGCGTGGTCGAGGTCGCCGGCGGCGGCCAGGTCCGGTGCGACCAGGTCCAGCAGGGCCTCCGCGAGGTCGGCCGCGGGGAGTTCCGTGCCCGTGTACGGGTCGAGCCCGAAGCCCTCCAGTCCGTCGTGGGCGGCCCGCCAGCGGGCGAGGCGCAGTACGTCGTCCCGTACGGCCGGCTCGGGGCGTCGCTCCTCGATCTCGCGCAACGCGGTGGAGACCAGCGCGCGGGCCAGTTCGGCCTGGAGGATCGCCGAGTCGATGTTCGGGGACATGTCGGGCGCCCGGATCTCCAGCGTCGGCCAGTGCCCGGACGGGCGGAGGTCCCAATAGACCATCTTGATGTCCAGGGCCGCCCCGGAGCCGAGCAGCGTCTGCACCGAACGCCGGAAGTGGGCGGTCGACGTGAAGTGCGGCGGCAGCCCCGCCGACGGCCAGCCCGACCAGGCCATCGCCCGCCAGCTGGCATGCCCCGTGTCACGGCCGCCCCAGAACGGCGAGTTGGCCGCCAGGGCGATCAGCGTGGGCAGCCACGGTCTGATCCGGTTGGACACCGCCACGGCGGTGTCCACGTCGAGCGTGCCGATGTGGATGTGCCGGCCGCAGCTGACCAGGGTGTCGGTGAGCGCGCCGAAGCGGCGGTGCTGCTCGCGCTGGCGCGGCTCGTCGTCGGTCAGGTGCAGCGGCCCCTCCACGGCGACCACCGGCGAGGGCGCGGCCAGCAGCCGGCAGCCGTGGGCGCGGGCCGCCCGGCCGAGGGTGCGCCGCAGGGCGGCGAGTTCGGTGCGCAGCGCGGCCGCGGAATGGGCTATCGGAGTGGAGATCTCCACCTGGTAGCGGGTGCCCTCGGGGTGCAGCTCGCCCGGCAGCCCGCCGGCCGTCGCAAGGACCAGCGGGGCGGCGGGGACCACCCGGAAGGTGCGGGCGTCGACGAGCAGGAACTCCTCCTCGACGCCGACGGTGAGGGGGACGGTGGGGCGCCCCGTTTTCCGCGTCGTGCCGGTGCTCGTGGTGCTGTTGCCAGGTTCGATCACTACGCCTCCCTGGACATACGAGTCTTTTCATCATGAGCTGAACACGAGGTGAGGAGCGCACGTCGATTCAGTCAAATGTCCGGTGATAGTGGCGAGTTACCGGCAAGGGGCCATCCGCGGCGGGACCGCGGGGCCGGATGGGGCGACTGTTGCCGGAGTGTGAAGCCACCCGATAACCCCTCGGGGCTCCGAACGGCCGACGGTTAGGATCCCCTGTGCCCCCGATCACCGCTCCCACCCGCCCCCGGCGGCGAATATTCGCCGACCTCACCCCGCTGCGCACGTCCGCGGACTACCGGCGGCTGTGGGTCGGCGGCACCATCTCCTGGGTCGGCCAGGCCATGACGGCCCTCGCGATCTCGCTCCAGGTCTACGACATCACCCGGTCCAGCTTCTCCGTCGGGCTCGTCGGGCTGTTCTCGCTCGTCCCGCTCGTCGTCTTCGGGCTCTACGGCGGCGCCATCGCCGACACCGTGGACCGGCGCAAGCTCGGCCTCTACAGCTCCCTCGGCGCCGCCGCCCTCTCGGTCGCCCTCGCCGGGGCCGCGCTGCTCGACTACCACCGGGTCTGGTTCCTGTACGGGGTCGTCGCCCTCCAGGCGGTGTGCGGGGCGCTCACCGGACCGGCGCGGTCCGCGATGATCCCGAGGCTGCTGCCGGCCGAGCAGCTGCCCGCCGCCAATGCCCTGAACTCCGTGACCATGACCTTCGGGACGATGGTCGGGCCCGCGCTGGGCGGGCTGATCGTCTCCGTCGGCGGCTACCAGACGGCGTACCTGATCGACGCGGTGACCTTCACCGCCGCGCTCTACGCGATGTGGCGGCTGCCGTCGATGAAGCCCGACCGCGCCGAGGAGGCGCGGGGCCGGGCCTCCGTGGTCGACGGACTGCGCTTCCTCGGGACCCGGCCCAACATCCGGATGACCTTCTTCACCGACCTGTCCGCCATGGTGCTGGCGCAGCCGAAGGCGCTGTTCCCGGCCGCCGCCGTGCTCTGGTACGGCGGCGACGCGAAGACGGTCGGCCTGATGGTGGCCGCGATCGCCGCCGGGGCGCTGATGGGCGGGCTGTTCTCGGGCTGGCAGGGCCGCGTCCGGCGGCACGGGCTGGCGATCCTGCTCTCCGTCGCCGGCTGGGGCCTGGCCATCGCCGCGTTCGGACTCACCCGGAACCTGTGGCTCGGGTTGTTCTTCCTGGCCCTCGCCGGGGCCGCGGACACCGTCTCGATGGTGTTCCGCAGCACGATGCTCCAGGCCGCCACGCCCGACGAGATGCGGGGCCGCCTCCAGGGCGTGTTCATCGTGGTCGTCGCGGGCGGGCCCCGGCTCGGGGACTTCATCGCCGGCAGCACCGCCGACCTGACCTCCCCGGGGCTCGCCGTGACGGGTGGGGGGCTGGCGTGCGTACTCGTACTGGGGCTGCTCGCGCTGCGGTGGCGGAACTTCGCGCGGTACGACGCGGGGTCGCCGCAGGCCTAGCCGCCGGGCCGCTGGGACCGCTGGGCCGTATGGTCCGGCTGCGCCGCTCAGGCCGGGCTTTGGGGGTGGCCGGTTGGGCCGGGGCCGGGCGCCGCTCGGCTGCGCCGCTTGGCCGGGCTTCGGGGGGCCGGCTGCGCCGAGGCCGGGCAACGGTTGGCTGCGCCGCTCGGGCGGGGTCGGGGTGGGGGCCGGTTGTGCCGGGGCCGGGCGCGCGCCGGGACGTCTCCTCGGGCGCCGAACGTGTCGAGGGGTCGGAGTGCGGAGCCTTGTTGTGTTCGGCGCCCTGCGGGGATCGCTCCGGCACACACCCGACCCCGCCCCAACCGGCCCGGCTGCTACCCGGCGCGGTTCGCCCGATCCGGCCGGATGTGAAGGGGAGTTGGCCGGTTCGTTGCCATCGCGTTGCACGGCCTTCCTCTTTCTTTCGATTCGGCATATGACAGTTCGGAAGTCGAATCGTGTCCGTCGAACCAGGAGGAAGGCCTTCATGCGCCTTCGTACGCTCGCCACCACCGCGGCCGCCGCCGCCGCGCTCTCCGGCATGCTCGTGCCGCCCGCCGTCGCGGCCCCGAAGGAGAACCGGGCCTGCTCGCCGTACCTCTCCGTCGCGGGCTATTCCGACGCGCTCGACAAGACGACGCTCGACGGGGGCCTCGTCGGCGGCATCTCGGGTCTCGCCGTCGACAAGGACGGCACGGTCGCGGCCGTGTCCGACCGGTCGGCGCTGTACTCGCTGAAGGTGCGGCGCGGGGACACCCCGACCGCCGCGGCCACGGCGCGGCTCCCGCTCACGGACGGGGCGGGGAAGGCCGTCGACTCGGAGGGCGTCGTCGTCGACCGGGACGGGTCCTACCTGGTCACGGACGAGTTCGCCCCCGCGATCCGCCGCTACGGGCGGGACGGCAGGGTGCTGGGCACGCTGCCGGTCCCGGACGCGTTCCGGCTCGCGCCGCAGGGGAGGGCCACCGCGAACCAGACCTTCGAGTCGCTGACGCTGCTGCCCGGCGGGCACACCCTGGTCGCGGGCGTCGAGGGGCCGCTGGCCGGCGACGGCAAGGACGCGCAGGGACGCACCCTCCAGCGGATCCAGACCTGGGAGCGGGATCGCCATGGCGACTTCCGGCTGGGGCGCCAGTACGCCTACCCGGTCGACGCCGGGCACGGCCTCGTCGAGCTCGCGCCGACCCGCGACGGCCGGCTGATCGTCCTGGAGCGGGGCTTCACCCAGCAGTTCAAGATCACCGCACGGCTGTACCTCGCCGACCCGCTGGGCGCGACGGACACCTCGAAGGTGGACGCGCTGACCGAGGGGCCGCGGCTGCGGGTCGCCCGCAAGACCGCGCTCGGCGACTTCGACAACTGCCCGACGCTCGGGGCGCCGTCGAAGCTCCCGCAGAACCATCCGCTGGTGGACAACATCGAGGGCATGGTGGTGACGGACCACGAAGGCTCCGGGCGGGTACGGCTCCTGCTGGTCAGCGACGACAACGAGCTGGCGCAGCAGGTGACGCGGCTCTACCGGATGGACGTCCGGCTTCCGGATCGCCGCAACCGCTAGGGCCGCGTGCCGACGATGCCGCGGGCGACCCCCAGGGCCACCAGGTCCTGGGGGCGGATGCGGAGCTGGTCCGCGGTGGCCGGGGCGGCCGACGGGGGGCGCTTGAGGATGGCCGCCGCCAGTTCCGGGGCGATGACCGAGAAGTAGCTGTCCGGGGTGACCCAGGTGTTGCCCGGCGCGGCCAGGGCGAGGGCGCCGCCCGAGCCGCCCTCGCCGATCAGCAGGGTGGTGACCGGGACCGAGGCGCCCGCCACCGCGGCGAAGGTGTCGGCGATGGCCGCGCCCGCGCCCGCGTGTTCGGCGGCGGCGTCGTTGGCCGCGCCCGGGGTGTCCACCAGGGTGAGCACGGGGATGCCGAGCCGGTCCGCGAGGCGGATGACACGGGCCGCCGTACGGTAGCCCGCCGGGCGGGTGGCGGTGCCGCACTGGGCGGCGTAGGCCACGGCCCGGCCCTCCCGCAGCCCGAATCCGCACAGCATGCCGGGGTCGGTACCGCCCGCCCGGTCCCCGGAGAGGGGCAGGCGGAGTTCGAAGTACGCGTCCAGGTACGCCGGCGCGTGCGGGCGGTCCGGGTGACGGGCCTGGCGGACGGCGTCCCAGCCGGTGGCCGGCGGCGCCGTGGCGGCCAGTGCGGCCGGCGGCTCGACGGGCCCGGCGGGGCGGGGCGCCGCCAGTACGCGCAGCCAGTCGGCGAGGGCGCCGGGCAACTCGGCGGCGGGCACCACGGCGTCCACGTGGCCGGCGGCGTACTGGCCCTCGGCGGAGTAGGCCGCCGGATCCGCGTCCGCCGGGCGCACCCGGGAGCCGGCGAAGCCGACCTGCGCACCGGGGAGCGCGAGGACCACGTCGGCCCCGGCCCCGAGCGTGGCCCAGCCGCCGCCGGTGGTCGGATCGCGCAGGACGGCCAGTTGGGGGAGGCCCGCCGCCCGGGTCAGGACGCTCTGGCGGGCCACGCGCTGGAGCTGGGTCAGCGCGAGCATGCCCTCCTGCATGCGGGAGCCGCCGGTGGCGATGAGCGAGACGAGGGGGAGGCGGTGCTCGCGGGCGTGGGCGTACGCGGCTTCGAGCCGGTCTCCGGTGCGTTCGCCGAGGGATCCGCCGAGGAAGCCGAACTCGAAGGAGACGACGGTGGCTTCGCGGCCGCCGATCAGGGCGGTGCCGACGACGACGGACTCGTCCTCGCCGGTACGGCCGGTGGCGCGGGCGCGGGAGTCGTCGTAGCCGGTCCAGGCCAGGGGACCGTCGGCGGGGGACTCCCTTCGGGGGGCGGGGAGTTCGGCGAAGCTGCCGGGGTCGGTCACGGAGGCGATGGCCGCGCGGGCCGAGAGGCGGGTCGTCGTCACGGGGTCACCCTAGGGGGTGGCTCCGCGAGGGGCCCGGGGGGATGAGCGCCGCGGCGCTCCCGGACCGCCTCACCCGAGGGAGGGGAGGGGGAAGGCGATCTTCAGGGCGTAGGCGGCGACCAGGCCGTAGCCGAGGCGGAAGGTCCAGACGCGGGCGGTGGCGGAGATGCGGGTGCCGGCGAGCGAGCCGAGCACGACGAGGGTCTGCTGCCAGAGGAGCGAGGCGGCGCCGACGCCGAGGAGGAAGGCGGCTCCGGCCGGGCCGGTGTCGAGGGTGGCGCCCTGGGCGGTGGTGAGGGCGGCGAAGTAGAGGGCGGTGGTGGGGTTGAGGGCGGTGAGGCCGATGTAGCGGGCGAAGGCCGTTGCCGCGGGGCGCGTGCCGGTGCGGGTTTCCGGGCCGGGTGCCGCGCCGTTGCCGGGGCTCCGCCCCGGACCCCGCGCCTCAAACGCCGGCGGGGCTGGAAGATCGGGGCTCTGCCCCGGACCCCGCGCCTCAAACGCCGGCGGGGCTGGAGTTGCCCCCGGCGGGGCTGGAGTTGTGCCTGCGCGGGTGAGGCCGTGGGTGGCGATGGTCAGGAGGATGGCGGCGGAGGTGAGGCGGACCCAGGCTTCGATCGGGGAGACGTGGGAGGCCACCCAGGGGCCGACGGCGGTGGCCAGGGCCGCGTAGCCGAGGTCGACCAGGGCGATGCCCGCGGCCGCGGCCATCGCCGTACGGCGGTGCCGCATGGCCTCCTGGAGCAGCAGGACGCTCATCGCCCCCATCGGCATCGCCACGCCCAGGCCCGCGACCGCGCCCGCCAGGGCCGGTGTCATCAGTTCGTTCATACGGCGAGGGTCGGCCCCGGCACCCGACGGATGCGCGCGAATACCGGGCCCGGCTGCGAGAATCGCGGTATGGACCGCCTAGACAGGGAAATCCTCGGCATCCTCCAGGAGGATGCGCGGATCTCGTACCGGGACCTCGGTGTCCGCGTCGGCCTCAGCGCCAACGCCACCGCGGACCGGGTGCGGAGGATGCGCCGGGAGGGGGTGATCCGCGGGTTCACCGTCGTGGTGGATCCGGCCGCCGACACCGCCGGCGGGCTCGTCGTCTTCATCGACGTCACCCTGCGCCAGGACACCACCAACGAGGAGTTCGAGCGGAAGGTCGCCAAGCTCCCGGGGATCACCGAGGCCGTGCACGTGACCGGCGAGCACGACTACCTCGTACGCGCCCGGGCCGCCGACCCCGCCGCCCTCGACGGGCTGCTCCGCCGGCTGAAACGGGAGGCGGGCGTGGCCCAGTCCAACACCCGGCTCGCCCTCCGCGCCGCCAACCGCCCGGCCTGAGCCCCCGGCTCCCCTCCTACGCCTTGTGCGCGACGCGGTGCCGCTCGATCTCCAGGGCGAGGTCACCGCGCTCCCGGCGGGCCGTGTCGGCCTCCTCGCGCACCGTGTCGAGACGCTCCTCCAACTGGCAGACCCGCTCGCGGCAGCGTTCGAGCTCGGCGCGGACGAACTCGGCGTCGGCCACCTGCTGCGCCATTTCCCGGCGGATCCTCTCCGTCTCCTCCTCGAAGCCCTGCCTGGCCTCGTCCAGCTCGGCGATCGCCGTCTCCGCGGCCTCTTCCGCCAGCGCGGTGCGCTGTTCGGCGGCCAGGGTCCGCTGGGCCGCGGCCTTGGTGACGGTCTCGATGCGCGTCTCGGCGGCGGCCGAGTCCGTGATGACGGCCAGCTCTTCGACGTAGACCGGCAGGTCCGTGGCCAGCCGGGACATGAGGGCGATGAGCTGGTCGCGGGCCTCGCCCCCGTCCCGTACGGCCTCCATCGCCTTCTCGGCCGGGTCGGGCCCTGCCTTGGCCGCCTTCTTCGCCTCGGACGCCAGCCGCTTCTCCTCCTTGCGCTGCTGCCGTGCGGCACGGAACTTGCGGAAGGCACCCAGCGCGTTGTGCTCGGGGTGGGCGCAGTAGTGGGGCTCCGGGTTGGCGGGCGTGGGCGCTTCGACCGGGTGCGTGCAATCCGGGTAGGAGCAGACGGCAAGCGTCTCAACAGTCATTTCTCTGCCTGTCCAGTGGTGTTCGGGGTCACCGATCACGCTAGGCGCGGACGGGGCCGTACGGACGTCCCGGAGGGGGACGTCAGGAATTGGTAAGATCCGGCAGCCGCCCCGCCGGGCCTCCTACAGCGCCGACTCCCACGTCGCCGACGTGCCCCGCGTGCCCGACTCCGTGCTGCCGTCGTCCGCCACCGTCAGCCGGACGCGGGACGGGGTCGCGTCGACCCTCACCTCGATGGAGGTGACCCCGCTGCGCCGGTGCGCCGCGGCCAGGGCGGTGCGCAGGGCGGCCAGGAGGTCGCCCGCGACCGGATCCGGCAGCAGGGCGTCCACCGCGCCCGCGAAGTGCACCGACGGCTGGAAGCCGAGCAGGACGGCCGCCCCGCCCGTCTCGCGCAGGATCCGCCCACGGAAGGTCGTCGGGGCGTCGGTCGGCGGCTGCTGGAGGGCGAAGATGGCCGTGCGGACCTCCTGGATGGTGGAGTCCAGTTCGTCGACGGCGCGGCTGAGTTCGTCGCCCACCGTGTCTCCGGAGGGGGCGTTCGCGGCGCGCCGCCGGGTGCTCTCCAGCATCATCTCGGTGGCGAAGAGCCGCTGGACCACGAGGTCGTGCAGGTCCCGCGCGATCCGGTCGCGGTCCTCGTACACGGCGAGCTGCTCCCGGTCGTGCTGGGCGTCCGCGAGGACGAGGGCCAGCGCGGCCTGGGAGGCGAACTGCGAGGCGAGCAGCCGGTCCACCGCGTCGTACGGGGGGCCGCCCCGGGCGCGCGGCAGGGCCAGGGTGCCGATCAGCTGGCCGCCGCTCTGGAGGGGCAGCATCATGCTCGGGCCGAATCGTTCCCGCACGTGCGTGGTCATCCGGGGGTCCGTCGCCGAGTCCTCTATGAAGACCGGCTCGCCGCCGAGGAGTTGCGTGAGGACCGGGCTGCCGGGGGCGATCGCGGTGCCGACCAGGTCGCCGGGGTCCCCGTGGGTGGAGGCGGCGACGATCTCCATGCCGCCCTCGGGGGTCGGCTGGAGCACCACGCCGGCCGCGGCGTCCGCGAGCAGCCGGGCCCGTTCCGCCACGCACATCAGGGCGTCGGCCGCCGGGCGGCCGGCCAGCAGGGTCGTGGTCACGGCGGCGGCGCCGTCGATCCAGCGCTCCCGGCGGCGCGCGGTCTCGTACAGCCGGGCGTTGCCGATCGCTATGCCCGCCTGCGAGGCCAGTACGCGCACCAGGGCGAGGTCCTCGTCGGTGAACGGGCCGCCGCCGCGCTTCTCGGTGAGGTAGAGGTTGCCGAAGACCTCCGTGTGCACCCGGATCGGGACGCCCAGGAAGCTGCGCATGTGCGGGTGGCCGGGCGGGAATCCGGCGGCCCGTGGGTCCTGGGTGAGGTCGTCCAGCAGGAGCGGGCGCGGGTCGCCGACGAGGACGCCGAGCAGCCCGGAGTGCCCGTCCGGGAGGCGGGGGATCGCGGCCCGCTCCGCCTCGGTCAGCCCCGCCGTGAACAGTCCGGTCAGCCGGGCGCGCTCGGGGTCCACGACCCCGAGCGCGCCGTACCGCGCCGAGCACAGCTCGGCGGCCGAGTCCACGATGTGCTGGAGGGTGGCGTGCAGTTCCAGCTCGGAGCCGACGCTGAGGACGGCCTCCAGCAGTACCGGGAGGCTCGCCCCCTCCTCGTCGGGTCCCTTGTCCGGCTGTCCGCCGGGGCCTTTCTCGGGCTCCTGCCCGGAGCGCGTCATTCGGCCAGCGGGTTGAGGACCATGGGGGCGATCTTCCCTTCGAGCATCGCGCCGAGACCGAGTACGGCGCACACGTCCGGCCGTTCCGCGATGGCGACGGGCATTCCGGTGGCGTCCCGCAGCATCTGGTCCAGGCCCGGCAGCAGGGCGCTGCCGCCCACCATCATGATCCCCCGGTCCGTCAGGTCGGCGACCAGGTCCGGCGGGCAGTCCCGCAGCACCTTGCCGATGCCGTCGAGCACGGCGGTCAGCGGCGTGTGGATGGCGTCCCGTACGGCCGCGGTGTCCACGTGGACGGAGCGGGCCAGTCCGGTGGCCACGTCGCGGCCGTGGATGAGGGTGGAGGCGGGCCCCTCGGCGGTGATGCCGTTGCCGTGCAGGGCCAGTTGGAGCGGCCGGACGGCCTGGCTGGGCAGCATCAGCTCGTGCGCGTGCCGCAGGTGCTGGACGACCGCGTGGTCGATGGCCTCGCCGCCGACCGGGATCCGCTCGGCGGTCACGATCGAGCCGAGGGAGAGGACGGCGACCTGGGTGGCCGCGGCCCCGCACACCATGATCATCGTCGCGGTCGGCTGCTCCACGGGCAGTCCGCAGCCGACGGCCGCCGCGATCAGGGTGTCGACCAGTTCGACGCGCCGGGCGCCGAGCCCGACGAGGGTCTCCACGGTGGCCCGCTGGGCCAGCGGGTCCGCGTCGTGCGGGGTGCAGGCGGCGGCCCGCAGCCGGGGCTTGCGGCGCAGGGCGCGCCGCAGCTTCTCGCCGAGGAGGTGACGCAGCATCCGCTGGGCCATCTCGATGTCGACGACGGTGCCGCCGGAGACGGGGCGTACGACCCGGATGTAGTCGGGCGTGCGGCCGGTCATCCGCTCGGCGAAGGTTCCGACGGCGATGAGTGCGCCGGTGCGCGTGTTGACCGCGGCGACGCTGGGTTCGTCGACCACGAGGCCGGCGCCCTTGACGTACACGCGGGTCCTCGCCGCCCCCAGGTCGACGGCGACGTGGCAGCGGCGCAACTGCTCAAGACTGACGGTCACGGCAGATCCTCCCGAGAGCGCTGACGCAAGCGGACCGACGGAAATGCCGGTCACTTTTCATATCATCTCGGACATTTGGGTCTAACCGCCCGTTGGGCTGCTCCGGCCGGGGCTGCGCCGCGCCTGCATGGGGGTGGATTTCTGTACCGACAGGCAGCACCATGCCCGCACCGCACGCGCTACCCGCGCGTAACAAGGTAAAGGGGACCCGATGCTGACGGCCCGACAGAGACTGCCGGCACTCCTGACGCTCTGCCTGGCACTGTGGGCGCCCTTCCCGGCCCATGCCGCCGACCGGGTCCCGGCCCCCGCCCCTGACCGGGCGTCATCGCGCAATCCGGTGATCTTCGTGCACGGCTACAACGCCGATCCGGGCGTCTGGGGAGCCCTGCGCGGTGACCTGCGCGCCGCCGGGTACGCCGACTCCGAGCTCTTCTCCTGGGGCTACGACACCCACCAGTCCGTCAACGAGGTCCTCGCCGGACGGCTCGGCGCCTACGTCGACCAGGTCCGCCGGGACACCGGCGCCGCCCGCGTCGACGTCGTCGCGCACTCCTTCGGCTCGCTCGTGAGCCGCTGGTACGTGAAGTTCGGCGGCGGCACCGCCACCGTCGACCACTGGGTCTCGCTGGCCGGCCCCAACCGGGGCACCTCCACCGCGTGGGCCTGCGCCCTGTGGGACCAGGCCTGCCGGGACATGACCCCCGGGTCGTACGTGGTGAAGAACCTGAACGGCGGGGACGAGACCCCGGGCGCGGTGAAGTACGCGACCTTCTGGTCCCCCTGCGACGAGGTGATCAACCCGGACGACAGCGTCCCGCTCACCGGAGCCGCCAACACGCCCGTCGGCTGCCTCAAGCACAACGACCTGCTCGGCGACGACGCCACCTCGGCGGGCGTCCGCGCCTTCCTCGCCTCCTAGGTCTTTCCGGGCCGCGCCTCGTCCACCGCGACCCGCTGGAGCAGGCCGTACGTGAACTCCGCCACGCACGGCCTGCCCCGCGCGGCGAAGGCGAGGCGCCAGCGGGTCGGGGCGGTGCCCTCCATCGGCCGGACCGGTGCGAAGGCCCGCGCCACCTCGTCCACCGTCGCCGACCAGGGCAGCAGGTCGTCCGGCGACTCCAGTACGGGCCCCCGCGCGCCCGGGGCGCGTACCAGCCACTCGTTCCACACCGCCCCGTCCGGCGCGGCCAGCACCTCGAAGCGCAGATCGGGCCAGAGCGGCAGCGGCCACAGCAGGGCCTCGCACTCCAGATCGCCGATCGTGCGGCGCTCGGCGGACTCCGGCGGGCCGAGCACCGAGCGGTAGCGGGCCAGGGCGCCGCGGGAGCGGGGCGATCGGACCATCGCCTGCCAGTGCTTGTTGGCCTCCCGCTGGTCCGCGAGCGAGGCGCCGAGCCGGTGGCGGGCCTCGTCGGCGAGATCCGGCTGGAAATCCGACATCCGCCGCAACAGCACCAACTGGAAGGCGGTGGGACCGAAGGAAGTCATGGAAGGAACGATTCCACACAGGATCCTTACGTTCTCGGAATACGGATGTTGCCGCCGACCACGTAGCCTGCGGGCGCCATGAACTACTGCCACGCATGCCGGAGGCACCTCAACGGCGCACTGGCGTGCGCCGGATGCGGAACCCCCGCCGAGTACCTGGTACCCGCCGCGCCCGTAGCCGTGCCCGCCCCCGCGGCGCCGGCCCCGGAGCCGCCGCCGGTCCTGGCCGACCTGTACGCGGACTCGCTGGTCGAGCTGTCCGCCCCGAACGAGCGCAGGCAGGGCGCGCGCCGCCGGGCCACGCACCGCAGACGCCGCCGCACCGTGCTGACCATCGGGCTCGGCCTGGCGATCGCGCTCGGGGGCTCGCTGGCGGTGGCCCACATCGCCACCGACGGGCAGCGCGCCGACCGGGCCGCCACCGTGGTGCTGACCGACGACGGCCCGCAGCAGCCCGCGCCGCTGCCGGACGGGTCGACGGTCGCGGCGCCCACGGGGCCCGGGAAGGCCACCGCCAAGACACCCGCGAGCACGAAGAAGTCCGGGTCGGGGGCACCCTCCGGGGGCGCCGCCCAGCCGGGTCCGAGCTCGTCCGCGCCCGCGCCCGTGACGTCGGGGCCGCCCACCGGCACCCCCGGCCCGGGGGGATCCGTACGCCCCAGTGCGTCGGGCAAGCCCTCCCAGAGCATCACCGGCTCCGCGCAGACGCCGACCCCGCCCCCTCCGACGCCCAGCCCCACGCCGCCCAAGGACTGCGGCTTCCTGGGCATGCTCTGCTGGGGCGACTGACCAGGGGCACATCGCCGATCGGGCCGGGCCGGCCGGGCACCCGGACGGGACTAGCCGCCGAGCATCCGCTTGAGCAGGTCCCGCAGCACCGCCCGCTCCGCCGGGGACAGTCCGGCCAGCGGTTCG
Organism: Streptomyces sp. NPDC001513; assembly: GCF_042894695.1. Lineage (NCBI taxonomy): Bacteria > Bacillati > Actinomycetota > Actinomycetes > Kitasatosporales > Streptomycetaceae > Streptomyces > Streptomyces sp. NPDC001513. The sequence continues at coordinate 173,079 of NZ_JBIAVU010000013.1, forward strand.
CGGGCGAAGTCCAGCGACTCGCGCAGCCGCTCCGCGGTCTGCAGCCCCTCCTCGGTGGGGGCGGCCAGCTTGACCCGGCGGTCGGTCGGGTCCGGGCGCCGTTCGACCAGGCCGCGCGTCTCCAGCCGGTCGACTATCCCGGTCACGTTCGAGGGCTCGCACCTCAGCTTCTGCGCGATGCGGCGCATCGGCGTGGGCTCCAGGGAGAGCATGTTGAGCACCCTGGCCTGCGCACCGGTCAGCTGGTGGCTGGCGGCCGCGTGCTCGTACTCCATGTGGTAGCGGGCCACGACGTCGCCGATGAGTTCGACGACCTCGACGGTCACTGGGTCTGCGCGACGACTGGGCATGGATCCAGCTTACCCATTTACTTGACAACATGAAATATCCAGGCGCATGGTTGTTTCACCTAGTGAACCAATTTCGTTCTTACCAGGAGCGCACCATGTCTGAGATCCCCGCCGTGAGCCGCGAGTGGCACCTCGTCCGTCGCCCGCAGGGCTGGCCCGTAGCCGAGGACTTCGCCCTGCGCGAGGCCCCCGTGTCCGCCGAGCCCGCCGCCGGCCGGATCCTCGTGCGCAACCTCCACATGTCCGTGGACCCCTACATGCGCGGCCGGATGAACGACGCGAAGTCCTACGTCCCGCCGTTCCAGCTGGACGAGCCGATGCAGGGCGGCGCGGTCGGCGAGGTCGTCGCCTCCGCCGCCGAGGGCTTCGCCGTCGGTGACCACGTCCTGCACATGCTGGGCTGGCGCGAGTACGCGGACCTCGACGCCGCGCACGTCGTCAAGGTGGACGCCTCGCTCGCCCCCCTCTCCGCCTACCTCGGCGTCCTCGGCATGCCGGGCCTGACCGCCTACGCCGGCCTCTTCGAGGTCGCCTCCTTCAAGGAGGGCGACTCCGTCTTCGTCTCCGGCGCCGCCGGTGCGGTCGGCAGCCTCGTCGGCCAGTTCGCCAAGATCAAGGGCGCCTCCCGGGTCATCGGCTCCGCCGGCTCGGACGACAAGGTGACGCTGCTCACGGAGAAGTACGGCTTCGACGCCGCCTTCAACTACAAGAACGGCCCCGTCGCCGAGCAGCTGCCGGCCGCGGCCCCCGACGGCATCGACGTCTACTTCGACAACGTCGGCGGTGACCACCTGGAGGCCGCCATCTCCTCGATGAACGTGCACGGCCGCGCCACCCTGTGCGGCGCGATCGCCGGGTACAACGACACCGAGGCCGCCCCCGGCCCGCGCAACCTGATGCAGGTCATCGGCAAGCGACTGCGCCTGCAGGGCATCCTCGTCAACGACCACAACGGGCTGCAGCAGCAGTTCGTCCAGGACGTCGCCGGATGGCTGCGGTCCGGTGAGCTCCGGTACGACGAGACGGTCGTCGAGGGCGTCGAGAACGCGACGTCCGCCTTCCTCGGCATGCTGCGCGGCGAGAACACCGGAAAGATGATCGTTTCCTTCACCGGTTAGGCTCACTGCACACCGTCGTGATCGTGGGCGCGACTCACGGCGATTACCAGGAGGATTTCCTTACATGTCCATCCAGCAGTCCGACGTCGCCTACACCGCTGTCGCCACCGCCGAGAACGGCCGTGACGGTCGCGTCGCCACCAACGACGGCCAGCTCGACGTCGTCGTGAACCCGCCGAAGGAGCTCGGCGGCAGCGGCGCCGGCACCAACCCGGAGCAGCTGTTCGCCGCTGGCTACAGCGCCTGCTTCCAGGGCGCCCTGGGTGTCGTCGCCAAGAACGTGAACGCCGACATCTCCGGCTCCACGGTCACCGCCGAGGTCGGCATCGGCAAGAACGACGAGGGCTTCGGTCTGATCGTCAAGATCTCCGCCGTGATCCCGAACGTGGACGCCGCCACCGCCAAGGACCTCATCGAGAAGGCCCACGAGGTCTGCCCGTACTCCAAGGCGACCCGCGGCAACATCACCGTCGAGCTCGCCGTCTGATCCGGCACCGCTCAGCGAAGGCCGCCCCCCGGACCGGGGGGCGGCCTTCGCCGTGGACGGCCGCCTTAAACTGGCCCCATGCGTGATCTTGCGGGGGGTTTCCGGTATCTGCTGGCCGGCCAGCGATGGGTGTTCCGGCACGGCCGGTGGCTGGGCTTCGGGCTGCTGCCCGGGCTCGTCTCCCTGGTCCTCTACGCCGGCGCGCTGATCGGCCTCGGCTACGGGGCCGACGACCTGACCGCCTGGGCCACCCCCTTCGCCGACGACTGGTCCACACCGTGGACCGGGCTCTTCCGCGGCTTCCTGACCGCGCTGGTCTTCGGCCTCGGGCTCTTCCTCGCGGTGATCACCTTCACCGCCGTGACCCTGCTGATCGGCCAGCCCTTCTACGAGTCCCTCTCGGAGCAGGTCGACCGCAGCGAGGGCGGCGAGGTCCCGCGGTCCGGGCTCCCGCTCTGGCGGGAGCTGTGGATCTCGGCCCGCGACAGCGTGAAGGTGCTCGGACGGGTCCTGCTGTACGGGATCCTGCTCTTCGCCCTCGGCTTCGTCCCGGTGGTCGGGCAGACCGTGGTCCCCGTACTCGGGTTCTGCGTCTCCGGGTACTTCCTGACCCAGGAGCTCACCGCCGTCGCCCTGCAGCGGCGCAAGGTGGACCTGACCGAGCGGCTGGCGCTGATGCGCTCGCGGCGGATGCTGGTGCTCGGCTTCGGCCTGCCGCTGGTGCTGGCGTTCCTGGTCCCGCTGGTCGCGGTGTTGCTGATGCCGGGCGCGGTGGCCGGGGCCACGCTGATGGCGCGCGACCTCATGGCCGTCGACGAGACCCCGTCCGCCGGGGCGGCGCCGGCCGGCCCGGCCGCGCCGCAGGACCCGTCCGCGCCGGCCGGCTTCGGACCGCCGCCGCCCGCGTACTCGTAACCGCGCCGCCCGCCCCCCTACCGCTTCAGCAGCAGGAGGGCCCCGACGGTGTCCTCCCCGCCGTGGGCGGCCGGGTCCGCGGCCAGCCGGCGCCGCAGCAGGTCCACGTACGGGGAGATCAGCTCGGCGCTGACGCCCTGCTCGTCGGCGGTCCGCAGCATGGTGCCGCTGCCCGCGACCTGCATGGCCAGGTTGGACACGACCCCCGAGGTGAAGTCCCGCGAGGTCAGCCGCTCGGCGGCGTTGCCGACGAAGAAGCCCATCGCGCCGAGCCACTCGGACAGCAGCGGAGCCAGGTCCTTCGGGGCGATGTCCTCGCCCTCGATCAGGGCGTAGGCCTGCGAGATGCCGGCGAACATCCCCCACATCGCGCTGAGCAGGGCCACGTCGTGCAGGGCGGCGTGACCGGCGTCCTCGCCGACGAAGCGGGCCCCGGCCGGGACCTCCAGGACCGCCCGGTGGGTGTCGAAGAGCGCGCGCGAGCCGCTGTAGAAGACGTACCCGCCGGCCTCGGGGACGCCGATCATCGTCGGCGTGGCCATGATCCCGCCGTCCGTGAACCGGGCCCCGCGCTCCTCGGCCCAGGCGGCCCGCGCCCGGCCCTCGGCCGGGGTGCCGGTGGTCAGGTTCACCACGTCCTTGCCGGTCAGGTCGATGCCGTCCAGGGTGGACCCGACGGAGGCGTCGTCCAGCAGGCAGACCACGACGAGCCCGTTCGCGGCGACGGCCTCGGCGGGGCTCGCCGCGACGAGGGCCCCTTCCGCTGCCAGTGCCCCGGTCTTGGCGGCGGTGCGGTTCCATACGGTGAGGCGGTGCCCGGCGGCGAGCCAGGTCCGGGCGAGGGCGGTGCCCATGTCGCCGAGTCCGAGCAGGGTGAGCGAGTGCTGAGGTGTCTTGTCAGTCATGGCGTTTAGCCTGCTGGCAGGCTGTGAGGCGCTCAAGTACGCACTTTGGAGTGGGTGGTTACCCCAAGGTGAGCGAACAGGTGGGGAGGGGTGCGCGATGGCGGTGACACGAAGGCCCGGTGCCGATCACTGCGGGATCGCCGCGGCGATGTCGGTGATCGACGGCAAATGGAAGGTTTCGCTCCTGTGGGAGCTGGAGCGGAGCCCGCGACGCCGTTTCGGTGAACTGCGCAGGCTCGTCCCCGGTGTCTCCGAGAAGGTGCTCGCCGCGCAGCTGCGCGAGCTGGAGCAGGACGGCATCGTCCACCGTGAGGTCCACGAGGAGGTCCCGCCGCGCGTCGAGTACTCCCTGACCCCGCTGGGACAGGGACTGAACGAGGCCCTGGAGCCCCTGGGGGAGTGGGGTGCAAAACATCTGCTACCGGACTCCGCGTAGCCGACTCGTGATCGGCCGGCGGCCTCCGGCACCCCCCGGTGGGCCCGTAGTATGCATGGCGGCAGCATGTGCCGAGGCCGTCTCTCACTGTCCTTGAGTCCGCCCTGGCCGGAGCTTCGGGAGAAGCGCGGAGCCGGGCAGCGGCTTGCCGAGCCACGACCGGCCACCGGGCCGAGGACCGACCAGCAGTAGGGACACAGCAGTGACAGTCAGTACCGAGGGCACGGTCGCCGTGCTGCCCCCGGGCGGACCGGCCGCGCCCGCCCGCCCGATACCCGCCCTCCCGCGCGGTCTCGGTGCGCGAGGCACGCTCCTGCTCCTCGAAGCCGTCGTCGCGTTCGGCGCGGCGCTCGTGCTCCCGTTGCTCGCCGTCCGCTTCAGGCTCGACCCGCTGGACCGGATCGCGCAGGTCAGCGGCCTCGCCGCGATCCAGCTGCGGTTCGCGCTCGTCGGTCTGCTCTTCATCGCCGCGGTGGGGCTGGCCATGCGGCTGCGGGGAGGCCGGCACTTCGACCTGGCCGCCCGGATCGCCGCCGCCGCCCTCGCGGGCCTGGCCAGCGGCTTCGTCGCCGCCGGCGCGGTCGTCGCCCTCCACGGCACGCCCTGGCCGATGTTCGGCCTCAACGGCGACAGCGGCCGCATCGTCGAGTGGGCCCACGCGGTGGCCAACGGCCGCCCCTCGGGCTCGCCGGTCTACCCGCCGGCCCCCCTCTACACCCTCGGCTACTACGCCGAATGGTTCCGCGGCGGCAACACCGCGTACGCCTTCAAGGACCTCCAGATCCTCGGCGCCGCAGCCTTCGGACCGCTCGTCTACCTCTGCTGGCGCATGCTGCTCGGCCCGGTCCGGGCCCTCGCCTTCGGCGTGGCCCCGGCCTTCGCGCTGATCGACGCGTACAAGCCGTACAGCCAGACCGTGCTCGTGGTGCTCGTACCGGTCCTGGTGGCGATGGTGGTGTCGCTCAGCCGCACCGGCACGCAGGCCTGGCGGCCGCTCCTGCTGAAGGGCGCCGGATTCGGCGCGCTGCTCGGCCTGCTGTTCCTCACCTACTCGGGCTGGTTCCTGTGGAGCGCGGCGGGTGTGCTGTTCGCCGCGCTGCTGTACTTCCCGTGGCGGACCGGCCGGCTCGGCCGGCTCAAGGGCGCGGCCTTCCTCGGCACGTCCCTGGCGGCCTTCCTCGTGGTCGCCGGGCGCTACCTCGCGGTCATGCTGACCGAGGGGCAGACCACCAAGGACTACAACTTCCGGTTCGACAACTTCACCGACCCGGCGTACTACCTCATGTGGCGCACGGACATGCCGGGCAAGGTCGGCGAGTGGCCGCCGCCCGGCGAGTACGGCGGCGTCGGCCTGTTCGCCCTGGTCACCTTCGTCTGCCTGGGCGCCGCGATCTGGCTGGGCATCCGCAGGCCGATGGTGGTCACCGTCGCCGCGATGTTCATCAGCGCGTGGGTCATGCGCATGTACATCGCCTCGCACATGTACGAGACGCAGACCGTGCAGCTCTACACCCGCACGAACAACCAGCTCCTCTACTGCGGGCTGCTGCTGTGCGCACTGGTCGTCCACCTGGTCTCGCAGCGCATGGCCGCGCGCCGGGCCGAGCCCGCGAGCAGCACCACGGAAGGCACCGGATTCCCGGGCCGCGAAGGCGCGGTGATCGGGACCCTGTGCGCCCTGCTGCTGCTCCTCGGCACCGTCTCCTCCTCGATGGCCGACCGCTACATGCCGGCCAAGGAGAACACCTACCGGATCCTGCCGTGGGTCTCGCACACCATCATGGAGCAGGACGGCAGCTGCCCGAAGTACGCGCCCGGCGGTACCTGTTCCAAAGACGGCGACCAGAGCTGGCTGAGCTTCATCCGATGACCCGGGGGAACCGATGATCTCCGCACTGACGCGGCTGGCCGACTGGTCCGCCGGCACACCCAGGCGGCTCTGGCTGATCTCGTTCGCGCTGTTCTTCGCGCTCGCGGGCTCCTGGTCCGCCGCCAGCCCCATCGGCGGCTCTCCCGACGAACACGCGCACTTCGTCCGCGCCGCGGGCGCCGCCCGGGGCCAGATCAGCGGACCCCTGGTGATGGTCCCGCACCGGGTGGCGGGCATCGACGGGCAGTTCGCCGAGGCCGGCATGCAGCTCCCGGAGTGGTACGGGAAGCTGGCCACGGTGCACGAGTGCTACGCGTGGCGCCAGTCCCAGCCCGCGTCCTGCGCGCCCTCGCTCGGCACCTCCGAGAAGATCGTCCAGGTCCCCACGGCGGCCGGCCGCTACCACCCGGCCTACTACCTGGCGACCGGGTGGCCGAGCCTGCTGGTCGACGGCCCCAAGGGGCTGTACCTCATGCGCTTCGTGTCGGCGCTGCTCTGCTCGGCCCTGCTGGCGAGCGCGGTGGTCACGGCCGCCGAGTGGCGACGGCGCTCGGTGGCGGTGCTCGGCGTGCTCGCCGCGGCCACCCCGATGACGCTCTACATGTCCGGCATGCTCAACCCCAGCGGCGGCGAGATCGCCGCCGGGATCCTGGTGTGGACGGCCCTGCTGTCGATCGTCCTGTCACCCGACCCGGTGCTGCTCAACCGCCGGCTGGCCCGACTCGGCGTCGGCGGCCTGGTACTGATCAACATCCGGCCGCTCGGGCTGATCTGGTTCGGCGGCGCGGTGGTCTTCTGCCTGCTGCTGACGCAGCGGCGCGGCGTGCTGGGGCAGGTGCTGCGCCGCAAGGCCCTGTGGCTGTGGACGGCCCTGCTGGGCCTGGCGACGGCCGGTGCGCTGCTCTGGGCGGCGAGGCACCCGGACCGTTCGAAGATAGACATCCCCGACTCGCTCACCTCGGCCGTGGCCGCCAAGCGCACCCTCGGCAACACCGACTGGTACATCAAGCAGATGGTCGGCTTCTTCGGCTGGCTGGACACCCCGGGCCCGGCCCTGCTGTACCTGGTGTGGATGGGGGTGCTCGCGACGCTCGTCGTGCTGGCGCTGGTCTACGGCAACCGGCGCGACGTGGTGGCGGTGCTCGGCATGCTGGTGGCCATCGTGATGGTGCCGGTGGCCGCGCAGGCCTCGGAGGCGGAGCGGATCGGCATGGTGTGGCAGGGCCGCTACCTGCTGCCCTTCGCCGTCGGCCTGCCGCTGATGGCCGTACTGATCTGCGCCACCCGCGTCCCCGAGCGCGGCTTCCCCCTGCGACGGCTGGTCGGCCTCTCCGCCGGCGGCTTCGCCGTGGCCAACGCGGCGGCCTTCTACTGGACGCTGCGCCGGTTCGCCGTCGGCAACAAGGCCTCGTGGGTGCCGACCTCGGCGCACTGGGCCCCGCCCGGCGGCTGGGTCTTCTGGACCGGCGTGTACACGGTGGCGGCGCTCCTCATCGTGGTGCCCGCCCTGGTCTCGGACCGCAAGGCCGCCGCGCCGCGGCTCCCGGACCTCGACACCCCGCCGGCGGACCGGCCCGTGCGGGTGCCCGAGCCCGCCTGACGCACCCCGCCCGAGGCACCCCGGCTGTGCTGTGTCAGGCGGCCGGGCCGGCGATCTCGGCGGTGACCACCGACGGCGTACGGTCGTCCGCCTCGGCGAGCAGGCCGCCGCCCGGGGCCCACACGGCCGCCCGGCCGCAGCCCGTCCACGGGCCCGCCGGGCCGACGTGGTTGGCGAGGACGACGTACAGGCCGTGGTTCCGCGCGATGCCCGGGTACACGGCGGCGCGCTCGCCGATGCCGTCGCCCGTCCCGTACAGGGAGCTCGCCAGGTGCACCCGGCAGCCGTCGGCGGCGCCCCGGCCGGGCAGTTCGGGGAAGTGGTTGTCGTAGCAGACGCCCAAGGAGAAGCGGATCCCGCCGAGTTCGAAACGCCCGTCGCCCGTGCCGGGCGCGAAGTGGTCCTGCTCGTGCCGGAACAGGTGCTGCTTCGCGTACGTCGTCACGTGCGCGCCGTCCGCGTCGTGGACCAGCGTCGCGATGGCGGGGCGCGGACCGGCGGTGGGCAGGGCGACGTTGACGGCGGTGGCGATCCCGGCGGAGCGCAGCGGGTCCAGGCGCGGGTCGTCGGCGGCGGTCCACAGGCCGGGATCGGCCGCCAGCGCGTCCAGTTCGTACCCGGTGAGCGTGAGCTCGGGGAACACCACCAGCTCGGCGCCCTGTTCGCGGGCCGCGGCGGCGAGGGCGGCGGCCCGCGCGGCGTTGGCGTGGACATCGGCGGGGAGGCAGGCCATCTGGGCTGCGGCGATCTTCACTTGGCCGAGGATGCCGGACCCGGTGGAGTCCGGGGGCTCCGGGGGGTCGACGTACCGGCGGGGCGGAGGGATCCTGTAACCGCGCCCTCACGGAGCGCGGTCGACGGTTCCGGCGGGCGGGGGGTACCCGATGCGACGCGACGGCTCAGCCTGGTGACGGCCCCCGACTGGGTCCAGCCCGTCCTCACCGGCACCTTCCTGGTCCTCGCGTACCGGGTCGTCCGCACCTCCGGGGCGGGGCTGCGGTCGGCCGTGGCCTTCATGGTCGTGCTCAATGTGGGGCTGCTGTGGACGATGTGGGACGACGGGCCGCCGTGGGCGGTGCCGGCCGTCATCGCCGTCTCCCTGGTGGCCGCGGTGGTCAACACCGTCGCGGCGGCCCGGACCGCCCTCGAACGCGTCGAGCGCGTGGACACCGCCCGCTTCCGTGACCTCGTGGAGCACGTCGCGGGCTCCGACGGGCCCCAGGTCCTGGGCGTGTGCGTGACGTACACCGGCGCACTGGTCCTCACCGCCTTCGGCAGCGACGCCCGGCCCGAGGGCCGGCAGTTCCACCTGCCGCCCGGCCCGGACTGCCCGTTCTGCCTGGTGGAGGATCAGATACGGGGGCTCCTCGGGGCGGTGGACCCGCTGCTGGGCGAGTACCGCAGGCACCTGCGGGCGGGCAGCAGCCGCCACCTCCTCGTCAGGCGGCCGTCCACCGAGCAGCCCTGGACGGGCCGGCTCCGCGACCGGGCGTACTACCGGGTGCCCCGCCGCCGGCCCTCCTGCCCGGTCCACGACCCGCTGCTCGGCACGCCGTAGCCGCCGGCGCCGCTAGGCCTCCGCGGGGCCCCGTAGCAGGGTCAGGAAGGAGCGGAAGGCGGCGGGCATGTCCACCGACTCGGGGGCGAGCAGCCACTGGTACTGGAGGCCGTCCATGACGGCCGTCAGCAGCGGGGCCGCCTGTTCCGGGGTGAGGCCCGAGGGCAGGCGGTCGCCGAACTCGGCGCGGAGCACCGCCGCCATCTCCGTGCGGACCTGGGCGTAGCGCTCGGTGAAGAACTCCCGCGCGGGGTGCCCGTCGGTGACGCTCTCGCCCAGCAGCGCCGAGAAGGTCTGCACGATGCCCGGGCGCATCGCGTTGTACTCCACCAGCGAGGCCAGCAGGTCCAGGCGCCAGGTGTCGGCCGAGGCGCGCGAGCCGCCGCCGGTGTCCCAGCGGTCGCGCTCCTCCAGCACCGCGACCAGCAGCGCCTCCTTGGTCGGGAAGTAGTGCAGCAGCCCCTGCTGGGTCAGGCCCACGCGTTCCGCGACCGTGCCCAGGGACGCGCCCCGGTAGCCGCGCTCCGCGATCACCTCGACGGCCGCGCGGACGATCTCCCCGCGCCGTTCCTCGCTCCTCGCCCTGACCATCGCCCCGCGCCCCTTCCCGTCCGACTCCTGCCAGCAGGACCGTACGGCATCCTTGAGATTACGAACAGATTACGAACCCTACCGCTCAACAGGTAGCGGGTCCACGATGGGGGCACCGCACCGCACCGCACTCAATGAGGAGGCACGGCCGTGACCGATGCCGAGCAGGTCCGCACCAGCGTCGTCGAGGTGGCGCTCGGGAAGCTCGATCTCGACACCAAGACCCGGCTGCTGGCCGGGCAGGACATGTGGTCGCTGCCCGCGATCCCCGAGATCGGGCTGCAGTCCCTGGTCATGTCCGACGGCCCCATCGGGGTCCGCGGCGTGCGCTGGACCGCCGACGACCCGTCCATCGCCCTGCCCTCCCCGACCGCGCTCGCCGCCGCCTGGGACCCCGAGCTCGCCCGCCGCGCCGGCCGGCTCCTCGCCCAGGAGGCCCGCCGCAAGGGCGTCCACGTCCTGCTCGCGCCCACCGTCAACCTGCACCGCTCCCCGCTCGGCGGCCGGCACTTCGAGTGCTACTCCGAGGACCCGTACCTCACCGGCGAGATCGGCGGCGGCTACGTGAACGGCGTCCAGGACGGCGGGGTCGGCACCACCGTCAAGCACTTCGTCGGCAACGACGCCGAGACCGAGCGGTTCACCGTCGACTCCGTCATCGCCCCGCGCCCGCTGCGCGAGCTGTACCTGGCGCCCTTCGAGGCCATCGTCGCCAACGCCCACCCGTGGGGCATCATGACCGCCTACAACCGGGTCAACGGCACGACGATGACCGAGCACCGGTACCTGGTGAACGAGGTCCTGCGCGGCGAATGGGGCTTCGACGGCTGCAACGTCTCCGACTGGATGGCCGCCCGCTCCACCGCCGGCGACATCGAGGGCGGCATGGACGTGGCCATGCCCGGCCCCACCACCGTCTACGGGCCCGCCCTCGCCGAGGCCGTCCGCGCCGGGGAGGTCCCCGAGGCCGCCGTCGACGACGCCGTGCGCAACGTCCTGCGCCTCGCCGCCCGCGTCGGCGCCCTGGAGGGCGCCCCCGCCGTCGTCGAGACCGCCCCGGCCCCCGTCGACGGCCAGGCGCTGGCCCGCGAGCTCGCCGCCCGCGGCTTCGTCCTCGTGCGCAACGAGACCGCGCCCGACGGCGGGGCCGCCCTGCCCCTCGACGTCTCCGCCGGCCGTACCGTCGCCCTCTCCGGCGCCGCGGCCCGCGACGCCCGCGTCCTCGGCGGCGGCAGCGCCACCGTCTTCCCCGAGCGGATCGTCTCCCCGCTCGACGGCCTCACCGCCGCCCTCCCGGAAGGGGCCCTGACCTTCACCGTCGGCGCCGACCCCTCCGACGAACTGGTCCCCGCCGACAAGGGCTTCGAGCTCCGCGCCGTCTGCCGCGACGCCTCCGGCGCCGTCGTCGGCGAGGGCAGCCTGCCGACCGGCCAGGTCCAGTGGATCGGCGACGACCTGCCCGCCGGCGCCACGTACGAGACCATGGCGAGCATCGAGGTCCGCGGTACGTTCCTGCCGCGCGAGAGCGGCGAGCACGCCTTCGGCACCCGGGGACTGGGCGCCTTCAGCCTCGCCGTCGACGGGCGGACCCTCTGGGAGGGCGTCCAGGAGATGGGCAACGAGGCCGACCCCTTCGAGGCCTTCTTCGGCGCCCCCAGCGAGCGCGCCCGCGTCACCGTCACCGAGGGCGAGCCCGTCGAGGTGTCGCTGACGTACCAGGTCCCCGACGTGAGCGCGCTGCCGCTCAAGGCGATCATGTTCTCGCTGCTCCACCTCGGCCCGCGGCGCGACGCCGACGAGCTGATCGCCGAGGCCGTGGCGGCCGCCCGCGCCGCCGACACCGCCGTCGTGGTCGTCGCCACCACCGAGCGCGTGGAGTCCGAGGGCTTCGACCGGCAGGACCTCGCCCTCCCGGGCCGCCAGGACGACCTGGTGCGCGCCGTCGCCGCCGTCAACCCGAACACCGTGGTCGTCGTCAACGCCGGCTCCCCGGTGGAGCTCCCGTGGCGCGAGGAGGTCGCCGCCGTGCTGCTGGCCTGGTTCCCCGGGCAGGAGGGCGGGGCCGCGCTGGCCGACGTGCTCCTCGGCGACGCGGAGCCGGGCGGGCGGCTGCCCACCACGTGGCCCGCGCGGTTCGCGGACGCGCCCGTCACCGAGGTCGTCCCCACCGAGGGGCGACTGGAGTACGGCGAGGGGCTCTTCATCGGCTACCGGGCCTACGAGAAGCACGGCGTGGCCCCCGCCTTCCCCTTCGGGCACGGCCTCGGCTACACCGACTGGGCGTACGAGTCCCTGGAGGCCACCGCCGACACGGTCCGGATCCGCCTCACCAACACCGGCGCCCGGCCCGGCCGCGAGGTCGTCCAGGTCTACCTCGCCCCGGTCTCGGACACCGTGGAGCGCCCGGCGAGCTGGCTGGCCGCCTTCGCGGGCGTCACGGCCGGCTCCGGCGAGACCGTCGAGGCCGTCATCGCCCTGCCCGCCCGGGCCTTCGAGATCTGGGACCAGGAGAGCTCCGGCTGGCAGCGGATCGGCGGCGCCTACGAGGTCCGCGCGAGCCACTCGCACGGTGACACGCGGCTGACGGCCACGCTCGACATCGCGTAACACACCGTAACCATCGGAAATGGCTGGAAATCACCCGTGAAACAGCCCTGAAAGCCGGTCCGGGGGCGAGACCTGACCCTCACCCCCGGACCCTCCGTACACACCGGCGTCAACGCGGCGGTTCGGCGGCCGTCACCTGGCGGTGCGCCAGTTCCGCCAGCCGTGCCTGCCCGTCCTTGCCCGGATGGAACCAGTCCCAGCGGCTCAACTGGTCCGCCGCGAAGGGGTACTGGAACACCGCCCCGCCGTCGTAGCGGCACAGCTCGTCCTTCGCGCAGACCTCGCGCAGCACCTCGTTGTACTCGACCACCCGCGCCCGCACCTGCTCGCGCCGGGCCGTCGCCCCCGTCGCCGCCGACAGCGGATCGGCGAGCATCGACTGACAGATCCCCAGCTTCCAGATCTGCCGCACCATCGGGAGGTCCTTGCCCTGCTCCCACAGCCGTTGGAGGTCCGGCACGCTGGAGACGTACACCTGGGAGGCGGGGGAAGCGGCCCGGAGCCCGGCGAGGGCCTTCTCGAACCCGTCCCGGAACTCCGCCACCGGAGTCATCGACGAAGCCGTGGGCCGGCAGGCGTCGTTCGAGCCCACCATGACCGTGACCAGGTCGGGCTTGTGCGCGGCGGCCCCCGCCAGCTGCCCCGGCAGGTCCGCCATCCGGGCGCCGGTCACCGCGTAGTTCCAGCTGCGGGTGGGCACCTCCGCGTCCCCGAGCAGCCGGGCGGCGAGGGAGCGGACCGCGGGGTCGTTCCCGGTGGCCCAGGAGACCTCCGGGCAGTCGGCCAGCACCGAACAGGCGTCGAAACCACGTGTGATGGAGTCGCCCACGGCCGCGACCGAGGCGGGCGCCGTGTTCCAGCGCGGACCGGCCTGCGCCCCGCGCTCGCCCTCGTCGCCCGACCCGCCCGAACTGCACCCCGTCGCCGCGCCGGCCAGCAGCACGGCCGCCGCGCCCGCTCCCGCGAGGATCCGGCGCGCGCGGGGGCGCGGAACGGTGGTGCGCATGGGAAGGGCCCCTCCTTGTCGCCCCCGCATCGTTCGGGGGGTCCTGCTGAGTGAAAGCTCTGTGTTTACGGGTCTCGGAGCGACCGTACGTCACACCATGACCCCCGGCGCACGGTAGCTTTTTCCCGTGGCGTTTCGGCCGCAGGTCCCGTTGCGCAATGTCAAATAATTTCCGTTACATTACATCACGTCACATACTGTCCGTTTTCTGGAGTTTATTCCCGACCTCGTCCACCACTGGAGGTCCCGGTGACGACACGTGGAGTTCTGTACGTGCATTCCGCACCGCGCGCGCTCTGCCCGCATGTGGAATGGGCTGTTGCGGGCGTGCTCGGAGTGCGGGTGAACCTCGACTGGATCAGGCAGCCCGCCTCCCCGGGCACCTGGAGAGCCGAGTTCTCCTGGCAGGCCGAAGCGGGCACCGCCTCGAAGCTCGCCTCCGCGCTGCGCGGCTGGCACCTGCTGCGCTTCGAGGTGACCGCGGAGCCCTGTCCGAACGCCGAGGGCGAGCGCTACAGCTCCACCCCGGAGCTCGGCATCTTCCACGCCGTCACCGGCATCCACGGCGACATCCTGATCCCGGAGGACCGGCTGCGCGCCGCCCTCGCCCGGTCCGCGCGCGGCGAGACCGACCTGGAGGCGGAGATCGCCAAACTGCTCGGCAAGCCCTGGGACGACGAACTGGAGCCCTTCCGCTACGCGGGCGAGGGCGCACCCGTCCGCTGGCTCCACCAGGTGGTCTGAGAGCCCGAACGACGCGAAGGGCCCCGCACGGCGACTGCTGTGCGGGGCCCTTCGTCGTGCGCTACGGGATCAGACGCTCCGGAACGCCAGGGTGACGTTGTGGCCGCCGAAGCCGAAGGAGTTGTTGATCGCGGAGATCGGGCCGTCGGCCGGCAGCTTGCGGGGCTCGCCGCGCACGATGTCCGCGTCGATGTCGTCGTCGAGCTCGTCGATGTTGATCGTCGGCGGGGCCAGCCGGTTGTAGAGCGCCAGCACGGTCGCGACGGTCTCGATACCGCCCGCGCCGCCCAGCAGGTGACCGGTCATCGACTTGGTCGCGGAGATCGCGATGTGGTCGAGGTCGTCGCCCAGCACCTTGCGCAGGGCCTTCAGCTCGGCCGTGTCACCCTGCGGGGTCGACGTGGCGTGCGCGTTCAGGTGGACCAGCTCGGCCGGGTCGAGACCCGTGTTGTCGAGCAGGTTCTGCACCGCGGCCGCGACACCGCGGCCGGTCGGCTCCGGCTGCGCGATGTGGTGGCTGTCCGCGGACAGACCCTGGCCCAGCACCTCGCAGTAGACCCGGGCGCCGCGCGCGGCGGCGTGCTCGGCGGACTCCAGGATGACGACGCCCGCGCCCTCGCCCAGTACGAAGCCGTCACGGCCCTTGTCGTACGGACGGGAGGCCTGCTCGGGGTTCTCGTTGTTCTTGGACATCGCCATCATGTTGGCGAACGCGGCGATGGGCAGCGGGTGGATCGCCGCCTCGGTGCCGCCCGCGACGACCACGTCGGCACGGCCGGTACGGATCATCTCGACGGCGTAGCCGATGGCCTCGGCCCCGGAGGCGCAGGCGCTGACCGGAGTGTGCACGCCCGCCTGGGCGTTGACCTCCAGGCCGACGTTGGCCGACGGGCCGTTCGGCATGAGCATGGGGACGGTGTGCGGGGAGACCCGGCGCACACCCTTTTCCTTCAGTACGTCGTACTGGTCGAGCAGCGTGGTGACACCGCCGATACCGGAGGCGATCACGGTGCCCAGGCGCTCGGGCGCGATCTGCGCGTCCTCGCCGGCCGGGGCGGTGTAGCCGGCGTCGGCCCACGCCTCGCGCGCCGCGATGACGGCGAACTGCGCCGAGCGGTCGAGCTTGCGGGCCAGCGGCCGGGGCAGGACCTCGCTCGGGTCCACGGCGGCACGGGCGGCGATGCGTACCGGGAGTTCGGCGAAGCGCTCGCCCTCCAGGGGCGTCACGCCGGAACGGCCGGCAAGCAGACCTTCCCAGGTCGAAGCGCTGTCGCCACCCAGCGGAGTGGTTGCGCCGATACCGGTGACGACCACGGTGCGATTGGTCGGGCTCACAGGAATTCTTTCTCCACGTCTCAGGGGGTGCTGAATTGTCACGGCGCCACCGCCAGGTGGCGACAAACGCTCGTCAGGCTCAGGCCTGGTGCTTCGCGATGTACTCCGCGGCGTCGCCGACCGTCTTGAGGTTCTTGACGTCCTCGTCCGGGATCTTCACGTCGAAGCGCTCTTCGGCGGCGACGACGACCTCGACCATGGACAGCGAGTCGACGTCCAGGTCGTCGGTGAAGGACTTGCCGATCTCGACGTCCTCGACCGGGATGCCCGCGATCTCGTTGACGATCTCCGCGAGACCGGCGACGATCTCTTCCTGCGTGGCGGCCATGTGGCGCTCCTTCTCTGGGTAACGGGGTAGAACAGACCGGGATGTGGATCCCGGCCCTAGGGGAGGGTAACGACCGTCGCGGCGTAGACGAGTCCCGCCCCGAAGCCGATGACGAGCGCGGTGTCGCCGCTCTTCGCCGCTCCGGTCGCCAGGAGCCGCTCCATGGCGAGCGGGATCGAGGCGGCCGAGGTGTTGCCGGTGGTCTCCACGTCACGGGCGACCGTGACGTGCTCCGGCAGCTTCAGAGTCTTCACCATCGAGTCGATGATCCGCATGTTCGCCTGGTGCGGAATGAAGACGTCCAGGTCGTCGGCGGTGATCCCGGCGGCGTCGAGCGCCTGCTGGGCCACCTTGGCCATCTCGAAGACGGCCCAGCGGAAGACCGCCTGACCCTCCTGCGTGATGGCCGGGAACTTCTCGGCGGTGTCCTTGGTGCGGAACTCGTCCCACGGCACGGTCTGCTTGATCGTGTCGGACTTGTCGCCCTCCGAACCCCACACCGTGGGGCCGATGGCCGGCTCGGCCGAGGGACCGACGACCACGGCACCGGCGCCGTCGCCGAACAGGAAGGCCGTCGCGCGGTCCTCCAGGTCCGTCAGGTCCGAGAGCCGCTCCACGCCGATGACGAGGACGTACTCCGCCGACCCCTCCACCACCATGCCCTTGGCCAGGGTCAGACCGTAGCCGAAACCGGCACAGCCCGCGGAGATGTCGAAGGCGGCGGGCTTGACCGCGCCGATCCGGTGCGCGATCTCGGTCGCGACGGCCGGGGTCTGCTTGAAGTGCGAGACCGTCGAGACGATCACGGCACCGATCTGCTCGGGGGCGACACCGGCATCGGCCAGCGCCTTCCCCGAGGCCTCCACCGACATCGCGGCGACCGTCTCCTCGGGCGAGGCCCAGTGGCGGGTCGCGATGCCCGAGCGGGAGCGGATCCACTCGTCGGACGAGTCGATCGTCTCGAGGATGACCTCGTTGGGCACCACGCGGATCGGGCGGTAGCCGCCGACACCGAGGATGCGGGCGTACGGGGAGCCCTTGGCCGGCTTGATCTTGGACATGCTGTGTGGGCTCCTTCTCTCAGGCCGTCAGGTCGGCGACGAGCGCCGCGGCCTTGTCGAGATCGTCCGGGGTCTTCAGCGCCACGGTCGGTACGCCCTTCAGCGCGCGCTTGGCCAGACCCGTCAGGGTGCCACCGGGGCAGAGCTCGATGATCCCCGTGACGCCCAGTTCGGCGAACGTCTCCATGCACAGGTCCCAGCGGACCGGGTTCGCGACCTGGCCGACCAGGCGGGCGACGACGTCGGCGCCCGTGGTGACGACAAGGCCGTCCTTGTTCGAGACGTACTTCAGCACCGGGTCCGCCGGGGAAAGGGCCTCGGCGGCCTTCTCCAGCGTGGCCACCGCGGGGGCCATGTGGTGCGTGTGGAAGGCGCCCGCGACCTTGAGGGCGACGACCTTCATGGAGCCTTCGGGCTTCTCGGCCTGCAGGGCCTCGATCTGCTCCATCGTGCCGGCGGCCACGATCTGGCCCGCGCCGTTGATGTTGGCCGGGGTCAGACCCAGCTTCTCCAGGTGCGCGACGACCACGTCGAGCTCACCGCCGAGGACGGCGGCCATGCCCGTCTCGGTGACGGCGGCGGCCTCGGCCATGCCGAGACCGCGGGTCCGGACGAACGACAGCGCGTCGGCCTCGGACAGGACGCCGGCGTAGGCGGCGGCGGTGATCTCACCGACGCTGTGGCCCGCGACGGCACCGAAGGACAGGGAAGCGGGCAGCGCCGAGGCGGACAGCAGGCCCGCGGCGACCAGCAGGGGCTGGGCCACGGCCGTGTCGCGGATCTCTTCGGCGTCAGCGTTCGTGCCGTAGTGGGCAAGGTCCAGCCCGATGGCGTCCGACCAGGCGGCGACGCGGTCGGCGGCACCGGGGAGGTCGAGCCAGGGAGTCAGGAAGCCGGGCGTCTGAGCGCCTTGGCCGGGAGCGACGAGTACGAGCACCCTCACACTCTCTCTTGTGGATGGTCCCTGCCGCCCGTGGGGACAGGGACGAAGAACCGTCGGGGTAATTGTTGATGTCCGACAAAAGTCTAGGACTGGAGATCGCCGTCGGCCAGACGCCCGAGAATCAGGGCGATTCGCAGGGTGAACGCAGAGCGGACATCCGAAGGCGACCATCCGGTGACGTCGGTCACACGTCGCAGCCGGTAGCGCACCGTGTTGGGGTGCACGAACAGCATCCGCGCCGCCCCTTCCAGGCTGCTCGCCTGCTCCAGGTAGACGCTCAGCGTCTCCAGCAGCGCCGAACCGGCCTCTTCCAGCGGTCTGTAGATCTCCTCCACCAGCTGTTCCCGGGCAGCGGGATCGGAGGCGATCGCGCGTTCCGGCAGGAGATCGTCCGCCAGAACCGGCCGCGGGGCGTCCTGCCACGCCGTACAGGCCTTCAGCCCGGCCGCCGCGGCCTGCGCCGACTTCGTCGCGTTCAACAGGTCGGACACCACCGGGCCCGCCACCACCGGACCGGCCGCGAACGGCCCGATCAGCGACTTCGCCACCTGCATCGGGTTGTCGCTGCCGCCCGCGATGACGACCAGCCGGTCACCGAGCACCCCGGTGAGGACCTGCAGCTTGTGGTGGCGGGCCGCGCGGCGGATCGCCTCCACCGTCAGCTCGCTGTCCCCCTCCGGCGCGGTGCCGAGGACCACGCACACGTGGTCGGGGGAGTTCCAGCCCAGCGCCGCCGCCCGGGACAGCGCCCCCTCGTCGGCCTCGCCGGACAGCACCGCGTTGACGACCAGGGACTCCAGCCGGGCGTCCCACGCCCCGCGCGCCTCGGCGGCCTGCGCGTACACCTGGGCCGTCGCGAAGGCGATCTCCCGGGCGTACACGAGCAGCGCCTCGCGCAGGATCTGCTCGTCGCCCGGCGCCGCCACCTCGTCGATCGCGGTCTCCATGACCTCGATCGTGGTGCGGACCATCTCGACGGTCTGGCGCAGGGTGATCGCCCGGGTCAGTTCGCGCGGAGCCGTCCCGAACACGTCGGTCGAGATCGCCTGCGGGGTCTCCGGGTGCCGGAACCACTCGGTGAACGCGGCGATGCCGGCCTGCGCGACCAGGCCGATCCAGGACCGGTTCTCGGGGGGCATCGCCCGGTACCACGGCAGGGTCTCGTCCATGCGCGCGATCGCGTTGGCGGCGAGCCGGCCGGAGGACTTCTCCAGTCGGCGCAGCGTCGCGGTGTGCGGATGGGCGGGAGCGGGATGCGCGGCGTGTGTGACGGGCGAATGCTCACGTTCGGGTTGAGGCACGTGACAAGACTGCCTTATCGGGACGGGTGCGCGGAGTCCGGTCCCGTCCCGCGACCACGACCCCGCCCCGTGATCGGGTCTACCGTGGCCTCCATGATTGATGTACGACGCGGCGCGGACCGGTACGAGGGCGGGGACCCGGCCGCCGGGATCACCACCCGGCACGCCTTCTCCTTCGGGTCGTTCTACGACCCGGACAACCTGCGCTTCGGCCCCGTCCTGGCCTGCAACGAGGAGGTCCTCACGGCGGGCGCCGGATTCGACGAGCACCCGCACAGTCACACCGAGATCGTGACCTGGGTCGTCGAGGGCGAGCTCACCCACCAGGACAGCACCGGCGAGAAGGGCCTGGTCCGGGCCGGGGACGTGCAGCGGCTCAGCGCCGGATCCGGCGCGCGGCACGTGGAGCGCAACGACGGCACCGGCCGGCTGCGCTTCGTGCAGATGTGGCTCGCCCCCCTCGCCGCGGGCGGCGAACCCTCGTACGAGGTGGTCCGCGGCATCGCCGACGGCACGCCCTACGAGGTCCCCGCGGCCGGCGCCGTCCTGCACGTGCGGCGGCCCGGCGCGGGCGAGCGGGTGGCCGTGCCGGCGGCGGAGCGGGTGTACCTGCACGTGGTGCGCGGGGACCTGCGCCTGGACGGGGAGGAGCTCGGCCCCGGGGACTCGGTGCGGATCACCGCCGAGCGGGACCTGGAGATCACCGCCGGGTCCCCCGGGGAGCTGCTGATCTGGGAACTGCCCTGAACCCTAGGCCGAGCGCAGTTCGGCCAGGACCGCGTCCGTGAACGGCGTCCAGGCGGCCACGGCCCACGGGCCGAAGGCGCGGTCCGCCAGCGCCACGCACGCGGCGCGCGCGTCCGGGTCCACCCACAGGAAGGTGCCGGCCTGACCGAAGTGGCCGAACGTGCGGGGCGAGGAGGACAGGCCCGTCCAGTGCGGGGACTTGCCGTCGCGGATCTCCACGCCGAGGCCCCAGTCGTTGGGGGACTGGTGCCCGTACCCCGGCAGGACGCCCTTGAGCCCGGGGTGCACGACGGAGGTGGCCGCGGCGACCGTACGGACGTCGAGCAGCCGGGGCGCCTGCAGCTCGGCGGCGAAGCGCACCAGGTCGGACACGGTGGAGACGCCGTCCTTGGCGGGCGAGCCCTCCAGGGTGGTCCGCGCCATGCCCAGCGGTTCGAAGACCGCCTGGTGCACGTACTCCGCGAAGGGGATGCCGGTGGCCTTGGCGATGTGGTCGCCGAGCACCTCGAAACCGGCGTTGGAGTACAGCCGGCGCTCCCCGGGCGGGGCCGACACCTGGTGCTCGTCGAAGGCCAGGCCGCTGGTGTGCGCGAGCAGGTGACGGACCGTCGACCCCTCGGGCCCGGCCGGCTCGTCCAGCTCGATCGCGCCTTCCTCGTACGCGACGAGGGCGGCGTACGCGGCGAGCGGCTTGGTCACGGAGGCCAGCGCGAAACGGTGGTCGACGGGCCCGTGGGCGCCGGCGAGGCTCCCGTCGGCGCGTACGACGGCCGCCGCGGCCGTGTCCACCGGCCAGGTGTCGATGATCCGCAGGCTTTCCATGCCGTTGCCGGCCTCCATGCTCTCCATGCGGCCGAGCCTACTTGCCTGGAGTGCACTCCAGGGTTTTAGCGTGGAGTCATGAGCCAGAGCCTGACGCAGACGCGGTACACGATCAGCGAGGTCGAGGCCCGGACCGGTCTGACCCAGCACACCCTGCGCTGGTACGAGCGGATCGGCCTCATGCCGCACGTGGACCGCTCCCACTCGGGCCAGCGGCGCTTCACCGACAAGGACCTCGACTGGCTGGCCTTCGTGGGCAAGCTGCGGGCCACGGGGATGTCGGTGGCGGACATGGTCCGGTACGCCGAACTGGTCCGCGAGGGCGGACACACCGTCGGGGAGCGCCGCGAACTGCTGGAGCGGACGCGGAGCGAGGTGCGGGAACGCATCTCGGAGCTCACGGACGCGCTGGCCGTACTGGACTACAAGATCGGCATCTACTCGGGGAAGGCACAGCCATGACGGAAGCCACGAAGATCGACCAGGTCGAGCTCGGCAAGGGCGGCCCGCTGGTCGGCGTCCAGGGCCTCGGCTGCATGGGCATGAGCGAGTTCTACGGGGACACCGACGAGGTGGCCGCCCGCGAGACCCTGGACGCGGCGCTGGCCGCCGGGGTCACCCTCTTCGACACCGCGGACGTGTACGGGCGGGGGCGCAACGAGGAGTTCCTCGCCCCGTTCGTGGCCGCGCACCGCGACGAGATCACCCTGGCGACGAAGTTCGCCATAGAGCGCACCGACGACCCAGCCTACCGGGGCGTGCGCAACGACCGCGCGTACGTGCGCCGGGCCGTCGAGGACAGCCTGCGCCGCCTCGGCGTGGACGTCATCGACCTCTACTACATGCACCGGCGCGACCCCGCCGTGCCGCTCGCCGAGTCGGTCGGCGCCATGGCGGAGCTGGTTCGGGAGGGGAAGGTGCGCCACCTCGGGCTCAGCGAGGTCACCGGGACCGAACTGCGCGAGGCGCACGCCGTGCACCCGATCACGGCGCTCCAGTCGGAGTGGTCGCTGTTCAGCCGGAGCGTGGAGCGCAGCGCGGCGGGCGCGGCGGCGGAGCTGGGCGTGGCGCTGGTGCCGTACTCCCCGCTGGGCCGGGGCTTCCTGACCGGGTCCTTCGCGGACGCCGCCGCGGACTTGTCGCAGAACGACTTCCGCCGCCACCAGCCGCGGTTCAGCGGCGAGAACGCGAAGACGAACGCGGCGCTGCTGGCCCCGGTCCGGGAGATCGCCGAGGAGCTGGGGGCGACCCCGGCGCAGATCGCCCTGGCCTGGGTGCAGCAGCGGGCGGCGGTGCACGGGCTGACGGTGGTCCCCATCCCGGGCACCCGCAAGCCGGGCCGGCTGCGCGAGAACACCGCCGCGACCCGGATCACGCTCACGCCGGCGCAGCTGGCCCGCCTGGAGCCGATCGCCGCCCGGGTCGCGGGCGACCGCTACCCGGACATGAGCGCGACCTCGGAGGCCCGCGAGGGATAGCCCGGCCCGCGGGTCTCAGCGGTGCCGGGTGCGCAGGACCGCGAAGGCGGCCCAGAGGGTGAGGGCGGCGAGGACCAGGACCACCGCCGTCTCGATGGACTGGGTCGGCCAGTAGTGCGAGGCCGGGTGGTAGTCGACGTACCACCCGGTCACGTTCAGGTCCTCGGGGCACCCGCTGAGGTTGTGGGTCTGCTCGAAGCAGGCCCACTCGGGCAGGCGCCCGCCCGAGGCCGTGGTGAGTCCGAGGTCCATCATGAGGGCGTCGCCGATGTGCGGCGGCCCTCCCGCGGTCGGCCCGGTCACGGTCCGTACCGGCAGGAAGGACCACCGCAGGGCGCCCAGCGCCGCCATCAGCAGGCCGGTGACCAGCCCGGTGACCGCCATGGCGGCGAGCGTGCGCCGTACGAGCTGGCCGACGAGGGCTCCGACGGCCACGCCCAGGAGGCAGTACGCGACGAGCACGGTGCCGAGCGCCTCGTACGGCCCCCGGTCCGCCCAGGAGAACCGGTACGTGCCGTCGAGCGGGGCCCAGCCGAGCCGGTAGACCCCGGCCAGGGCGATCGAGCAGGCCACCGCGGCCGCGGCGGCCACCGTGATCTTCGATGCGAGCCAGGCCCGGGGCGTCGACGACTGGGTCAGGGCGAGGCGGTAGGTGCCGCTCTCCAGTTCGCGGGCGACCATCGGGCCGGCGACGAAGGCCCCCAGCAGCAGGGGCAGGAACAGCAGCGCCATCCCGGCGTACTCCATCCCCACCCGCAGCGGGCCGTCCGGGACGTTCCAGAGCAGGCGGGCCGGGTTGCCCGCCCACCAGCGCAGCGCGGCGACGACGGCGAGGCTCGCGGCGACGGCGACGGGCAGGGCCCACAGGGCGCGCCGGTGCTGGCGGACCGTGACCCAGCGCGGGCCCTTCAGGGTCAGGACACTCATGCTTCCACCCTTTCGGTGGCCGTGGCGAAGGGACGGATGGTGAGGTCCGGGGCGTCGGGCGAGCGCAGGTGGGCGAGCAGGACCTCCTCCAGGGACGGGTCGGCCGTCTGCCAGGTGTCCGTGTCGAGCGGACCGCGCAGCCTCGCGAGCGCCGTGACCCGGCGGCCCGCCGTGCGGGACTCGACGACGGTGTGCGCGGTGAGGTCGGTGAGGGCCGTGGCGGGCCCGGTGAGCAGGCGGTGGGCCGCGACGACCTCGTCTGCGGGGCCCGAGAGGCGGATCCGGCCGCCGTCGACGAGCAGCAGGTGGTCGCAGGCGCCCTCCAGCTCGGTCAGGATGTGCGAGGACATCACCACGGAGGTGCCGTTCTCGGCGACGTCGGCCATCAGCGTCCCCATGAGCCGGTGCCGGGCGAGCGGGTCGAGATCGGCCATCGGCTCGTCCAGCAGGAGCAGGCCGGGGCGCTTTCCGAGGGCGAGGGCCAGGGCGACCCGGGTGCGCTGGCCGCCCGAGAGGGTGCGGACCTTGGCGGAGCGGTCGAGTCCGCCCTCCTCGACGATCCGCTCCGCGCACCGCGCGTCCCAGCGGCCGGGGTTGAGCTCGCGGCCCATGCGCAGGGTCTCGTCGACGGTCAGCTGCGGGTAGAGGGGTTTGTCCTGGCCCACGTAGGCCGTCTCCTCGCGCGGCGGCGCGTCGATGCTTCCCTCGGTCGGCCGCAGCAGTCCCGCCG
Organism: Streptomyces sp. NPDC001513; assembly: GCF_042894695.1. NCBI lineage: Bacteria > Bacillati > Actinomycetota > Actinomycetes > Kitasatosporales > Streptomycetaceae > Streptomyces > Streptomyces sp. NPDC001513. Next base: position 196,938 of record NZ_JBIAVU010000013.1, read on the forward strand.
CGAGCGTCAGCAGGGTCGACTTGCCCGCTCCGTTGTGGCCGACGAGCGCGCAGACCCGCCCGGCGGGCAGCCGGAAGGAGCAGTCGCGCAGGGCCCACTCGCGCCGCCGTCCGTAGCGCACACCGAGCCCCGAGGCCTCGATCACCGGATCGTCCGTCACGCGTCGTCCCCCTTGAAGTGGTGGTCCAGTACGGATGTGAAGAGCGCGGCCACGTCGTCCCGTTCGAGCCCGGCGGCGTGCGCGCGCCGCGCCCAGTCGGCCAGTTCCTCCCGCAGCGGGGAGTCGGCCGGTGCGCCGCCCAGGGTCCTGCGCACGAAGGTGCCCATGCCCCGCCGCCCTTCCACGAGGCCCTCGCGCTCCAGCTCCCGGTAGGCCTTGAGCACGGTGTTCGGGTTGATGGCCGTCGCCTCGACGACCTCGCGCGCGGTGGGCAGCTTGTCGCCCGGTTCGAGCAGCCCCAGGCGCAGGGCCTGCTTGGTCTGGTGGACGATCTGCAGGTAGGTGGCCATGCCGCTGCGCCGGTCGATGCGGTACTCCAGCACGTGCAGCACCCTTTCACTAGTTAAGTAGTGAAAGGGTGCTGCGCGGAATGGACGATGTCAACGGGCCCCTGTGCCCGGCGTGTTGGCCCCCCTAGGACCGGAAGCGGTCCAGCAGCTCCACGTACTCGGCGTCCGTGAGGAGTCCGGCGCTGTGGAGTTCGTCCAGGTGCCGCAGTCGCTCGCCGCCGGTGCGCGCCGCCGGGACGGAGCTCACGGCGGCGACCCGGGCGCGGCCGCGCACCGCGGCCAGGACCGCGGCCGCGAACGGCAGCGACTCGTGCACCGCCCCGTAGCCCACGCCGAAGACGGCCGCCGTCAGGTCGTGGTCCGGGCGCGGATCGGAGGGCGTGTCCCGTACGAGGAGCCGCAGGTGGCCGCCCGGTCCCTCCGGGGAGCACCACTCGACGCCGGTGAGGGAGGCCAGCGGCACGTGCTGGTCGCCCGCCTTCCACTTGGTGCTGGTGGCGCCGGTGCGGGACCAGTGGAAGGTGACCGCCGAGCCGTCGAAGCCCACCCGGGCGTCGAACGCCTTCAGGTGGACCGGCGGCGGCGGTACGTCGACCAGGAAGCGGTCGGCCGGCTCGCCGGCGTCCGGACCCAGCCGGGAGCGCAGGGCGTCCGCGAACGCGGCCGCGTGCGGCGCCCGGTCGCCCGGCAGCACCAGCCGGTACGGGTCGCAGTTCTCCTTCAGCTGCCCGGCGGCGGCCTCGATCAGCGGATCCGCGCCCGGCCGAGGCACGGCGCGCAACACCACCGTGTCCCGCTTCCCGGCGCTCACGGTCACCTCGGAGACCGCTTCGAGGGGGATCCGGCGCGAGCCGAGGGCGTGCAGGAGCCTCGGCACTCTCGGCGTTCTGATCCCCCGTGCGAAGCGGATGAGCACCGAGTCCGAGTCGAACTCCCAGACGGCATGATTTCCGGCCAGTACGTCACCCATGCGGCACATCGTAAAGGGCGGCGCCCCCGCGCGTCCCCCCTCGGTGCGGAGCCCGTTTTCCGCCCCTCTACGCGCGTCAGTCCGTCTCTGTCCCGGAAATTCCACGCCGGCAGGCGTCGTCCCCGGTCGCGCAGACAACGGAAGCGAACGCGCCGGTTCCGATCTTGGCGAAGTTCTCCACCGAGTCCGTTCCTGGCGCGAAATAGCCGGTGTGGCTCTTGGCCCGGGCCGAGGACAGCAGCCGCGCCCCGAACTCCGGGGACACCGGATCGGCGCCGTGGCCCACCCCGCCGACCTCCAGGTGCGGCACGTCCGCGATCCAGTCACCCTCGTCCCGCGTCGCCCAGACCCGCGCCGAGGTGTGCAGCCCCTCGACGTTTTCCGCGCGCATCCCGGGGCTGCCCGCCACCACCACGTCCGTCACCCGCTTCGGCAGCTCGTGCGCGGCGACCCCGCACACCACCGATCCGTAGCTGTGGCAGAACAGCGCCACACCCGAGTCCCCGGGCAGGGCCGTGGCCAGCGCCTTCAGCCGGACCGCGCCCTCGACGGCCATGCGGCCCGTGGCGGCGTCCATGCCGACCCCGGTGGGCGCGGTGTAGCCGGCCCAGGCGATGACCGCCGTCCGGCCGCCCGGCGCGGCCGCGCGCTGGCTCTCGTACAGGGATTCGGCCATGCCGACGGGGGAGGTCAGGCGGCGCTGGGTGCGCTCGAAGGTGAGGGCGTCGGTGTCCACACCGGGCACGATCACCGAGACCCGGCGGGCCCGGTCGAGGTCGCCGAAGACCTCGGCCACGCGGCCGCCGCCGCTCGGATCGAAGGTGAGGATCTGCCGGCCGGGGTCGGCGAGCGAGGCGAAGCGGTGGGAGCGGCGGCCGGCCTCGGCCCGGTCGGCCGGGGTCAGGGCCACGTCGCGGCTGCGGGCCTCCTCGACCCGGCGGGCCTGCTCCAGGCCGTGCAGGTTCGCCCGGTAGCGGGTGGCGGAGGGGGCCCCGTCGAGATTGCCCACGACGAAGGGGTAGCCGTCGGCGAGCCGGGCCCGCTGGGCCCCGTCCAGGCCCGCGAAGAAGCGGGCCACCGTCCGTACGGGGGCGTCGGCGGGCGGCACCGGGCGGCCGTCGATCCGGGCCTTCGTCCAGGCCTGGAGCGCGGCGGCCCGCAGCGGGGTGCCCCCCTCCGGCCGGTGCACGGCCGTCCAGCCGGTGGTCGCCAGCATGATGAAGACCACCGCCAGCGCGAGCAGGGCGCGCAGGGCGGCAGGGCGCGGGTCGGCGCCGGGAACGGGGGAGTGGGCGAGGCCGGACAGATTCACTGGGACCAGCGTAGGAGACCTCCACCGGCCGTGGCGCCCCGGGTGACAGGACTCACGGCCAAGCGTGGGACCCCTTACGGAACGCGGGTGATCCGCTACAACTCCCCGGAGTGCCTTGCCGATCAGGCCCCCGCCGCCTGCAGGCGCCAGCTCGCCGCCAGGGACGGGCCGATGCGGTCGAGGTAGGTCTCCGTCAGCCGCCGGATCGCGTCCACGCTGGTGTCCTCGCCCTGCCCCCAGAGCCGCCCGGTGACCCGCATCACACCGCAGAACGCGGCGACGGCCACCCGCGGCCGCGGATCGGAGTCCACGTCCAGGCCCTCGCGGGCGGCGATCAGCCGGGAGATCCGTTCCTCCAGCTCCGTGGAGCGCCGCAGGTGCACGGCGAGCAGGGCCGGAGTGCACTCGATCAGCCGGTAGCTGCGCATGTAGAGGTCGACGGGGACCACGTCGGCCAGGGCCTCCTCGACGGTGTCCCAGGCGGCGAGCACCGCGCCCCGCATGGCCTCCAGGGGGCCCTCGGCGGCCGGCCGGGCGTGCAGGGACGCGACGAAGTGCTCCTCCGTCAGGTCCTGGACGGCGAAGACGACCTCCTCCTTGTTGGCGAAGTAGCGGAAGAAGGTGCGCTGGGACACGTCCACGGCGTCGGTGATCTCGTCGACGGTGGTGCGCTCGTACCCCTGGGAGAGGAAGAGCAGGAGCGCGGCGCGCAGCAGCGCGTCCCGGGTGCGGCGCTTCTTGCGCTCGCGCAGTCCGGGCACCGGCGCGGCCGGCGCCGACCGCTCGTCGATCGTCACTCCGGGGCTCCCTTCCGACGCCGAGTGGGCGGTCAGCGTACCGGTGACGGGCGGGGCGGCGGCCGTCGCGTTAAGCCGTTTGCGAAGGGCCCGCCACCCTCCCGGGGCGGGGTGCGCGCGCGGCCGCGCATGACACGTTCGGGTCGGCCGCCGCAGGGGCGCCCGGCCCCGCCGGGGCGGGCGCCGGCCCGTTCCCACGGCTCCCGGAAGCGTCAACTCCGTACGTACGAAGGCCCCGCCGGACGGTTCCGGCGGGGCCGTCGCCTATCCGGGTGGACCCGCCCGCAGCCCCTTCCGCCCGCCCGTCACCGCAGGTCAGCGTGGTGTCGTCGAGGCCCCGGAAACGGTCCGGGCGCCCGCCGTCCACAAGGAGTTGACCCGTCATGCGTACGTGTGGAACCACGCGCGTCACCACCGTCCTCGCCGCGACCGTCCTGGCCCTGACCGCCCTCATCCCGACTACGGCCACCACGGCCCAGGCCGCGGGCCCGCCGGCCCTCGGGGCCTGCGCGACGGGCCAGCTGTGCCTGTGGGCGAAACCGGAGTTCAAGGGCACCAAGCGGACCCACGAGCTGAGCACCCTCGACGTCGACAGCTGCACCGCGCTGCCCGCCGGGACCAGCGCCCAGTCGCTCACCAACCGCACCGGGCGGCCGGTGACCACCTACCAGTCGGCGGAATGCGCGGAGACCGGCGAATTCCAGACCTACCCGGGCGACGGGGTCTGGCTGCCCCAGTCGCCCTACCAGGTAAGGGCGTTCAAGGTGTGGGAGAGGTAGCCTCCCGCTGCGCCGGGGCGTTCGGCTGGTCGGGCGAGGCGGCGACCCCGCCCGTGGCCGCCGCGCCAGCCAGCCGGGCGACCTCGCCGCGCAGCGCCAGCACCTCCTCCCGCAGCTCCCGCAGGGCCGCCAGCTGGAGCCGCTCCACCTGGTCGTCGCGCTCGAAACGGGAGATGAACCAGGCGGCGATGTTGGCGGTCACCACACCGAGCAGGGCGATCCCCGACAGCATCAGGCCCACCGCCAGGACCCGGCCGAGACCGGTGGTCGGCGAGTGGTCCCCATACCCGACCGTCGTCATCGTCGTGAAGGACCACCACACGGCGTCGCCCAGATTCTTGATGTTCCCGTCGGGAGCGTCCCGCTCCACGCTCAGCACCGCGAGCGAGCCGAACATCAGCAACCCCACGACCGCCCCGGCCACGTACGTCGTCAGCCGGATCTGCGGGGCCATCCGGGCCCGCCGGCCCACCAGCATCAACGTGGCGACCAGCCGCAGCAGCCGCAGCGGCTGCACCAGCGGCAGCACCACGGCGGCCAGGTCCAGCCAGTGGGTCCGGACGAAGTGCAGGCGGTGCGCCGAGAGACCCAGCCGCACCAGATAGTCCAGGGCGAAGGCGCCCCACACCAGCCACTCCACGTGGGTGCAGGCCCGGTGCACGTCCGCGGTCGCGTCGGGAGCCACGATCGGCACGGCGTACGCCACGGCGAAGGCCAGGGCGAGCACGAGCAGCGGGGTCTGCGTACGGCGTTCCCACAGGGCCTGACGGGAGGGTTCCTTCATGCCGAGCATCGTAGGCAACGCGTTGAGAAACGCGGGCCCCGACCAGAGCCGGGACCCGCGCCGGGTCCGCACGCGGCGCGCGCGGGGCGGACCGGGACCCCCGGCCCGCCCTCACCCCGCCCGGCCCGCCGCAGGCGTCAGGCGTCGCCGCCCGCCGCGCCCGGGTCGGCCGCCGCCACGTCCAGCAGCTGGTACCGGTCCACGGCCTGCTTCAGCACCGAACGGTCGACCTGACCGGTCTTCGCGAGCTCGGTGAGCGTCGCCAGGACCACCGACTGCGCGTCGATGTGGAAGAAGCGCCGCGCCGCACCGCGCGTGTCCGCGAAGCCGAAACCGTCCGCGCCCAGCGAGGTGTACGGGCCGGGCACCCACCGCGAGATCTGGTCCGGAACCGACCGCATCCAGTCCGAGACCGCCACGAACGGCCCCTCCGCACCCGACAGCTTCCGCGTCACGTACGGAACGCGCTGCTCCTCCTCCGGGTGGAGCAGGTTGTGCTGCTCCACCTCGACGGCCTCGCGGCGCAGCTCGTTCCAGGAGGTCGCCGACCAGACGTCCGCCCGTACGTTCCACTCCGCGGCCAGGATCCGCTGCGCCTCCAGCGCCCACGGCACCGCCACGCCCGAGGCCATCAGCTGCGCCCCGACGATGCCAGAGGTGCCCCGGGACACCCGGTGGATGCCCTTGAGGATGCCGTCCACGTCGACGTCCGCCGGCTCGGCCGGGTGCTGGATCGGCTCGTTGTAGACGGTCAGGTAGTAGAAGACGTCCTCCGCCTCCGGCCCGTACATGCGCCGCAGACCGTCCTTGACGATGTGCGCGATCTCGTAGCCGTACGCCGGGTCGTACGCCACGCAGCCCGGGTTCGTCGAGGCCAGCAGCTGGGAGTGGCCGTCGGCGTGCTGGAGGCCCTCACCCGTCAGGGTGGTCCGCCCGGCGGTCGCGCCCAGGACGAAACCGCGCGCCAGCTGGTCGGCCATCTGCCAGAACTGGTCACCCGTGCGCTGGAAACCGAACATCGAGTAGAAGACGTAGACCGGGATCAGCGGCTCGCCGTGCGTCGCGTACGCCGAACCCGCCGCGATCAGCGAGGCCGTGCAGCCCGCCTCGGAGATGCCGTCGTGCAGCATCTGCCCGGTCGGCGACTCCTTGTACGCGAGCAGCAGGTCGCGGTCGACCGCCTCGTACTGCTGGCCCAGCGGGTTGTAGATCTTGGCGCTCGGGAAGAAGGCGTCCATGCCGAAGGTGCGGTACTCGTCGGGCGCGATCAGCACGAACCGCTTGCCGATCTCCTTGTCCCGCATCAGGTCCTTCAGGATGCGGACGAAGGCCATCGTCGTCGCGATCGACTGCTGGCCCGAGCCCTTCCTGGCGGCCGCGTACGTCGCGTCGCCCGGCAGCTGCAACGGCTTGGCGCGCACCACACGGGTCGGCACGTAGCCGCCCAGCGAGCTGCGCTGGTCGTGCATGTACTGGATCTCCGGGGAGTTGCGGCCCGGGTGGTAGTACGGCGGCGCCCCGCCCTCCAGCTGCTGGTCGGTGATCGGGATGCGCAGGCGGTCGCGGAAGCGCTTGAGGTCGTCGACCGTCAGCTTCTTCATCTGGTGCGTCGCGTTGCGGCCCTCGAAGTTCGGACCGAGCGTCCAGCCCTTGACCGTCTGCGCCAGGATCACCGTCGGCTGGCCCTTGTGCGCCTTGGCCGCCGCGTACGCCGCGTACACCTTCTTGTGGTCGTGCCCGCCGCGGCCCAGGTGCTGGATCTGGTAGTCGGTCATGTTCTCGACCATCGCGCGCAGCCGCTGGTCGCCGCCGAAGAAGTGCTCACGGATGTACGCGCCCGACTCGGTGGCGTACGTCTGGAACTGCCCGTCCGGCGTCGAGTTCATCTTGTTGACCAGGATGCCGTCGCGGTCCTGGGCCAGCAGCGGGTCCCAGGACCGGTCCCAGATCAGCTTGATGACGTTCCAGCCGGCCCCGCGGAACTGCGACTCCAGCTCCTGGATGATCTTGCCGTTGCCGCGCACCGGGCCGTCGAGCCGCTGCAGGTTGCAGTTGACCACGAAGGTCAGGTTGTCCAGGCCCTCACGGGCGGCGATCGACAGCTGGCCGAGCGACTCCGGCTCGTCCATCTCGCCGTCGCCGAGATACGCCCAAACGTGGGACTTGGAGGTGTCCGCGATCCCGCGCGCCTCCATGTACCGGTTCATCCGGGCCTGGTAGATCGCGCCGAGCGGGCCCAGGCCCATCGAGACGGTCGGGAACTCCCAGAAGTCCGGCATCAGCCGCGGGTGCGGGTAGCTGGACAGGCCGTACGGGGCCTTCGACTTCTCCTGCCGGAACGCGTCGAGCTGCTGCTCGGAGAGCCGGTCCAGGAGGTAGGCGCGGGCGTAGATGCCGGGGGAGGCGTGCCCCTGGAAGAAGATCTGGTCGCCGCCGTCGCCCTCGTCCTTGCCCCGGAAGAAGTGGTTGAAGCCCACGTCGTAGAGGGAGGCGGAGGAGGCGAAGGTGGCGATGTGGCCGCCCACGCCGATCCCGGGACGCTGGGCGCGCGAGACCATCACGGCCGCGTTCCACCGGGTGGCGTTGAGGACCTTGCGCTCGATCTCCTCGTTGCCGGGGAAGAACGGCTCGTCCTTGGTGGCGATCGTGTTGACGTAGTCCGTGCTGCGCATCTCGGGCACGGCCACGCGCTTCTCGCGGGCCCGCTCGATCAGCCGCAGCATCAGGTAGCGGGCGCGCTCACGGCCCCGCTCGTCGACCGCTGCGTCCAGGGAGTCGAGCCACTCCTGCGTCTCCTCCGGATCGAAGTCCGGGACCTGACTCGGCAGGCCGCCAATGATGATCGGATTGCGATCGGATGCGGAAGCCACGCTGTTCCTTCGCTGTCGGGGGCGTCATGCGGAAGCCGTACCTGGGGGGCGCCGCCTCCCATGGTCTTACGCTCGACCGAAATCTTCATCTTTACCACCGGGTAATGGCCAGAAGATCGGTGGCGGGTCCGGACGAAACGTGATCTTACGCCCGAGCCGGACACGAGCTTCGTGCGGCCGTTCGTCGCTCAAACAGGTAGGAAAGCAGGTGAGGGTCGCCGATGATGCCGAATGAGCTGGAATGGTGTGGGATGAGTCACCAGAGGTGCACACGGGAAGGCTGAAAGTTGCGGCGAGACGGCCGTAATCGTCACCGTTTCGACGGTCTCGGCGGCCGGGTACTTGCGCGATCCGCCGCGCCCGTGTGGACTACGCCCAATGCTGCGCGTACGCGCGCCGCCGAAGACATTCACCGAACATGAGCAGGAGGCACCCCGTGAGCGCGACCGCGGACCACGCGGAGAGCCTGGCCGCCCGGCTGGGTTTCCAGTCCGAACAGGTGGTCCAGGAGATCGGCTACGACGACGACGTCGATCAGGAATTCCGTGAGTCCATTCAGGACCACATCAGCAACGACCTCGTCGACGAGGAGTACGACGACGTTGCCGATGCGGTGCTGCTTTGGTTCCGGGAGGAAGACGGCGATCTGACCGACACGCTGGTCGACGCCACAGAGCTGGTCGAGGACGGCGCACTGATCCTGCTGCTGACCCCCAAGACGGGCCGCCCCGGCTACGTCGAGGCCAGCGACATCAGCGAGGCCGCCGAGACCGCCGGCCTTTCGCAGACCAGGAGCATCAGTGTCGGCAAGGAGTGGGCCGCCACCAAGCTGGTGACGCCCAAGACCGCCGCCAAGTCCAAGCGCTGAGCCGCGCCCGCTGCCGAGCGGACACGCTTCCACACCCCGCCTGCCAGGTGACCCCGGCCGGCGGGGTGTGTGCGTTCACGGCCCGGGGCCACCGGAGGCCCTAGGCTTTGCCTCACCCGAACAGCCCAATGCAGGGATGCGGGAACGAAGGGATGCGAGAGATGGCGATCGAGGTCGGCGACAAGGCCCCGGACTTCGAGCTCAAGGACAACCACGGCGCCACCGTGCGGCTCTCCGACTTCCGCGGGGAGAAGGCCGTGGTGCTGCTCTTCTACCCGTTCGCCTTCACCGGCGTCTGCACCGGCGAGCTCTGCGAGCTGCGCGACCAGCTGCCGCGGTTCCAGAACGACGACGTCCAGCTCCTCGCCGTCTCCAACGACTCCGTGCCGACCCTGCGGGTCTTCGGGGAGCAGGAGGGCCTGGAGTACCCGCTGCTGTCGGACTTCTGGCCGCACGGGGAGACCTCCCGCGCGTACGGCGTCTTCGACGAGGCGAAGGGCTGCGCGGTTCGCGGCACCTTCGTCATCGACAAGGACGGCGTCGTGCGCTGGACCGTGGTCAACGGACTGCCCGACGCCCGTGACCTGAACGAGTACATCAAGGCGCTCGACAGCCTCTGAGCGAGTCCGCCAGGGCCGCAATGCGCAGTTCCCCGCAGTTACCTGCGAAAACCGCTTACGGGCGGGAACCCGTCACTAGGATCGAAACGTTGATCCGGTAGCAACCGCACGACGGGGCACCGCCCCACACGAAACCCAATGGAGGACCCGTGGGAGTCAGCCTCAGCAAGGGCGGCAACGTCTCGCTGACCAAGGCCGCGCCTAACCTGACGGCGGTCATCGTCGGTCTGGGCTGGGATGCTCGCACCACCACCGGTGTCGACTTCGACCTCGACGCCAGCGCGATCCTGACCAGCGACCAGGGCAAGGTCACCAGCGACGCGAACTTCGTCTTCTTCAACAACCTGAAGAGCCCCGACGGCTCGGTCGAGCACACCGGTGACAACACCACCGGTGAGGGCGAGGGCGACGACGAGGCCATCAAGGTCAACCTCGCCGGCGTCCCGGCCGACGTGGCCAAGATCGTCTTCCCGGTCTCGATCTACGAGGCCGAGAGCCGCCAGCAGAGCTTCGGCCAGGTCCGCAACGCGTACATCCGCGTCGTGAACCAGGCCGACAACACCGAGCTCGCCCGCTACGACCTCTCCGAGGACGCCTCGACCGAGACCGCCATGGTCTTCGGCGAGCTCTACCGCAACGGCGCGGAGTGGAAGTTCCGTGCCATCGGCCAGGGCTACGCCTCCGGCCTGCGCGGCATCGCGCAGGACTTCGGCGTCAACGTCTGAGCCCGAGCAGTTCATCCGTCCGGCGCCGTGCACTGTGTGTACGGCGCCGGACGCGGTTCACCGCACCACCGCACCACCGTTTCACTGCACCACCGCTTCGCCGCCGCATCGCACGGCCGCTTCGCCACACCGGCACACCGCCACACCGTCGTCCGGGGAGGACCACAACATGGGCGTCACACTCGCCAAGGGGGGCAATGTCTCCCTGTCCAAGGCCGCACCGAACCTCACCAGGGTGCTGATCGGTCTCGGATGGGACGCGCGCTCGACCACGGGCGCCGACTTCGACCTCGACGCCAGTGCGCTGCTGTGCAACAGCGGCCGGGTGCTGGGGGACGAGTACTTCGTCTTCTACAACAACCTGACGAGCCCCGACGGCTCCGTCGAACACACCGGCGACAACCTCACCGGCGAGGGTGACGGCGACGACGAGTCGATCCTCATCGACCTCACCAAGGTGCCGGCCCAGGTGGACAAGATCGTCTTCCCGGTCTCCATCCACGACGCGGACAGCCGCCGGCAGAGCTTCGGCCAGGTCAGCAATGCCTTCATCCGCGTGGTGAACCAGGCCGACGGACAGGAACTGGCCCGCTACGACCTCTCCGAGGACGCCTCCAGCGAGACCGCGATGATCTTCGGCGAGGTCTACCGGTACGGGGGTGAATGGAAGTTCCGTGCGGTGGGGCAGGGGTACGCGTCGGGGCTCAGGGGCATCGCTCTAGACTTCGGGGTCAACGTTTCGTAAAGCCGTACAAGACGATGGGGTGCCAGTGGTTCTCAAAACCTTCGGCTGGTCGTTCGCAATCACTGCGCTCGGTCTGGTCGCAGCGGTGTTCTACGGGGGGTGGCAAGCCTTCGGGATCGTGGCGATCCTGTCGGTCCTCGAGATCTCGCTGTCTTTCGACAACGCGGTGGTCAACGCCGGAATCCTGAAGAAGATGAATGCCTTCTGGCAGAAGATCTTCCTCACCATCGGCGTACTCATCGCGGTCTTCGGCATGCGGCTGGTCTTCCCCGTTGTGATCGTCGCGATCAGCGCCAAGATCGGGCCCATCGAGGCCGTGGAACTGGCCCTCAACGACAAGGAGATGTACGAGCAGCTCGTCACGGACGCCCACCCGTCCATCGCCGCGTTCGGTGGCATGTTCCTGCTGATGATCTTCCTCGACTTCATCTTCGAGGACCGTGACATCAAGTGGCTCGCCTGGCTGGAGCGTCCGCTCGCCAAGCTCGGCAAGGTCGACATGCTGTCCGCCTGCATCGCGCTGATCGTCCTGGTCATCACCTCGATGACCTTCGCCGCCAACGCCCACCAGCACGGCGGCGTCCATGTCGACAAGGCACAGACCGTCCTGATCTCCGGCATCCTCGGCCTGATCACCTACATGGTCGTCGGCGGCCTCTCCGGCTACTTCGAGAACAAACTGGAGGAAGAGGAGGAAGCCGAGCACGAGGCGGAGGAAGAGGCCAAGCGCACCGGCAAGCCCGTCTCGGCCGTCGCCATGGCCGGCAAGGCCGCCTTCTTCATGTTCCTCTACCTCGAAGTCCTCGACGCCTCCTTCTCCTTCGACGGGGTCATCGGCGCCTTCGCCATCACCAACGACATCGTGCTCATGGCCCTCGGCCTCGGCATCGGTGCCATGTACGTCCGTTCGCTGACGGTCTACCTGGTCCGCCAGGGCACCCTCGACGACTACGTCTACCTGGAGCACGGCGCGCACTACGCCATCGGCGCCCTCGCCGTGATCCTGCTCGTCACCATCCAGTACGAGATCAACGAGATCATCACCGGTCTCGTCGGCGTACTGCTCATCGGATGGTCCTTCTGGTCCTCGGTGCGCCGCAACAAGCGCCTGGAACTGGAGGGTTCCACCGCCGAGGCATGACCGCGGCGGTAATGCGGAACGCTCAACTGCGGGGCGGTCCACCGGGTCCACGGACCCGGCGGGCCGCCCCGCTTCCGCACGCTCCACAGGGATCAGGGGACCAGGGGATCAGGGGGGTAGGGGATGGGCTTCTTCGACGGCATCATGGGCAGCCGCGCCGTGCACTTCCAGTCGGGCAGCGCCTCGTCGAACGCGATCGAGCTGACCAAGCGGCATCCGACGGTGTCGCTCACCAAGCAGGGAGCCGTCCACGGCAATCTGCGCGTCAATCTGTCCTGGCGCATGCGCACCTCGGACATCGGCGGCCGCTCGGGCCAGAGCGGCCAGCTCTTCCGGCACCCGTTCAAGCTGTTCAAGCCGGACATGGTGCAGGCGCACACCCAGGGCATGGTCAACGTCGACCTCGACATGGGCTGCCTGTATGAGCTGACCGACGGCACGCGCGGCGCCGTACAGCCGCTGGGGAACCTGCTGGGCGACCTCAACGACCCGCCGTACGTCAAGCTCAGCGGGGACGACCGGTTCGGTTCGGCCTCGGGGGAGACCCTCTACGTCAATCTCGACCACGCCGACGAGATCAAGCGGCTGCTGGTCTTCGTCTACATCTACGACCAGACCCCGGCCTTCGACCGGACGCACGCCATGGTGACGCTCTTCCCCGTGACGGGGCCGCGGATCGAGATCCCGCTGGACGAGCGGCACCCGCAGGCCCGCTCCTGCGCGGTGGTCTCCCTGGAGAAGGTCAAGGGCGAGCTGGTCGTGCGGCGCGAGGTGAAGTTCGTGTACGGGTTCCAGGCCGAGCTGGACCGGCTGTACGGCTGGGGGCTCCAGTGGGGGCGGGGCTACAAGAGCACCAAGAGCTGACCGGAGCCCCGGCGGCGTCACCGCCGGGGCGAAACCGGCTCGGCAGTGGCTCCGCCGGGCCGTACCGGCTCAGCGGCGGATGAACTGCGGGCCCTGCACCGGCAGCCGGAAGGACGGATCGGCGCCCGGACCCGGCACCGGCGCCGGGGACACCGGCTGCGGGTACCCGTAGGCGGGCTGGGCGGCCGGCGGGGCCTGCGTGAGCGGGGCCGGCGGGGCCATCGCCGTCGTCTGCTCGGAGGTGGGTCCCGCCGTCGGGCTCGCGGCGGGCTCGGCGGCGTTCTCGTCGACCGAGATCCCGTGGTCGGTGGCCAGGCCCACCAGCCCGTCGGAGTAGCCCTCGCCCAGCGCGCGGAACTTCCACCCCTCGCCCCGGCGGTACAGCTCCCCGCAGATCAGCGCCGTCTCGGCGCCGGTCTCGGGCCGTACGTCGAAGTAGGCCAGCGGTTCGGAGCCGCCGGTCGCGGTGGCGTCGTAGAGGAGGATCCGCAGGTCGTGGACCCGCTCGAAGGGGACGTCCTCGGCGGAGGCGACCACCAGGATCCGGTCCACCGCCGGCGTCACCGTCCGCAGGTCCGCCTGGACGGCGTCGGTGATCGCGTCGCCGATCTGCTTCTTGCCCAGCCGCCACACGGCCCCCGAGGGGTGCCGGGGCTGGTTGTAGAAGACGAAGTCCTCATCCGAACGCACCCGGCCGTCCGGGCCCACGAGCAGCGCGGAGGCGTCCACGTCCGGCACCTCGGGGCCGCTGGTCCAGCGCAGCACCGCCCGGACCGCCACGGCGGCCACCGGGATGTTCGAGCCCTTCTGCATCGCGTGCGTCATGCACGTCATCCTGCCCTCCCGGGGTGGAGCGGGACAATGCGGCCCCCCGTAGGGCCTTGTCTCGAACGCGAGAGCTGGGCATGGTGCAAGAGGGTTACCTGAACTTCATGTGCTTGAGGAACTCTTGACTCACGTTCGTACGTACTATTACCGGCCATGCCAGTTGGGCCGCCGAGGCAGTACGGGGGAAGCACATGCGTCACTTTGGGCACGTATCGCCCACCGTCCGTAAGGACCTCTTCCACCAGGAACCGGCGGAATTCACCGGAGCCTCACCCTCCCGTGTCCTCGCCGCCGCGCTCGGAGCCACGCTCTACAGCCCGGCCACCCGCCCCGCACTCGCCGCGGACATCCGCAAGCAGGCCGGCCGCGGAGTCGTCTCCATGGTCCTCTGCCTGGAGGATTCCATCAGCGACACCGACGTCTCCGAAGCCGAGGAGAACCTCGTCCGGCAGTTCGCCGAGCTCGACGCCGACGAAACGGAGCTCCCCCTCCTCTTCATCCGCGTCCGCACGCCCGAGCAGATACCCGACCTGGTCCGCCGCCTGGGCGGCTCCGTACGACACCTGGCCGGATTCGTACTCCCCAAGTTCGACGAAACCCGGGGCATCGCCTTCCTCGAAGCCGTCGCCCAGGCCGAGGCCGTCAGCGGACAGCCCCGCCTGTATGCCATGCCCGTCCTGGAGACCCCGGACCTCCTGCACCTGGAAACCCGCGTCGAAGCCCTCGCCGGCATCTCCCGCACGGTCAACAGCCACCGCGAGCGGGTCCTGGCGCTGCGCCTCGGCGTGACCGACTTCTGCTCGGCCTACGGACTGCGCCGCACCCCCGACATGACCGCCTACGACGTCCAGATCGTGGCCGGCGTGATCGCGGACGTCGTGAACGTCCTCAGCCGCGCCGACGGCACCGGCTTCACCGTCACCGGCCCCGTCTGGGAGTACTTCCGCAGCCAGCAGCGCCTCTTCAAGCCCCAGCTGCGCCGCAGCCCCTTCCTGGAAGAGGGCGTCGAGGAACTGCGCACCGCCCTCATCGAGCACGACCTGGACGGACTGCTGCGCGAGATCGAACTCGACAGGGCCAACGGACTGCTCGGCAAGACCTGCATCCACCCCGCCCACGTCACGCCCGTGCACGCACTGTCCGTGGTCTCGCACGAGGAGTTCTGCGACGCCCAGGACATCCTGCGCCCGGAGCGCGGCGGCGGCGGAGTCATGCGTTCCACGTACACGAACAAGATGAACGAGGTGAAGCCCCACCGGGCCTGGGCCGAGCGCACCATGCTGCGCGCCGAGGTCTTCGGCGTGGCGAAGGAGGAGGTCGGCTTCGTCGACCTCCTCACGGCCGGGCTCCAGGTGTGAGCAGGCCCTTGGAGACGGACGCGCGGCCGCCGACGGACGTGCGGACGACGAGGAAAGGCAAGACGATCGAAGCAGTGTGGTCGGGTACCTGGGTCGCGGAGCGGCTGGGCGTCAGCCTGGAGGACTCCGAAGGCGGTCCGCGGCTGACGGAGCTGCTCGGACTGGCCCTGCGCCGCAACCCCAAGCGGGCGCACCTGCTGGTCTCGCAGGTGCTGGGCAAGCACGTCCCGCAGTCCCCGCGGACGGTGTACGCCGCCGGGTACGGGCTCGGCGAACGCGTCCGGGCCCTGCTCGGCGAGGACGGAGCCGCCGCGGCCGTGGTCCTCGGCTACGCCGAGACGGCCACCGGGCTCGGCCACTGCGTGGCCGACGGCCTCGGCAGCGCCCCCTACCTGCACTCGACCCGCCGGCCCGTACCGGGCGTGGAGCCCGCGGGCGGCTTCGAGGAGGCGCACTCGCACGCCACCTCGCACCAGCTGCTGCCCGAGGACCCGGAGCTGCTCGCGGGCAGCGGTCCGCTCGTCCTCGTCGACGACGAGTTCTCCACCGGCAACACGGTCCTGAACACCATCCGCGACCTGCACGCCCGCCATCCCCGCCCGCACTACGTGGTCGTCGCCCTCGTCGACATGCGCTCCCCGGCCGACCGCGACCGGCTCACCGCCTTCGCCGCCGAGCTGGGCGCACGGGTGGACCTCATCGCCCTCGCCTCCGGCACGGTCTCCCTCCCGGACGACGTCCTCACCAAGGGCCAGGCCCTGGTCGAGGCACACGAGGCAGCCGGGCAAAATCAGCCCGCGCAAGATCAGCCCCTCCGGCGTTCGAGGAGCGGGGTCCGGGGCGGAGCCCCGGCAGACGGCCCGCAGCCGGTCACGCGCGTCGACCTGAACTGGCCCTCCGCGGTCCCCGACGGCGGCCGCCACGGCTTCACCCCCACCCACCGCGCCCGCCTGGAAGTCGCCCTGCCGGACATCGCCGACCAGCTCACCGCCGCGCTCGGCACCGCACCCGGCCGGATCCTCGTACTCGGCAACGAAGAGCTGATGTACGCGCCGCTGCGCCTCGCGAAGGCCCTGGAGGAGGCGGGCGCGGCCCGCGAGGTCCGCTTCTCCACCACCACCCGCTCGCCGGTCCTCGCCGTCGACGACCCCGGCTACGCCATCCGCACCCGCCTGGTCTTCCCGGCCCACGACGCCCCCGCAGACGGCCCCGGCGACCGCTACGCCTACAACGTCGCGGGCGCCGGCTTCGACGCCGTCGTCGCCGTCGTCGACTCGGCCGGCGACACCCCCGAACTCCACGCCGGGCTGCTCGCGGCCCTCGCCCCGCACACCGGCCGCGTCGTGCTGGCCGTCGTCCCCTCGTACGTACCCGACCCACCGGACACCCCCCACCGGCAGGAGCCGATCATGCCCGAGCCCCTGCGCGGCCCCGCCTTCTCCTCGTACGCCCCCGAGGACGTCGGCTGGCTGCTCCAGGACTTCTCCGACGTCGAGCTGGAGGCCCCGACCGAGGAGCGCGAGGAGGCCATCCAGGCCGGCGGCGCCCACTACGCCGAATCCCTGCCCGTCGAGTACCAGCCGTCCCCCCGGTACCAGGAGCTCTACCAGAGCGCCCTCACGGCCTCCGCCGCCCGCATAGCCCGCGCCGTCGGCACCGTCACCGAGACCGTCCTCGCCGAGCGCTCCCCCTCCCCGGTCCTGGTCTCCCTGGCCCGCGCCGGCACCCCCGTCGGCGTCCTGATGCGCCGCTGGGCCCAGACCCGGCACGGCCTCGACCTGCCGCACTACGCCGTCTCCATCGTCCGCGGCCGCGGCATCGACGCCAACGCCCTGCGCTGGCTCGCCGCCCACCACGACCCCGCCGACATCGTCTTCGTCGACGGCTGGACGGGCAAGGGCGCCATCACCCGCGAGCTGCGCGACGCCCTCGCCGCGTTCGAGGGCTTCAACCCGGAGATCGTCGTCCTCGCCGACCCTGGCTCGTGCGTGGACACGTACGGCACCCGCGAGGACTTCCTGATCCCCTCCGCCTGCCTCAATTCCACCGTCTCCGGTCTCATCTCGCGTACGGTTCTGAGGTCGGACCTGGTCGGTCCCGACGACTTCCACGGCGCGAAGTACTACCGCGAGCTCGCCGGAGCCGACGTCTCCGTCGCCTTCGTAGACACCGTCGCCGCCCACTTCGACGAGGTGGCCGACGCCGTCGACGAAGAGGTCAAGGAACTGCTCGCGGCCGACCGCACCCCCACCTGGGAAGGCTGGGCGGCGGTCGAGCGGATCAGCGAGGAGTACGGCATCCACGACGTGAACCTCGTCAAGCCCGGCGTCGGCGAGACCACCCGCGTGCTCCTGCGCCGGGTCCCGTGGAAGATCCTGGCGCAGCGCGGCGCCGGGCCCGACCTGGACCACGTACGGCTGCTCGCCGAGCAGCGCGGGGTCCCGGTGGAAGAGGCCGACGGGCTGCCCTACACGTGCGTGGGACTCATCCACCCCCGATTCACGCGCGGCGCCACCGGCGCCGACGGAAAGGCTGTGGCCTCGAAGTGACTGTCCTCGTAGCCAGTGATCTCGACCGTACGCTCATCTACTCGACGGCCGCCCTCGGCCTGACCATGCCCGACCCGGTGGCCCCCCGGCTGCTGTGCGTCGAGGTCCACGAGAGCAAGCCGCTGTCCTACATGACGGAGACGGCGGCGGGACTGCTGACGGAGCTGACGGCCGACCCTTCGGTGGTCTTCGTGCCGACGACCACGCGCACCCGCAAGCAGTACCAGCGCATCCGCTTCCCCGGCCGCCCGGCCGCCTACGCGATCTGCGCCAACGGCGGGCAGCTGCTCGTCGACGGGGTGCCGGACCGCGACTGGCGCCGGCAGGTCGCGGCACGCCTGGCGCGCGAGTGCGCCCCGCTGGAGGAGGTCCACCAGCACCTGCTGGCCACGGCCGACCCCGCGTGGCTGCGCAAGACGCGGGTGGCGGAGGACCTCTTCGCCTACCTCGTCGTCGAGCGGGCCCTGGTCCCCGACGAATGGCTCAAGTCCCTCACGGAGTGGTCCGAGAGCCGCGGCTGGACGGTCTCGCTCCAGGGCCGGAAGATCTACGCCGTCCCGCGCCCGCTCACGAAGAGCGCCGCGATGCACGAGGTCGCCCGCCGCACGGGAGCGACCACGACCCTCGCCGCCGGCGACTCGCTGCTCGACGCGGACCTGCTGCTGGCGGCGGACGCGGCCTGGCGCCCGGGCCACGGCGAACTGGCAGACGCCGCCTGGACGGCGCCGTCGGTGACGGCCCTGACCACGGCGGGCGTCCTGGCCGGTGAGGAAATACTCCGCGCGTTCACCCGTGAGGCGGCCCGGCTCGGCAGACTGGACGCATGACCAAGGGCAACAGCACAAAGATCACGGACGAGCTCTACCGGTACGTGCTCGGCCACAACCCCCCGCTGGACGCCGTCCAGCGGGGGCTGGTGGCGACGACCTACGCGAAGTTCCCCGACGTCGCCGGCATGCAGTCGGCGGAGGAACAGGGGCCGCTGCTGGCCTTCCTCGTCCGGCTGACGGGCGCCCGCCACATCGTCGAGGTCGGCACCTTCACCGGCTTCTCGGCCCTGTCCATGGCCCAGGCACTGCCCGCCGACGGCCGCCTCATCGCCTGCGACGTCTCCGAGGAGTGGACGGCGTACGGCAGGGAGGCGTGGAAGGAGGCGGGCGTCGCGGACCGCATCGAGCTGCGCATCGCACCCGCACTGGAGACCCTGCGGGCCATGCCGGCCGAACCCCACATCGACATGGCCTACGTGGACGCGGACAAGCAGAGCCAGATCGACTACTGGGAGGAACTGGTGCCGCGGCTGCGCCCGGGCGGCCTGATCGTCACGGACAACACCCTCTACCACGGCACGGTCCTCGACGAGTCGGCCACCGGCGCGGCCGCGGGCGTCCGCGCCTACAACGAGCACGTCGCGGCCGACCCGCGCATGGAGTCCGTCCTGCTGGCGATCTCGGACGGCCTCACCCTCTCGCGCAAGCGCTGAGGCCTCTGAGGCTCCTGGGGGTTCCTGAGGCCCCTTTGAGGTTCCCGCCCTTCCCGCCCGGGCTTACTGGGGCTCAGCCGCAGCCGCCACCACCGCAGCAGCCGCCCCCGCCGCCCATCGCGGGCGCGGGGGCACTGCTCGTCCCGCCGACGGCGACGGCCGACAGCAGCTTGACGGTGTCGGCGTGCCCGGCCGGGCAGTCGGCGGGCGCGGAGGACTCCGCCATGGGCCGGCTGACCTCAAAGGTGTCGTCGCAGGTCCGGCAGCGGTATTCGTATCGAGGCATGCGCACAGGCTAAGCGCGCCCGACACCCGGGCGCTACGTACGGCGCGGCTACGGTGATGGCGCGGATACGGCTACGGGCAGCGGCCGTGCATGACGGGGGGCCGCCCGTGTCCCTGAGCCCGCCGCACCCGGTCCTCCCGCGCCGCCTGCTCGGGGTGGCGGGCACGCCAGTACGGATTGTCGTGCGGCAGCGCGCTGCCCACCCGCCCGTACATCCCGAACCACATCAGCATCACGCCGACGACGAAGCTGAACAGCACGTTCTGGATCCGGAAGGCCAGGAAGTTCAGCTCCGTGTCCAGCAGCGCCAGATTCACGAACCCGCTCGCGATGAACAGCACGCCCAGCACGATGTTCAGCGTCGAGGCGAAGGTGCCGCCCACCACCATCCCGAAGAACAGCAGCGCACCGATGCAGATCGACAGGACGCTCAGCGCCCCGTTGGTGTTGAGCGCGAGCACCGTGTTCCCGCCGGTGTCGAAGAACCCGATCTGATCGATCAGCCCCAGGATCCCGAACACCACGAGGAGCAGCCCCGTCAGCCCCGCCCCGACCCGGTACACCTGGCTCAGCTTGTGGTCCGTGGGCAGATGATCGTCGAGCCGCGCGTTGACCGGATGCAGCGCGCGCCCCATGCGCCGGGACACCGTGTCGGCGAACCGCGGCGGAGGCGGTGCATCAGGATCGGGCTCATGGGCCACGTAGGGCGCGTAGTGCTCATGCGGCTCGGTGCACCCGTACGCCGCGTGAGCCACGTACGGCCCCGGCTCCTCGGGCACCGTCGCAGGAGGCTTGTGAAAGGTGCGGGCAGCCATGGTGCCCTCCTCTGGTCCGTTACCGGCACCTCCCAGCATCCGTCGCCGAACGCCACGAAACAAACGGGACCGGCTCCGGCAGGCCTACCCCTGCCCCCGCTCGGCCCGGATCCCGCTCACCACCCGGTTCACGGCCGCCCGTACGTCCTCCATCTCGTGGAGGAACGCCCAGTAGTCGGGGTGCCGGCCCTCCAGGCCCTGCACCGCCCGGCCCACCCGCGCCACCGCATCGTCCAGCGGCCCCGCATGCCGGGGATCCGGCACGCTGCGGCCCGCCATCGCCAGCCGCTGTGCGTCCCGGATCGCGAACCGCGTCCGGTCCACCTCCGCCTGCGGATCCCGCGCGACCGCCTCCAACCGCGTCAACCGGTCCTGCGCCGCCGACACCGCCTCGTCCGTCGCGTCCAGCGAGCCGCGGACCGCCTCGATCAGCGCCCCCACGTCAGCCCAGCGCTGCTCGTCCCGCGCCCGCCCGGCCTCCTTCAGCCGGTTCTCGGCCTCCGCGACGTCCCGTACCGCCTGATCCGGCACGTGCTGCAGGTCCTGCCAGCACGCCGCACTGAACCGCCGACGCAACTCGCTCAGCACCGGATCCACCCGGTCCGCCCGGTTGCGCAGGGCCTGCGCCCGCGTCCGCAGACTCACCAGCCGCCGGTCGATCTCCGCCGCCCGCTCCGGCAGCCGCGCCACCTCGGCCCGTATCGCCTCCGCGTCACGCAGGATCCGGTCCGCGCGCTGCACCGTCTCCTGCACCCCGTGCTGCGCCGCGCCCTGGTTCAGCTTGGTCAGCTCCGGGCCGAGCGCCGCCAGCCGCGCCGCCAGATCATCGGCCCGCATGCCCTTGGCCCGTACGGCGTCCAGCGCGTCGCTCGCCCCGATCAGCGCGGCCCGGGCCCGCTCCCGCGCCGGCGCGACCCGCGCGAGCTGCGTCTCGGCCTTGTCCAGCAGCGGCTGCAACCCCTGCGCGAACCGGTCCAGCTCGCCCTTGACCCGTACCAGCTCGTCGCGGGCCCGGGTCAGCTCCTCGCGGGCCCGCGTCGCCACGGAACCCTCCAGCTCGGGCCGGTCCAGGTCGTGCGCGTCGACCGCCTCGATGTAGACGTGGCTGACCTGGTCGATCCGCTGCCCGAGCGCGGCGAAGCCCTCGGTCGCCTGCCGCGCGGCGGGCGACCCGTCCGCCGCGGCGATCGTCTCGATCGAGATCCGCAGATCCCGCTGTGCCGTATCCAGCTCGTAGAACGCGGCGGCGGCGGCATCCTTCGCCGCCTGCGCATCCGCCCGCCGACTCTCGTCCCGCCCACCGAACCACCGCCGGGATGCCGTCGTCACAATCCCTCTCCCGTACCGCGTCCGCCATGCCCCGATCCATTCTCCCCCACGGCAACGGGTTTGCGTGGCGGGCGTGCACGCCATGTAGGCTGTCCACTCATCCACGGGTGCGTAGCTCAGGGGTAGAGCGCTGCTCTTACAAAGCAGATGTCGGCGGTTCGAAACCGTCCGCGCCCACCAGTACGAAGGCCCCCAACCGATCACGGTTGGGGGCCTTTGACGGTAGTTCTTGACGGCAGTCACCCCTGTGGGACCCTCCGCCGCAGCATCCGGTCCATGTGCCCGATCGCCTCCCGCCGCGTGTCTTCCGAGACGTGCGTGTAGATGTTCATCGTGACGGCGATCTGCGAATGACCCAGGATCTCCATGACCACCCGCGCTGGCACACCCGCCGCGAAGAGGAGGGTGGCGCACCCGTGCCGCGCGTCGTGGAGGCGAATCCGGGGGAGCCCCGCCTCCTCCCCGATCCGCTCGAAGGACCGGCTGATGTTCCGCGGCTCCACCGGCCGGCCGGTCCGGGTCGTGAACACGTAGTCGCTCTCCTGCCAGGCCTCGCTGGCGGCTTCCCGCTGGGCGGCCTGCCGCAGACGCTGCCACCGGAGCGGCGCCACGGACATGAGCGGGATCGGGATGACCCGACTCCGTCGGTTCTTGGTGGAGTCCGCGTACAACTCCTTCTGCACGCGCTGGATCTGGTTCCGCACGGTCAGGGTCCGGCGCTCCAGGTCGATGTCCCGCCAGCGCAGCCCCAAGACCTCCCCGCGCCGCAGCCCCATCGTCACGGCCACCACGAAGGCCGCGTACAAGGGGTCTCGCCGCGCGGCTTCCAGGAAAGTCACCGTCTGGTCGAGGTTCCACGGCTGGAGCTCCCGTGACTGGACCCGGGGCGCCGGCACGAGCTGGACGACGTTCCTGCTGATGAGTTCCTCCCGGCAGGCTGCGGAAATGGCACTGCGGAGCACGCGGTGAGACTCCTTGGCGGTGGCGGCCGACGTCTGGGTGGTCACGGCGGCGAGCATGCGCCGGACGTCCGTGACCGAGAGGGATTCGAGACGCCTTGAGCCGAGGTTCGGGATCAGGTACCGCCGGACGTGCGTTTCGTACTTCGCGTACGTCGTCTTCTTCCGCTCGCTCCGCACGTACTCCTCCAGCCAGTGCGGCAGCCACTCGGAGAGGCGGGCGGACTTGGTGGGCGTCGGAACGCCCTGCCGATCCCGAAGAACCAGCTCCTGCCGCTTGGCGTCGCACTCCTCCCAGGTCTTGCCGTACACGGTCTTCCGGGCGCGGGTCCCGTCGGGCTGCGGCACGTAGACCCGGGCTTCGTAACGGCCGTCTGAGCGCTGCCAGATGCTGCCGGCGCCGTTCGGGTTCCTCTTGCGTGCCATCAGGCGGCTTCCTCCAACTTGTTCTGCATGAAGGTGCGAAGGGAGTCGGCGGGCACTCGGCGTGCCCGACCGATGGTGATGCTCGGGAGCTGCTTCGAGCGGATGAGGTTGTAGACCATGAAGCGACTGAGGCTCAGCGCCTCCATGACCTCCGGGACGGTGAGCGCAATGTGGGTGGTGGGCAAGGGCGAACTCACGTCTGCCTCCATGGCGGTGGGCCGTGTGTGTCCGAGGTTGGGATTTCTGCGTCACCGCGTCACTTGCGTCATTCGTGGCTGTGACCTGCGGGTTTGGGTGACGCAGGGGGTTGGGGGCTGTGTCACCGGTGACACAGCCATCCGTCACGGGGTGACGCAGGTGACGCAGGATGACGCAGAGATTCGGGTTCTGCGTCACCCGTATCGATGCAGGTCAGGCCCAGTTTTAGGGGGTGCCGTGACGCAGGTGACGCAGCGTCTTCCTACTTAGGAAAAAGAAGGGGCTTGTCTCTGTTGTTGTGTGCGCCTTCGGGCGTAAATGCGGAGCCGCGAGCGGCACGCCCTTTGGGCGGCGGCGGGCCGCCGAAGAACAAGAAGAGCACCGGCCACCAGGGGGCGGGGTGCTCCTCTTGCTTGTACGGCCGGACCGCTGGCCCGGGGGTTAGAAGAGGTCTTTCTGCTCGTTCTGCGGGGGCTGGGGGCGGGCCATGGCGATGTAGCGGGCGGCTTTGGTGCGGCCCCAGTCGACGAGGACGCCGCGGGCGGCGAGGACGGGTTGGA
This sequence comes from Streptomyces sp. NPDC001513, assembly GCF_042894695.1. NCBI lineage: Bacteria > Bacillati > Actinomycetota > Actinomycetes > Kitasatosporales > Streptomycetaceae > Streptomyces > Streptomyces sp. NPDC001513. Next base: position 220,714 of record NZ_JBIAVU010000013.1, read on the forward strand.
GGCGCTTGAGGCGGTCGGAGAGGACCTTGCCGGTGGTGGGCCATCCCTTGGGCTGGGGCCGGAAGTCCTCGCCGGTGTAGAGCTGGGTGAGGGCGTGGAGCCACTCGGCCGATGTCATGCGGACCTCGGTGCCGGGCTCGGTTTCGGCGGCGTGCTTGAGGACGGTCTGGGCGAGGAGGTCACCTTCGATGACGTCGTCGTTGAGGTCGTCCAGGCTGGCCCGGTAGGCGTCCAGCGCTCCGAAGCTGCGGGCGGCGTCGAGCTGCGCGCACAGGTGGGCGAAGTCGGCCATGCGCAGGTCGGTGGGGATGTCGGCCTGGGCGGCGCGGACGCTGACGGCCAGGTCGAGCACGGACCCCAGGATGATGGGCAGCTCCCGCGCGAACTCCGTCCACAGCTCTGCCTCGGTCCGCCGCACGCGGGGGCGTTCCAGGCGCAGAGGCAGGAGGCGTTCGGCGAGGTCGGGGCGGATGACGCCGACGTCGATGCCGGTCAGCAGCAGGGGGCGGCGGTAGCGGGAGCGGACGACGTCGCCGTCGGTGAACAGGGCCCGTTTGATGTTCTCGGCGCCGGTGACGATGCAGCACATGAGGTCGGAGAGGTCCGGGCCGAGGTGGGAGAGGTTGTCGAGGCCGGTGATCCACCCGGCGGCGACAGCGGTGATCATGTTCTCTTCGTCTTTGGGCGGGCGGCGCAGGTCGCCGCTCATGCCCTCGATGATCCGTACGAGCATCTTGCCGGCGGTGGACTTGCCCGCGCCCTGGGGGCCGGTGAGGAACGGGGCCGGGACGGGAACGTCGGGGCCGAGGCAGCCGACGAGCCAGGCCAGTGCCAGGCCCTCGCTCTGGGCGCTGGAGAAGTTGACCAGGCGCATCAGCAGGTCGATTCCCTTGCCGTCGGTGTCCTTGACGGGGATCGGGAGTTCGCCGGTGAGCTGGGTACGGCGCCAGCACATCTCCTCCGGGTCGGGGACGCGGATGTCCCAGCCGTTGGGGTGGATGCGGACGGACTGTCCGTCGTCGCGGCCCAGGTCCAGCCAGGTCGCCCCGTCGAATCCGGGGGCGACGCGGATGTGGACGGGCTGGACGTCCTCGGTGAGCGCGAGTGCTTCGATCAAGTCGAGTGCCTCCTTGAGGGCGGTTCCGTTGAAGACGCCGACCCCGTCGCGGAACAGGCCGACCATGAGTTCCTGGCGGTGGCTGCCGGTGGTGCCCTGGGAGCGGATCGGGCGGGCTACGGGGTGGCCGTTGCGCTGTGCGTAGACGGTGCCGTCGACGGTGCGGAAGTACCGGAAGTGGGCCTGCGCGTAGTCGGTGATGACCTCGCGTGCCGGGTTCTTCTCGTCCTCAGGCATGTCGCATCCCCAGAGAAGCGACGGCGTTGGACCACGCGTCCTCGCAGTGCCGCAGGGACTCGCCCCTTTCCTGCGCGGCCTTGAAGAGGCGCTTGATGTGCGCGTCGGTGAGGCAGCCGCACCGGCCGTGGACGGACAGCACGGCGAGGAACAGCCGGTACACAGCCCTGTGGACGCCGTCCGGTGCCTGCTCGATGCGCTGTACGGCCATGGCGATGCCGCGTTCCAGATAGGCCGGTGAGCGGTGCCGGCATTCCCCGCCCCCAGAGGGCACCGGCGCCGTCACGGGGCTCGATGCCGATGCCCGGCGGACCGTGGCGGGTTCCTTCGCTACAAGCGCGCGTACGGCGTCCGGGAGCGGTGCCAGGGCGCCAGTGCCGGGGCCGAGCCACCGGGCGTAGGACATGAGCGACTTGACGTCGACCCCGGGACGAACGCCGTTTCGGGAGGTCACAGTGCCGAGGTAGATCCAGTGCTGGCCGCGCGTGCTGGCCACGATGCGCGTACGGGGCAGGTTCTGACCGGCCCAGGCGATCGCGTCGGCGTTGTCGAGATCGACGACCGTGAGGCCGGTGCCGCCGGGGTGGTAGGCGACGGCGGCGGCCTGCCGCCAGGCCGGGCTCCATGCGGGCGAAGTGAGAACGGCCGGGTCGGTGGTGGCGGCGGCCCAGGCGTGGCACGGCGCCGCACACACGCACGGTCCGGGGGTCTTCATGTTCGGCCGGCCGCCGCAGGCGTTGTTCCGGCAGGTACGGCAGTTGCCCATGGGGCCCTTCCCTTCCCGGAGCGGCAGGACGGGAATGCCCTGCCCGGCGAGGTCGAGGGCCGCGCGTAGCTGCACGGAGGGGGCGGGTTGGGTCATGATGAAGTCCTCCAGTTCAGTGGAATCTGCTGGATGAGGGCGGCCCGGACTTTGCCGAGACGGGGCCGCCCTCGTTGTGTCTGCCGCGCGGGGTTCAGGTGCGGATCTGTCTGCGCACTTCCGCGACGAGGTGGATGATCCGGTGGGCCATATCGGTGATCGCCCGCAACCGCTCTTCCACGTCCGCCGGGTCCGGCTGGGTGAAGGAGAACGAGCGGTCGTCTTCGGGCTGGGGGTTGGTGAAGGAGAACGACACAGGTGGTTCCTGTCGGTTCAGAGGGCGGCGGAGATGACGGCGAGGACCAGAGCGGCGGCGGCGCCGATGACGAGGGCCGCAACGCCGGAGGCCCACAGGGGGCGCCCCATACCCATGGGGTCGCGGAGATCGGCCAGGTTGTCGCTGAAGCGGGAGTGCAGGATGGTGAGCGGACCCAGGGAGGCGTACCAGCGGCCGAGGCGGTCTATCTCGCCGGCGCTTTCCTCGTCGGGGAAGTGACCGCCGTGCAGGGCCTGGCGGTGGCTCTCGGCCTCGGCGGCGAGATCGTCGAGGTGAAAGGACACCGGGGAAGTCGTCAGACAGACGGGGCAGCGGTACCGGTAGCGGCGCACAGGTCTTGGTCTCCTGATGGTCGAAGGTGAGGCAGGGCAGGACAGTGCGGCGCCCCGCCTGGAAGGGACTCCGAGCGGGGCGTGGGGCTGTGCTTTGGCGGGCTGCTGGGCGGCGCCGGGTCAGATGTTCTGGTGGTGGGCGCGCTGGATGGCGGCTTCCCACACGCCGCGTACTTGTGCGCCGGTGTGGGAGTCGTTCCAGACGGGGATTGCTTCCCACTGGTTGCCGTGCTGGCGGCGGGCTTCGTCCAGGAGGAGGTTCCCGGCGTCCCGGTAGGCGGCATCGCGGGTGCCGGCCGCCGCACGCAGGGCGCCGATGGAGCAGCGGGCGCCCTCGGGGTGGATCAGCCGGAGCTTGGCCCAGCCGTGGGTGTCGAGGAACGCGAGAGCGTCGGTCAGGGTCTTCTCGACCGGGCCGGGCCGGTGGACAGGCGGGGCCGCGGCGAGGATGACGGAAACCGGTGAGGGAGCGGCCGGGTCCGCAGGTGCGGTGGGTTCCGGTGCGGGGTCGAGGAGTTGGAACGCTTTCGCGTACAGGGCGGGGTCGATCGGGGTGAAGCCGGTTTCGGTGCGCGTGTTCATGCTGCTGACCTCCACAGTCCGTTCTCGTTGGTGACCTCGTCCCGCCTCTTCAGTTCGGACAGGCGCGGCTTGATGTGTTTGACGGAGGTGCCCAGCTTTCGGGCGATGGTCTCGGCGGTCAGGGGGATGGATTGCTCTCGCAGGAGTTCGAGAATGCGCGGCTTGATCTGCTCCTGGCCGTCCGCAAGGCCTGCGGGGCCGGTGGAGTCCGCCTGGGCTGCCGACTGTTGTGGTGCGGGCCCGGAGGGTCCCCGCTGTGTGGCGGTGAGGAGGTCGGGGAGGCTGCCGATCAGGTTCTTGCCGCGCTTGTCGACCACCGGGGTCCGTGCGATCGCCTCCCGATGCCGCCAGGCCTCGCAGTCTTCAGCGGCGACGGGCAGCGGGTCGCCTGCGAGGGAGGCGGGGGCAACGTCCAGGTGCAGGGAGCGGAACTGGCTGGCCTGCGATCCGGGGGTGAGGAGGTAGCCGAGGCCGAAGGTGCCGTCCTCGGGGTTGGCGGACGCTGTGGTGTCCAGGCCGCTCATGTCCCGGACGGCAACCTTCTGGGCCTGGCCGGGCCAGGAGTCGGGGATCATCGACAGGTCGATGCCCTCCGCGCCCTGGACGGCATTCGTGCCGACGAGCGAGCCCTGGCCCTTGGCGCAGCGCAGGAACACCGCGCCGCCGCCGATCAGGAGCTGGGAGCGGATGATCGACGAGTTCCCGAGGTCTTCGGCGAGTGGGGTTTGGGTGGCCAGGACCACGCCGATCCCCCTCTTCAGGGACCGGCGGGTGAGCTGTTCGACGATCGCTTTGGCCTCCGCGTGGTACGGCGAGGAGACGGACAGCAGCATGTGGGCTTCGTCGATGACGAACGCGATCAGCGGGTCAGTGAAGGGGAAGGACGGGGAGCGGTAGCGGGATTCGCGGTCGAGCATCATCGCGTAGGCCAGGCGCAGGGCGCCCATCGCCTCGTCCAGACCGTCCCCGCAGTACGCGGCCAGTGTGGCTCCGGCGATGGTTCCGGCCTGCGGAGACGCCAGGATCACCGCGATCCCCGAGCGGTGCGCGGACAGCAGGACCTGTTCGAGGACTCCGGACTTTCCGGAGCGGGAGCCGCCGACGAGGTAGAGGTGGCGGGCGCCGGAGCCGGGCTGGGCCAGGGGAACGAGCGCGGGAGACGCGTCGATGTAGGTGCCCAGGCGGACGTACCCACGCGCGTCCATGGACAGCTCGTCCACGACGGTGGAGAGCATGGTGCCGTGGATCAGCGCGTGCTCTTGCATCACGCGCACCCCCATCTGTGAGGGCTTGTCGGTCGGTGCCAACGCGATCTGGATGGTTGACAGGTCCAGGTTGCCCGCGAGGTCCGAGAGGTTGACCGTCCCGATCGCTTTCCGGTTGCGGGTGGCGATTCCTTCCCAGTCGAGGGGCCCGTTGTAGCGGGTGAGGGTCAGGGTGGTGCCGGGCATCGCTCCTTCCGCAGTGGCCACGTGCGCGGCCCACACCTCCTCAGGACTCGTCGGGACACCGGCCGCTATCTCCGGCTGTGCGGGTGCCTTCTTGAGGTGGACGGTGATCGGTAGAGCGTTGGGCGCGTAGTGCTTGGGGTCTCCCATCTCCACCTGGGAGACAGGGATTTGGTAGACGGAGGCGATGTCGGCGGCCTTCACGCGGACCTGCTGGCCCTGGGGCAGCGCGATGACCCCCGTGAACAACACCTGGTCGTCCCCGGCCTGGATGGCGAGGTGTGCGAGGTGGGCGCCGGGCTGGATGAGCTTGCGGCCCTCGGTCTGGGTGGGCCCGGAGATGAACTCTGTCCACCAGGCGGTGATGAGCTGTGCCTGCGAGGACTGCTCGGCCGTGGTTGTGGCGGGGAGCGTGGGGAGCTGGTCGGTGGTGTTGCGGTGGTGGGCCAGGACGGCCGCGCCGGCAGGGGCGGCGAGGCCGAGGGCGAACAGCGGATTGATACCGGACGCCAGGATCTCGTGGGCAGCGATGCCGCAGCCAGTGGCGGTGATCCCGCAGGCGATCAGGGACCGCAGGGCGGGCACGGAGGCGTTGACGGCCCAAGCGCCCGCTCCGGCCGCTGCTGCGGCGATGGCGGACCAGGGGCCGACCGTGAGAGCTCCCACGGCGAGAGCGGCGGGCGCGTACTGGATGAACTGTGCTCGGGTCGGCCCCATGGCCCTTCCTCCTTACTGCTGGGCGTAGAAGGCGGCTTCGGCCATGTCGACCGGGGAGGAGTCCACCGCGTCCGCGATACCCCCGTGCTCGGACTCCACGGTCGTCTTCGCGTCGTCGGCCGCCGCCGCGGCGCTGTCGGCAGCCGAGGTGTAGGCGCCGGCGGCTTCCTTGGCGCCGGTCATGGTCAGGGCGGCGTCGGCGAATTCGGCGGTAGTCGCGTCGTCGACGGCGAGCGCCTTCATCGTTTCGGCCGCGTCCTGCATCTGCTCGGCGCTGTCGTCGACGTCGGAGGCGAGCTTGGTGACGGTCTCGGCGTGGACGTGGACCTGGTGAGTGAGCCAGGCGAGCTTGACGCGCAGCGCCGCATACGTCGCGGCGTCCTTCAGTGATTCGGTGGCAGACATGCGGTCTCCTATCGGGCGTTGTAGAAGTCGCGTTCGGCGGGCTTGGTCAGCGGGGAGTCCGCCACGGCCCGGAAGATGCCGCCGTGGCGGACCTCGGCGTTCGCGGAGGCGGTACGGCAGGCCTCCTCGCCGCCCTGGATCTGGTCGTGGAACTTCTTGGCGGCGGCGGCCTGCAGCTCGAGCTGTTCCTTGAGGTGCTCGCACTTGCCGATGAGGTTGGCACCGACGCCCTTCTCCGTGATCTCGGCGATCAGTACGTCGCAGTCCGCCGCGAGCTCGGTGGATTCGTCCACGAGCGTCAGGCAGGCCTCCTCACTGGTCTGGCACAGGGTGGCCGCGCCTTCGGCGAGGTCGATGACCTGCGTGAGGTTGATGACCTCCCCGCTGCTGTAGGTGCGGGACTTGCCCGAAGCGGTGGTGACGTGGACGCCCTTGTCGTCGACGGTCGCGGCGTGCGGGACGGGCGGGTTGGGCTGCATCGCGGGGTCCTTCCTGATGTGGTCCGGGAGCGTGACGGCCGGGGGCGTAGGGACGGTGCCGGGCGGCGGAATCACCGGACCCGGCACAGGCGGCGGAGGCGGGGCGGTCGGCGCGGTGGTGGGCTTGGGCGGCGGTGCCGCCGCCGTCGGGGGCGCGGTGGGCTTCGGCGGAACGGTCGCCCCCGAGGCCGGCACGGAGGCCCCGGAGGGAGCAGAGGGCCCCGGAGGCGGTGTGGCAGAGGGCGAACCGGAAGGCTTGATGCCTGGCTTCCTCAGGTAGGCGGAGCGCCATCCGTCGCGCAGCCCCCCGGCCCAGTGCGCACCGGCGAGGAGCCCGTAATGGGTTTTAGCCGCCGCGTTGTAGGAGGCGTTGCGGAAGGTATCCGGAGCCTTGGCCGGAGCCCATTTCCCTTTCGGTTTCAGCGGGGGTTTCTTGATTCCCGCCCGCTCGTAGGTGTCGTGTGTGTTGTCGACGCCGACGAGGTAGGTGATGGCGAGGAGTATGAGGAGTTCCATGAGCCTCCCTCATGACAGTCTGTAGTTGACGGGCGGCTACCGGTTACCGGTTACAGGCCCTGTGGACGCCGGTTCGGGCCTCCACGGGGGAGGTTCGGGGTGCGTCTGGGGCTGTAACCGGTAACCTGTAACCGGTAACTGCGCACTCAGCGTGACGAGCCGATGGTGCTGACCGTGTCGTTCGCGGTGTTGAAGACCGCAGCCAGGGTGCTGCGGATCTCCTCGCTGAACGGCGTATACGGGAGGAAGATCCCGGAGAGGATCAGCAGCAGGCAGATCGCCATCTGCTTTCCCTTCGTCTTCTTGAAGGTGAAGAACACCGCCCAGCAGAACAGGACCAGGGCGAAAAACTGGAGCGTCATTCTCATGCACCTTTCTCGAAGGTGAATCCCTTGTTGCTCGCGGGGGTGACCAATCCGGAACCGGAGGAGATCCCGGCGGGCGTGGCGAGCTTCTTGTAGGCGAAGAGGCTTCCGCCTCCAACGAGCGCGACCCACAGCCAGGGGCTGGACGCGATACCGCCACCGGCCTCGGTGGCCTCCTCCGCCTTCTGCTTAGGGGCCGCGCTGCCGAGGGTCGGGGTGGCGCACGCGGCGATCCTCGAAACGTCGTAGGAGGAAGCCTTAGCAACGGCCGCCGCCCGGATCTTCATGCACTCCAGGTAGACGGCCATCTCCCGCTCGTAGAGGGATTTAGCGGCGGTCTCAGCGGTCTGCGCCCGCTGCTTGTCGGCCTCCACCTCGGCCAGCGCGTTCGCGGCCTTCTCCTGCGCGCGGGCACGGTCCTGGGCGGCCTGCTCGGCCTGCATGCTGGTGACGGCCACGACCGTTCCGCACACACCGAGGACAGCGATCGTGCCGCACACCGCGAGCGCGGCCGTGTTCCGACGGACCTGGCCGAGCTTCACGGAGAACTTCGATGCCGTGGCGGGCTTGTCGAGTGTCTCGGGGGTGATGCGGGTGAACTCCTCATCCCAGTCAATGGTGGACATGGGGTTCCTCCTTCCAACGCTGTGTGGGTACGGCCACGTGGCCCGGGGCCAGGGGTGGACGGATGGGCATCAGCTCACGCCGGCGGGCAGGGCCGCGCGGTCCTCGTTGAGGCGCTGGTAGAGCTTGTGGACGTAGGAGGTGGAACGGGTGGAAAGCCGGGCCGCTTCACCGATCGGCTTGCCCTGTACCCAGCACGCGCGGATCACGTTCGCGGCCTCATCAGCGGTCAGCCGGGCAGGCTCCCGCTCCACCCGGTGGACCGAGGTGGACGCAGGGGGAACCGCCGGGTGGAACACCAGGCCTTCACCACAGATGACCAGCAGATTCGCCCGGTGCCGGGGCTCAGGCGTAACCGCTGGAGCGGCCAGCGGGGCGGGCGCCGGGGCTGGGGTGGAAGCCGGGTGGACGACAGGTGCATCCACCCTGTTCACCTCGGCGTCCACCTGGGCCTGGAGGTGGACGATTTTCGTGAGGATCTTCTGCCGGTAGTGGCTGATCGCTTCCGCCAGAACGATCAGGAGGACCGGGGGGATCGAGTGGAGGACGAGCCCTGCCGGGTCGACCTGCCGGGGGAGACCGAAGGGGGTGCCCTGGGGCCACAGCGAGCTCCAGCAGTTCATCACCCAGGTCCCCAGGCCGGCGAACCAGCGCAGCACGGCCGCCCACCCGGAGGACGACAGCCCGTACTCGGACAGGCGCCCGTCGAAGATGAGGACCGTGCCGAGCGCGATGGCGAGCATCGGGTCGAGCATCCACGCGATCCACGGCGACACATCGTGGTCGATCGCGAACATCGTCACGTTCGACGCGGTGAACACCAGCGCTCCGGACGAGACCGCAACCAGCACCCTCGTCAGCTTGGACAGCAGCCCGTTCAACGCATCGATCTGCCCCAGGAAAGAGACACCGGGCGGAGCGGTCTTCGAGAGGCCAGCGTTCACGAGGTGCCGCCATCCTTGAAGACGAACGGGGTGTAGGTCACCGGCTCCTGGGCGGTCCGCCGGCGGATGATGCTGGCGTTCTCCCACGGGTCTCCGTCACGGCGGAGCATCACATCCAGCACGATCCGCACGTCACTCGCACGGCGTTCCAGGAGGCGGTGGTAGACGCGCTCGTCATCCTCGGCGACGGACGGCAGCGGCACGTCCAGGGCTTCCACGACCGCCCTCAGGAGGTCGGTGACGGCCGCGTTGTGGGTGCGCTCGTTCATGCCGCGTCCCTCGGAACCTGCGTGCCGGCGACGCGGTTGGCGACGTCCCGGCGGGCGGCGAGCACCCTGTTGTGGGCCCGGCGGACGCGCCGGCCGTCGAACTCCGAGGCCGGACGATCCAGCAGGGCGATCACCGCGTCCAGCAACTCGACCTCGGCCAGGACCAAGTCCATCTCGGCCTCGATCGCGTCCAGCTCCGCGTCCGACGGCTCCAGACCGTCGGACCACGGCGTAACAACGTCCTGAAGTGCAGCGATGAACTTCATGAGTCTTGCTCCTTCGAGAGAGGAACGGGACCGAACAGCAGCCCCCGGCGTTGTCGCGCCGGGGGCTGCACTGGGTTGGGTTGGCTACTCGAATCCACGAACAGCCACGGCCGCCGACACCCAGCGTGCAGATCAGGTGTCGGCGACTGTGGTCGTTGGTGCGGGTCGGACTGGGCTTCGCACGGCGCCGCTCAAGCCGGGGGCGGTCCGATTCCCCGGCGGTCGTCGCAGCCAAATGTCTGGCCGTGCGGATCTTTAGAGCCGATGGCGTGCCACCCCTTCGGGGCGTAGGGACCGTTGTGACGCGGGCCCGTTCTCAGTCGGCTGGTCTCCACTCGCCTCGGCCGGTGCGGTCACGGCCGTGGTGATGCGGTGGATCACTCTGTGGAGTTCTCAAACGACGACGGCTCTCCGACGAGCGCGGGTAACCCCGAAGGGCTCCCGTAAGAACGGGACACGCCGGACACCAAGAGGTATTGCGGGCACTCCAGAGCAGCCCAAAGAAGGCCCCTCACGAGTGGGTTGTCAGCGACTGAACCGCCGTTTCCGGTGGCCTCGTTGCTTGTGGCAAGCCTGTCCGCGCAGTGCTCAGGAATCGAATGACGGCTTGTCATATGAGGTCTGCCGCTTGCTCGCTACCCCCTGAACAACATGGTGCACCTAGTGCACCATGTTGGCAAGTGGCTCTGCCTACGTCTGGGGGAATGGATGCGGGGAGACTGGTGTACTAGGTACAACACCTGTGACTGGAGGAGTACCCCGATGACCGAGTTTCGAGGGCAGCCGGCATACCTTCAGCTAGCTGACGACCTGCGGGAACGCATCCGAAATGGCAAGCTGCCAGACGGCGCCGCGCTGCCCTCAGCGCAGGATCTGATCAATAGCTCGGGCGCATCAAGCACCGTGGTGAAAAACGCCGTGTCTCTGCTGCGAGCGGAGGGGTACGTCGTCGGTCACCAGGGCAAGGGGGTCTTCGCCCAGTTCCCGCCCCGGCTATCGGACCACTCGCGCGGAGCCGCGGACTGGGCCCTGCCGCTCTTGCAGGCGGGTACGGAATTGGAAGCAGCCCTGCGCGAGGCGCTGAGCAAGGGTGCAACTGACTCGGCGAACAGCGAAGCGGCCCTTGAACGCTGGCGTGCGGCATTCGCCAGCCTGCCGGAGAGCGTCAAGGACCGCTTGGCGAAGGCTTAGTGGCTGCCGGCGGACACGACCGACCACGCGTCGCCGACCAGCTGGTCAAGGCTGGACCGCTCCGGCTTCCATCCGAGATCAGTGGTGATCCTGGAGGTGTCGGCCACTAGACGCGGCGGCTCGGGCTGCGGGGGGCGGTGCACTACGGGCACCTCCCGTCCGGATACCCGTTCAACCGTGGCCACGATCTCCCGCATGCTCGCCGCGGTGGCACCTACGTTGTAGACCCGGTACGGGACAGAAGCGTCGGCCTCAAGAGCCAACACGTAGGCGCGCGCCAAGTCGTCCACGTGCACGAAGTCCCGGACTGCGTCGCCTTCGCCGTTCATCTCAAGGTGCGGGTAGCGGCCGGCTGCCACGGCCACCGCCTTCGGAATGATGCGGCTCTCATCCGCGTCCCCTACCCCGCTGACGGCGCCCGAGATGTTGAAGCAGCGCAGGCTCACGGCCTTGATGCCGCCTGCCTCCGCTCGGGCCCGAAGCGCGTCATCTGCGGCCAGCTTCGACGTCCCGTAGGGATTGCTCGGAGCGGGCACGGTGTCTTCGCCGATGGGCTGCTGCTCCGGCGCCCCGTAGACCGCCGCCGTAGAGCCTAGGATGACCGTGGGGGCCTCCGAGCCCGCAGAGGCGGCAGCCAGCGCATCGAGCAGCGTCACTGTGCCGCCGGCGTTGACGGCCTGGTACTCCTCCGGCCGCTCGAAGGATTCGCGGACTCGCGTCAGAGCCGCGAGGTGGCATACGCCATGGACACCATCAAGAGCTGCCCTGAGGGCTTTCACGTCGCGGATATCGCCGTGGAAGACCTGGGACACCGGCAGCTCTGGCACGGGGGTACCGGCCGGCCGATGCGTGAGTGCCACGGTGTCATGGCCTGCCTCGGCGAGCCGTCGTACAACCGCGTTGCCCACGAATCCGTAGGCGCCGGTCACAAGTACGCGCACTGATCTGCCTCTCAGCCCAGAATGAGCCCGCGGTGCTGCCACGCCAGGTCGAGGCACGCGGCGGCGGCGGATGCCAGGGGTTCATTGTCCAGTAGGCGACGGACGTTGGTCTCGGTGAACTCAATCCCGGCGCCGCTGTCGCCAGCCCGGCCTGCCACGACGGTGCCTTCGGAGTTCCGGGACACCATGCCGGAGAAAACGGAGTCGTACACATCGGAGTCGATGACCACCACGCTGAGGATCTCGCCGGCCAGCGTGAGCGGGTCCAGACCGATCCCGAAGCAGTACGGGCGCACCTTGCCTTCGCGGCGAGCCTGGTTGAGGGTCCGGAACGGTTCGGTGGAGTCGTAGTCGATTGGCTCGCCGCTGCTGCCGTCGGCCTCAGGGTCCCCGAGGAACTCCTCCGCGTACTCCCGGAGCACGTTGCGCCAGAGGTTGAAGTCATTCGACTGGTCCCAGGGCATCACCGATGAGGGCTGGAACACTCCGGCTGGCATGACGTGGTAGTTCCCGCCGGCCAGCGCGACATTGCTCGCGGAACGGTGGTGGAGCGGGAACGACGCTCCGTCGGGACCGAGCCGAATGGTCAAGGTGTCGATGGACGGCAGCAACGGCCGGTGGGCCAGGTCGAACGGGTCTCCGACCAGACCACGGAAAGGAAGTTCCGCCCAACTCGGATCACTGATCCACGCTGGGTCGCTCCCGGTCTTCAGCCAGGCGCTCGCCAGCTCGTGTGCCACACCTTCGCAGACGTCGGCCATGTCGAAATAGGTCGTGTACCCGAACGACAGCTTGGGCCGGCCTTCCGCCTGGGAGATGTCGAGCAGGCGGAAGCTCGGGCGGTTCACGAACAGGGAGGGGCGGTCAATCATCCGGATCGCCTGGGTGTAGCGATCGAACTTGGCTCCGTTCGCGGCCAGCGGCCGAACCCCTTCCGACGCCGTCTCCCGCCCGCTCACCTCAGGCGGACGGGTCTGGGTTAGCCAGGACAGCTCGATATCCGCGAAGTCGACCGGCTCGGGCCACATCCATGACTCGCGGGTGAGGACTGGGCTGTTCCCCGCGCGGGAGGCCTCCGGGTACAGGGCGGCGGCAGCCTTCGTGAGGTCCGCCCGGTGCCGATTGAGTTCGCGACGCGTCATGCGCCAGCGACGCTGGTCGTTGATAGCGGCGAGCGGGTTCCGCCCGCCCGAGTCGCGAGCGGGCGCTCCGACCGTGACCGCAGCTTCGGCCGGCGGGAGCAGGCCGAGCTCCTCCTCCGGCAGAGCCAAGGCGTGAGCGAGCCTGCGCAGCTCGACCATGTCGCGGATGGTCCGCTTGCCGCGTTCGAGTAACGACACGTACGACTGGTCGTAGCCAAGCAGGTCGGCAAGGTCCTGCTGCTTGAGCTTGTGGAGCGCCCGATACGCCTTGAGTACGTCGGCCAGATTCGATGCGTCCGGTGGGGCGCTCCGCTCCGCAATGCCGTCGAGCCAGTGCGGCGCGGAGTCGGCCAGAACGGTCGGCAAGAGGTTGCCGGAGGCTCCCGGCCCGATGGTGCGGCGACAGGGGCTGCACACGGTGTCGGAGTTGCTGCGACTCAACTTCGTTGCGCACCTGGTGCAGAGGTGCGGGGCAGGCGGTGCAACGGCCATGGACTTCTGATCCCTTCGGTGGGAGGGCGGTGACTCCAACGACGTGGCTAGGCGGGGTGATTGACCGGCCCCTGCCAGCTGACCGCCCCCAAGACTATGGACCCACAAAGCAGACCGCGGCGGTTTGAGACCGATCATCGAGAGTTCCCTGTCGGCGCCCACTCCAACCCAGCCGCCAGCCGCACGCCTACAGTTTGGGTTGTGGGCGGCGAACCCTGCGGTGACTGGCAGCGGCTTCACCGCTTTAGCCAGGCTGGGGCCGCACCGAGCAGAGGGCCGGCCAAAGCCGCTCCAGCGACCCGGAAAACCCCTGCCGGCCTGCTTCCTCCACTACTACCCTCTTGGTGTGCTCAGTCTCTTGATCGATACCTCCGTATGGCTGGACCTCGCGAAGCGGCGCGATGGGCAGCAAACGATCGTGCCAATCCGCGTGCTCATGGCTCAGGGGAAACTGGAAATCCTAGTTCCCAATCTGATCCTCGACGAATTCGCGCGGAACCGTCCACGAGCGGAGGCGGCCGCAACCGACAGTGTTCGCGAGCGATTTCGACTCCTGAAAGAGGATCTCAAGGAGTATGGCGACACAGAGGCTCAACGGTGGATCGCTGAGATGTCTCACCAAGTTCCCTTCGTCAGCGCCGGAGCCTTGCAGAACTTTGCAGAAATATTCGAGCTGCTGAACCGCGGGCGCAGACTGAAACCAGGGCCGACTGAGCACGAAGCAGTAATACGTAGAGCACTCGGCAAGAAGGCGCCGCTTCATCTGAACAAGAACAGTGTTGCCGACGCCCTGCTTATCGAACTATATCGCACGAGCCTCAGCAGTTCGACCGACTCTCGGCGGTTCATCTTCGCAACTTCAAACTATCAGGATTTCTCGGCACCCAATCAGGATCGGAGGGAACCTCACCCAGACCTTCTCCCGCTCTTCGCCGACCAGAATTCCAAGTACGTGTACGGCGTGGACGGCCTGAACCTAGCCTTGACCGAAGCCCTCGGCGAGGAATTCATTGAACTGGCCGAGGAAGTTGAATTTCTGCAAGAGGATCGGGGCCCTCGGGCCCTAGCTGACATCCTTGAAGCCCACACGGAATTCCTCGATCGCATCTGGTATGTCCGGAGCAGGCTGCGCGACACCGAGGACGGTCAGATCGATCCGAAATATAATGAGGAACTCCGCCGATCCATTGAGGCTGGCCGCCAACGGATCGAGGAGAAATATGGAACGAACTCCCTTGTCCCGAAGAATGATTGGGAGTGGGGGTTCTTGAACGGGAAGCTCTCTGCTCTTCGCTGGGTACTGGGTGACGAGTGGGACTTCTTGGACACTTAGGAGGTAACGCCATGCGACACGCGCAGGTGCCCTGTTGCGCGGCTCGCCAGCTCTGAGACGATGCGGGGGTCGGTAATCGGTTTCGCAGAGGCGGGCTGCAGCGTGGTTGAGTACAAGAGCGAGATCCGACAGAGCGTGATCTTCGATTTGGAGAAGAAGGTTGCCAAGGACAATTACAGCAAGTACCTCAAGCGGCTGACTCTGCGAAAGGTGCGGGGCTTCACGGACCGCGAAGTCAGCTTCGACTTTCCTGTCACCGCACTGATTGGCCCCAATGGTGGAGGGAAGAGCACCGTCTTGGGTGCCGCCGCCCTTGCCTATTTGAGCGTGCCGCCGGGACGCTTCTTCGCCAAGAGTGGCAAATATGACGAGAGTATGCTGAATTGGTCGATCGAGTACGAGCTGATCGACAAGAAGGTGGCTCCGCGCCTCTCGGTCTCGCGCACCGCAAGCTTCAAGCAGATGAAGTGGAATCGGAAGGCTTTGGATCGTGAGGTGCTGGTGTTCGGCGTTGAGCGCACACTGCCGGCCACTGAACGAGCCAAATTGAAGCCAGCCATCGGCGGTTCCTTTGCCGCGGCACGCGAAGTGACGCTTGAACCCGAAGTGACCCAGCGCGTCGCGAAGATCCTGGCAAAGCCGATAGAAGGGTTCCAACAGCTCTACGTGGACGAGGCCGGCAAGGTCTCACTGTTCTCGGGACGCACGCCGCAGGGAGATGGGTACTCCGAATTCCATTTCGGCTCGGGCGAAGCGAGCGTAATTCGTATTGTGGTTGAGGTTGAGGCGGCCTCTGATGGTGCCATGATCCTCATCGAAGAGATCGAGAACGGCCTCCACCCGGTTGCCACCCAGCGCCTGGTCGAATATCTGATCGGCGTCGCGCACCGAAAATCCTGCCAGGTCGTATTCACTACGCACTCCAACGATGCGCTTGCGCCGCTCCCCACAAGTGCTATCTGGGCGGCACTTCAAGGCAACGTAATTCAGGGAAAACTTGACGTGATGGCCCTGCGGACCATTACCGGGCAGACTCAGGCAAAGCTAGCGATCTTCGTCGAGGATGAATTCGCAAAGCTTATGGTCCTCACTGCTCTGCGCACTCATGGTGATGTCGAGCTGGATGAAATCAAGGTGCACGAACTCCTGGGAGCCGACTCGGCAATCAAGATGAATGAGCAGCACAACATCGACCCGACGGCACCCTTCCCCTCTGTCTGCATCCTTGATGGTGACCAGTCCGATCACGCCGATCCCACCAAGGGCATTTTCGTTCTCCCTGGGGCTAGTTCACCGGAGGCTCACGTTCTCGACCGCGTGATGCAGCGGTTGGACACAGTCGCTGGTCGGCTTACCCTGGCCCTGCATCTGGGCCTGCATGAGCAAGAGCGGGTCAAGCGAGTTGTGCACGAGCGCTTCGTCACAAACTGGGACAGGCATGTGATCTGGGAGCAGATCGGCGCGGATCTCGACTTCACTGCCGGACACACGGTCAAGGGCGCCTTCCTGGCGATCTGGGCACAGGAGTTCCCTGAGGAGGTCCGTTCTTTGATCGACGAGATCGGCGATGCCCTGCCACGGCGGGAACCGGAGCCGCAACGTGACTCATGTGTCTGAGCATCCCATTGGCTCTGAGCCTCTCAGGCATGGGCTCTCCGGAGCCCCGATCGTGCGGTCTGCAGCGCAGTGCGTGCTGGGCCTGACGGCAGTCGCTGACGGCAACGTGGGCGTACATCAACGGGTCCGTGCTGACTGAGTAAGCCCTCCGGCGTAGTGGGAGCTGGCTGGTTGCCTGGCCCCATCCGTCGCTGGGCGAACTTACAAAGCAGATGTCGGCGGTTCGAAACCGTCCGCGCCCACCAGCACAAAGGCCCCCGACCAGCAATGGTCGGGGGCCTTCTGCATCTCCGTTCGACGGCAACGAGGCCATGCAGTGTGGCCGGGTGCGGCGGTCCTGGGCGCGGTGGGTTACCGTCCCGGCATGTCGGCTCGTTTTCCCGAGATCGCCTCCGTCGAGGAGTTCATACGCCTGCGCCTCAGCGAGGATCCTGCGGAGTACGACCGTTCGGCGTGGGCGAGCATGCCGCCGAGCGTGTGGTGGCAACTGGTGCACGAGCATCCGGAGATGCGGTTCTGGGCGGCCCACAACCGCACCTGCCCGCCGGAAGTCCTGGCTGAGCTGATCAAGGACGACGACTGGCGGGTGCGGCATCGCGTTCTGGGCAGGCACTCCTGCCCGTCGGAACTCCTGGAGCAGTTGGCGGACGATCCCCACGACGCGGTCCGCAATACCGTGGCCACCCACTCGCGTTCGCCACGGTCCGCGGTCGCACGGCTCGTCGACGACCCCTGGCCGGTGATCGCCGAAGCGGCCCGCGCCCGCCTGGCCAACTGGCCGGCCCCATAGCCCACGCGCACCTCACGCGCACCAGTACGAAGCCCCCCATCGGGTACGCGGGGGCCTTCGCGTGCCGCGGCGCGCCCCCATGTGCTGCGTATCGGGTGGCTGCCGGGCGTCAAGTCACGGGTTTTCCTGCCACGGGATTTCGGGGCATGACGGGATGCGAACGCCGGGGGCTAATGGCGATACGGCTCAGGAAGAGCCAGTGGCCCGTGAACGCCGTCCGGAACAGCCCTGGCGATGCGATGTGCGGGACACGTATCCCACTCCCCAGGCAAGAAAGGACGTGGCAGCATGTTTCCCGCTCCCGCCCATCCCCTGTGTGTCGAAGCAACGTTGGACCCCCGGCTGACGCGATGGAAGTGGCTGGTGAAATGGTTCCTTGCCATTCCGCACTACATCGTTCTGTTCTTCCTGCAGGTCGCGTTCGTGCTGCTGAGCATCGTCGCGTTCTTCAGCATCCTCATCACGGGCCGCTACCCCCGGCCACTCTTCGATTTCAATGTCGGGGTCATACGTTGGGGTACGCGCGTCAACTACTACTCCTCCGCGGTGATGGGTACCGACGAGTACCCGCCGTTCACGCTCAAAGACGTGCCCGGCTATCCGATCCGTGTCGACATCGCCTATCCCGAGAAGCTCTCCCGCGGACTGGTCCTGGTCAAGTGGCTGCTGGTCCTCCCACAGCTGCTGGTGATCATGCTGATGCTCACCAGCAGCTGGAAGGCGTACCGGTACCTCGACGACTACAGTCCGTTCTCTTCCGGTCTCATCGGCCTGCTCACCCTGGTCGCGGTGGTGATCCTGATGTGCACCGGGAGCTATCCCAGGGGGCTGTTCGACTTCCTGATGGGCCTGGTGCGGTGGACGCTGCGCGTGCTCGTCTACGCGTATCTGATGACCGACAAGTACCCGCCGTTCCGGCTGGACATGGGAGGAAGCGAGCCCGTGGCAGGCGTCGTGGAGCCGGCCGGCAGCGGATAACCGTTCGAATTCACGTGTGCGGAGCCCCCACCGTTTGCGGTGGGGGCTCTCGTCGTGGCGTCTGCGGGCGGTGCAGGGACTCCTCCCACTTCGGGATCCGGGTATGCGCTCGCCGCTGTCGCAGGGCGCCGAGTGTGCGCTCTTTGTGTCTGGGCGTCGGCTGCTCATGCTTGTTGCCAGCCGACGAGCCGTGACTGCTGGAGGTCCTCTTGACCGAATGGAAGCAGGGGAAATGCGGGTGGCCCATCGAGGGCGGAAAGCGCTGTTCCAACCTGACGTTGAAGGGAACGTCGCGGTGCTGGCGGCACCAAGGGAAATGGACCAGGCGAGGTCGGCAGGAGGGGGGGAGGGCCAGGAAGCCGGGCGGGAAGTGGGCTGGGCCGGCAGCGGCGTGACGTGCACGTGGCGGCTGTGCAGGCTGTGGAGGCTGTGCAGGGGGTGGATTTCGGTGGTGCGCCGGCGTCCGAGCTCGCTACGTGCAAAGGCCCCCGACCGTGACCGGTCGGGGGCCTTTGCGTGTGGTTTCACTTGTTGGCGGGGCTCGGGTCCCTGAGGGAACCCGAGCGGCCGCCGTATCCGGGGAAGCCGGTACTAGTGCTCGCCCTCGGCCGGTCCCATGCCCGTGTCCGTCGGGGTGTCCGTCGCGGGCGGGGTGTCGCCACCGTGGTCCGGCGGGGTCTCCGTCTCCGGGGCGGGCGGAGTCTCGGTGCCGGGGGCGGGCGGGGTCTCCGTGCCCGGGGCAGGCGGGGTCTCCGTCCCGGGGGCAGGCGGGGTCTCCGTGCCCGGAGCCGGAGGGGTTTCCGTGCCGGGAGCGGGCGGGGTTTCCGTGCCGGGGGCCGGAGGGGTCTCAGTTCCCGGCGCCGGCGGGGTCTCGGTGCCCGGGGCGGGCGGGGTTTCCGTGCCCGGGGTCGTCGGCGGGGTGCCCGGGGCCGGGTTGGGTTCCGGGGCCGGGTTGGGCTCGGGCTTGTGCTCGCAGTACACCTTGCTCTTGAAGAACTTGCAGCCCGGCATGTTCTCCACGTCGCGGGGCCTGTTCTTCTTGCCCTTGCCCTTGTTCTTCTTTTTCCCTCGCTTGTTGTCCTTGCCCTTGCCGCCGTGGTCACCCTTGCCGTGGTCGAAATGACTGGCCGCGGCGTTGGTCGCCTCGGTGGTGTGCGTTGCCGGGGCGGCGAATGCGCTGGTGGGCAGCAGTGCGCCTCCTCCGACGAGCGCGGCCGAAACGGCGAGCATGGTGAAACGGTGCTTTCGAGAAGTGCGGATCATAAGAGTTCTCCTTCTGTGGGAAAGGTTGTGCGGGGAGATTCCAGTAGGCCCGCTGAGCGCGTGGCACGTCATGTCACCGGAATTCGGGACTTGACAGACCCACGTAGGCCCGCGCGGCCGCGCGGCCCGCGCGGGAGCAGGGGCATGACGGGGGCGCGCTCCAGCAGTACCTGAAGGGTGCGGGCTCTCGGAAGCGCAAGGGCTGTACTTCGGCGCTCCGTGCCGGGATGCCGACCGCGCGTTCCACAACCGCGCCCTCGGCCTTCTGGAACAGGCCCCCACTCCGACCTGAACGTGCGAAGACCCCCGACCGGTGCTGGTCGGGGGTCTTTCGTTCGAGCGGTTTCAGGCGTTGGGGCGCTTGCCGTGATTGGCCTTCTTCTTCTTGCGGGCCCGACGCTTGTTGCCTCGTTTGGCCATGGTGCGAGTCTCCCTCAATTGGTGACTTTTCATGACTTCGTCAGTCTAGATTCGGCCCCGAACCTCCGCATCAGCTCTGCCCCATCCGGGGTCGAGCCGCCCCGACGGCGGGATAGTGGGGGTATGTGCCGTTCCATTAAGACCCTGCGCCCGCCCGCCATCCCCGAGAAGGCCACCGAGGAGGAGATCCGGGCCGCCGCCCTCCAGTACGTACGGAAGGTGTCCGGCTTCCGGGTGCCGGCCGCGCACAACCGCGAGGTGTTCGAGGCGGCCGTGGACGCCGTCGCCGAGGCCACCGCGGCGCTGCTCGACGGTGTGCACGTACGGGGACAGGCCGCCGCCCCGGCGTAGCCGGGACCTCGGACCCGGCTTCCCTGCCCTCCCGGCCTACGCCGTCTACGCGGTCCCGGTTCCCGCGGCGCGGCGGCGCAGCACCCAGATTCCGGCACCCAGTGCACCCGCGGCGAGCGCGCCGCCGACGGCGATCTGCCCAGGGCTCATGGAGCCGATGCTGCCGCCCGTACCGCCGCGTGCCGCGCCGGAGGCGACCTGAAGCGAGACGGTGACGCGCTCGCCGCCCGCGCCACCGCACTCGAAGGTGACGCGGTGCGTGCCCGGGTTGGCGTCGCGGAAGACGGTGGCGCTGCCGTAGAGGTTGGTGGCCTCCAGATTGCCGGGGGTCAGCCGGACCTCGCTGAACGCGGTCGATGTGGCCCGGCCGGTCCTGGTCCCGCAGCCGTCGACATTGAGGGAGACCCGGCCGCCCGGGGCGACGGTGGTGGGGGAGACGCCGGCGGAGGGAGCGGCGTACGCGAACGTGGCGGGAGCGGCGGCGACGATGAGGGTCGCGGCCGCGATGGCCATCAGGCGTCGGGATGTGACGGGTGACGTGGCAGGCGGCTTGGCGGGCATGGAGAGAACTCCTTGGCTCCTCGAAACGGCGCGGCCAGGGCACGGATGTGACGCGGATTCGGTTGCGCACCGTGCTGTGGACGCTAGGAGCCCGGGCCGGAGGCGGCGATCGGGGCCGGGTGAACGGGTGAGCCACTGCTCCGCCCGGGGGAGCCGACAGCCCCGAGGGGAGCCGGCAGCCCCCGGGGCTGTCGGCCGACGTCCTGACCGCAGACGTACGACCCGCCTACGTACTGCCCGCCGACGTACTGCCCGCGGACATCCTGCTCCCGGAGTCGCCTCCGCCGGCGGCCCGGCCCGAGGAGTGCGCCCTACGCCGCAGGAGTCGCCGTCGTCGGCGGGCGGCGGACGAGGAAGGCCGCCAAGGCGCCCGCGGCGAAGAGGGCGACGACCGAGAGGGCGGTGCCGAGCCACTGGGTGCCCAGCCACTGGGTGCCGAAGTAGCCGAGGGCGACGCTGTAGCCGGCCCAGGCCATGCCCGCCAGGACCGACCAGGGCAGGAACTCCGCCACCTTGCGCTGCGTCTTGCCCGCGCCCAGGGACACCACGGAACGCCCGGCCGGGGCGAACCGCGCGATCACCACCAGGGCGCCACCACCGCGTGCCAGGGCCGTGCCGAGGCGCTCGTGGGCGCGGGTCAGCCGGCGGGAGCGGGCGATGGCCCGGTCCAGTCGGGCTCCGCCGCGCCGGCCCAGCCGGTACGCGGCCATGTCACCCAGTACCGAGGCCGTCGTGGCGATGACCAGCAGCAGCAGGATGTCCGGGACCTGCGCGGGCACCGGCACCGGTCCCGCCGCACCGGCGGCCGCTGCGGCCGCCGCAGCGGTGATCACCAGCACCCCGCTCGGCAGCACCGGAAGGAAGACGTCGAGCACGACGGACACCGCCACCAGGGCGTAGATCCATGGGCTCGCGGTCAGCGACCCCAGCGTCTCAAGCAAAACGGGACTCCCCAGTCCGGTTGACGTGCTGCGGCATGAAGCGCCGCGACGTCGCGGGGGAGCGGCAGGAGCGGCTTGACAGCCATACAGCGTACGCCCGGCCCCCGTACCCCGGGAGCCCGGGGCGGTAGCCACACCGCCGCCACGTCAACTCCGCCACCATCGCGGTCCGCTGCCCGAGCGGCCCCCGCCGTTCTGGGCCCGCAGGCCCCCGTCCGTCCCCGCCCCGTAACCGCCACCTTCGACGCCCCGAGCCCACCGGGTCCCCCCGATCCCGCCCGGTCCGCTACTCCGCCGCCGTGAGGTCCCGGTCCAGGACCGTCACCAGCCGGGCCCCCTCGCGGTTCTTCCGCGCCTGGTCCAGCCGCAGCCGAGCCGTCCGACCCGACAGCGCCAGCGTCATCAGCTGGTTCCCGAACCACGGCCCACCCGTACGCCGCCAGTTCAGCGGCGGCCGCCCCGTCCGCCCGTGCAGCGAGAAGCCGCGCCCCAGCCACCGGCCCGTCCGCGACCAGCCCAGCCGAAATCCCCACTTCACCGCCGTGTGGATCGAATTGTGAACCGGCGAGCACGTCAGCTGGAACACCCGCGCGGTACTCGGTATTCGGGGCTCGGCCACATACGCGTGATGCACGTCCCCCGAGAGCACGCACACCGTCGCCGGGGCCCGCGGCCCCGTGCCCACCTCCTCGATCAGATCGGTCAGCGCCGCGAACGAGGCCGGGAACGCCGCCCAGTGCTCCAGATCGCTGCGCCGGCGCAGATCCTCCCCGATGCGCGCCCACCGCGGCCCCCGCTCCCCACGGCACAGCGCGGCATTCCACGTCTCGGCATCGTGGATCAGCGGCGGCATCAGCCAGGGCAGAGAGGACCCGATCAGCAGATGGTCATAACCTCCGTGCCCGGCGAGGGCGTTCTCCCGGAGCCACTGCTGCTCCGCCGGATCGAGCATCGCCCGCCCGTCCTCGGCCAGCACCCGCGCGGCCCGCGTGTCCACCATCAGCAGCCGGGTCCGGCCGAAGTCGCGCCGGTAGCTCCAGCGCACCGTGCCCGGATCGGCGTCCGCCGCGGACGCGAAGGCCCGTAGCACCTCCGTACCGTCGGGGGTGTCCCGGACCGCCGCGTACAGCTCGTCCGCCGCCAGCTCGGCCGGCGAGAGATTCCCCAGGTGCTGGTGCACCCAGTACGACATCAGCCCGCTGAGCACGCGCTCCCGCCACCACGGCGTCGCCCGCATCTCCGCCAGCCACGCCGCGCTCGTGTTCCAGTCGTCGATCACGTCGTGGTCGTCGAATATGTGCAGGCTGGGCACGGTCGACAGCAGCCAGCGGATCTCCGGGTCGAGCCACGACTCGTAGTAGAGCCGCGTGTACTCCTCGTAGTCCGCGACCTGGGCGCCCGGCGCCTCCCGCAGATCCCGTCGGGCCGCGAGCCACTGCCGGGTCTCCTTGGACAGCGCGTCGGCGTACACCTGGTCGCCGAGCAGCAGCAGAACGTCCGGACGCACCGCCTCCGGGTCCGCCGCCAGCCGCGCCGCGAGGGTGTCGAGCGCGTCCGCGCCGTGCGGCCCGTGCTTGCCGGCGGGCGGCGCGGCCTGCCGGCAGGAGCCGAAGGTGACGCGCAGCCCGGGGGCCGCACGGCCCGGGGTCGCACGGCCGGGGCCGGTCACCGCCGGGGTGGTGATCGTGCTCGGCGGGAAGCCGCTGTCGGGCAGGGGCCACACCGGCCGGTCGTCGAGCAGCACCTCATACGCCGTGGTCGCGCCCGGGGTCAGGCCGGTCACCGGCACCAGCGCGTAGTGGTGACCGGCTATCTGGAAGGTGCGCGCGCTGCCGCTCGCCCCGTCGGTGCACCGCACCTCGGCCGTGCACGGGCGGTCCGCCTCGACCCATATCGTGGCCGATCCGCCCGTGTCCCAGTCGACGTGGCGCAGCAGTGGCCCCAGACGCAGTCCGGCCATGCAACTCCCCCTCCTCCGTAGCCCCTTCGATCACGGTACGACGGGGAGGGGGAGCCACGCCTCCCCCTGGCGGGGGAAAGATCGGCGGACTCGGGTCAGCAGCCGTTGAGGATGTTGACCAGGGCCGTCTTCTCACCCGAGTCCATGCTCAGGCCCCAGTACTGCTTCACCTGGACCCACATCCGTGCGTACGTACAACGGTAGGCCGTCCGCGGAGGCAGCCACTTGCCGGGGTCGAGGTCGCCCTTGGCCTGGTTGACGTTGTCCGTGACCGCGATGAGCTGCGGGCGCGTGCGGTCGTTGGCGAACTGCTGGCGGGTGCTCGTGGTCCAGGAGTTGGCACCGGAACGCCAGGCCTCGGCGAGCGGGACGACGTGGTCGATGTCCAGGTCGGAGGCGGCGGTCCAGGTGGCACCGTCGTACTCGGAGTACCAGCTTCCGCTCACCGCGGCGCAGGACGAGTCCTGGACGACGTTCACGCCGTCCCGCTTGAGGACGGTCTCGCGGGTGTTGCAACTGCCGGAGACGGTGCTCCAGTGCGGGAAGAGGTCGCGGCTGTAGCCGCTGGTGGACCCCTCGGCCTTCGGCGTGACGGTGGCCAGGTATGCGCGGGCGGCCGAGGCGCTGATGGGGGTGGGCGGGGCGGCCTGGGCGGTCGGGGCGTTGAGGAGGGAGGTGAGCGCGGCAAGGGCCGCCGCTGACGCGAGCACGCCAATTCGACGCGCGTAGACGTTGGGTATGAGTGCCATGAGGGGCTCCCTGGGTGCGGGGGGTGTGGCCGTGCGGCCCCGGCGGGGCGTGGCCATGCTGACGGCGCCGGGTTTCGAGAGGGTGGGCGCCAGGTGACAGCGTGGCGACATGAGCACGTCACATCAAGTCGGGCAAGGGGCCTGATTTAAATGGAAGTTGAGATTCCGTGCCTGGTGGAGGGTCGGTGGGGAGCCGGTGAGGGGCCGAGGGGGGCCGGTGGGGGGCCGAGGGGGAGCCCGGTGGGGAGTCGGTGGGGGGCCGAGGGGGCGCCCTGGGATGGGGCATGGCGTGACCAAAGGCCTATTTCGGCCGGCTGAGGGCGTCGCGTATTCTGTTCGGAGCAGAAGGGGAGTAGCTCTTCGCCGGACCGTCGACATACTGCTGGGTCACCCCAGCCGGCGCCCGGAGGCAGGCCACGCACAGCGGCCGGCCAGCGAGACCTTCGGCCGCAGTGTCCTGTCCACGCGTGGGCGCGTTTCGTACGCGCATACGCACACCAGGGCGCCGCCGAGCCGAAGCGACCCCTGAAACACCCCAGGTCTCTCGGTACCGCTGGCGTCCTGCCCGACCGATTGAGGTTCCACCCCCGTGTTCAGCTTCAGCATCACGGCGATCGCCTTCGGCGTCGTCTTCCTTGCCGAACTCCCCGACAAGACGGCCCTCGCCGGCCTGATGCTCGGCACGCGCTACCGCGCCTCCTACGTCTTCGCGGGCGTCGCCGCCGCCTTCGCCGTACACGTCGCCCTCGCGATCGCCGCCGGCAGCGTGCTCACCCTGCTCCCGCACCGCCTCGTCCAGGCCGTCGTCGGCATCCTCTTCCTCCTGGGCGCGGCCATGCTGCTCCTGAAGAAGGACGACGGGGAGGAGGAGGTCAAGCCGCCCGCCGACCAGTCCTTCTGGAAGGTCTCGGGGGCCGGCTTCATGCTGATCCTGGTGGCGGAATTCGGTGACCTGACCCAGATCATGACCGCGAACCTCGCCGCGCGGTACGACGACCCCGTCTCCGTCGGCATCGGCGCCGTACTGGCCCTGTGGGCGGTCGCGGGCATCGGCATCCTGGGCGGGCGCACCCTGATGAAGTACGTGCCGCTGCGACTCATCACCAAGATCGCGGCCGCGGTGATGGCAGCGCTGGCCGTCTTCTCGCTGTACGAGGCGATCGCGGGCTGACGGGCTGACGGGCTGACGGGCTGACGCGCTGGCGGGTTGGCGGGTTGGCGGGCCGGCGGGGCCGGCTGAGGTGGGCTGGGGTGGGGGCTGGGATATCCCGTTGCGGGAAGTGCGTGTACCGGTCACGCTCGTGCGCGTGACCGACACCAGCGCCGAACCCGCGCCCCAGGCCGAACCCGTCCCCACCTCGGATCGCCGGTTCGGCTGGTCCAACATGTTCGTCCACCCCGACGAGGACACCCGCACGGATGGTGGGTTCCGGGGTGAACGGGCCGTGCTCGCCGGCTACCTGCGCGATCAGCGGCTGACGCTGGAGCTCAAGTGCGCGGGCCTCGACGCGGAGGCCCTCGCGCGCCGCTCGGTGGAACCGTCCAACCTGTCCCTGCTGGGTCTCGTACGCCACCTCGCGGGGGTCGAGCAGTACTGGTTCCGGCAGGTCATGGCGGGCCAGGACGTACGCCGCCACTACCGCTCGGAGGACGGACCCGCGGGCGAGTTCACCGGCGCGGTGGCCGACCCCGCGATGGTCGCGGACGCGTGGGCGACCTGGCGAGCCGAAGTCGCCTTCGCGGAACAACTCGTCGCGCAGGCCCCCAGCCTGGACGTGACGGGCGACGCGGGAGGTGCGGGAGGTGCGGGGAGTGCGGGGAGTGCGGGTGACGAGCCGATGGAGCTCCGCGAGGTCATGGTCCACATGATCGAGGAATACGCCCGCCACAACGGCCACGCGGACTTTCTACGGGAACGCATCGACGGGCGAGTGGGCCAGTAGGGCGGGGGCTTCGGGGGCGGGGTCTCGGCTGGGCGGGATCAGAGAGGCGCGGGTGGGGTTTCCCGTCAGTCTCATCGTCCTTCCGCGTCGGGCCGGCCCCTCAAGGGCGCTCCTTCGTCGCGTCGCTACGCGATGGCCTGCGGCCACCCTTGACCGACCGACCCGCCACGAAAACCCGAAGACAGCCGAGAAACCCCAAAAGAACGAGCCGGGCCATCGGACCAGGGACGGCCCCATCACAGATATCCGGGTGAGGGTCCCGGGTGCGCACCACATCGCTACGCGCTCCCGCTCGTCTCAGCGTCTGCCAGCCGCCCTGGGCTGGACATAAGCCGCCACAGATCGCTACGCGCTTCGCTGGTTCCGGCGTCTGCCAGCCGTCTGGGGTTGCGCGATTAATTCAATTCCGACACGTCATTGAACATGCTGTTGCGCCAAGAATTCACGATTTCCAGAAAGCTGAATTCTGTGCTGTCATCGCGATCGTCGATCTTTGGAGTCGGTTCTTTTTCGGCGATGGCGATCGTGGGGGTGGTGAGTGCGCCGGAGGATAGTGCGACGCCGCCCACGGCCAGCGCGGTCACGGCGGTGAACAGGGCGAGACGCCGGGTGCGGGGCATGGGGATCCTCCTCGGTGGGGAATGGAAGGACGGCTGGTGGGCGGGCTAGCCCGTGTCTCAATTGAGCTTGATCGGGTGGGCGGCGTCATGTCGCTGAATGTCGTGGCTTGACAGCTGCCATGCGAGGCCGCGTTGGGGGCGGACTGTGGGCCTTTTTGGCTGCCATAGCCGCTGTCTGAGACCGCGTTTGAGATCTGCCGTAGCCGTGGGCTGACGTGCTCGTTGAACTCTCCGTGAGTGGTTCTGGGGGCGGATATCCGTCGGACCTGACGGACGAGCAGTGGACGCGATCTTCTACGTGGTGCGGACCGGGTGCGCCTGGCGGCAGCTGCCGAAGGACTTCCCGCCCTGGCCAACGGTGTACTGGTACTTCACCTGGTGGCACGACGACGGCACCGTCGAGCGCGTCCACGACGCACTGCGGGACGGGGTGCGCGAGGCTGACGGCCGCAATGCCGAGCCGAGCGCCGGCGCCCGGGACTACGAGACCATTCCGGCCCGGTCCGAGACCGTGATTCGCTGGGCGATGATCGGCATCATGGTCCTCACCCGTGGCCGATCGGCGACGCGGCCGGGCCCGCACCCGCTCGTACGCACCGCAGCCGGACACGCTATTCGACTCAGCTGAGCGATTCGAGGTCGTCGGGCGTGCCGTCAAGGGCAGGGCCACAGCCTGGGGGGAGGTGCGAGGCTACGAGTTCCACGGCCTCATCGCCAGTAACGGTGCCACCGATCTGCTCCCGCCCCGAACCGCGCGGCTCATGCAGCCGAAGAACATGGAAGTGCCCTTCGCCGTGGGGGAAGATCGAGGGAAGGTCTTGTGACCAAGGGAAGCGGGTGCACCGGCTGAACTGCAGCGATCCATGGCTGACCAGCGGAAACAGAGCCCGGAGGGTGGGGGTTGCGTATGCCGCCTCTACCAGCGCTGTGTCGATGAGGTTATCGCCCAGGTCCCGCACGACCTGCCACTTGGCTGCCACCGGGTCGTCTGGTGCTGTCCCGGGTATGTCCTTCTTTGTCATGCTCGGACATTAGCTGACTCTGCAACGGCTGCTTCGTAGGCCGCCGTTCGCCTTCCTCGCTGATGAGCACTGCTTCACCGGTACCGCATCTGCCAGAGCAGATCTCAAACGCGGTCTGAGGGTGACGGTGGTGTCAGCCCGCGCGGCTAGGGTTGCTGATCATCTACTCGAGGGGGAGGGTGCCATGGGCATTCATCCTGACGTGGCCGTATTGCTCGATCTTGTGCCGGCAGACTTGGCCGGTGGCGAGCGGATCGACTGGGATGCGGCCGAAGCTGCGCTGGGCACCAAGCTGCCCAGTGACTACAAGGCTCTACTGGACACGTACGGCGTGGGTGACCTCGGAGAGCTCGTCATTTTGCCGCCGCTTCCGAGTGACGTGCCCGGGTGGGAAGCGTGCCACATCGGAAGCATGACAGCCGGCCTGCGCGGGCTTTGGGATAGCGACTCCGGTGTTCCGGGTGTGACGCTCGGTGCAGATGCAGTTCTGCCCTGGGGCTCTGGGATGAACGCCAACGAGATGGCCTGGCTCATGAACGACCCCGACCCGGACAAGTGGCCCGTCGTGGCCTGGCGTCGGCACCACCCGTGGGGCGAGTCGGCTTGGGCCTTGTTCGACTGCGGCATGGTCCAGTTCATCACCCGCATGATGCTGGGTCAGTTCGACGCGTGCCCACTCGGCGATGAGTCCCTCTGGAAGCAGACGGACACCTTCGTCAGCTGGCGCGAGCAACATCGACGGCAGCTGGCCGGGCTGGACCCGGACACCGGTGAGCCCGATCCCTACGCCTACATGTACCCCGTCACTGACGACTAGAAGATCCAGTGGCTCGTCGCACTCGCATGGGGTGCGGTCGCAAAAGTGGCCAACTCTGCCTTCACGTACTGACGTTGGGCGCTCTCAGTCGATCCCTTGGGACACCATGATTCTTCCGAAAGATCGCGACCCCCGCTTCATCACCATCCGTCGTGGGGGGACGCTTACGGACCCTGACCATCGGCTCCTGGCCTTGTGGGCTGCCGATTGCGCAGAGCACGTTCTGCACCTCTTCGAGTCGGTGGAGCCCTCGGACCCACGGCCCCGCGAGGCGATCGAGCAGATCCGCGCATGGACGCGCGGCGAGATCAAGATGTCTCAGTCCCGCGCCGCGGGCGGCCATGCCATGGCTGCGGCAAGAGTGCTGAGCGGAGCCGCTCGGCACGCCGCATTTGCGGCCGGCCAGGCGGCGGTGGTGGCGCACGTCGCCGCACACGAGCTTGGCGCCGCGGCCTACGCGATCAAGGCCGTGCGCGCGACGGCCCCCGGACGGGAGGGCGAGAGCGCCGGCAGGCTCGAATGCGATTGGCAGCGCGAACAGCTCCCGGGAGCGATTCGTGAACTGGTCCTGGACGACCAGCGGTTGCGCAACGACATCTGCTGGTCGGTCTTCGAGTGAGCGAGTCAGGCGACCGGCCGGAGCCGGTCTGGCTGGTAGCGGCGAATGTTGTGGCTTGGCGTCGGTGCGGAACAGGCGGCCAGGAACTACGCCCGGGGACGAAGAGCTTCAAGGGCGGGGCGAAGGTGTACGTCGCCCATGTGTACTGGGGCCCGGGAGGCGAGAGGGTCACTGTGATCGGCCGCGAACGGCACACCAGCAGGTGGATAGCCATCGACACGGCGACGCGCCACCTGCACAGCTTCCGGCCGAAGCTCGTCCACACGCCGCGTGCCTTGGAGCAGCTGAGCGAGGCCGGACACCTCCATGGGTTCGGCGAGGACTACGCAGGGACCGCCTCCGCGACGCTGGAGACGTATGCGCGCCAGTACCGGGCAAAGATCGCGCCCTCCAGTCCGCACCCGGACCGATGCCTGTGCCACGCCTGCCTCACCGGCGAGTCCGCCCATCCGAAGCGTGTCCCTGATACCCGCTGACCCGCTCGCCCTGGAGAGATCCTCCCGATGAGCCCGATTCCTGCCAGGCCCCTCACCAGCGCCTGATCAGATGGGCACTCGACGGCTCCTAGATGAGTCATTCCGAAGTGATCAGTGGTCGTAGGCGATCAGGGACCGTGTGATTGGCTGTCCGGTCTTGTGGTTGTGCCAGATTGCTGCGGCCAGCGCGAGGACGCGTTGGGCGACGCGGACGGCGACGCCCTCAAAGGTCCGGCCGTCGTGTTGTTCCAGGCCGAGCTGGCCTTTGAAGGTGTCGTTCACCGACTCGCCCTTGCGGCGTTTCTCCCGCTTGAACGAGGGCCGCAGCAGCTCTGCCCCGCGCATGGCCAGATCGGTCTCGAATTCCTTGGAGGCGAAGCCTTTGTCCGTGATCACCAGCAGGCCGGGGCGGTCGGTGACTGTGTCCGGCTCACGATCCAACATCGCCGTCAGCACCTCGCGCTCGTCCAGCTTCGGGTTCGCAAGGGACCACAAGATCGGCATACCGGTCGGGGTGCACACCAGGTATAGCCGCAGGCCCCAGAAGAATCGGGAATGGCTGGCGCAGTATCCGTATCCGGCCCAGCCTGCCAGGTCCGACCGCTTCACCGTGGGGCGTGACCGGCCGCACTCGACCGGGGTGGAGTCGATGATCCAGTGGTTGTCGAACCAGGAGTCGGTGTCCGTCGCAAGGAGCCGTATAGCCCGCTTGACCAGCGGCAGCGCCGCCCGCAGCCGCTTGTTCCAGCCCGGCTGCCTCGGCACGAAGGGGAACATCTCGCCGAGGCAGGAGCCAACGAACCGCAGCCACCTGGTGAAGCCCAGCATCGCCTGGGCGACGGCGAGGCAGACGAGCTCGGAATCGGTCAGCCGGGGAGGGCGTCCCAGCCACCGGGTGTCCGTGATCTCGTCGTCGATCTTCACATACAGTGCGGTGAGCAGGGCGTCCAGGTCATTCGTCACAGAACGATCTTGGCCGCCCTGTCTGTCTCTCCGGCCGCCGGCAGGGGGCTGCCCGCCGTTGTCGAAGGCTGCGACGACCTGGCCGTTGGCGTGTCCCGGTCCGGCCCGAGATTGCCGAACCCCGCGCCATGCTCATGCCATCGGTGTGCATAATCGGACGTTGTGTGGACAATGCTTGCGCCGCTCATCGGCGTCCTGCTCGGCGGGTTCATGTCGATGCTGGCCCAGCGCTCGGCAGGACGCGCCTTGGAACGCGGCGAGGCGCGCCGCAGTGTTCGTGAACTTGCCGAGGCGCGCCGCAACGAGCGTCTCACTCACCTCATCGAATTTCTGTCTGCGGTGCAGGAAGCTGAACGAGTCGCGGTGGATCGGCATCACGACAACCTGGCTGACGAGCAGTGGCAGGCCCGGGCAAGGCAGGTCCTTGACAGGGTGTGGGTGATGCAGAAGACGATCCACGTGCTGTGCACGTCTGAGGTCAGCGAAGCGGCACGTAGCCTCGCGTGGGCAGTACAGGAAGTGATCAGGAAGGGCCCCGAAGACCCGGGAGAGCCACAGGATGAGAAGGTCTGGGCGCACATCCGTCCGAGCCGACAGGCATTCCTTGATCTCGTGCGCGACCAGCTGAATTGAAACCCCGGGGAGGGATTCGGCAACTGCTGTGAGCGGCCCGGGGCAAGCAGCACCAGCTCCGGCCTCCATTGTGCGGCGAGCATCATCTACTTCGCCGGCTTCTCGAGGGACGCAAGCCCGCCTTGGCGCAGGAGGCGTGCATGTCCACGGGCCAGCAGCAGGCCATCGAATGGCCCCTTGGCCCATCGACAAGCTGATCACGATCACTTCGGAATGACTCGTCTAGCCATGGGCGCGATGGCCGCTGCCATCGCGCCCATGTCCGTCCCCAGACGGTCGGTAGTCGCCGAGTCGTGAGAAGCGTGTAGCGATCGGTGGCGGCCTATGTCCAGCCCAGGACGGTCGGCGGACGCCGAGACGTGCGAAGCGTGTAGCGATCGGTGGCGGCCTATGTCCAGCCCAGGACGGTCGGCGGACGCTGAGACGAGCGGGAGCGCGTAGCGATTTGATGCGCGCCCCGGTCCGCCCGGATATCTGTGATGGGGTCGTCCCTGGTCCGTTCGCCCGGCTCGTTCTTTTGGGGTTTCTCGGCTGTCTTCGGGTTTTCGTGGCGGGTCGGTCGGTCAAGGGTGGCCGCAGGCCATCGCGTAGCGACGCGACCGAAGGGAGCGCCCTTGAGGGGCCGGCCCGACGCGGAAGGACGATGAGACTGACGGGAAACCCCGCCCGCGCTTCTCTGATCCCGCCCGGCCTCGAAGCCCGCCCCCCGAAGCCCGGCCCCCGCCCCGGCCTCAGCCCGTCGCACCCACCGTGAGCTGGATCGAGCCGTCCGGGGTGTTCGTCACCGTGAGGGTCGTCAGGTCCGGGACGTGGGTCGTCGGGGCGTGGGTGGCTGCGCGGGGGCCCACGCCGATCACGCGCATGCCCGCCGCGAGGCCGGCGGCGATGCCCGCGGCCGAGTCCTCGAACACGATGCAGTCGGCCGGGTCCACGCCCAGTGCGGCGGCGCCCTTGAGGAAGCCCTCGGGATCGGGCTTGCTGGCCTGGACGGACTCGGCCGTGACCCGTATCGCGGGCATCGGCAGGGCGGCGGCCGTCATCCGGGCCGTGGCCAGGGCGGCGTCCGCGGAGGTGACCAGGGCGTGCGGCAGGGCGGCGATCGCCGCCATGAACGCCGGGGCGCCCGCGACCGGGACCACACCGTCGGTGTCGGCGGTCTCGCGGGCCAGCATCACGGCGTTCTCGGCGTGGTTGATCTCCATCGGGCGGTCCGGCAGGAGGACGGCCATGGTGGCGTACCCCTGGCGGCCGTGCACCACCTTCAGGGCTTCCTCTGGGTCCAGACCGTTGGACAGCGCCCAGTCGCGCCAGCACCGCTCGACCACCGCGTCGGAGTTGACGATCGTGCCGTCCATGTCCAGGAGCAGTGCCTTGGCGGTGAGGACGACGGGTGCGGTGGTGGTGCTGGCCGGCATCGGCGGGGCTCCAGACGGGGCGGGAAAAGAGAACAAGTGGTTCCGTCCACCGGTCAGGGAATGAGGACGGAACCACTTTGTTCCCACACGATACAAAACGAAAGGCCGTCCGCGCCACCAGCCGGGGTGTGACCCCTGTCCCTACGGGCTATCCCTCCAGCGCCTTGCGGGTCACCGGACCGTAGATGCCCCACTCCTGGCCGTCGATGCCGCGGGAGTACTGGAACTGCGACAGCGCGTCCTCGACCCGCCAGTCGAACTTCCCGTGGAACTTGCCGCGGTACAGGCCCTGCGCCGACAGCAGCCGCTGCAGCTTCTCCACCTCCGGACCCGAGTCGCCGTACCGCAGGATCGGGGCCTGCGAGGGCGGCGGGGCGGACGAGCGGCTCGCGCTGGGCGACGGGCTCGGGGACGGGGGCGCGGACGTACGGGACGCGCTCGGTGACGGGGACGGTGACGCCGACTTCGAGGCGCTCGGCGAAGGCGAGGCCGAGGCGGACGGGCTGCCCGAGGCCTGGGTGTGGGTCGGGGTCGTGGACGGCGCGGCCGGGACGGCGCTCACCGCGGGCGTCGGCGCCTTCGCGTCGAGCACGGTGACCTCGCTCGGCGAATCGCTCGGGAGCACCCAGACCGCCATGGCCGTTCCGCTGAGGGCGACCACCGCCGCGGCCCCGAGGAGCAGCGCCAGCGGGCGGCGTGAACCGGAGCCGTTCCGCTTCTCCGGGCCCCCGCCCCCGCCCCCACCCCCTCCCCCGCCCGTTCTGCCTCTGCCTCTGCCTCCGCCTCTGCTTTCGGCTCTGCCTCCGCCTGTGTGGGCCGGTTCCGGGATGGCGCGGAGCCGGGTCGTTTCGGCCGGATGCGGGGCGTGCACCGGTGGCCCGTCCTGCCACGGGCCGGTTGGCGGTGGCACGGGTATGCCGTACGCCGGGGTGTCGTCCGGCGCCTGCGCCTGCGCGGGCGCCGGGCGCGGGTCCGGGGTCACGACGCCGGATATCGGCGGCGGGGACACCTCGGGGTCCGGTTCGCCCGGGTCGGACAACGTCACGTACGGACGGATGCGCAGGGGGTTGAAACCCACACCCGGCGCACACCCGCAGCCGGCGCCGACAGCGCCGCAATCTGGACAGTGCTCACCGTTCACTGGACTCCCTCCCTGGCTGTTGCCTGCGATTATGCAGACCCGCAGGAGTGCTCCCAACCGGCCCGAGAGGCCATAACCGGACACACCGCTCAGGATGGAGATGTTGATCCGGCCTGAGGAGGAATCGATGGCTCAGGATGTGACCACGGATGCCGTAGGCCCCGGTCACGGCCCGCAGAAGTCCGGTCCCGCCTCCGAACACACCTCCCGCGAGGTCCTCGTCTCCATTGGCGCCCTGCTGCTGGGCCTGCTGATCGCCGCGCTCGACCAGACCATCGTCTCCACGGCCCTGCCGACCATCGTCAGCGAACTCGGCGGCATGGCGCACCTGTCCTGGGTCGTCACCGCCTACATGCTCGCCTCCACCGCGGCCACCCCCCTGTGGGGGAAGCTCGGCGACCAGTACGGACGCAAGAAGCTCTTCCAGTACGCCATCGTCATCTTCCTGATCGGGTCGGCGCTGTGCGGGCTCGCCCAGGACATGCCCCAGCTCATCGGCTTCCGCGCCCTCCAGGGCCTGGGCGGCGGCGGACTGATCGTGCTGTCGATGGCGATCGTCGGCGACATCGTCCCGCCCCGCGAACGCGGCAAGTACCAGGGCCTCTTCGGTGCCGTCTTCGGCGCGACCAGCGTGCTGGGCCCGCTGCTGGGCGGCCTCTTCGTCGACCACCTCTCCTGGCGCTGGGTCTTCTACATCAACCTCCCCATCGGTCTCGTCGCGCTCGTCGTCATCGCCGCCGTCCTGCACATCCCGGCACGCTCCTCCAAGCACACCATCGACTACATCGGCACCTTCCTCATCGCCTGCGTCGCCACCTGCCTCGTCCTCGTCGCCTCCCTCGGCGGCACCTGGGGCTGGGGCTCGGCCCGGATCATCGGCCTTGCCGTCCTCGGCGCCGCACTGCTCGCCGTCTTCGTCTTCGTGGAACGCAAGGCCGCCGAACCCGTCCTGCCGCTGGGCCTGTTCCACATCCGCACCTTCACGCTCTGCTCGGCGATCAGCTTCGTCGTCGGCTTCGCGATGTTCGGCGCGATGGTCTACCTGCCGACCTTCCTCCAGGTCGTCCAGGGCGTCTCACCGACCATGTCGGGCGTCCACATGCTGCCGATGGTGCTCGGCATGCTGATCTCCTCCACCGCCTCCGGCCAGATCGTCAGCCGCACCGGCCGCTGGAAGGTCTTCCCGATCGCCGGCACCGGCGTCACCGCCATCGGCCTGCTCCTCCTGCACCAGCTGCACCGCACCAGTTCCACCTGGGAGATGAGCATCTACTTCTTCGTCTTCGGCGCCGGTCTCGGCCTGGTCATGCAGGTGCTCGTCCTGGTCGTGCAGAACGCCGTCAGCTACGCCGACCTCGGCGTCGCCACCTCCGGTGCCACCTTCTTCCGCTCCATCGGCGCCTCC
Organism: Streptomyces sp. NPDC001513; assembly: GCF_042894695.1. Classification (NCBI taxonomy): domain Bacteria; kingdom Bacillati; phylum Actinomycetota; class Actinomycetes; order Kitasatosporales; family Streptomycetaceae; genus Streptomyces; species Streptomyces sp. NPDC001513. The sequence continues at coordinate 255,937 of NZ_JBIAVU010000013.1, forward strand.
TTCGGCGTCGCGATCTTCGGCACGGTCTTCACCAACGGGCTCGACAACAAGCTCGCCGCCTCCCTCGCGGGTGTCCAGCTGCCCGCCGGGGCCGGCGTCGCGCAGCTGGAGGCCGACCCGCGGGCCATCACCGCGCTCCCGGCCGGCATTCGTCCCCGCGTGCTCGACGCCTACGCCGAAGCCATCACCGACGTCTTCCTCTACGCCGTGCCGATCGTCCTGGTCGCCTTCGTGATCGCCTGCTTCCTGAAGGAGGACAAGCTCCGCACCTCGGTCACCGCACCCGATGTGACCGAGACCCTGGCCTCCAACCCGGTCCATCGCTCCTCGCGCGACGAGGTCGCCCGCGCACTGTCGGTCCTCGGCACCCGCGAGGGCCGCCGTCACGTCTACGAGAAGATCACCGCGAAGGCGGGCTACGACCTGCTGCCCGCGGCCAGCTGGCTGCTGCTGCGGATCAAGAAGTACGGCTCCACCGAGCCCGCGCTGCTCGCCGAGCGCACCAACGTGCCGCTGAAGGCCGTCACGGACGCCGCCCGCCAGGTCGAGGGGCGCGGGCTCGCCACCCGGGAGGGGCTGGCGCTGATCCTCACCGACAAGGGGCGCGAGACCGCCGAGAGGCTCGCCGAGGCCCGGCAGGAATCCCTTGCCGAGCTGCTCGGCGACTGGTGGGGCCCGGACCGCCCGACCGACCTGATCAAGCTGGTCGAGGAGATCAACACGGAGCTGTGCGGATCCGACGCCGAGGAGCCGTACGACGCCGCGCCGCGACGGGATCACGCCGCGCACTAGAACCGGTGCCGTGTGAGAAACCAGTGCCGTGCGGTGGGCTCCTGCGGAGTCAGACCAGGCGCTTCTCGAACCAGTGCTCTGCGTACGGGCCCGAGTTGTACGCGGGTATCTCCGCGTACCCGTGACGCGCGTACAACGCGCGGGCCTCGACGAGATCCGACCGGGTGTCCAGCCGGACCCGCTCCGCGCCCAGCGCACGGCCCTGTGCCTCCAGCGCTTCGAGCAGGGCCGCCCCGCCGCCGGTACCGCGGGCGCGCGGGTCGACGTACACCTTGGTGAGCTCGGCGGTGGCGGGGTCGAGCAGGCGCAGACCGCCGCACGCGAGGGGCTCGCCGCCGCGCCGGCCCACGACGAACCGGCCCGTCGGAGGGAGCAGCCCGTCGTCCGGGAAGTCCAGCAGCCCCTGGTCGATCTCGGCCTCGGTGACCTGCCGGTTCCAGTACCGGCCGGCGACCTCCGCGTAGTACGCGCGGCGCAGGAGGGTGGCGTCGGGAGAGGTGACGGGTTCGGGGACGACGGTCCACGACGCGGAGGCCGTCGACGCGGTGGTGGTGACGGGCGCGGTGGTCGTGAGGTGGTCGCTGCCGAGCTTGTCGTCGGCCCAGCCGAGCTGGTCACTGTGTGTGTTGATCGTGTTCATGGAGTCATTGTGGAGTTCGCGGCGGAACTCCCGCGTGGAATATCCACAACGCCGGGCCGATGATAGGAAAAGGACATTTCGCGCGTACCCGGAGGGTGTGAAACGCCATGGCAGAGCATCCCGACTGTGCCTTGATCCGCCGCGGTTACGAGGCCTTCGGCAAGGGCGACATGGAGATGATGGGCACGCTGCTGACGGCCGACGTGATCCACCACGTCCCCGGCGGCCATCCCCTGTCCGGGCACCACAAGGGCCGCGAGAACGTGCTCGACTTCTACCGCCGGCTCGGCGAGGAGACGAACGGCACCTTCCAGGTCCACCTGGAATCGGTACTGGCGGACGGGCGGGGGCACGTGATGAGTTTCCACACGGCGCGCGGTGACCGCGGCGACCGCGGCATCGAGATCCGCCAAGGGCTCTTCTTCACGATCGTCGGCCACAAGATCACCGACATCGACCAGTGCACCGCGGACATCGACGAGGAAGACGCCTTCTGGGGCTGACGCGGAAGACGCCTTTCGGAGCCGACGCATCCGTCGCACGTCCGCCAGCGGTGCGGGGGTGCGGGGCCCGAGCCCCGCACCCCTGACGGGTCATGCCTTCTTCGGTGCCGCCTGCTGCACGACCTCGAACGACCACACCGTCGACGCCGAAGCCGCCGGCTTCGGCCGCTCGCCGCCGCCCTCGCCGCCCTCGGAGCCCGCGCCGCCGCCCGCGCCGCCACCCTGGTGAGCGGCCTTCATCGGCCCCTCCATCCACGCCTGGAAGTCCTCCTCCGAACGCCAGCGCGTGTAGACGAGGTACTGGTCGGTGCCCTCCACCGGGCGCAGCAGCTCGAACCATTCGAACCCGTCCGAACCCTCCACCGTCCCGGCCCGAGAGGCGAAGCGCCGCTCCAGAACTTCCCGCTGCTCGGCGGGAACCGTCAGTGCGTTGATCTTCACGATGCTCATGGGAGCCATCCTAGGTATCCCGCGGGAGATATCGTCGTGCGGGTAATGGAGCGCGGCAGCCAGGCAAAGTCAGGGTTGCGGTCAACAGGGCGGGAGGCCGGCGAGGCGTGGCTAACGCGGCAGAGCACAGCGGTGCGAACGGACATGCCGGAGTCATAGGCGATAGCGGCAGGCTGGGGGCGGCACGCCTCCTGCTGTGGGCGCTGGCGGGCGCCCTCGCCGTCAGACAGGCGGCCGCGGTGCTGCGGGTGCCACCCGGCGAGTGGCTCAGCGGCCTGCACCTTCCCGCAGCCCTCCCCGGCTCGCTCTACGACTCCGGGCAGTTCGCCGGCACCCCCTTCGCCGGGCTGGTCCTGAAGCCGCTCGTCGGTTTCGCCGCCCCCTCCCTGGAGGTGGCCTGGACCTGCGTGACGCTGCTGTGCGTCGCCGCGATCGGGCTCGTCGCCGCGCGCGGCCTGCCCGACCCGGTGCCGCGGCGCACCGCGCTGCTCGCCGCGCCCGTGCTGACCGCACTGATGATGGTCTCGCTGCCCGTCCGCGAGGCCGCCTCACCGGGCCAGACCGCCGTCCTGCCGGTGCTGCTGGTGCTCCTGGCGGTCTTCCGCGTGCCCGGAGACCGGCCCGCGGGCTTCCTCGTCGGCCTCGCGGCCGCGCTCCAGCCCGCGCTGCTGCTGTTCGCCCCGCTGCTGTGGCTGTCCGGGCGCCGCCCCGCGGCCCGCACCGCCGCCGTGACCTTCGCCGCGGCCACCGCGCTGTCCTGGGCGGCCATGCCGCGCGACTCGTGGACGTACTGGGCCGAGCACCTGGCCGGCACCGGCCTCGGCGGAGCCCCCGACAGCCTCTCCAACCAGTCGCTGCACGGCGCGCTGCTGCGCCTCGGCCTGAGCGGCCCCGTCGAGATCCTGCTCTACGCGGCCCTCGCGGGCGCCGTCGTCTGGTTCGGGCTGCGCCGCGCGGTCCGCTACGCCCGCGACGGCCAGCTGCTGCTCGCCGTCGCCGTCACCGGCTGCGTGGCCGTCGCCGTGGCCCCGACGGGCTGGCGCCACCAGCTGCTGTGGGTGCTGCTCGCCGTCGCCGGCAAGGTGGGCCGGCGCGCCGCCGACCGGCCCGTGTGGCCGGTGGCCGTGGTCCTCGCCATGACCCTGCCGAGCTCCGTGCTGCTGCCGAACCTGGCCGCGCTGGCCCCCGTACGGGACAACGTGCTGCTGCTCGCCGCGCTCGCCGCGGCCTGCGCGGTACCGTTCCTGCCGCGCTCGTCGCCGTACTGGCGCGAGCCCGTACCGACCGCCTACGGGCGGCCGGCCGCCGCCCGCTGGCAGCGGGTGCCGCTGCTGCCGTTCTGGCGGCGCGTGCTGTCCCGCCCGAACCTGCTGCTGGAACTCCTGCTGATACGGGTCGGGTACTCGCTCTACTCGCACATCCGGGCCGCCGCGCCCACCAGCCGCACCCTCGCCGAAGGCAACGGCAGCCAGATCCACGGAATCGAGCAGGCGCTCGGCATCGACATCGAGCACGCCGTGAACCACGCCGTCGTGAACACGCCCTGGCTGGAGGCGTTCTTCAACTTCTACTACACCTCCTTCCACTTCGTGGTGCCGCTGACGATCCTGGCGGTCCTGTACTGGCGGCGCCCCGGCGACTACCGCTGGGCCCGCGCCTCCCTGGGCCTGGCCACCGTCCTCGCGCTCGTCGGCTTCTGGCTGTACCCGCTCGCGCCGCCGCGCCTGATGCCCGGCCTCGACTTCATCGACACCGTGCACGGACCGCAGGACCTGGCCAACCCCTCGTACGGGGCCATGACCGCCATCTCCAACCAGTACGCGGCCATGCCCTCGCTGCACTTCGGCTGGTCCTTGTGGTGCGGGATCGTGATCGTCGTGCTGGCGCCGAAGGGCTGGCAGAAGCTCCTCGGGGCGCTGCACCCGCTGATCACGGTGTGCGCGATCGTCGCCACCGCCAACCACTGGGTGCTGGACGCGGTGGGCGGCGCCGTCGTCGTGACCGCTGGCTTCGGACTCGTGTACGCGCTGTCCGGGCCGCGGAAACTCCAGGTGAGCCTCCCGGGGCAGCGCCGGAGCGACGAGGAGCAGCCGGTACGGGCCGGGGCGCGCAGCTCGTAGGCGCCTTCGGGTTCGGGGGCGCCCTCGGGGGCGCGACGGTCAGGGTGCCGGCGGGATGTTCTGGTTGAGGCGGAAGAGGTTGCCGGGGTCGTAGCGGCGCTTCAGCTCGCGCAGGCGCCGGTACTTCTGCGCCCCGTACGCCTGCTCGACGCGCTCCTCGCCCTCCTCCATCAGGAAGTTCGAGTAGACCCCGGTGTGGTGGGGGGCGAGGGCCGACCACAGGCCGCGCGCCCACGTCCGCTCGGCCTCGAAGCCGTCGGCGCCCTCCGTCGTCCCGTTGATGTTGAACGTGTGCCCGGCGCCGCGCCCGCCGAAGGCCGTCTCGTCCTCCCCGACGCGGGCGATGGCCCCGCCGAGCTGGAAGATCGGGAAAGCGGTGAGCGGCGAGACGATCCGGGCCGCGTGCTCGGCCGTACGGTCGATGACCTCGTCGGTGAGCCGGTCGACGTCGCAGGACTTGAAGTAGTACCAGCGGCCGTGCGGGAACGACGGGTCGAACATCGCCTGGTGCTCGGTGAACGGCTTCGGCGCGCACAGGTCCAGCACGGGGGCGGTGCCGGACTCGCGCAGCGGGCGCAGCACCTCCTGCCCCTCCTCCACGGGCCCCGCGTAGCAGCAGACCACCATCACGACGGGCTTCCCCCGCAGTTCCGGCGGTACGTAGTCGACGGCGGGCGCCTTGCGGTGGACGATCGCCGTGGTCAGCTCGTCCGGTACGTCGGTGATCCACTCGCGGTAGAAGCGCAGCAGGCGCGCCGACTCGGCCATCGGCCAGACCACGGGCCCCGCCAGCACCACCGGCCCCAGCGGATTGAGGCGGAACTCGAACTCGGTGACGATCCCGAAGTTCCCGCCGCCACCGCGCACCCCCCAGAAGAGATCCGGGTTCTCGTCCGCGCTCGCCTTCAGGAACGTTCCGTCGGCGGTCACCAGGTCCACGGAGAGCAGCTGGTCGATGGTGAGCCCGTACTTGCGCATCAGCCAGCCGATCCCGCCGCCGAGCGTGAGCCCGGCCAGACCGGTGTGCGTGACGATCCCGGCCGGGACGGCCAGCCCGAACACCTGCGTCTCCCGGTCCAGCTCGCCGAGCAGCACCCCCGCCTGCGCCCTGACCGTACGGGCCTCCGGGTCCACCCGGATCCCGCGCATCGGGGAGAGGTCGATGACGATGCCGTCGTCGCACACCGACTGGCCGGGGAAGCTGTGGCCGCCGGAGCGCACGGCGAGGGGGAGGCCGGAGGCGGCCGCGAAGCGGACGGCGTCGATGACGTCGGCGACGCCCGTGCAGTAGGCGATGAGGGCGGGGGAGCGGTCGACGGAGCCGTTCCAGATCCGACGGTCCTCGTCGTAGGAGGGGTCTCCGGGCCGCACCTGCCGGCCCCGGAAGGACTGGCTGAGCATGGCCATGTGTTCAGTCTGGCACTGGGGGATCGGGCGTGCCCGGGCGCTGGCCGCTGGGCTTGGCGGGGCTGGTTTGGGCCGAAGGGGCGCCGGGGCGCTGCTTGGCCCCGGCGCCCCTTCGGCTGGATCGCCGCTGTCTGTCAGGATCGCTTGGTTCGGGCCGGTCCGCCACTTGGTGGGCGGGGGGCCGTGCCGCCTGTGCCTCGACCGGGCTCAAAGATCGGGGCTCCGCCCCGGACCCCGCTCCTCAAACGCCGGAGGGGCTGGATTTGGGGGCGCTGCCCCCGACCCCCCGCGCCTCAAACGCCGGCGGGGCTGGAGTGGTGCGGCCGCGCTGGATTTGGGGCGGCTGGGCGTTCCAGGGGGCGGCAGGGGCCGGGGCGTGGGTGGAGGGGGCCCCTGCCGTCCTGGGGCCGGGTCAGCCGTGGGTGGTGACCCGGAGTTCCTTGATGCCGTTGAGCCAGGCGGCGCGCAGGCGGCGCGGGTCCTCGCCCGTCAGGTGGAGGTCCGGCAGGACGTCGGCCAGCGCGTTGAAGATCAGGTCGATCTCCATGACCGCCAAGGACTTGCCGAGGCAGAAGTGCGGGCCACCGCCGCCGAAGCCCAGGTGGGGGTTGGGGTCGCGGGTGATGTCGAAGGCGTCCGGGCTCTCGAAGACCTCGGGGTCGTGGTTGGCGGAGGAGTAGAACATCCCCACCCGGTCGCCCGCCTTGATCTTCTGGCCGCCGAGTTCGGTGTCCTGCGTGGCCGTGCGCTGGAAGGACACCACCGGCGTGGCCCAGCGCACGATCTCCTCGGCGGCGGTGGACGGCCGGGTCGCCTTGTAGAGCTCCCACTGGTCGGGGTGGGTGAGGAAGGCGTGCATGCCGTGGCTGATGGCGTTGCGCGTGGTCTCGTTGCCCGCGACCGCCAGGAGGAGGACGAAGAAGCCGAACTCGTCCGAGCCGAGGTTGCCCTGCCCCTCCGCCGCGACGAGCTGCGTGACGATGTCCTTGGCCGGGCACTCCTTGCGCTGGGCGGAGAGGTTCATCGCGTAGCCGATGAGCTCCATCGCAGCGTTCGCGCCGACCTCCTCGGTGATCGCGTACTCAGGGTCGTCGTACGCGATCATCTTGTTCGACCAGTCGAAGATCTTGGCGCGGTCCTTCTGCGGTACGCCGATCAGCTCGGCGATGGCCTGCAGCGGGAGCTCGCACGCCACCTGGGTGACGAAGTCGAAGCTGCCGTCGGCGGAAACGGCCAGGGCCTCCTCGGCGATCTTCCGGGCGCGGTCCCGGAGCGCGTCCTCCAGTCCGCGGATGGCCCGCGGGGTGAAGCCGCGCTGCACGATCTGGCGTACGCGGGTGTGTTCCGGCGGATCCATGTTCAGCATGATCAGTCGCTGGGCATCTATCGCATCACGCTGGATGTGCTCGTTGAAGCGGATGATCGCCGTGTTGGTGGTGGAGGAGAAGAGCTCCGGGTGCGTGGACACGTACTTGACGTCCGCGTGCCGGGTCACGACCCAGTAGCCCTCGTCGTCGAAGCCGGTGACGCCCCGCCGCTGGGGGCACCACCACACGGGTGCGGTCTGCCGCAGCTGCGCGAACTCCGGGAGGGGGACCCGGCTTTGGAGCAGGTCGGGGTCGGTGGCGTCGAAGCCTTCGGGCAGCGCGGGACAGGACATCGGGGCAACTCCAAAGTCTGACGGCCCATCAGAAGTTGGCTTGAAGGTAGTAACGAGTTCCAGAAGTGACAAGGGCCGCGGCGCCAACTGTTGCGTGTGGAATCCGTGCAGGGCACGTGCAAGACCCTTGCGTGCCGGGGCTCCAGGTCATAAGACTGCGGGGAGAACTAGAACGCGTACTAGTTCGGGGCGGGGCGCCGGGACGGCCCGCCGCGCTGGCGCTGTGCAGGAGAGGACGAGCTCATGGCCGCGGAACCCGTCATCGTCGAAGCCGTACGCACCCCCATCGGCAAGCGCGGGGGCGCGCTCGCCAACCTTCATCCCGCCTACCTGCTCGGTGAGACCTACCGGGAGCTGCTGGCCCGTACCGGAATCCAGCCCGACTGCGTCGAGCAGATCGTCGGCGGCACCGTCACCCACGCCGGCGAGCAGTCGATGAACCCCGCCCGCAACGCCTGGCTCGCCATGGGCCTGCCGTACGAGACCGCCGCGACGACGGTGGACTGTCAGTGCGGCAGCTCGCAGCAGGCCAACCACATGGTCGCCAACATGATCTCCGGCGGGGTGATGGACATCGGGATCGCCTGCGGCGTCGAGGCGATGAGCCGTGTGCCGCTGGGTTCGGGATCCAAGCACGGTCCGGGCAAGCCCTTCCCGGACGAGTGGAACGTCGACCTCCCGAACCAGTTCGAGGCCGCCGAGCGCATCGCCCGCCACCGCGGCCTCGGCCGCGAGGACGTGGACCGGCTCGGCGTGCTCTCCCAGGAGCGCGCCGGGATCGCCTGGGCCGAGGAGCGGTTCAAGCGGGAGACCTTCGCCGTGCAGGTGCCGACGACCGAGGAGGAGCAGGCCGCCGGGCAGGGCATGTGGCGCCTGGTCGACCGCGACGAGGGTCTGCGGGACACCAGCATGGAGGCGCTGGCCCGGCTCAAGCCGGTCATGCCCACCGCCGTGCACACCGCCGGGAACTCCTCGCAGATATCCGACGGGGCCGCCGCCGTGATGTGGGCCTCCCGCAAGATGGCCCGCGCGCTCAAGCTCAAGCCGCGCGCCCGCATCGTCGCCCAGACCCTCGTCGGCGCCGACCCCCACTACCACCTCGACGGACCGATCGACGCGACCCGGGCCGTGCTCGGCAAGGCCGGCATGTCCCTCAAGGACATCGACCTCGTCGAGATCAACGAGGCCTTCGCCTCCGTCGTCCTGAGCTGGGCCCGGGTCTTCGACCAGGACCTGGAGAAGGTCAACGTCAACGGCGGGGCCATCGCCCTCGGCCACCCCGTCGGCGCCACCGGCGCCCGGCTGATCACCACGGCCCTGCACGAGCTGGAGCGCCGGGACAAGGAATTCGCGCTGATCACCATGTGCGCGGGCGGTGCGCTCGCGACGGGCACGATCATCCAGCGCCTGTGACCGTCTGCGCAGCCTGAGCGCAGGCGCCTCTGAACCCCGTGGGATGGGATGCAGAAGGCCCCGGCGGCCGGACCTGGGGAGGCCGGCCACCGGGGCCTTCGTATGTCTGCTGGTGGTTTAGTACCAGTGGTTGGCGGACCAGAAGTTCCAGGCGCCGACGGGGCTGCCGTAGCGCTCGTTCATGTAGTCCAGGCCCCACTTGATCTGGGTGGCCGGGTTGGTCTTCCAGTCGGCGCCCGCGGAGGCCATCTTCGACGCGGGCAGGGCCTGGGCCAGGCCGTACGCGCCGGAGGAGGCGTTGGTGGCGGTGTGGTCCCAGCCACTCTCATGCGAGATGATCTTGTCGAAGGCGGCGAACTGGGCCGGGTCCTTGATCATCTGCTGGGCGATCGCCTTGGCGCTCGTCGGGGCAGCCTGCGCGGGAACCGCGGCAAGCATGGAACCGGCGACGCCCAGGGCGAGGACGGAACCCACGAGGGTCTTCTTCGAAGCGGCGATGCGGCGGATGACAGCGTTGGACACGGAGGAACCTTCCACAGGGGACAAGGGCGGTCGCGGCATGCCGGAGCATGCGTGAGCCACTCACGCGGTGGAGAGGGGTTCGTCGGCGGCGGGTGAAGCACCCGTGCCGCCCGGCGACTCATCCAGTTCTACCGACGACGTGGCGCCCTGGCAAAGGTCTCGTGTACTAGCCGGCCTCGCAGTCGAGGCCGGGGGGTGGGCGTGAGGGGGGTTGGCGTGGGCGCTTCGCGGTCCACTACCGCCGTTCGTATGTGACCTGGGTCCTGTGGGGCGCCTCACCGCCCAGGGCCCCGAATGTCACCCTCCGGAACCGTTCGTACCCCTCTCGGGAGCGGGCTCGCGGTCCGAGACGGCACCCGGATCGAAGGAGACGGGCGCGTCGAAGGCGGCCTTCCGCGTCGCCCGCCGCAGGGCCCTCAGCAGCGTGGCCCCCAGCGTCAGCGTCAGGACGACCGTCAGCGCCGCCCGGCCCAGGTCCCAGCCCACCGAAGTCGCCAGACAGTACGCGACGAACCGCGCCAGGTTCGCGGGGACCGGATCGCCCGGGTGGAACGAGATGCCCTGGCCCATGCCCTGCAGGAGCACCCATCCCTGCAGGTTCATGACCGTGCCGTACGCGAACGAGCCCACGAAGCCGTACGCCGCCAGCACCAGCAGCTCCACCCGGCCGCGTAGCCTCTCCGGGCCCGGCAGCAGCCCGGCCCCCAGCGAGAACCAGCCCATGGCCAGCATCTGGAACGGCATCCACGGCCCGACCCCGCCCGTCAGCAGGGCGGAGGCGAACATCGTCACCGAGCCCAGGACGAACCCGAAGCCGGGACCGAGGACGCGGCCGCTGAGCACCATCAGGAAGAACATCGGCTCCAGCCCGGCCGTACCCGCGCCCAGCGGCCGCAGCGCCGCCCCGACGGCGGCGAGCACACCGAGCATCGCCACCGCCTTGGCGTCCATGCCGTTGTCGGCGATCGTCGCGACGACCACGGCCACCAGGAGGGGCAGGAGCGCGGCGAAGAGCCAGGGGGCGTCCTGGGAGTGGGCGAGCCCCGACTGCCGGTCGGCGAGGAGCGGCCAGCCGAAGGCCGCGATCCCGATGAGGGTGACGAGGACCAGGGCGACGGCGGCCCGGGGACCGATGCGGACGGGGCGGGCCGGGCGGGTGGAGCGGGCGGGGCTCACTGGGCTTCCGTCGTATCGAGGGCTGCGGCCACCTGGCTCACCGTGAGCCAGTGGCCCGGGGCCAGGATCTTCGCCACCTGCGGAGCGAAGGCCGGCGAGGACACGACGACCTCGGCGGTCGGGCCGTCCGCGACGACCTCCCCACCGGCCAGGATCACCACGCGGTGGGCCAGCTCGGCGGCCAGCTCCACGTCGTGGGTGGCGAGGACGATGGCGTGGCCGTCGGCGGCCAGGCCGCGGAGGATCCCGATCAGGCGGACCTTGGCGGCGTAGTCCAGGCCGCGGGTGGGCTCGTCGAGGAGCAGCAGGGCCGGGCGGCCGGTGAGGACCAGCGCCAGAGCCAGGGCCAGGCGCTGGCCCTCGGAGAGATCACGGGGGTGGGTGTCGTCGGGGACGTCCGGGAGCAGCGCGGAGACGAGGGCGCGGCAGGTGCCGGGAGCCGCGCCGGCGTCGGAGTCGGCGGCGGCGCACTCGGCGGCGACGGTGTCGGCGTAGAGGAGGTCGCGGGGCTCCTGCGGGACGAGGCCGACGCGGCGGACCATCTCGGGCGGGGGCGTGCGGTGGGGGGTGCGGCCGCCGACGGTCACCTCGCCGGTGGTGGGGGCGAGCGTGCCGACGAGGGTGGCGAGGAGGGTGGACTTGCCGGCGCCGTTGCGGCCCATGAGGGCGATGGTCTCGCCGGGGGCCACGGTGAGGTTGATGTCGCGGAGCACGTCCGTGCGGGTGCGGCGGACGCCTAGGGCGCGGGTGTGGGCCGGGGCCGCTCCCGGGGCGGGGGTGCTCGGGGTCGGGCCCGGGCTCGGCGTGCCCCGGCGCCGTAGCCGCGCGAGCAGTCCGGGCGCGCCGCCGCCGGGGCTCCGCCCCAGACCCCGCGCCTCAAACGCCGGCGAGGCTGGAATGTGCGGCGAGGCTGCGAGATCGGGGCTCCGCCCCGGACCCCGCTCCTCAAACGCCGGAGGGGCTGAATCGTGCGGCGCGGGGTCCGGGGCGGAGCCCTGGGAGACGGCGGGAACGGTGGGCCCGGGCAGGGCTGCCACCGAGTCAGACAGGCGGGCCAGGAGCGGCGCGGCCAGGCGGCGGGCGTCGCGGATGGAGAGGGGGAGGGGGGACCAGCCTGCGAGGCGGCCCAGGGAGACCACCGGGGGGTGGACCGGGGAGACGGCCATGATCTCCGCCGGGGGCCCCAGGACGGGGGACGCGCCCGGCGACGGCAGGAGCAGCACCTGGTCGGCGTACTGGACCACCCGCTCCAGCCGGTGCTCCGCCATCAGGACGGTGGTGCCGAGGTCGTGGACGAGGCGCTGGAGGACCGCCAGGACCTCCTCCGCCGCCGCCGGGTCCAGCGCCGACGTGGGCTCGTCCAGGACCAGGACCCGAGGGTGCGGGGTCAGGACCGAACCGATCGCGACCCGCTGCTGCTGGCCGCCGGAGAGCGTGGCGATGGGCCGGTCACGGAGTTCGTTGAGGCCGAGGAGGTCCAGGGTCTCCTCCACCCGGCGGCGCATCACCGCAGGTGGCAGGCCCAGGGACTCCATGCCGTACGCGAGTTCGTCCTCCACCGTGTCCGTCACGAAGTGGGCCAGCGGGTCCTGCCCGACCGTGCCGACCACGTCCGCGAGCTCCCGCGGCTTGTGCGTGCGCGTGTCACGGCCCGCGACCGTGACCCTGCCCCGGAGCCGGCCGCCCGTGAAATGGGGGACCAGCCCGGACACGGCCCCCAGCAGGGTGGACTTGCCGACCCCCGACGGGCCGACCAGGAGGGTCAGCTCGCCTTCCGGGATCACCAGGTCGACGCCCTGGAGGGAAGGCCCGGCCGCGCCCTCGTAGGTGACCGACACCTGCTCGAAGCGGATCACAGCGACGCCTCCTTGGGCGGTACGGGTGCCACGAACGCGGGCAGCAGGCCGATCAGGATCGCCGCCGCCGGCCACAGCGGCAGCGTGGGCGCCACCAGCGGGACCACCCCCGGGTGCAGCGCGGCCGGGTCGACGGAGCCCGCGCGGATGAGGAGCGCGGCGACGGCCGCGCCCGAGCCGGCCACCAGCCAGGCGCGCGGCCCCCAGCGGTCGGGCCGGTAGCGGGTCCGCACCGACCGGCGCCCGCCGAGGCGCAGGCCCGCGAGGGCCAGGACCGCGCCGATGCCGAGCACGGGGAGCCCGTACGCGGCGCCCTGCGCGGCCAGCAGCCCGTACGTGCCCGCGCACATGCCGAGGAGACCGCCGAGGGTGAGGACGTTGGTGGTGTGCCGGACGGCCGGCGGGACCTTCGCCGTGCGGCCGTAGCCGCGCGCGTCCATCGACGCGGCGATGGCGACGGAACGCTCCAGGGCGCCCTCCAGGACCGGCAGGCCGATCTGGAGGATCGCCTTCACCCCGCCGGTGGGGCGGCCGCGCAGCCGGCGGGCCGTCCGCAGCCGGACCACGTCGGCGACCATGTTCGGCGCGAAGGTCATGGCGACGACCACTGCGACCCCCGCCTCGTACAGGGCGGCGGGCAGGGACTTCAGCAGCCGCGCCGGGTTCGCGAGGGCGTTCGCGGCGCCCACGCAGACGAGGAGGGCGGCCAGCTTCAGGCCGTCGTAGAACGCGAAGACCAGCTGCTCGGCGGTGACCTTCCCGCCGAACCGGATGCCCTGCGCCCAGGCGGGCAGCGGGATCTCCGGGAGCGTGAACAGGGTGTGCGCGCCGGGGACGGGCGAGCCGAGCAGCATGGAGAACAGCAGGCGCAGGCCGATGACGACGAGGCCGAGCTTGAGGAACGCCCCGTAGGAACGCGCCCAGGGCGCGTCCGTGCGGCGGGCCGCCACCACGTACCCGGCGACGCCGACGATCAGCCCGAGAAGCAGGGGGTTGGTGGTGCGGGAGGCGGCGGTGGCGAGCCCGAGGGCCCAGAGCCACCAGGCCCCGGCGTGCAGGGCGGTGGCCCGGCCGGCGAGCGGGGCCTGCCATTTTCTCTTGTACGTCGACCAGCGCGGGGGATCCTGCGCCGCGGGCAGGCTCCGGCGGGCCGGGGTCACGTCGTCGCGTGCGGCGCCGCGCCTGTCTTTCAGCCCCTCCGCACGCTCGCCCGTCATCGGGTGCGGCGGCGGGATTGCCAGAGGGCGGCCGCGGCCAGGGCGGCCACGGCTGCGATGCCCGCCAGCAGGCCCGCCGACGGGCCGCCGTCGTCCGGGGCCGCGGCGGCGGGCGCCGCCGACGCGCTCGGCGCCGGGGCGTCCGCCATCGGTTCGCCGCAGCCCTGCCTCGGGTAGCCCGAGATCGCGCACAGCAGGGCCGCGCTGTTGTAGCGCAGCGGCTTCGCGACCGATGCCAGCGCCTCGGCCGCCGTGGCCTCCGCGGCCACCTGCGCGCACGCGGTGCGCGGGGCGTCCTGCGGCGGGGCCTCGCCCGCCGGGGCGTCCGCGGGCACGCCGAAGTCGACGACGAGCGCGACCCGCTTGCGGCCCTGCGCCGGAGGGGTGGAGCCGCAGACGGCCTCGAAGTCGGCCGCGGCGCGCGGCTGCGCCGCCTGGTCCGCCGCGTCCTTGCTCACCGAGAAGCGGAACCCCTGCACGGAGCCGTCCTTCGGGCGGGCCATCGAGGGGCCCTGCGTGGCGTACGACCAGCGGCCGCCGCCCGAGCCGTCCCAGAACGACCAGTAGCGGTAGCCGGCCGCCAGCGCCGGAGCGGCGGCCAGCACGGCCAGGACGCTCCCGAGGGCCAGCGCCAGAGCGAGGGCCACGGCGGGCCGGCGGCGGCGCATCAGAGCTGGTTCTTCTTCCGGCGGCCGCTCAGCAGGATGCCGATGCCCACGCCGGCCGCGCCGCCCGCGCCGATGATCCACCAGAGGTTCTGGTTGTCGGACGACTCCTCCTTCACGGGGGTGGCGTCCGTGTCCGCGCCCTGCGGGGCCGGGCCGGTCGCGTTCAGCGCCGCGACGAGGTCGGTGCCGCCGAAGGACTTCGGGTCGGTGCCCGTGGCGTGCGCGGCGAGGATCAGGGTGCCGAGGGCGGCCGGCTTGCCCGTGGACCACTCGGCGGAGTTGGCCTTCAGCCACTCCAGGGCGCCCGCCGCCGACTGCTTGTGCCCGGCCGCGGCCAGGGCGATCACCGCGTCGACGGTGTTGCCGGTGTCCGGGGTCGGCTGGTCGGCGCCCGGGGTCACGGCCGTCAGGTGGCCGTCCTTCTTCAGGGCCTCGGCGAGGTAGCCCGCCGCGCCCTGGGCCGCTGCCGCCGGGTCGACGGTGCCCGCCGCCGGGCAGGTCGGCGCGGCCGCGGGGGTGTCCGTACCGGAGGGGACAACGGCCGAGCCCGTGCCGAGGCCGGCCAGCACGGCCGCGGCGGAGGCGTCGCCGTTCGCGAGCAGCTTGCCGTCGACCGGCTGGAACGCGAACGCGCCCCGGTCGCCGGCCGGCTCGGCGGCGCAGCCCAGCTGGAAGGAGAGCAGCGCCTCGTAGGGGGTCTTGCCCGCCTTCGACTTGATCTCGGCCGGCTTCTCGCCGGCCGCGGTCAGGGCGCTGATCACGAGGGCGGTCGAGTTGGCGTCGGTGCCGCTGTCCATGGCGCCGCCCGGGTTGGAGCTCCAGCCGCCGTCCTCGTTCTGTACGGACTTCAGCCAGCCGACGGCCTTCTTGACGCTCTCACCGTGGCCGCCGAGCGCGGTCAGCGCCTGCACGGCGGCGGCCGTCGCGTTGGAGTCGATGTACGCGGTCGCGTCGCAGTCCTTGGCGGTGTCCGCGCGGAAGGCGGGGAAGGAGCCGTTCGCGCACTGCTGGCCGGCCAGCCAGTGCACGGCCTGCGCGGCGGGCTTGATGCCGACGGTGTCCTGGGCGAGCAGCGCGAAGGACTGCCGCCACACGCCGTCGTACATGGGGTCGTCCTTGCCGTACAGCCCGGAGGGGATGACCGGGGGTGCGGAGGGGGAGGCGGGCGGCGCGGTGTCGGCGAGGGCTGCGGGGGCGACACCCACGCAGAGCACGGCGGAGGCGGCGAGCGCGGCTGCGCTGCGGCGGACGTTCATGGGGGAGGGTGCCTCTCCTGCTGGGGAACCGGAGGCGGGCACGCACTGGCACCGGGCTCCGGCTCCGTTTACCTCGACGGTGCCGGCCGCCGGAGGATCCGGCGGCGCGAGCCGCGCACTTCCGGTACGGGGCATTCCGGCTCCCCGCCCGGGCGGTGCCGGGGTGGGTCACGGTTGCGGGTCAGCGCCGGATTCGCACCGGCTTCCCCCCCGTACAGAAGTGTGGACGACGGCTTCACTCTACCGGCCCGTAGCCTGCGGGCCCGGGGGCACTGGGGGCCCGGGCCCCTTACCGGCCGCGCCGCCGTCCCTACACGGCCCGGTACGTCACCGGGTCGGTGCCCGGGACGGCCTCCGCGCGGCCCTGCTTCACCAGCCGCCGCAGGTGGGCTTCCGCTTCCGAGACGGCGATGTTGCGGGAGCCGTACGGGATCTGCTCCCAGGGCCGGTTCCACTCCATGAGCTCCGCCAGCGCCCACGGGGTGAGCGGTTCGGCCAGCAGGGTCCACAGCCCGGACAGCCGCTCCTCGTGGTGGTCCAGCAGTTCCCGTACGCGGGCGGGTGCGTCGGTGAAGGCGTACTGGTGGGCCGGGAGCACCTCGGCGGGTGCCAGCCGGCCGATGCGTTCGAGGGAGTCGAGGTAGTCGCCGAGGGGGTCGGTGACGCGGGTGTCCTCGGGGGCCTCGTACAGGCCGATGTGCGGGGAGATCCCGGGCAGCAGGTGGTCGCCGGAAAAGAGGCGGCCGTTGCCGGGCAGGTTCGCCGGGTGGGCCTCCTCCAGGTGCAGGCAGACGTGGCCGGGGGTATGGCCGGGGGTCCAGATCGCGCGCAGCCGGCGTCCGGCGAGGGGGAGCAGTTCGGCGGGGACGATCTCCCGGTCGGGCACGGCGGCGCGCAGTCCGGGCAGGGTCCGCATGCGGCCGCTCGCGCGGGCGGCGCGCAGGGGCGCGATGTGCTCCTCGGGGGCTCCGGCGGCGGCGAGCTTGGCGCTCATGTAGTCGAACCAGACGCCGGGCTCGGAGGCGCGGGTGCGGACGACGACCTCGGTGTCGGCGGCGTGCATGGCGATCCAGGCGCCGGACGCCTCGCGGACCCGGCCGGAGAGGCCGTGGTGGTCGGGGTGGTGGTGGGTGATGACGACGCCGTGGACGTCGGCGACGGGGATGCCGAGCGCGGCGAGCCCGGCGACGAGGGTGTCCCAGGACTCGGGGTCGTCCCAGCCGGTGTCGACCAGGACCGGGCCGCGGTCGGTGTCGAGGACGTGGACGAGGGTGTGTCCCAGCGGGTTGTCGGGGATGGGCACCTTGATGCCCCACACGCCTCCGCCGTGATCGGTGACCTGTGACGTGTCCTCCGGCATGAGCCCTCCGCCCGTTGCCGCCCTCTGACGAGAACGTGTTTCAGTAGTAGCCCAAGTCGACCACTTCCACGCTCTTCTGACTAGTCGTTGGATCTTCTCCGCTGTTCCGTCCTGGCCGTGGACTCCTCGAACTAGAACTGGTATCAGTTCTGGAACGCCAAGCCGCAGGAGGCCTCA
The DNA here is from genome assembly GCF_042894695.1 of Streptomyces sp. NPDC001513. Classification (NCBI taxonomy): domain Bacteria; kingdom Bacillati; phylum Actinomycetota; class Actinomycetes; order Kitasatosporales; family Streptomycetaceae; genus Streptomyces; species Streptomyces sp. NPDC001513. The sequence continues at coordinate 273,154 of NZ_JBIAVU010000013.1, forward strand.
GCCATGACCGAGCTCGTGGAACACGGACAACTGTTCATCGGCGGGGAGTGGACGGATCCGCTGGGCACCGACACGATCCGGATCGTCTCCCCTCACACCGAGCAGGTCATCGGCTCCGTCCCGCACGCCTCGAAGGGGGACGTGGACCGTGCCGTCGCCGCCGCGCGCAAGGCGTTCGACGAAGGGCCCTGGCCGCGGATGACGCTGGACGAGCGGATCGCCGTCGTCACCCGGATCAAGGACGCCATCGCGGTGCGGCACGAGGAGATCGCCCGCTCGATCAGCTCCCAGAACGGGTCCCCGTACTCCTGGAGCATCCTCGCCCAGGCGCTCGGCCCGATGATGGTCTACGACGCCGCGATCACGGTCGCGCGCGCCTACCCGTACGAGGAGCACCGCCAGGGCGTCCTCGGCCCGATCCTGGTGCGCCGGGAGCCGGTGGGCGTGGTCGCCGCCGTCATCCCGTGGAACGTCCCGCAGTTCGTGGCGGCGGCCAAACTGGCGCCGGCGCTGCTGACGGGCTCCACGGTGATCCTCAAGCCGTCCCCCGAAGCGCCGCTGGACTCCTTCATCCTCGCCGACATCGCGCGGGAGGCCGGACTCCCCGAGGGCGTGCTGTCGATCCTGCCCGCCGACCGCGAGGTCAGCGAGTACCTGGTCGGCCACCCCGGCGTCGACAAGGTCGCCTTCACCGGCTCGGTCGCCGCGGGCAAGCGCGTCATGGAGGTCGCCGCCCGCAACCTGACGAGGGTCACGCTCGAACTCGGCGGCAAGTCCGCCGCGGTGATCCTGCCGGATGCCGACCTGGACTCCACCATCGCCGGGATCGTCCCGGCGGCCTGGATGAACAACGGGCAGGCCTGCGTGGCCCAGACCCGGATCCTCGCGCCGCGCAGCCGGTACGAGGAGGTGGCCGAGGCCCTCGCGGCGGCGGCCGGCGCGCTCGTCGTCGGCGACCCGCTCGACCCGGCGACGCAGCTCGGCCCGCTCGTGGCCCAGCGGCAGCAGCAGCGCTCGCTGGACTACATCCGGATCGGCCAGGAGGAGGGCGCGAAGGTCCTGTCGGGCGGCGGCCGCCCGGTGGGCCTGGACCGCGGCTGGTACGTGGAACCCACCCTCTTCGGGGACGTGGACAACTCCATGCGGATCGCCCGCGAGGAGATCTTCGGCCCGGTCGTCTGCCTGATCCCGTACGGGGACGAGGCGGAGGCCGTACGGGTCGCCAACGACTCGGAGTTCGGCCTCAGCGGCAGCGTCTGGACCGGCGACGTCGAGCACGGCATCGACTTCGGGCGGCAGGTGCGGACGGGCACCTTCAACGTGAACACCTTCAGCCTCGACATGCTCGGGCCGTTCGGCGGCTACAAGAACAGCGGCGTGGGACGGGAGTTCGGGCCGGAGGGGCTGAGCGAGTACCTGGAGCACAAGATGATCCACCTGCCGGCGGGCTATGAGGCGGGTGCCTGATGGGTGACCGCTGGCAGGTCGAGGTGGACCGGGGGGTCTGCATCGGCTCGGGCATGTGCGTGAACCACGCCCCGGACGGCTTCGTCCTGGACTCGGCGCGCCAGTCGCATCCGCGCACCGCGCAGTCGGACGCGAACGAGCCGATCCTGACGGCGGCGGAGGGCTGCCCGGTGGAGGCCATCCTCATCACGCTGGCGGCCACGGGCGAACCGGTCTTCCCGCCGGAGGACTAGGGGGGCCGGTTGGCTGCCGGTTGGCTGCGCCGCTTGGGCTGGGTGTGGGGTGGGCCGGTTGTGCCGGGGCCGGGCGCGCGCCGGGGTGTCTCCTCGGGCGCCGAACGTTTCGGGGGGTCGGAGTGCGGAGGCTTGTTGTGTTCGGCGCCCTGCGGGGATCACCCCGACACACACCCGACCCCGGCCCATCCGGCCCGGCTGCGCCGATCCTTCAGCCCTGCCGCACCGACTCCAGCCTGGCTGCACCATTCGGCTTCGCCGCACAAATTCAGCCCCTCCGGCGTTTGAGGAGCGGGTCCGGGCAGAGCCCGGCGGGGTGCGGGGCGGAGCCCCGGTCTTTGAGCCGCACCATTCCAGCCCTGCTGCACCACTCCGGCCTCCGCCGCGCAAATTCAGCCCCGCCGGCGTTTGAGGCGCGGGGTGTGGGGCGGAGACCCGGCAGTGGTGCGCCAGAGGCTTACTTCGTCATTTCGGCGGCGCTCCGCTCGACGCAGAACTCGTTGCCCTCGGGGTCGGCGAGGGTCACCCAGCCGCCCCCGTCGGGCCGCCGGTGGTCGCCGACGACGGTCGCGCCCAGGGCGACGATGCGTGCGACCTCCTCGTCGCGCGTGCGGTCCTGCGGCTGGAGGTCCACGTGGACCCGGTTCTTCACGGTCTTGGTGTCGGGGACCGTCACGAACAGCAGGGTCGAGCCGGGCGTCTTGAGCAGCGCCTCGGGGTCTCCGGGGAAATCGTCGTCGGCGAGCGGGCTGTCCAGGACGGCGGCCCAGAACTGCCCGAGGCTGTAGGCGTCGGAACAGTCGAAGGTGAGGTGTCGCACAAGAGAGGCCATGCGGCGGACTATCGAACATGATCGCGGCCGCTGTCCAGCGGAATTCCGCGATCCCGCAGCGGCTGCTTCAGGCCTTTTCCGGGGCCGTCAGGTCGATCAGACGGCACACCGTCTCGATGTCGATCTTGACCTGGGCGATCGACGCACGGCCGGAAAGCCACGTGATCAGCGCCGAGTGCCAGGTGTGCTCGATGACCCGTACCGCAGAGAGCTGTTCCGCCGTCGGCGGGGCCTCCAGGCCCATCGCGTCCAGGATGATCGCCGTGGTCAGCCGGGACACCGTGTCCACCTCGGGGCTCACGCTGCGGTCGGCGAAGGTCAGCGCCCGCACCATCGCGTCGGCCAGCTGCGGTTCCCGCTGGAGGGCGCGGAAGGCCCGCATCAGGGTCTCCGCGACCCGGGCCGCCGGGTCGTCCCCGGCCGGCGGGCGTTTGCGCAGCGTGGTGTGCATGTGCTGGAGCTGGTCCTGCATGGTGGCGACCAGCAGGTGCACCTTGGACGGGAAGTAGCGGTAGAGCGTGCCCAGCGCCACCCCGGCCGCCTCGGCGACCTCCCGCATCTGGACGGCGTCGAAACCGCCCCGGCTGGCCAGCTGCGCGCTGGCGTGCAGGATCCGGCGGCGGCGCGCCTCCTGGCGCTCCGTCAGGGGAGGCGACGCCGGTGTGGTGACGGCCTTCACTTCCGCTGTCATGTGTCCCGTTCCGTGTCGTTGCGCGGGCTGATTCCGGGCTGGTCCCCGGTCAGCATGGCAGGCGCCGCAGTCGTGGCGCGAATCACCTGCTCCGCCTCTTACGGTGTAGTTTCCGGCCGGTAGATTCAATGCTCTTCGACGGATCAAGTCTGAAACTTGTTCTACATTATCCGAGCGGTTACGCTCCGGCGAAAGTTGCAGGGAGAAGGGGGCCGAGAGTGACCGCTGAGGCCATGGTGACGAGCCCTTTCGCGGGTTCCGCCGCCGACGGCGACCGCCCGCTGCGCATCGCACTCCTCACCTATAAGGGGAACCCGTTCTGCGGCGGCCAGGGCGTCTACGTCCGCCACCTCTCGCGCGAGCTCGTACAGCTGGGGCACTCCGTCGAAGTGATCGGCGCCCAGCCCTATCCCGTGCTCGACACCGGCGCCTCGCTCACCGAGCTCCCGAGCCTGGACCTGTACCGCAGCCCCGACCCCTTCCGCACGCCCAAGCGCGAGGAGTACCGGGACTGGATCGACGCCGTCGAGGTCGCCACCATGTGGACCGGCGGCTTCCCCGAGCCGCTGACCTTCTCGCTGCGCGCCCGCCGCCATCTGGCCGCGCGCGCGGGGGACTTCGACGTCATCCACGACAACCAGACCCTCGGCTACGGCCTCCTCGCCGACCTCGGCGCCCCGCTGGTCACGACGATCCACCACCCCATCACCGTGGACCGCAAGCTCGACCTCGACGCCGCGAAGGGCCGCGTGAAGCGGGCCTCCGTACGCCGCTGGTACGCCTTCACGCGCATGCAGGGCCGCGTGGCCCGCCGGCTCCCCTCCGTCCTCACCGTCTCCGGCTCCTCCCAGCAGGAGATCGCCCAGCACCTGGGTGTCCGGGACGAGCGCATCCACGTCGTGCACATCGGCGCCGACACCGACCTGTGGTCGCCGGACGCCTCCGTCGCCGAGGTCCCCGGCCGCATCGTCACCACCTCCAGCGCCGACGTCCCGCTCAAGGGGCTCGTGTACCTCGTCGAGGCCCTCGCGAAGCTGCGCACCGAGCAGCCCGAGGCCCACCTCGTCGTCGTCGGCAAGCGCGCCGAACAGGGTCCCGTCGCCCGCGCCATCGAGACGTACGGACTCCAGGACGCCGTCCGCTTCGTCAAGGGCATCACCGACGCCGAACTCGTCGACCTCGTCCGCAGCGCCCAGATCGCCTGCGTGCCCTCGCTGTACGAGGGCTTCTCGCTGCCCGCCGCCGAGGCCATGGCCACCGGCACCCCGCTCGTCGCCACCACCGGCGGCGCGATCCCCGAGGTCGCCGGACCCGACGGCGAGACCTGCCTCGCGGTGCCCCCGGGCGACGCGGGCGCACTGGCCGCCGCGCTGGGCCGGATGCTGGGCGACCCGCAGCTGCGGGCCCGCCTCGGCGCCGCCGGGCGCGAACGGGTCCTGACCCGCTTCACCTGGGCCAAGGCCGCCGAAGGCACCGTCGCGCACTACCGCGCCGCCATCGAGCAGGCCGCCCGTGCCGGCCGCACGCGGTGACCTGCCGCGCCCGGTGACCCTCCGCCTCATCCACACCCCCGCCCCACACCCCCGCGACCGCGAAGGCAGGACCCCGTGCTGACCGTCGATTTCTCCCGGTTCCCGCTCGCCGCAGGCGACCGCGTACTCGATCTGGGCTGCGGCGCAGGCCGGCACGCCTTCGAGTGCTACCGGAGAGGCGCCCAGGTGGTCGCCGTCGACCGCAACGGCGAGGAGATCCGCGAGGTCGCCAAGTGGTTCGCCGCCATGAAGGAGGCCGGCGAGGCCCCGGCCGGCGCCACCGCCACCGCCATGGAGGGCGACGCCCTCGCCCTGCCCTTCCCCGACGACTCCTTCGACGTCGTGATCATCTCCGAGGTCATGGAGCACATCCACGACGACAAGGGCGTGCTCGCCGAGATGGTGCGCGTGCTCAAGCCCGGCGGGCGCATCGCCATAACCGTTCCGCGCTACGGCCCCGAGAAGATCTGCTGGGCGCTCTCCGACGCCTACCACGAGGTCGAGGGCGGCCACATCCGCATCTACAAGGCGGACGAGCTCCTCGGCAAGATGCGGGCCGCGGGCCTCAAGCCGTACGGCACGCACCACGCGCACGGACTGCACTCCCCGTACTGGTGGCTCAAGTGCGCGTTCGGCGTCGACAACGACAAGGCGCTGCCCGTCAAGGCGTACCACAAGCTCCTGGTCTGGGACATCATGAAGAAGCCGATGGCCACGCGCCTCGCCGAGCAGGCCCTGAACCCGCTCATCGGCAAGAGCTTCGTGGCGTACGCGACCAAGCCCCACCTCCCCGTCGGCGCGACCCAGTGAGCTCGCCCGGGCGCACCGAACACCTGGTCCTGGACGGCGTACTGACGGCCGAGCAGGCCGCCGCGACGGTGGCGGGCATCCTCGCCGCCCAGCGCGCGGACGGGGCCATTCCGTGGTTCCGCGGACACCACCTCGACCCGTGGGACCACACCGAGGCCGCGATGGCCCTGGACGCGGCCGGCGAGCACGAGGCCGCCGAGCGGGCGTACGCGTGGCTGGTGCGGCACCAGAACCAGGACGGCTCCTGGTACGCGGCCTACGCCGACCGGCCCGACGGCGTGGACACCGCCGAGCCGCAGGACGCGAGCCGCGAGAGCAACTTCACCGCCTACATAGCCGTCGGCGTCTGGCACCACTACCTGTCCACCGGCGACGACACCTTCCTCGACCGCATGTGGCCGGCCGTCTACGCGGCCGTGGAGTGCGTCCTGACGCTCCAGCAGCCGGGCGGCGAGATCGGCTGGAAGCGGGAGGCCGACGGCACCGCCGTCACCGACGCCCTCCTCACCGGCTCCTCCTCCATCCACCAGGCACTGCGCTGCGCCCTGGCCATCGCCGAGCACCGCGAGGAGCCGCAGCCCGACTGGGAGCTCGCCGCGGGCGCCCTGCGGCACGCGATCCGGCGCCACCCCGAGCGGTTCCTCGACAAGAACCACTACTCGATGGACTGGTACTACCCGGTCCTCGGCGGCGCCCTCACCGGCGCCGAGGCCACCGCGCGCATCGAGGAGCGCTGGGACGAGTTCGTGGTCCCGGACCTCGGCGTGCGCTGCGTCCTGCCGAACCCGTGGGTGACGGGCGGCGAGTCCTGCGAGCTGGCGCTCGCGCTGTGGGCGACGGGGGAGTCGGACCGGGCGCTGGAGATCCTGCGGTCGATCGGCCACCTGCGCGCCGACAACGGCATGTACTGGACGGGCTACGTCTTCCAGGACAAGGCGGTCTGGCCCGTGGAGCAGACCACCTGGACCGCCGGGTCCCTGCTGCTCGCCGTGGCGGCGCTGGGCGGGGACGAGGCCACCACCGAGGTGTTCGGCGGGACCTCGCTCCCGGCCGGGCTGGAGCCGGACTGCTGCGGGTGACGCCGCCGGCCGGTCAGCGGCGGTAGAGCCAGCCGGCTACGGCGTGGCCGACGAGGAGGTAGACCACGGCGGCTATGCCGTAGCCGATGACGACCTGGACCCATTCACGGCTGAAGGTGAACAGGTCGTAGGACCAGGTCGCGAGCCAGGAGGCGACGTCGTGGATGAGGTCGACCAGGGAGTTGCCCTGGTTGGCGTCCAGGAAGTAGAGCAGGATCCAGAGTGCGATCACGAAGGCGAGCACGTCCGCCACAAGTGCGACGGCACGTCCTGCCTGACTGCTTCCTCGGGTGCGTGCTCGTGTGTGAGTGCTCATACGGCCCGTGTTGCCGCGTCGGCGTGTCGTAAACCCGAACGGGTCCCGCGAGTGGCGGGGGTGTGGGGCCGGGGTGAGGCTGCGAGGGACGCCTCAGTCCCCGGAGGAAACCGTGTCCGTACCCACGACCGTCCGATTCCGCCGTGCCGTCACGGCGGTGGTCCTCTCCACCGCGCTGATGGTCGGCGCCACCGCCTGCGGCAGTGGCGGGAGCGGCCCGCGCGAGGAGCTGTCCGCCGCGTCGATGGGGGAGCTGGCCGCCCTCGCGGCCGCGGAGCCCGTCGCGGCCGAGGCCGACGAACTGGCCGCGGTGACGCCGTCGCCCAGCACGTCCGCCGAGAAGCAGAAGTTCGCCAAGACGCGTTTCGTGGCCAACGCGGGCCTCGCGGCAGGTGCGACGTACCAGTGGATCGTCAAGCCGTACCGCGCGGGCAAGTTCAAGAAGGGCGCGAAGGGCCGGACGTTCGCGCTCATCAAGGCGGGCCTCGCGGGCGCGTTCGCGTACAACCGGCTGAAGGCGGCGGCCGACAACGCCAAGGGCGACCCGCTGCTGGCCAAGGCGATGGCGCCGCTGACGGCGGGTATCGCGTCCCTCAAGGGCCTCGGCAGCAAACTGCGCAAGGGCGAGGCCGGCGACGCCGACATCAACTCCTTCGACGACGTCATCAGCAGCGTCAAGGAGGCCGGCAAGAGCGCGGGCGCCGAGGTCGTCGACAAGGTCCCGAGCACGTCCCAGCTGACCGGCGGCTGAGCCCGCCCGCCCGGTCCGGCGGCCGGCCGCGGCCTGTTTCAATGGGCGGATGATCGAGTACGTGTTCCTCGCCGCCGGGGCCGCCGGAGCCGCGTGGCTGGTACGGCGCAAGCACCTCGCGCGGACGGCCGCCGGTCCCGTGCCCGGGATCCCCGGGATGGCGCGCCGGCCCGCCGGCGAGGGGCGCTGGCGGGCGGGGCGCGTGTACGCCGACGGGGGCGCGGCCCGCTGGGTCCCCGAGCGCGGTGAGCCCGTACCGCTGCCCGGCGGGCGGGCCACCGGGGTGCGGGTCCCCTCCGTGAAGGAGGGCATCGTCATCCACCCCGGCTCGCGGATCGTCACCTGCACCTACGAGGGCGGCGGCAGCATCGAGATCGCCGTGATGCCGCTGGACGTGCGCGAGCTGCTGGAGGCCGTCCCGCAGGCGGACACGGACACCCCCTCGCCCTGACACGCCGGGAGCCCCGGTCACCGCGGTGTGCGCGGTGACCGGGGCTCCGGTGTGCTGCGGGTGCTCCCGGAGGGGCTAGCCCTGGGTGAAGTAGCCGAACAGGTCGGTGATCACGTGGTTGCTGCCGCCCCAGCTGTTCCAGATGCTGACGCGGCCGTCGGCGACGGGGCTGGTCACGTGGTTGGGGACGGTCTCGCCGGGGCGGGTCTGGAGGCTGCTGGCCTCGGGCTTCGTACCGCCGTGGCCGTAGACGGTGAGGAAGCCGGGGCCGGTGGTGTCGGTGGCGGTCACGTTCAGGGCCGCGCCGACCGCGCCGGCGGGCAGGCCGGCGACCGAGGCGGTGACGCCGGGCGCGAGCTTGCCGGTGGCGCGGGTGTCGGCGAGGCGCTGCGGAACGGTCGGCGTGAAGAGGGTGCTCCCGTTCGCGGCGTAGTAGCCCACCGCGTCCAGGATCAGGTGCGTGGAGCCGGTGTTGGTGTAGAGGATGACCGTGCCGTCCGGGCCGACGGGGACGATGGCCTGGTTGGACTTGTCCTTGCCCGGTTCGAGGTTGAGGTTCGAGCTGACCGGGCGCTTGTCCGGCTCCGAGTAGGCGATGACGTGCGCCTGCTCGGTCGCGCCGGTGGCGGTCAGGTTGAGGGCGACCGCCTTGGCGTCCGCCGGGATGCCGTTGACCCCGGCGACCTTCACGGTGCGGGTCTGGCCGCCGCCCAGCGCGCCGCCGGTGGTGCGGGTGTCGAGGACGCGGGTCGGGGCGAGCGGGGAGAACCGGTCACCGCCGTTCGGCTGGTAGTAGCCGACGAAGTCGACGATCAGCGCGGCCTTGCCGGAGTTGAGCTGCGCCGAGAGCTTGCCGTCGGCGCCCACCGGGACGGTGACCGTGTTGGAGGAGGTGCCGCCCGCCTTGACGTTGACGTTCGAGGTGACCGGGCGGGCCTGGCCCGACGGCCACACGCTGAGGTGGGTGTCCTCGGTGGCGCCGGTGACCGTCACGTTCACGACGGCCGCGGAGGCGCCGGCCGAGTGGTGCGGGCCGGAACCGGTGTAGACGACCGGCAGGGAGAACGCGGTGGCGGTGCCGCCCTGGACGGGGGTGTTGGTGGTACGGGTGTCCAGGACGCGGAACGGCCGCTGCGAGACGTAGCCGGCCGGGGTGTAGGCGACCTGCACGGTCCGCTCGGCCGTCGAGGTGGCGCCCTTGACGTCCGTGAGGGTCGTCGTCACCTTGTACGTGCCGGGCTGCTTGTAGGCGTGCCGGACCGGCTCCAGGGCGTCGCGGCTCTCCTTCGCGCCGTCACCGAAGTCCACGTCCACGCGCTGCACCGGCCACGGCGTGGTGGCGCCGCGCGGGTCGGCCTCGGCGGACAGCGGCGGCACGAACTCCCTCGGGGCGTCCGGGTTCGGCAGGACGGGCTGCGCGGTGAAGGCCGTGGTCAGCGGGGTGGCCGCGGTGACCTTGGCCGTCACGGTGGCGGAGACCTGCTGGCGGACCTTGTTGGACGCCGTCACCTTGACCGTGCACGCGCACGGCTTGTCGTAGACGTGCTCGGCACTGGTGGCCGAGGTGACGACCGGCGCGGTGCCGTCGCCGAAGTCGTACGCGTAGGTGAGCGCGGCGAGCCAGCGGCTGTCCGCCGTGGCCTTGATCTTCACGGTGGTGCCGACCGGGGCCCAGCCCTGTTCGAGCTCCGCCCGGACACTGCGCAGCTCGTCGTACAGCTCGAAGGCACCGCGGTCCAGGTACCCGCCGTCCTTGCCGGTGTTGGGCACGCGCGGGTCGTCCCCGATCTCCCGCCCGAAGTAGTCGGTGAGGAGGACGCCCGGCGCCGTCGCGTCCGCGGAGTCGACCGTGGGCGAACCGTCCACCGCGCCGACGCCCGTGCGCGAGGGGGTCAGGATGTCGTGCGCGCCCTGGCCGGTCCCGGCGTGGAAGGACGCCTGGTCCGGGTAGGTGGCGCCGGCCCACTTGTAGGCCACCCGGTCCGCGGAGAAGGGGCCGGTGATCAGGTTGTAGTCGGCGCGGGTGCCGGTGGCCGCGGTCTGCGCCACTTCGATGCCGTAGCGCGCATCGAGGTTCCCGCAGCCGGCTTCGAAGTCGGTGTGGACCACGTTGTTGAACAGGGACGAGCCGGTGGAGCCGCCGGCGAGCTTGATGCCCGCCTCGCAGTCGCGGCGGATCGTGTTGTTGGTGACGACCAGGCCCGTCGCGTCCCAGGCGAAGACCGCCGCGTTGACGTAGCCCTGGATCTCGTTGCGGCTCAGTACGACGTCGTGCGCGTTCTCGACGCGGACGGACGTCTTCAGCTTGCTGTGCTGGAGGCGGACGTTCCCGCTGCCCCCGTCGATCGTGACGGAGTCGGGGTTGCCGCCGGCGGCGAGCCCGCGCAGCTCCACGTCGGTGGAACCGGTGACCCGGACACCGGCCGGGGCGTCCAGTCCGACGACCTTCACGAAGGAGACGTTGCCGATGGTCAGGCTCTTGCCGGGCGCCAGCCTGAACTTCGGGTTGGCCTCCACCCCGTCGGAGACGAAGGTGATCGGCTTGCCCGGCAGCCCGCCACGGTTGACGGTGACGTTCTCGTCGTAGGGCTTGACGCCCGGTTCGATGCGCACGGTCTGGCCCGGCTGCACGACCTTGACCGCGGCCGAGATCGTGCAGAAAGGCGTGGCGTACGTACCGGGGCCGCTGTCCGAGCAGGCGGCGAGCGAGTGGTTGTCCACGTACAGATCGGTCGGGGTTTCGGCGGCGGCCGCGGTCGCCGGCAGGCCGAGGAGGGAGACGAGACCCGCGGTCAGCAGGACGGTCGCGCGAGTGGGACGCACCAGAAGGGTTCCTTCGAGCAGAGGACGACGTGGGTCGCCATGGGTGCGGCGCTCGCGACCGTATGAGGCCGGTTCCCCCCGGCGGCAGTCGGGCGCACGCGCAACCCGCAGCGACGACGATCATCATCCACTTTCGGACAGCCGCTGTCACATCACATTGTCGGATCGTTGACCTAGCTGTTGAGCTCCGCCAGGACGCGCAGGGTGTGCGGGTCCGGGGCCGTCACGAGGAGGTCGGTGACCGGGCCCTTGCGCCACAGCTCCAGGCGTTCGGCGATCCGCTCGCGGGGCCCGACCAGGGAGATCTCGTCGGCGAAGGCGTCCGGGACGGCCAGCACCGCCTCCTCCTTGCGGCCGGCGAGGAACAGCTCCTGGATGCGGCGCGCCTCCTCCTCGTAGCCCATCCGGGCCATCAGGTCTGCGTGGAAGTTGCGGGCCGCGTGCCCCATGCCGCCGATGTAGAAGCCGAGCATCGCCTTGACCGGGAACAGCCCCTCCGCGACGTCGTCGCAGACCTTGGCGCGGGCCATTGGCGCGATCATGAACCCCTCGGGGAGGTCGGTGAGCGCGGCCTGGTAGACGTCGGTGCGGGTCGGCGACCAGTACAGGGGCAGCCAGCCGTCCGCGATCCGCGTGGTCTGGGCGATGTTCTTCGGTCCCTCCGCGCCCAGCAGGAGCGGCAGGTCGGCGCGGAGCGGGTGGGTGATGGGCTTCAGGGGCTTGCCGATACCGGTGCCGTCCTCACCGCGGTACGGGTGGCTGTGGAAGCGGCCGTCCAGCGCGACCGGGCCCTCGCGGCGCAGCACCTGGCGGATGACGTCGACGTACTCGCGGGTCGCGGTGAGCGGGCTCGCGGGGAAGGGTCGCCCGTACCAGCCCTCGACCACCTGCGGGCCGGACAGGCCGAGGCCCAGCATCATCCGGCCGCCGGAGAGGTGGTCCAGGGTGAGGGCGTGCATGGCGGTGGCCGTCGGGGTGCGGGCGGCCATCTGCGCGATGGCCGTGCCGAGGCGGATCCGCGAGGTGTGCGCGGCGATCCAGGTCAGCGGGGTGAAGGCGTCCGAGCCCCAGGCCTCGGCGGTCCACACCGAGTCGTAGCCGAGGGTTTCGGCCTCGGTGGCCAGGTCGAGGTGGGCGGGCTGGGGGCCGCGGCCCCAGTAGCCGAGTGCGAGTCCGAGGCGCATGAACGTCCCTCCGCGGTGCCGACAGCCGTACCTGACGATGCGTCAGGGGCCTGGCGACTGTAAGGCAACGGCCCCCCGCCCGGAAGGGCGGGGGGCCGTCGTGTGCGCGGGAGCGGGGCTCAGCCGCGCTGGATGCCCGAGGTGTCGTTCAGGATGCCGCGGCGGCCGTCCTGGGTCTGCGCGACCAGGGTGGCCGGGCCGCGCTGTTCGACGGCCAGGTACCAGGTGCCCGGGGCGAGTTCCGCGATCGGGGTGGGGGTGCCGTCCTCGGCGAAGAGGGGGCGGGCCACCGGGACCGCGAACCAGAACGGGGTGAAGTCCGCCGCCGGGGCGGGCGCCGGGGCCGCCTGGTGGACGTCCTGCGGCGCCGGCGTCGGGGTGCCGCCGTACGGCGGGACCGGCTGCGGGGTGGAACCGTAGGGCTGCTGCCCGCCCGGGTAGCCGTACCCGGCGCCCGGCTGGGGCTGGCCCGCGTACGGCGGCACCGCGGCCGGCTTCGGCTCCGGCACCAGCTGGCCCGCGAGGGCCGGGATCTTCGCACCGGCCACGGCCACACCGGCCAGCGCCAGGGTGGCGAGGAAGGCGAGGACGGCGCCGGCGCCCAGGTCGAGCTGGCTCGGGCAGGTGATCAGGGCCCACAGCGCGGACCAGGCGGCCGAGACGGCGAGCACGGTGCCCCACGCCGTCAGCGGGAAGCCCAGCACCTTGCGGGTCTCCGGCTGGAAACGGGCCGCGATGAGCAGACCGGCGGCGATGAAGCCGAGCAGGAAGACGCTGGGAAGCGCCAGACGGTAGGCGTCGGTGTCCCACGCGCTCGGGAGGTCGCCACCCGTCGTGGAGTAGAAATCGAGGAACGAGGCGATGAACAGCAGCACCGCTGCTCCGATCACCACGCCGTCGCCTCGAGTGAGGGAGCGGATGTTCACGTCTTAGGTGTCCTTCTCGGTCTCGGTCGTCTCGTGGTGCCGCGGTCGCAGATCGTGCCTGCAGCAGGTCGGGCGGCACCATGGTACGGACGTTCCCCGCGGCCGAGAGGATCGGGGCGGCGAGCAGCCCCGACGGGGCTGCCGAGTGGGACTACCCGCCGAGGAAGCCGACGATGCCGTCCGCGATGCCCTGCGCCGCCTTCTGCCGCCACTCCGGACTCGTCAGCTGCGCCGCGTCCTTGGCATCACGCATGTTGCCGCATTCGATGAACACCTTGGGCCGAGTTGACAGGTTCAGTCCGCCGAGATCGTCCCGGACGACCAAACCGGTACCGCTGCCGAGGTAGTTGGCGGGGGCCGAGCCGGTGGTGCGGGCGAAGTTCCCGGCGATCCGTTCGCCCAGCTCGCGGGAGGGGCCGACGATCTTCGAGGTGTCCGCGGCGCCGCCCTTGACCTTGGCGGGGAGGATGACGTGGAAGCCGCGGCTGCCGGCCGAGACCCCGTCGGCGTGGACGGAGACGACGGCGTCGGCGTTCGCCTCGTTGCCGATGCGGGCCCGCTCGGTGATGCAGGGGCCCCACGGCCGGTCCTGCTGGTGGGTGAGGACCACCTTTGCGCCCTGCGCCTCCAGGGCCGCCCGCAGGCGCTGGGACACGTCGTAGGTGAACTCCGCCTCCATGTAACCGGAGTTGGTGGTGGTGCCGGTGGTGTCGCACTCCTTGTGACCCGTGCCGATGTCGACCTGCTGGTCGATCTCGTCGGTGTGCTTGAAGTTGCCCGTGTTGTGGCCGGGGTCGACGACCACCGTCTTGCCTGCCAGCGGGCCCTTGGCGGGCGCGGGGGCGGGTACGGGGGCCGCCGCGGGCGTGGTCGCGACCGCGGTCGGGCTGCCGCTCGCGGTGGACCCGGACTTCGCGTCCCGCTGACCGGGCGACCCGGCCGCGTGCGACGCGGGCAGCGGCCGCGGCTGCTGCCCGTCGGACCCGGAGCCGGCCAGCACCTGGGTCAGCACCCAGCCCGCCAGAGCGGCCGGAGCGAGTGCGGCGACCCCGACGACGAGCGTGGAGCGTCGGGTGAACCAGGGCCGGTCCGGACTGACCGAGGAACCGGACTCGGGGGGCGGGGCACTGCCGTCTTTGCGCACGCGGCGATGCTAGACCGCTGCGCCGCCGCCCGGCCGGACCCTGGGCCATCCGGGGGCGTGGTGCGATTGTCTGCCCGGCGTTCGTAGGCTCAGATGCCCGGCCCCGTGCGGCGCAGCACGCGCAGCGAGTCGGTGACGGAGATCTCCTCGAAGGCGCCGGAGGCCAGGGCGCGCAGGTAGATCCGGTACGGGGCCTGCCCGCCGTCGGCCGGATCCGGGAACACGTCGTGGATCACCAGCGTGCCGCCCTCCGCGACGTGCGGGGCCCAGCCCTCGTAGTCGCCGCCCGCGTGCTCGTCGGTGTGGCCGCCGTCGATGAAGACGAAACCGAGCTTGCCGCCCCAGGCCGCGGCGACCTGCGGGGACCGGCCCACGATCGCGATCACGTGGTCTTCGAGACCGGCCTTGTGCAGGGTCCGGCGGAAGGTGGGCAGCGTGTCCATCAGGCCGACCTCCGGGTCCACGACGCTCGGGTCGTGGTACTCCCAGCCCGGCTGCTGCTCCTCGCTGCCGCGGTGGTGGTCGACGGTGATCGCCGCGACGCCGGCCTCGCGGGCGGCGTCGGCCAGCAGGATGGTGGACCGCCCGCAGTACGTCCCGACCTCCAGCAGCGGCAGCCCGAGCCCGGCCGCGGCAGCGGCCGCCTCGTACAGCGCGAGCCCCTCCCGTACGGGCATGAACCCCTTGGCGGCCTCGAAGGCGGCGAGGGTCTCCGGCTTGGGGTGGGCGGCCATGGGTTCCTCCTGGGCTGAGACTGGTCGGCCCATGCTGCCCTACCGCCGGGTAGGGGTCCATGCCGGGGCCCGGGCGGGCGGACCGGGCTGGCGGGCCGGACGGGCGCCCGGGCCGCGATCTGTTTGACCGCCTACTGGTTCGAGATGTGCTGGTCTCGCCCTGCCTGATAGACCCTCGCGCTCCCGGAGGCCGTGGCGCGCTGCGTCACCACGGGGGCCGGGCCGGCAGGCGGGCTCCATTCGTCTACGAGTCTCCTCAGGTCTTCGACCAGCTCCGGCTGTGCTGCAAGGAGACGTCGGAGCCTTCCCTGCCACTCCGCCTGAAGCTCACCTTCGATGTGCTGGTCACCGGCTGCCACGGCAGCGAGGAGGTCCTCACGGTTGGCATCGAGTTCGGCAACCACCGCTGCCGCACGCTCCACTTGCCCACGGCGCCAAAGGGACGCGATTCCCTCCCGTACGCGTTGCCATGCGTCAGTGGCCATCAAGGTGACGACTGTCGTGCCGGCACTGCTCGCCAATGCCACAACCGCTGGCTCCACAGCTCCCCCCATCAGAGCTAGTCATCGGCCCCTTGCGCATCGGTAAGCGCACATCACTAGGCAACGGCGCATGTCCAAAGTACGCCACAGGCGACAGTGCGGGATCCGAAGCTCACCCACCGATTTTCGCCCCAACACTCAACGGGTGAAGGTGGGTTGGCCTGCCTCACCCTCTACCCCAGGCGTAGCGGGTTCAAGCGCGACTGGGATGGGTTGGCGGATCAGGAGGCCACACCTCCAGGCGGTCGGCAACGTCGGTTGCTGCCGGTGGCGGGATCACTCGCAGGTGGCCGGAAGGATTCCGCGCCGGATGCGGATCGCATGCGGTGACGTGACCTCCTCGGATGATGCAAGCCATGGGCAACGCCCCATAGACGAAGGCAATTTGGCCCAGTGCCGTAGCGCGGCAGCTTCTGCGCGGGTCCGTCTGCACGCTCCCGCTACTTGGCTGAAACTCGCCACCACCTCTTGCCAGTACCTACCGCAACACCCCATAAATGACGATGTCTCAAATGACTCGGGAGGTCACGATGGTCCGTGCATGGGAAGCAGATCCTTCCTCACCGATGGTTCGCCGCCTCGGGAAGTCCCCCGAGGAGTTGGGAACCACGGGTGGTGAGTCCGGCTGCCCGGATATTTGGGAACTGGAGAACGGCGACATCGCGGTGATCGGGAGGGACCTTACCGATTCCTACAGAGACAAGCTCCCGCCGGACGCGAAGATCGCCCCGGACGAGCGACTGGTTGTCATCCCGCGCAGGACCGCAGTCTCGGCAAAGGTGGACACTCCTGATGCGTAGCCTGCTCGCTGAAGCGCCGCGTGAACGGCTCGGCCTGGATGCCTATCTAGAAGACTTTGACCGGTACTTCTGGAATTCTGGAGCAACTGGCTTCTGGAAGCTTGAACGGCGCCAGACCTTCAGGGAGGCCGGTGTCGACAGCTGGGAAGCGTTCCGGCGAGGGGAATGGCAGGAAGCGCTGTCTTTGATTGCCGATCAAGAGGGCCACTTCGAGAGTTATTTCGAGCGGATCACGCAAAGCGGATTCGCGCTGCATCGTGTTCGGGTCGTCGAGGAGCCCATCACCCCTTATCTGCAGTGGGAGTTGCATCTTCTACGCCTCAAAGAAAAGCATGGAGAAAGAACGCGGGTGCTGCCGAAGGAGAACCTTCCGGGCGGCGAAAGTGAAGGCTTGCTGCCAGAGGTCGTAGTGCTGGGTGAGCTCGTCATGTATGAAATCATCTACGATGATGACGGAAACCTTGCTGGTGGAATTAAGTTCACCGACGTCAATGTGATCTCGAAATGCAGGGAATTCATTCAGGGATTGCATGCGAAAGGGGAGCAGCTGCGCTCCTTCTTCGGGCGGCGAGTCGCTCCGCTCCCGCCTCCCGCGATCAATTCAGCCGGCTAGCTGGGGCCGCGAGCACTCGGCGCTCCTTCGAACCATGGCAAGCGAGGAGCGCTCACGCGAGAAAATGGGGCGAGACGTGCGAATCATCCTGATCTCCTACTCTGCTTCCGGGTTCTCTGTGCTAAGAGAAGCATGTCACCGGGCCGGATATGAGCCTGTGCTCTATATGCATGCGCGTTCGTTGATTCCCAACGGGGGAACGCGGTCCGGTGCAGGGGACGTTGTGGGCGGTATCATTGACGACATCCCACCGGGAATGGATTTCTTTGTACCTGGTGGAAAGGGGAATCTTGCGAACGTGCTGGCGTGCTACAACGCCGATCTGATTGTTTGCTACGGGTTCCCCTGGCGCCTCCCTGCCTCGGTTCTCCAGTCGACAAGGCTGGGGGGTATCAACGTGCACACATCCATGCTGCCCCAATATAGAGGGCCAATTCCTGTCAACTGGGCAATCCGAAACGGTGACGCAGAGATCGGTGTGTCAATCCATTGGATGGAAGAGGAGTTCGACGCCGGAAGGATTCTCGCGCAAGAAGCAGGGATTGCTCTTGAGGACGACGTCATCCCGGAGAAGCTATGGGATGACGTGAATCAAGTAATCTCCAGGCTGCTTCCTGTAGCTCTGAAACGCGTCGCTGATGGATGTCCAGGCGAAGTCCAGCAGGCCGGTGATCACATGTATGCGGGCTGGATGGAGGAGAGTTTCCATCAAGTGGATTGGCGCAATGGGAGACGCAGCATCCACAATCAGGTTCGCGCCATCAGGTTTGGAAGCTCCGGAAAATCCGGCCCTACGGCGCGCGTCGGGGCTGGTTGGATAAGGCTTCTGCGGACCTCTCTTGAGCCTACTGGAGGTATCGAGAGGGAATGTGCGGATGGCTCCTTGTGGATCGTGGATTCAGTTCCTGCGGATCCGCCTGAATTGGCACGTTCTTCTCGCTAGAACCCCAGCATCATTCGTCGGATTGATTCCTACTCCTGACCTGCGATCTGCCGATAGTTGGCAAGCTTTTGCTTGGCGATCACAGTCCAAGGGTGCGTCGGTCCAAGGATGCGCTCTCGCCCATTTACGACGAGCCCTGTCTGTTCGATCGCCTCATCATTCTGACCCACCGCGCTGAGGGCACTTCCCAGCAAGCTTCGAGCAGCTAGGGTGATTGGATACTCAGCCCCATAGCGAGACTCGTGTTGCGCGACAGCCCTACGCGCGCGTGGCAACGCCTCATCAGGTTGCCCCGTATTGAACAGGGCGTGAGCGCAATTCAACTCGGCGGAAAGGGTGATCGGGTGATGCGCTCCGAGTTCGCGAAGGCAGTCGCTTACCAAGGCAGGACCGGCGCCCGCTTCGCTTTCCAGTTCAGGCCCGGGGGGAAGCTCCAATAGGCAGGCCATTGCCTCGAGTGTCAGTGGATGCCAACGGCCCAGATGGGCTACCCGTCCAGAGACTGTGCGATGCATGAGCCCCACGGCTTCGGCTGTATGGCCAAGCCAAGTAAGTGGGCGTGAGAGATGCAGGCAACTCGTCAGTGTATCGGGCGAGTCAACTCCACATACCCTCTCAAGGTCAGCAAGTACCTGGCGGTGAAGGTCAGCTGCTTCCTCAAGGCGACCGAGTCTGTCGACAGATTTTCCTACACGCTGACGAATTCTCAGGACAAGGATGTGGTCCTCTCCCAGCCGCGCCTCTCCCAATTCTGTAGCCTCACGTGCCAGTGATAATGCCGATGCATAGTCCCCTCCCCGATGTTGAGTAATTATCAGTCGAAAGGCAGCTTCGAACGCCGCTTCGGCGGCTGTCTGACGCACGTCGTGCCACGCGCTGACACGACGGATCAGGGCTAGGGCATGTGGGGCCAGCAAACCTGCCTGTGGTTCTGGCTTACCTCGTTCGGGCAGCTCTGGAATCTTCGCGATAAGCAGCTTTGAGGCTGATAGCGCGAGTAGGTCCTGGCGATCTACGGGAACGCTGCGGGCAACACTGTGGAGGAGGACACCGTGTGTCCGCACGCAACGCTGACCAATTGTCACAAGCTCGGTCAGTGAATGATCCAGTAGCCCACGAAGAGCTAGCTCCACGCGGTCTTTCGGTAGTTCTTGACCTACTTCAACGCCAGAGAGAAGTGGCAATGGGAGTGATTCGCTTGACCAGCAGGAAAGAAGTTGCAGAAGCGTGACG
This sequence comes from Streptomyces sp. NPDC001513, assembly GCF_042894695.1. NCBI lineage: Bacteria > Bacillati > Actinomycetota > Actinomycetes > Kitasatosporales > Streptomycetaceae > Streptomyces > Streptomyces sp. NPDC001513. The sequence continues at coordinate 292,258 of NZ_JBIAVU010000013.1, forward strand.
GCTTCAGGCAATCCTTGGTTCACCAGGTTTTCCAGCGAGATTTGCCACGTACTACTCGCGAGATGTCGAGAGTCGCTGGAGTCAGCTCCGGCGCCTTGGTCGAGCAGCTCTATGAGGTCACGACGACTCGAAAGGTGGCGATCGTACTCTGCCATTGACCACGGCTCGATCACTTGATGGGCAAGAAACCCACCAGCCAAGGTCAAGGCCAGAGGGAGGCGACCGAGGCGATCCGCGACAGCGGCAGCTTCCTCTGCTGTCCCAGCCTGCGGTGCGAGGTCGCACAAGACCTGGGCGGCTTCGTCGCGCGGCAAGACGCCCACGTGCAGCAGTTGGGCTGCTGGCCACCAGTAAGTTGCTGCTTGTCGTGTTGTGACGAGAACCGTGCCACGGGGGCTGGTACGCAGCCAAGCCCCATCACGGAGAATCGCTGGATCATCGGCATTGTCCAGGACCAGCAGCCAGGGCTGGGCAGATTGATCAAGCCGATCCCATACGAGGTCCGCAGCTGCGCGTAATCCGTTTCGTGCAGCCATGAGTTCGCCTTCGTGCGCTCCTCTGTCGGCTGCTACGGCGAGCATGCCGGCGCGCAACGACGTCTGGTCCGAGGCATTGACCCATAGGCCCAAGCGGCCAGACTCGGTTGTCGCATGCTTGAAAACTGCAGATGCGACGGCTGTCTTACCGGAACCGCCTAGACCGTGGAGGACGAATACGTCGTTGGCTCGGTCTTTGGCGACAGCTGATTTCAGGCGACTCATGAGATCATTTCGATCCCGCAATATCAAGGGGACTCGCCCGATGGGTGGGTGTCGGACCGAGTCGGGCCCGACCCACGAAGCGTTCGAATAATTGTTCTCGGTAATGTACTGATCGCCAGAGCTTTGGTAGACCCGACCTTCTCCATCGGCATGGCCTTCATTCTGTCCCCTCACCACAGGTCGAAGTGGAGGTCGCGGCCGGAGGGGAAGTTGGTCGCGTACTCTGAAATCGTGAGCACATGCACTGACATCACACCTAAGAAGTCTCATCTGTTGGGATCAAAAGGACACGTTTGGGCGTGACCTATTCACGCCGAGTAGCCGCACCTCACCTCTTCCATGCTTGCACCAAAGGATCCGGACACCCTCTCAACTCGCCTCGAGTCGGGCCTGTCGAGAGCACGCTTGCGCATCGTGGTCCTTGCCTCAATCGGCTGCCGCTCCGGTGGTCCTCGGTGGAGTCCTGTCTGGGATCCTGCCCTTCGCGGCGCTGTCCGAAAGTGCCTTTTCGGCCTTTGGCCGCCCGAACAACTCCTCCCATGCGCACCGGCCCTAGGTCGGTTCACCCACGTACGCATCGGCGCCGACGGCGGGGCCGGCGCGTGGACCGGAGCCGGGCCGATTGCGTGATTCAGGCCACCTGTCCGCAGCCGGGCGATTACGCTCGGCTACGGAACCACAACTGGCTTGGGGGTGACCGTCCATGGTCGGCGTGCGCGATCTTGATCCCAGCGCCTCACCGCTGGATTACTACGGCTACGAACTGCGTCGGCTGCGCGAGGCCGCCGGGCTGAAGCAGTCGCAGCTCGGCGACATCATCTACTGCACCGGCTCGCTGATCGGCCAGGTGGAGAACACGAAGCGGGTGCCGACGCGGGACTTCTCCGAACGGGTCGACGCGGCGCTGGGCACGGACGGGCACTTCTCCCGCCTGGTGGGGCTGGTCCTGCGGAGCGTCTTGCCGACGTGGTTCCAGCCGTATGCGGAGATGGAGGCCCGGGCCGCGTACGTTTCGTCCTTCGAAGCGCAGTTGGTTTATGGGCTGTTGCAGACGGAGGAGTACGCGCGGGCGGTGCTGGGCGTGCGGAACAAGAAGAACCTCGACGCGAGGGTGGCGGCCCGCATGGAGCGCCAGCGGATCCTCGACCGTGAGAACCCGCCACTGATGTGGATCGTGCTGAGCGAGGCCGTGCTGCACCAGGAAATCGGCGGCCCGGAAGTCATGCGGAATCAGCTCACCCGTTTGCTGGACCTCCAGAGTCGGGAGTGGGTGAAGGTGCAGATCTTGCCCTTCGAGGCGGGCGCCCATGCTGGGTTGCCGGGGTCGTTCACCATGCTGCGCTTCGACAGCGACCCGGACATCGTGTACACCGAGGACTTCGTGCAGGGCCATATGACGGCCAATCCTCAGGCCGTCAGGGAGGGTTCGCTCCGATACGATCTTTTGCAGGCTGCCGCACTGTCCCTGGAGGGGTCGGCGGCGCTGATCGCCCGAGTATTGGAGGAGCGCTATGGACACCAACCAGCACCTGACGGGCGCGCGGTGGCGTAAGTCCTCGTACAGCGCCGACACCGGCGGCAACTGCGTCGAGGTCGCCGCGCAGCCCTGTCTTGTCGCCGTTCGGGACTCCAAGAATCCCGATGGGCCCGTCTTCACCGTTCACCCTGCGGCTTTCGCCACCTTCGTGAGGGCCCTCTCTGTATGATCCGCTCCCGACTGGGGGCAGGGGATCCGGGGGAGCAGAGGCTATGGAGCACGTAGGGCCGGGCGGCCCGACGCACGTGGGGCCGTTCGAGGTCGTCGGCGTGCTCGGGCAGGGCGGGATGGGGCGGGTGCTGCTGGGCGCCGGGCCGGACGGGCGGCTCGTCGCCGTCAAGCAGGTACTCGCGCACTTCGCGGACGACGAGGGCTTCCGGGCCCGGTTCCGGCGTGAGGTCGCCGCCTCGCGCAAGGTGTCCGGGGCCTACACGGCCGCGGTGATCGACGCCGATCCGGACGCGCCGACGCCCTGGCTGGCCTCGGTGTTCGTGGCCGGGCCCTCGCTGGGGGCCGTGGTCAAGGCGGTCGGGGTGCTGCCGGAGGACGTCGTACGGCGCCTCGCGGCCGGACTGACCTCCGCCCTGGCCGAGATCCACCGGGCCGGGCTCGTCCACCGGGACCTCAAGCCCGACAACGTGCTCCTCGCCGAGGACGGCGTTCGCGTCATCGACCTCGGCATCGCACGGGTCACCGAGGGTGAGGCCGAGGGCGACACCGGGCTGACGCGTACGGGGTGGGTCGTCGGTTCGCCCGCGTACATGTCCCCCGAGCAGGCCGAGGGCAAGCCGCTCACGCCCGCCAGCGACGTCTTCTCGCTCGGTTCCGTCCTGGCCATGTCGGTGACCGGCCGCAGTCCCTTCGCCGGCACCTCCACCCTCCAGACGCTGTACGACGTGGTGCACGCCGAGCCGGACCTGAGCGAGGTCCCGGCGGGGCTGCGCGACCTCGTCGCGCGCTGCCTGGCCAAGGACCCGGAGGCCAGACCGTCCCCGGCGCAACTGCGCGAGCTGATCGGGCCGGTGACCCCGGCGGGGCGGCAGTGGCCCTCCGCCGTGTACGGGATGCTCGCCGCGCAGCGGGCGCAGATCGACGGGCTGCTCGAAGGCGGCCCGGCCGCCGAACCCGAGCCGTTGCCTCCTGCCCCGGAACCCACGCACGTGGCAGCGCCCGTCCCCGTACCGAAGGTTCCGTCCGCGCCGCCCCGTCCGGCGGAACCGCCCACCGAGCCGAGCTCGCCGGCGCGGAGCCCGTGGCGCGGCAGGCGGCGGATCACGGCCCTGGCGGCGGCCGCCGTGCTGCTGGTGGCCGGCACCGGGGTGGTGGCGTACGTACGGGACCGGATGAACGCCCCCGTCGCGTATACGGGCCTGCCCACCTGCGCGAAGGCCGCCGACACCGTGCCGTTGGCGCTCCGGGACTCCTCGCTCGACACGCGCTCCAAGGAGGCCTGGGGAGTACGTACGGGCTGCACCTGGAACGGGCTCGGCCAGGCCGCCTCGCCCCACGGCCTCGTCCGCTGGGAACTCAGCCTCGGCGGGGACGCGGCGCGCAACGCGGACGCCCAGCGGGACCGCTTCCGGGTGGACGCGGCCGACAAGACGCCGGCTCCGAACCTGACCTTCGGGACGGAGGCCTACTGGGGGAGCCCCAGCCTCGACTGGACGTGCGCCCTCGCCGTGCGCGAGGGCAACCTCTCCGTCTGGGTGGGCCTGTACGCGAGCCCGTACAAGACGGCGGAGTGCCAGGACAAGGCGAAGGCGGTCGCCCGCGCCGCGCTGAAGGCCGCCCCGCGCTGAAGTGCGGGGCGGCGGGGCCGCGGGGCCGGCGCTCAGGAGAACAGCTCGCTCAGCAGCTCGGGGCCGAGGGCGATGGGGGCGGGGCGGTAGGTCGGCGGCTGCACGCCCATCAGCTCGCGCACCAGGAAGTCCCAGGAGCGCTTGCGTACGTAGGCCAGGCAGTCGAGCAGCGTGTGCTCGGCCCCGGGCACGATGAGCAGCTCGAAGTCCTTGTCGGCGGCGATGAGCCGGTCGGCGAACCGCAGCGTCTGCTCCGGGTGGACCTGGTCGTCCATCGCGCCGTGGACGAGCAGCAGCTTGCCCGCCAGCCGGTCCGCGAGGGCCACGTTGGAGGTACGGGCCCAGGCCTCGGGGTGGTCCGCGCCGTCGTAGGTCTCCACGAAGCCCAGGTTGAAGGTGGGGGCGTCGTGCGAGCCGGAGAGGGCGACCCCGGCCTTGTACACCTCGGGGAAGTCCAGCATCGCGCGGGCCGCGGCGAACCCGCCGCCGGAGTGGCCGAACACGCCCACCCGGCCCAGGTCCATCCACGGCCGGGTCGCGGCCAGCTGCCGCAGTGCCGCGGCGTGGTCGGCGAGGCAGCCGGCGTCGGCCAGGCGGCCGGAGGAGGCGTCGTGGAAGGACTTGCTCCGCCCGGGGGTGCCCCGCCCGTCCAGGGCCACCACCACGAAGCCCAGCGCCGCGAGGGGTTCCGCGTCGAGGCCCATGCCGCCGGGGTCGAAGCACGGGGCGACCCGGTTGACCTGCGGGCCGGGGTAGAGGTTGTCCACCACCGGGTACTGCCGGTAGGGGTCGAAGCCGCGGGGCCGGTACAGCACCCCGTAGAGGTCCGTCACCCCGTCGGCCGCGGTGACGCGGAACCGTTCCGGCGCGGTCCAGCCGGTGGCGGTGAGCTTGGTGATGTCGGCGCGCTCCAGCTCGACCAGCACCCGCCCGGCCCAGTCGCGGACGCTGGCCACGGGCGGGGTGTCGACGGTGGAGGCGGAGTCGATGAAGTACTCCTGGCCGTCGGCGGGCAGGGTGACGACGTGGTCCAGCCCGTCGTCCGTGACCTTGGCGAAGCCGGAGCCGTCGAGGGCGGCCCGGCACACCGTGCGCCGGTACGGATCCTCGTCGACCAGCCCGGAGGCGGTGAAGTACACGACCCGCTCGGCCTCGTCGACCCGCAGGATCTGCCGCACCGCCCACGGCCCGGAGGTGACCTGGCCGAGCAGGGCGCCGGTGCGCAGGTCGTACCGGTACAGGTGGCCCCAGCCGTCGCGCTGCGAGTACCAGAGCACCTCGTCGGCCAGCACCCGTACGATCGGCGGCTCGAACAGCCACTGGTTGGGCTCGACCCGGGTGTCCCCGCTCTCGCCGAGGACCGTGGTGACCTCGCCGGTGGCCGGGTCCAGCCGGTACAGGGTGAGGGTGCGCAGGTCGCGGGGCCTGCCGAGGTAGTAGACGGCCGAGCCGTCCGGAGCCCACCACGCCCACTTGGCGGTGACCGGCGACACCTGCGGCATGAGCAGCGGCTCGGCCTGGGCGCGGACGACCGTGCCCGAGGCGACGTCCAGCACGACCAGCTCGGCCAGCGGCAGGTGCTCGTCACCGGCGTAGGCGTACCGCTGGGTGTGCGCCACGGGCGCGCCGCCGTCGGCGGGCCGGGCCTCCACGAGGTGGGTCTGCCGGACCAGGCGCTCGTCGGTGCGGTGCGTCAGCACCTTCGTCGAGTCGGGGGACCAGGCCACCGCGGGCGGCAGGTGCGGCAGGCCGATCTTGCGCAGCAGGGTGGCGTTGGCCGTGCACTCCGGGCCGGTGCCGTACTGGTGGCCGCTCTCGCCGTCGCTGGTCAGCGCCCACTCGCGGTCCTCCGTCAGGGAGCGCGCCCACAGGTCGTGCCCGCGCCGGGACACGGCGAACTTCCCGTCGGGGGAGGGCACTTCCAGCGGGCTGCCCGGCGGCGTGAACTCGGCCTGCTCGCAGACGTAGCCGTCCAGCGTGCAGCGCCAGTACGCGTCGAGCGCGTAGAACTCCACGGCGTTGCCCGCGAGTTCGATGGCCATGAAGGGCAGGGCCTCGGGGTCGACCTGCTGTCCGGAGGCGGCGGCCAGCGCGGCGGCGAGCCGGGCGTGGTCGAAGGCGGGCCCGCGGGTGCCGGCCGCCGGGTCGGCCAGTACGAATCGCTTGCCGGCGCCGTGGCTCACCGCGTACCAGAAGCGGGCGCCTCCGTCGATCCACTGCGGCCTGACCTTGTCGCCGACGACGAGCTCACCGGGGCGGGCGGGACGGCGCAGGAGCTGCTCGGCGGCCTGGTAGTTCTGCGTGGTGCTCACTGTTTCTTCCTTCGTCCTTCGCCGGTGTCGGTGTCGGTGCCGGTGTGGCGTGCGGGGTTGTGGGTCTGTGGGTCAGTTGCTGCGGGCGGTGATGTCGCCGTAGGCGGTGGTGGCGTGGATGGTGAGGGCGGTGGTGGCGCCGTCGGTGTTCCGGAGTGTGTTGTTGATGCGGCCGTGGGTGGTGCCGGCGTCGAGGGTTGCGGAGACTCCGCGGGCGGCGCCGATGGTCAGGTCGCCGGCCTGGGTGCGCAGGTCGACGGTGCCGTGGAGGGCTTCGGCGATGGTGATGTCGCCCTTGTGGGTGCTGATCTGTGCGGGGCCGCCGAGGCGTCCGACGGTGACGTCGCCGGCCATGAGGGTGAGGTGGGCGGCGGCGGTCTCGTCGAGCTTGACGGTGGCCTGGGCGCCCTCGAAGGCGACGTCTCCGAGGCGTCCGACGCCGCGGAACTCGGCGCTGGCCGCCTTGGCCTCGACGCGGGAGCCGGCGGGCAGTTGCACGGTGACCTCGACGGACCCGGAGGGGCCGAGGATCTGGTTCTTCCCCTCGGGGGTCTTGATCCGCAGGATGCCGTCGGCGTATTCGACGGTGGTCTGCTCGGCCGCCTTCACGTCGCGCCCCTTGGAGGCGTTGGCGGGCAGGACCTCGACGGTGGTGTCGGCGCGGTCGGCGGCGATGAGGCGGATGCGGCCCGCGGCGATGTCCAGGACGGCGGAGACGGGGGCGGCGGTGGCGAACTTCTGCATCGTTCTTCTCTTTCTCCAGTGGCGGGCTCCCTGTCGGCCCGCCGTTTCTGATGAACGAAAAGCTACGTTGCATTCACAGATCTGGCAACACACTCGTTGCGCACGGATCTCATCTATGCAGCTCACAGCAGGTATTTCATTGCAATGGCTTTGATTTCAATGCAACATCCTGCGCCCGTGACGTTGCAATGAATGAAGAGTGAACGCCACGGCGAGAGGCGGAACCCGTCATCTGACCTTCCGTCAGATTGGAACGTGTTCTAGTCTGCGCCGCATGGGCATCGGAATCACGCAAGAGCAGCGCGAGCTGGCCGAGGCGGTGCGCGGATGGGTCGCGCGGGCCGTGCCTCCCGAAGAGGTGCGCAAGCTGCTCGACACCCCGCCGCAGACCGGGGCGCGGCCCGTCTACTGGGACGCGATGACCGCGCAGGGGCTGCTGGAACCGCACCTGGACGGCGGGACCCTGCTCGACCTGGCCGTCGTCGTCGAGGAGGCGGCCCGGGCCGCGCTGCCCGGGGCGTACCTGCCGAGCGCGCTGGCCTCCGTACTGCTGGAGCGGGCCGGTGCCGAGCCCCTCGCCGGGCGGGTCGGGGCGGTCGCGCTGGGGCCCGGGACCCTGACCGCCGTGGCCGTCGAGGGCGGCGGGTACCTGCTCGACGGACTGGCGCCGCCCGTGCTCGGCGCCGGTGAGGCCGACCTCGTGCTGCTCGCGGCCGAAGCCGCGCACGGCACCCGCTGGTTCGCCGTCGACGCCGCCGCCCTGGACATCCGTACGCACGAGAGCGCCGACCCGACCCGCCCCACCGCCGAGGTCCGGGCGCGCGGGGTCGCCACCACCCCCGACAGGCTGCTGGAGCTGGACGCGGCCCTGGTCCGCGACCTGGCCTGCACCCTCTTCGCCGCCGACGCCTGCGGCACCGCCGCCTGGACCCTGCACACCGCCGCCGCATACGCGAAGGTGCGCGAGCAGTTCGGCCGGCCCATCGGGCAGTTCCAGGGCGTCAAGCACCTGTGCGCCGACATGCTGGTCCGGCTGGAACAGGCCCGGGCGCTGGCGTGGGACGCCGCGCAGGCCATGGACGAACCCGCCGACGTGCGCTCGCTCGTCGCCGCCCTCGCCGCCGGGAGCGCCCTGGACGCCGCGTACTCCTGCGCCAAGGACTGCATCCAGATCCTCGGCGGGATCGGCTTCACCTGGGAGCACGACGCCCACATCCACCTCCGGCGGGCGCTCGTCGCCCGCCAGCTGCTGGGGTCCGGCGACGGACACCGCCTACGGGCCGTACGGCTCGCCGCGGGCGGCGCGCGGCGCGAACTGCGCCTGGAACTCCCGGCGGAGGCCGAGACCCACCGGGCGAAGGCCCGGACCGCCATCGCGGACGCGCGCGGGCTCGACCCCGCGGCCGCCCGCCGGATCCTGGCCCCCACCGGCTACGCCGCGCCGTACCTGCCGCCCCCGTACGGGCTCGGCGCCGGCCCCGTCGAACAGCTCGTCGTCCAGCAGGAACTGGCCGCGGCCGGAGTCAAGGTCGCCGACCTCGGGATCGCCACCTGGGTCGTGCCCTCCCTGCTCGCCTACGGCACGCAGGCGCAGCGGGACGCCTACGTCCTGCCGACCCTGCGCGGGGACGTCACCTGGTGCCAGCTCTTCTCGGAGCCGGAGGCGGGCTCCGACCTGGCCTCGCTGCGGACGAAGGCCGAGCGGGGCGAGGACGGCACCTGGAGGGTCAACGGACAGAAGGTGTGGACGAGTTCCGCGCACAGCGCCGACTTCGGGATCCTGCTGGCCCGCACCGACCCGGACGCGCCCAAGCACAAGGGGCTCGGCTACTTCGTCGTCGACATGAAGAACACCCCCGGCATCGACATCCGGCCGCTGAAGGAGATCACCGGCGAGGCCCTCTTCAACGAGGTCTGGTTCGAGGACGTGGAACTCCCCGCGGACGCCCTCGTCGGCGCCGCCGACGGCGGCTGGAAGGTCGCCCGCAACACCCTCGGCAACGAACGCGTCCACATGGCCGACCAGATGACCTTCGACACCGGCCTCGAAGCGCTCCTCGCCCACGCCGCCGACCTCGACGGGACGTACCGGGCGCGGATCGGCGCCCTCGCCGCCGAAGCACACGCCCTCGCCTGCATCGGGCTGCGCACCACCCTCCAGCAGGTGTCCGGGCTGGAGCCGGGCGCGGGCGCGTCCGTACGCAAACTCGTCCAGACCCCGCACCAGCAGCGGACCGCCGAGCTCGCGCTCGAACTGCTGGGCCCGGCGGGCGCCGTACGGGAGGGCGCGGGGGAGCGGGCGGTGCACGGCATGCTCATGTCCCGCTGCCTGACCATCGCCGGGGGCACCACGCAGGTCCAGCTCAACGTCGTCGCCGAGCGGATTCTCGGCCTCCCCAGGGACTAGGAGTCATCGGGCATGAAGTCGCGAAAGTCGTACATCGTGGGCGTCGGCATGACGAAGTTCGAGAAGCCGGAGTCGCGGGACTGGCAGTACTGGGACATGGCGAAGGAGGCCGGGACCGCGGCGCTCGCCGACGCGGGCGTGGACTACGGGCTGGTCGAACAGGTCCCGGTGGGGTACTGCTTCCAGGCCTCCACCGCCGGCCAGCGGGCCGCGTACGAGCTGGGGCTGAGCGGCGTCCCCGTCTACAACGTCAACAACAACTGCGCCACCGGCTCGACGGCGCTGATGATGGCGCGGCAGTTCGTGGAGGGCGGACTGAACGACTGCGTGCTGGCGCTGGGCTTCGAGAAGATGAAGCGCGGAGCGCTGGGCGGCGGTGCGGACGGCGGCGCCCGCGGCGGAGCCGCTGATGAATCCTTCAAGACCTCGCCGGTGGCCCGGCACTACGGGATCATGGCCGCCGGCCACGGCTTCGAGATGTCCCCGCCGACCGCGCAGATCTTCGGGAACGCGGCGCGGGAGCACATGGAGCGGTACGGGACCACGGCCGCGCAGCTCGCGGCGGTGGGCGCGAAGAACCACCGGCACTCGGCGAACAACCCGAACGCGCAGTTCCAGGACGTGTACTCGGTGGAGGAGATCCTCGCGGCGAAGGAGATCCACGCGCCGCTGACGAAGCTCCAGTGCTCGCCGACCTCGGACGGGGCCGCGGCGGCGCTGGTGGTGTCGGAACGGTTCGTGGTGGCGCACGGGCTGCACGACAAGGCGGTGGAGATCGTCGCCCAGGCGATGACCACGGACACGGAGGAGTCCTTCGCGTCGGGCTCGTGCATCGACGTGGTCGGCAAGCCGATGACCGCGGCGGCGGCCCGGCGGGTGTACGAGGACTCGGGGCTCGGCATCGAGGACGTGGACGTGGTGGAGCTGCACGACTGCTTCTCGATCAACGAGCTGCTGACGTACGAGGCGCTGGGCATGTGCGGGGACGGGGCCGCGGGCAAGCTGGTGGAGAGCGGGGCCACGACGTACGGCGGGCGGTGGGTGGTGAACCCCTCCGGCGGGCTGATCTCCAAGGGGCATCCGCTCGGCGCGACGGGGCTGGCGCAGGCGGCGGAGCTGGTGTGGCAGCTACGGGCCGAGGCGGGCCCGCGCCAGGTTTCCGGCGCGCGGGTCGGCCTCGCGCACAACATCGGCCTGGGCGGCGCGGCGGTGGTGACCCTGCTGCGACGGTGACGCCCCGCGCCCACTGCCGGGGCTCCGCCCCAGACCCCGCGCCTCAACGCCGGCGGGGCTGAAAGATCGGGGCTCCGCCCCGGACCCCGCGCCTCAAACGCCGGCGGGGCTGTATTTCAGCCCCGCCCCCTACCGGGCCGGTTTCAGTTCGCAGTGGCCGTCCACGCACTCCTTTCGGAGCCGGCCGCGGGAGAGGGTCTGGGCCAGGCCGATCGCCCAGCACATCGGGCAGCCGCGCAGGGCGACCAGGCCGACCGGGGCGAGGAGCAGGGTGGCCGGGCCGAAGGCCGGGATCAGGGCGAAGGCCGCGATCAGCGCGCCGAAGCCCACCGCGCCGCGCGCCAGGTGCCGAGGCACGGACGCGCTCGCGAAATCGGCGCCCGAGGCGGACGCGGTGGCGGACAGGGAGGAACGGGCGTCAGTGGAGGGCACGGGCACGGGTGTCTCCCAGGGAGTGCTGGACGGCCGCGCGGGCCCGGTGGAGCCGCGACTTCATCGCGGCCGTGCTGAGGCCGAGGGACTCCGCGGCCATCCGCCCGCTGTAGCCCTGGACGTCCCGCATGATCAGTACGCGCCGCTGGTCCGCCGGCAGCGCGGCGATGGCCTCCGCCACCCGCCCCGCCTCCAGCCGCTGCAGCACCTCGTCCTCGGCCGACATCACGGCGGCCTCCGGCAGCGGCGCCCGCTCCCGCGGCATCAGCCGGGCCCGGCGCAGGCACTCGTTGCGGACGATGCGGAACATCCACGAGGCCAGGGCGCCGGACGCGCGCAGCATGCCGATCCTCCGGTACAGGATGATCAGCGCCTCCTGGGCCGCGTCCTCGGCGTCCTCGCGCGACGCGCACAGCGAGTGCGCGAAGCGCCGTACGTTCGGGTGCGATCCGGTGACCAGGGCGGTGAGCGAGTCGAGGTCACCGCCCTGCGCGGCGACGATCAGGGCCTCACCGGGCCAGTCCGTGCGGTCAGCCACGGGTCCGGCCCCGTCCACGGCGCAGGACGAGGACGCACGTGCAGAGCAGGACGAGTGCGCCGGCACCCACGAGAACAGCGATCACGACAACCTCCGGGTCATGTGCCGACCTTGGCATCGGCACGTACACACAAGAGGCGCGACCCCCGGGAAAGGATTCACCCCAGGGCCGGATCGACCACCGTCTCGCCCATCGAGGCGCGGCGGATCGAGTCCGCCAGGTCCTCGATCGGGCCGTCGCGCAGGATCAGGCCCGCCGCCCCGGCGGCGAGCGCGGAGGCGGCCAGGCCGGGGTGGGCCGAGCCCGTCAGGACGAGGATCCGGCACTCCGGGTCCTCCGCCAGCAGGGCCGTCACGGCCGTGACCTCCTCGACCAGCGCCACCGCCGGCCGGGCCGTCAGGTCCCGCACGACCTCGATGTCCGGCACGAGGCCGAGCTGGAGCGCCAGGGCCGGGTTCGGCGGATCCAGCAGGACCCGGAGGGCGTGGGCCTGGCGGTGTTCCACGGGCATTTCTTCCACCTGGAAAGCTTATCTGACGCGAAGTCAGCAGTCTTCCCGGCTGGTCTTCCCAACTGCGGGGGCGTGCGTTATACATTCCCTCACCGGCCGGTCCTAGAACGCGTTCTAGAACCGGCCCCCGTATACGACCTCGGTGCGGCCGACGGTGCGGACGGCCGCACCGAGGTCTTCCAGGGCAGCGACACTCCAACGACAGGGAGCCGCATCCTCATGCCGATCGATGCCGCCAGGGCCCTCGCCGCCGACCCCCGCACGGGGACCATCGGCTGGGACCACAAGGACATCCAGCTCTACCACCTCGGCCTCGGCGCGGGCCTGCCGGCCACCGACCCGGACGAACTGCGCTACACCCTCGAATCCAAGCTCCACGTCCTCCCCAGCTTCGCGACCGTCGCCGGCGCCGGCATGGCCATGATGGGCGGCCTCGCCGCCCCCGGCATCGACGTCAACCTCGCCCACGTCCTGCACGGCGGCCAGTCCATCGAGCTGCACCGGCCCATCCCCGTCAAGGGCAACGCCACCTCCTCCGCCAAGGTCGCCGCCCTGTACGACAAGGGCAAGGCGGCCGTGATCGTGCTGCGCACCGAGGTCGCGGACGCCGACGGGCCGCTGTGGACCAGCGACGCGCAGATCTTCGTACGGGGCGAGGGCGGCTTCGGCGGCGAGCGCGGCCCCTCCGTCAAGGAGGAGCTGCCCGGGCGCGCCCCCGACCGCGTCGAGGAGCGGCACATCCGCGAGGACCAGGCACTCCTCTACCGCCTCTCCGGCGACTGGAACCCCCTGCACGCCGACCCCGAGTTCGCCAAGCTGGCCGGCTTCGACCAGCCCATCCTGCACGGCCTGTGCTCGTACGGGATGACCCTCAAGGCCGTCGTCGACACGGCCCTCGGCGGGGACGTCTCCCGGGTCCGCGCCTACCGCACGCGCTTCGCCGGGATCGTCTTCCCGGGCGAGACGCTCCGCATCCGGATGTGGCAGGAGCCCGGCCGCGTCCTCGTGTCGGTGACCGCCGTCGAACGGGAGGACGCGCCGGTCCTCGCCGACACCGTCGTCGAACACTCGTAGTCGTACGCCCTCTTAAGGAGCCGCACCGTGCGCGCAGCACTGCAGAGCGAGATCGGCCAGGACAAGCTCGAAGTCGTCGACGACATGGAGGCCGTGGGCTTCGGCCCCGGCAAGGTCAGGATCCGCATCAAGGCCACCGGCCTGTGCCACTCCGACCTCTCCGCGATGAGCGGCGTACTGCCCCAGCCCGCCCCCTTCATCCCCGGCCACGAGGGCTCCGGCGTGATCACGGACGTCGGCGACGGGGTCACCAGCCACACGATCGGCGACCGCGTCCTCGTCTGCTGGCTGCCGCCGTGCGGGCACTGTCCCTCCTGCAAGCGCGGCCAGGGGCACCTGTGCCTGGAGGCCTTCGGGAACGTCGCCACCCCCAACTTCAAGCGGGCGGCCACCGACATCTTCGGCTTCGCCGGCACCGGCACCTTCTCCGAGGAGATGGTCGTACCGGCCGCCTGCGCCATCCCGATCCCCGACGACCTGCCCTTCGACATCGCGGCGCTGATCGGCTGCGGCGTCACCACCGGGCTCGGCGCGGCCATCAACACCGCCAAGGTGGAGGCCGGCTCCTCGGTCGCCGTCATCGGCTGCGGCGGCGTCGGCATATCCGTCATCCAGGGCGCCAAGGTCCAGGGCGCCGCCCAGATCGTCGCCGTGGACCCGGTCGCCTCGCGGCGCGAGGCGGCGCTGCGGTTCGGCGCCACCGAGGCGGTCTCCCCCGAGGAGTTCGCCGACGCCAAGAACCGGATCACGGCCGGCGAGGGCTTCGACTACGTCTTCGAGGTCGTCGGCAAGTCCGCGACCGCGCAGAAGGCGTACGAGATGACGCGCCGCGGCGGCTCCGTCGTCATCGTCGGCGCGGGCGCCCTCGACGACAACTTCCAGATCAACATGTTCTCGCTGTTCTTCGACGAGAAGAAGATCCTGCCGTCGATGTACGGCGGCGGCGACGTGCTCCGCTCCTACGAGCGCACCATCGCGCTCTGGCGAGCCGGCCGCATCGACCTGGAGAACCTGATCACCCACCGGGTGAGCCTCGCCGAGATCAACGAGGCACTCGACCAGATGCGCACGGGCGTCGCCCTGCGCACCTGCATCGAACTCTGACCCGTTCTCTGACCCGTTCTGCCGATTCCGAGGGGAACCGTACGGATGTCACTGCCACTTGAGGGACTCTCCGCCATCGTCACGGGCGCGGGCCGCGGGCTCGGCCGGGCCGAGGCGATCGAGCTCGCACGGCTCGGCGCGAGCGTGGTCGTCAACGACTTCGGCCAGCCCGGCCGCGACGGCTCGGGGGAGGCCTCCGCCGCCCCGGCGGAGGAGGTGGCCGCGGAGATCCGCGCGGCGGGCGGCCGGGCGGTGGCGCACCTCGGCGACGTGGCCGACTTCGAGCAGGCGCGCGAGCTGGTCGAGCTGGCCGTGAGCAGCTTCGGGAAGCTCGACATCCTGGTCAACAACGCGGGCATCCTGCGCGACCGGATGGTCTTCTCGATGTCGGAGGAGGAGTGGGACTCGGTGATCCGGGTCCACCTCAAGGGCCACTTCAACACCACCCACTTCGCCTCCGTGCACTGGCGCGAGCGGTCGAAGGCCGCGGGCGGCCCCGTCTACGGCCGGATCGTCAACACCTCCTCCGAGGCCTTCCTCGGCGGCTCGGCCGGCCAGCCGAACTACGCGGCGGCCAAGGGCGGCATCGTGGGCCTGACCACCTCGACCGCCCTGGCCCTCGCCAAGTACGGGGTGACGGCCAACGCCATCTGCCCGCGCGCCCGCACCCGGATGACCGAGGACGTCTTCGCCGGCTTCGAGGTCCCGGAGGACGGCAAGCTGGACGCCCTCGCCCCCGAGCACGTCGCCCCGCTCGTCGGCTACCTGGCCTCGCCCGCCTCCGCCAAGGCCAACGGCCAGCTGTTCGTCGTACACGGCGGCATCGTCGTCGTCATGGAACGGCCGAAGGTGGCCGCCAAGTTCGACACGGGCAAGGAGGCCTTCTCCTACGAGGAGCTCGACGAGGTCCTGACCCCGCACTACGACTCCCGCCCGGCGAACGAGACCTTCGCCGCGGCGGAGGTCCTGGGCCTCAAGCACGCCTGACCGGCCTGTCTGCCTGAGCCCCGCCCCGCCCTACCGCCCCGACAGCGGAGCCTGCTGGAGGGGCACCGGGCGGGGCGGGGCCGGCGGCGGATCCAGCCGCACCGGCGGGGGAGGGGACACCGGCAGGGTCAGGCCGAGGATCCCGCACGGCACGTCCGGCGTCGCGTACGGGAGGTGCAGGCGGCCCTGCGGGCTCCACAGCCCCGCGCCGCCGAGCCAGCCGGCCGGGGCGCCCAGCCGGAAGACGTGCCGGTCGGCGGGCCGCCACAGGGCGATGTCCCCCTCCGGCAGCCGCAACGCCACCCCGCAGGTCTCCGGCATCAGGGCCTGCCCCGGCTGCACGGCGAAGGGGAGCGCCTCCCCGAGCCGCAGGCACTCCGGGAAGCGCACCGGACGCGAGCTGCCCAGCACCCCCCAGCCCAGGCGCGGTTCGCCTGGGGCGTCGGAGCGGATCAGCAGCAGCCCGCTGTCCGGATCCGCCAGCAGCAGCCGGTCGTCACTGTCCTCGGCGATCTGCAGCAGCGGGGAGACCTCGCCGCGCCCCAGGTCCACGGCGACGGCCTTGGTCGTGCCCTCCAGCTCACGGTCCAGGGCCAGCAGCCGGCCCACCCGGTCCAGCCACACCCCGCCGGAGCAGCGCCCCGGGATCCGGGCGACCGGCTGCGGCCCGAAGGCGCACCCGGCCACCTGCCACACCGTGGTCACCCCGTCGGCCGAGGCCAGCGCGAAGGCGTCGGAGCCGTCCGGGGACGGCGGGAGCAGCCGCACCCGTACGCCCTCCTCCGCGTCCACCGCGCCCAGCTGGAGCTCCCCGGTGCGCGGCCCGGCCGCCGCACCCGTCGGGTACAGCAGCGCGAAGGCGTGCCGCTCCGCGACCCGCCGGTGGATCAGCACCCGCCCGTCGGTCAGCGGCAGCACCTCGCTGTCGGCCTCCTCGGGCTGCGCGAGCGGCAGCGGAACCGCGTACGGCTCGGGCCCGGCCAGGGTCCAGCGCTCCACGAACCGCGCCTCCCCCTCCCCGGCAAGCCGGGCGGCGTACGACCCGTCCGCCGCGATCGTGAACGGGGCCATGGTCGTCATTTCGATGGCACAGACAGACATCCGTGCGTCACCTCCGGAGGGGAAGCTAGTTTTCGGGCTTCCCGCCGAACAACACGACCAAGGCGGCTTCACACATACGGGTGTCCGGGGGGCGATTCGTTTGTGGTGGACGAGGCGATTGTGCTGTGCGATATCGGGGCGTTTAGGGTGGGGCGAAGTTAGGTATGCCTTACCGGATGTCCGGTTCGGCACGCTGCCCCCACCCCCCAGGAGTTGTGACATGTCCTTCCGACGCCGCGGAACCGCCGCCGTCGCCCTCGCCGCCGCTGCCGCGCTCGCCCTCACCGGCTGCGGCGGGCAGGACGGGAAGGAGGCCAAGGACAACGGCTCCGGCGGGGGCGGGAAGGTCGTCGCGCAGGGCGGCAAGGAGTTCGGCGAGGCCGCGGCGAAGACCGCCGCGTTCGGGACCACCGCCGCGCCCGGCGAGTTCCCGCGCACCGTCACCCACGCCATGGGCACCACGGAGCTCAAGGCCGCGCCGCAGCGGGTCGTCGTCCTCGACGTCGGGGAGCTGGACAACGTTGTCTCCCTCGGCCTGAAGCCCGTCGGCTACGCGCCGTCCGAGGGCGACGCCGGCATCCCCGACTACCTCAAGAAGGACGCCGGCGACCCCAAGTCCGTCGGCACCATCAACAGCCTCAACCTGGAGGCGATCCACGCGCTCAAGCCCGACCTGATCCTCGGCAGCCAGCTGCGCGCCGCCGACCAGTACCCCGCGCTCTCGAAGATCGCCCCCACCGTGTTCTCCATCCGCCCCGGCTTCCCGTGGAAGGAGAACTACCTCCTGAACGCGGCCGCGCTCGACAAGAGCGCCGAGGCCAAGGCCGAGCTCGCCGCCTACCAGGCCAAGGCGAAGAAGCTCGGCGACGACCTCGGCGAGAAGAAGCCGACCGTCACGATGCTGCGCTACATGCCCGGCAAGACCCGCCTGTACGCCGGCGCCTCCTTCATCGGCACCATCCTCAAGGACACCGGCCTGCCGCGCCCGCAGAACCAGCAGGTCGAGGACCTCGCCGTCGAGGTCGGCCCGGAGCGCATGGACGAGGCCGCCGCCGACTGGATCTTCACCGGCGTCTACGGGGCCAAGGACAAGACCAAGCGCGACTCGGCCGAGGCCAACCCGCTGTGGAGGGGCCTGGAAGCCGTGCAGCAGGGCCGGGCCAAGGACGTCCCGGACGAGACCTGGTACCTGGGCCTCGGCGTCACCGCCGCCGACAAGGTCCTCGACGACCTGCGCACCTTCCTGGTCAGGTAGTCCGGGCGGGTCGTGGTGACGGGGACGGTAGCCTTGGCCCGTGCCCCGTCTCTCTGAAGTCATCGCCGCGCTGGACGCTCTCTGGCCCCCCTCGCGGGCCGAGCAGTGGGATGCCGTCGGAACCGTCTGCGGCGACCCCGAAGCCGAGGTCAGCCGGGTCCTGTTCGCCGTGGACCCCGTCCAGGAGATCGCCGACGAGGCGCTGAAGCTGGGCGCCGACCTGATCGTCACCCACCACCCCCTCTACCTGCGGGGCACCACCACCGTCGAGGCCGGCACCTTCAAGGGCCGCGTCGTGCACACGCTGATCAAGAACGACATCGCGCTGCACGTCGCCCACACCAACGCCGACACCGCCGACCCAGGCGTCTCCGACGCCCTCGCCGGCGCCCTCGACCTGCGGATCACCGGCCCGCTGGTGCCCGACCCGACCGACCCCGAGGGCCGCCGCGGCCTCGGCCGGATCTGCGAACTCGACCACCCGGAGACCCTGCGCGAGTTCGCGGCCCGCGCCGCCGCCTGGCTGCCGCAGACCGCGCAGGGCATCCGCTTCGCGGGCGACCCGGACGCCCTCATCCGTACCGTCGCCGTCAGCGGAGGCTCCGGCGACAGCCTCTTCGAGCAGGTCAGGGCCGCGGGCGTGGACGCCTTCCTGACCGCCGACCTGCGCCACCACCCGGTGTCCGAGGCCCGCGAGCAGAGCCCGCTCGCCCTCGTCGACGCCGCCCACTGGGCCACCGAATGGCCCTGGTGCGAGCAGGCCGCCGCGCAGCTCGACGCGATCTCCGAGCGCAAGGGCTGGGGTCTGCGCACCCATGTCTCGCGCACGGTCACCGACCCCTGGACGGCGCACGCGCCGTCCGTCACACACCCCTCTCTCCCTGGAGCCCCCAACTGAACGCCGAGCCCGCCGACCAGATCCGACTTCTCGACGTCCAGGCGCTGGACGTCCGGCTGTCTCAGCTCACCCACAAGCGCAAGTCGCTGCCCGAGCACGCCGAACTCGACTCGCTCACCAAGGACCTGACGCAGCAGCGCGACCTGCTCGTCGCCGCCCAGACCCAGGCGAGCGACACCGCGCGCGAGCAGACCAAGGCCGAGCAGGACGTCGACCAGGTGCGCCAGCGCGCCGTCCGCGACCAGCAGCGCCTGGACTCCGGCGTCGGCATCTCGGCCCGCGACCTGGCGAACCTGCAGAGCGAGGTCGTCTCCCTCGCCAAGCGCCAGGGCGACCTGGAGGACGTGGTCCTGGAGGTCATGGAGCGCCTGGAGGCCGCGACTGAGCGCGTCACCGAGCTCACCGAGCGCGTCTCCGCCCTGGAGGCCAAGGTGGCGGACGCCGCCGGGCGCCGGGACGCGGCCACCGCCGAGATCGACGCCGAGGCCGCGAAGGTCACCAAGGACCGCGAGGTCATCGTCACGTCCATGCCGACGGACCTGATGGCCCTGTACGAGAAGATCCGCGTCAAGCAGGGCGGGGTCGGCGCCGCGCGCCTCTACCAGCGCCGCTGCGAGGGCTGCCGGCTGGAGCTCGACATGGCCGAGGTGAACGAGATCAAGGCCGCGGCCCGCGACCAGGTCGTACGTCACGAGAACTGCGGCCGCATCCTGGTCCGTACGGCGGACTCGGGCATCTGATGCCGAGGCTTGCCGGGTTCGTCGTGGAGGCGGACGGCGGATCCCGGGGCAACCCGGGGCCCGCCGGCTACGGCGCGGTCGTCCTCGACCCGGCGACGGGCGAGACGCTGGCCGAGCGCGCGGAGTACATCGGCGTCGCGACGAACAACGTGGCGGAGTACAAGGGCCTGATCGCCGGGCTGAAGGCGGCCCGCGAG
The DNA here is from genome assembly GCF_042894695.1 of Streptomyces sp. NPDC001513. Lineage (NCBI taxonomy): Bacteria > Bacillati > Actinomycetota > Actinomycetes > Kitasatosporales > Streptomycetaceae > Streptomyces > Streptomyces sp. NPDC001513. The sequence continues at coordinate 311,889 of NZ_JBIAVU010000013.1, forward strand.
CTCGCGGCGGACGCGCAGGTCCTGGTACGGATGGACTCCAAGCTCGTCGTCGAGCAGATGTCGGGCCGCTGGAAGATCAAGCACCCGGACATGAAGCCGCTGGCGGCGGAGGCGGCGAAGATCCTTCCGCGCGCCCAGGTGACGTACGAGTGGATCCCGCGCGAGCAGAACAAGCACGCGGACCGGCTCGCCAACGAGGCGATGGACGCGGGCAAGCGCGGCAAGCAGTGGGAGCCGTCGGACTCCACGGCCGCGCTGGACGCGTCGGCGGCGCGGAGCCTGGCGGGGCCGGTTCCGTCCGGCCCGCCCGGGGACGCCGCGGCGGGCGCCGCGGCCGTCAGGGCCGCGCTCGCCGCCGGGTCCCGCGGTGCGGGCTCCCGCGGTGCGGGCTCCCGCGGTGCGGGCTCCCGCGGTGCGGGCTCCCGCGGTGCGGGCTCCCGCGGTGCGGGCGAGCCGGCTGCCGCCGATGCGCCGCCCGTCCGGGGTCAGGGCCAGGGTCAGGGGCAGGGCTGGGGACCCGACATGGGTGCCCCGGCCACCTTCGTGCTGCTGCGGCACGGGGAGACCGCCCTCACCCCGCAGAAGCGCTTCTCCGGCAGCGGGGGGTCCGACCCCGAGCTGTCCCCGGCGGGCCGCCGCCAGGCTGCCGCCGTGGCCGAGGCACTCGCCGCACGCGGCACCGTCCAGACGGTCGTCAGCTCGCCGCTGCGCCGCTGCCGCGAGACCGCGCAGGCGGTCGCCGACCGGCTCGGCCTGGCCGTGACGGTCGAGGAAGGGCTGCGCGAGGTGGACTTCGGCGCCTGGGAGGGGCTGACCTTCGCCGAGGTGCAGGAGCGTTTCCCGGACGACCTCCAGGCTTGGCTGGACTCGCCGAGGGCGGCCCCCACGGGCGGCGGCGAGAGCTTCACTGCCGCCACGCGCCGGATCTCGGCGACCCGTGACCGGCTGCTCGCCGCGCATGCGGGGCGTACGGTCCTGCTCGTCACCCACGTGACCCCGGTCAAGATCCTGGTCCGCCTCGCGCTGGGGGCCCCGCCGGAAGCGCTGTTCCGCATGGAACTCTCGGCGGCCTCGCTGTCGGCCGTCGCCTACTACGCCGACGGCAACGCCTCGGTCCGCCTCCTGAACGACACGTCGCACCTGCGGTAGCCCCTGCCGTAGCCCTGCGGGGCGAGGCTGTTTCGGCCTAGCCGGGCTGCGGGTGGGGTGGCCGGTTGGGCCGGGGCCGGGCGCCGGTTGGCTGCGCCGCTTGGGCGGGGTGCGGGGGTGGCCGGTTGTGCCGGGGCCGGGCGCGCGCCGGGGTGTCTCCTCGGGCGCCGAACGTGGCGAGGGGTCGGAGCCTGCGGCGGCAGTGCGTTCGGCGCCCTGCGGGGATCACCCCGACACACACCCGACCCCGGCCCAACCGGCCCGGTTCGATCCCGGCCGCGGCGGCATTTCACCCCGGC